>CANQFB010000001.1 GCA_947598205.1 uncultured Clostridia bacterium
TTTATCGATACTTCCGAGAATGTTAGTTATAGCGTTCTTCTGTGCTTCGATTACATTTTTAGAAATGAACATAAAAAATTTTTCGGAATAGGTCCGATTTTGCCCTTATTTTGTCAACGGATATATGGAGGGACTTTTGACGAAAGAAAAATTTTTTGTCAATACCCCCGATTTCGGGCTGTTTTTGTCAATGGATATATAGAGGGAACTTTTTGCAAAGAAACGGACGGGCAAAGAGAAACTGCCTCAGAACGGGCGAAAACGGGCAATTTTTTTGAACAGGATAAGGGCGAGACTCACTTTGCCGTCTCCCCCACAATAAAGACAATCGGGATACCCGATTTCTTTGGATAAGCGACAGCGCGGGCTTGTCTTTCTTTATCTATTTTGGGAGGAGCAAAATTGAAGCGTTACAACAAAGAAACCGAACTGAAAGTCGAGCAACTGATTGCGGACGAGGTAAAAAGGCTTTCACAGCAATTCGGAAAATCCTTTCTGGACTGCGACGACATTATCAAAATTACGGGGCTTGGCAGGGACAACGTTCGCGCGCTTATGCGCAGCCGAAGATTTCCCGTTACGACGGTGGGCAAGCGGCAAGTGGTGAGCATTCTCAATTTCGTCGCTTGGCAAATGAACGATCATTCGGCGGAGGACTTACCTTATGGCGCGTAAAAAGGCGGCTGCGAAACGCAGCAACAACGAGGGCAGCGTTTATCAGAACAAGCGCGGGCTTTGGGTGGCACAAGCGACAATCGGCTACGACGAAAGCGGCAAGCAGATCCGAAAAGCCGTTTCGGGCAAGACGCGGGCGGAAGTCGTGGCGAATCTCGCGCTCTATTTGCCCAAAGGCGGAGCGCGGAAGCAAATTATCAAGCAAGACATGGCGCTTGAAAAGCATATGCAATTCTGGCTAATGAAGTACAAGCGGCGGACCGTCGCGCCTCGCACGTTCGAGAAATATCTGATGAATGCCAAGAGGTACATTTACCCCTTTATGGGCGAATACTTGCCGCAAGACGTTTCGACGAATCTGTTACAGGACTTTCTCGGCGGTATGCTCGACGACGGCTATACGCTTGACACGGTAAAGCATATCAAGTACCAACTCGGACAATATTTCGATTATTGCGTGGACGAGGAAATAGTGGTCAAAAACCCCGTGGATAAAGTCAGACTGCAAGCGAGAGAGCGCAAGACAGCGGAGCAGGCGGAAGAACAAGAATACAAGGCGATCCCCGAAGAACTGCGAGACAAGTTTCTTGCGGCGATCAACACAAGCCCGCTGTTCAAGCCGCTTTGCCTTACGTCCATGCTGGCGGGATTGCGCATAGGCGAAGTGTTGAGCCTGAAATGGAAGGATTTCAACGAGAAAGACAAAACGCTGTCGGTGCTTCGCGCGCAGACGGTAGAACCGACTTGTGACGAGAACGGGAACGTATTGAAGCGTACATATGTCGTCGGAAAGACGAAAACTGCCGGCAGCGTTCGCGTATTGCCAATTCCCGAATTGCTTTACAACGCGCTGTGCGAATGGAAGAAACTTCGCGTCATGCAAGAACTCCTGACGGGCGCGCCTCTCGGCAAACCCGACGATTTTATTTTCGGCACGAACGAAGGCGCTATGCGGACCTACCACGGGACGCGGCATATGTTCAATCGGCTTTTGAAAAAGCACGGTCTGGACAAAGCGGGCATTCACTTCTACAAGTTGCGGCATACATTCTCCAACACGCTTTTCGAGGCGCAGGAGAATCCGAAAGTCATTCAAATGCTTATGGGACACAAGAAAGTGGAAACGACGATGATCTACAACACCGCGACGACCAACAAATATTTACAGAAAGCCGTGAACGTTTTCGACGAGAGATATTCCGCGCGCGGGCAAGAATCCGACGTCAAGCCCGAACGATCGGACGAGAAAGAGAAGTCCGACGAACCGCAGGAAACGCTCGAAAGCCGAGTTGCGCGCTTCATGGACGAATTCGGGGTGTCCTCTTTGGAAGAACTTCTCGAAGTTATCGGAGAGGCTCAGAAGAAGAAAGATTACGAAATGTAACCGCGAAAGTGTTTGCTACTGTTTGCTACCGAGCGAGAAGAAGGCAGTTTCGGGCAGTCCAAAATCGTTCGGGACAGGCGGGAGAAAATGAAGCCGATTTTTCAGCAACGAGCCTCGAAAGAGGGCGAAAAAATAGCAAACAAATAGCAAACAAATAGCAAACAGGCTCTCCTCCTTTTCAGCAAACACTTTTTGCGGAATCAAGATATTGTGCCAAAACATAAGAAAAACCGCCATATTTAGCGGTTTTTCCTTTTGGAGCTGCTAACCGGATTTGAACCGGTGACCTCGTCCTTACCAAGGACGTGCTCTACCTGCTGAGCCATAGCAGCATGAACGATTTTCGTTCGTTTTTGCGATTGAGTTTTTGAGAGAAATTTTTGCCTTGTTTCTCCTTACCAAGGACGCGCTCTACCTGCTGAGCTACACCAGCATACTCTGTGAAACGAATTGCTTTTCGCGTGCGAACCTGCTGCCCCGCGCGCACTACTTTCGACGAAGCGCGGCACGAGCCGTAGGCGAAGTAGCTACACCAGCAATTCAATTACCTATTTAGTATAGTAAAATCCGTGCATTTCGTCAAGCGATAATGCGCGGATTTTGTAAATTTCAAAAAAGATTTTCTTTTTTTTACGGCGTAAGGTCAAAGAGGAGGTCGTCCATATCATAAAGCCCCGCCTCCCTTCCGAGAAGCCACTTGGCCGCGCAAAGAGCGCCGTTTGCGAACACCCTGCGGCTTCGTGCCGAGTGGGAGAGGATGACGATCTCGTCTTCGCCGTAGAAGCCAACTTCATGCTCGCCGACGACGTTTCCGCCCCGCACGGCATGAATGCCGATCTCGCCCTTCTGACGCGCTCCGACCATACCATGTCGGCCATAGACCCGCTCGGAAACATCTCCGCGCCCTTCCTGCGCCGCCTTTGCGAGCATGAGCGCGGTGCCCGAGGGGGCGTCCTTCTTCCCGCTGTGGTGCCTCTCCACGATCTCGATATCGAAGCCGCTCCCGAGCGTCTTTGCCGCCTTCTTCACAAGGAGCTCCAGAAGATTGACGCCGAGCGACAAATTCCCCGTCTTGAAGATGGGGATGCGCGCCGAAAATTCTTTGACGAGCGCCTCGTCCTCCGCCGAATACCCCGTCGCCGCGAGCAAGATGGGGAGGCGGCGTATCTCCGCAAACAGAAGCCGCTCTTTTAGCCCCGCCGCCGAGGAAAAATCGATGATGACGTCCGCCTCTTCCTTCACCTTTTCAAAGGAGGGATAGAGGGGATAGGGGACGGGCTTGGGGGAAATATCCACGCCGCAGACGACGGTCTCGCCCCGTTCCTCGCAGAGCCGCGTCACCTCGCCGCCCATCCTGCCGCATGCGCCGCACAAAATGATCTTCATGCCTTCACCCCGAGCCCGAATTTTATCATCTCCGCTTTCAAAATTTCGCGGTGTTCCTCCTCCAAAGAGGTAAGAGGGGCGCGCGGCGCGCCTGCGCGGAAGCCCAGAAGGTTCAACGCCTCCTTTACGGGAATGGGGTTGACCTCCGAAAAGAGCGCCTTTGTGAGGGGGAAGAGCTTATCTGCGAGCCTGTTTGCCGTAAATAGCTTGCGTCCGCCTACCGCTTTGACAAGCGCGCATACTTCCCGCGGGGCAATATTGGAGAGGACGGAAAAGATCCCCGCCCCGCCCGCGCAGAGAATGGGGAAGTTGAGAAGATCTTCTCCCGAATATACGTCGCATTTTCCCCGCACGCGGCGCAGAATATCGAGCGCGAGGACCATATCCCCGCTCGCCTCCTTGATGCCTGCAAAGTTGGGGATCGCGGAGAGCCTTTCCGCCGTCTCGGGGAGCATGGTTACGCCCGTGCGCGAGGGGACATGGTAGGCGATGACGGGGATCTGTGCCGCTTCGCACACCTTTTCGTAGTGGGCTACGAGGCCCGCCTGCGTACACTTATTATAATAGGGGGTGATGACGAGCACGCCGTCTGCCCCCAGCCGCGCCGCACGGCGGGAATTTGCCGCCGCTTGTGCCGTGGAATTGCTCCCCGTCCCCGCGATGACCTTCACCCTTCCTGCAACTTTTTTTATAGCGAAGGAGAGCGTTTCGATACGCTCTCTTTCAGACATGGTGGCGGGCTCGCCCGTCGTACCGAGGAAGCAGAGCCCTTCCACGCCGCTTGCGATCTGGTATTCGATCATCTCGCCGAGGCTCTCGCGGTCCACGCCCGAGCGGGTGAAAGGGGTCACCATCGCGGTGACGCATCCGTGCAAAAATCCTGTCATAAATCTCTCCTTATCGTTAGTGTATGAGGAGTGAGGTGGTATTTGCTCAATCGAAGTAACCCTTTGCGGCAAGGAGTTCCGCGAGGAGCACGCCTCCGCCCGCCGCGCCCCGCAGGGTGTTGTGCGAAAGTCCGATGAATTTCCAATCGAACACGGGGTCTTCTCTCAGCCTTCCAGCCGTTACCGCCATGCCGAACTCGAGCATTCTGTCGAGTTTGGGCTGGGGGCGGTCGTCCTCCTCAAAATAACGGAGAAATTGTTTGGGGGCGGAGGTGAGGCAAAGGGTTTGGGGCTCTCCCCGAAAGTTCTTCCATGCCGATAGGATCTCCTCTTTGGAGGGCTTTTTGCGGAAGGAGACCGATACCGCCGCCATGTGGCCGTCGGAGACGGGCACGCGCACGCACTGCGCCGTGATGCGGGGGCTCTGCGCGCTTACGATGACCCCGCCTTCCACCTTCCCCCAAACCTTCAGGGGCTCTTTTTCGCTCTTTTCCTCCTCGCCCCCGATATAGGGGATGAGGTTATCCGAAATCTCGGGCATCGTCTCGAACGTCTTTCCCGCCCCGGAGATCGCCTGATAGGTGCATACGGCGACCTTCTCGATCCCGAACTCCTGCAAGGGATGAAGAAGGGGGACATAGGATTGCAGGGAGCAGTTGCTCTTGACGGCGATAAAACCCCGCTTTGTGCCGAGCCTGTGCCTCTGCGCCTCGATGACGGAGAGGTGCTCGGGGTTGACTTCGGGAATGATCATGGGGACATCGGGCGTCATGCGGTGGGCGGAATTGTTGGAGACGACGGGGATCTCATGGCGCGCATAGGCCTCTTCGAGGGCGGCCGTCGCGCCCTTTTCCATGTTGACGGCGCAGAAGACAAAGTCCACCCTCCCCGCGAGCGCGGCGATATTTGCCCCGTCTTCGAGGATCATATCCTGCGCATAGGCGGGAATGGGGGAGGAACTTCCCCACCTGCCCTCCATCGCATCCTTGTAGCGTTTGCCCGCGTTTTTTTCGCTTGCGAGCAAGATCGCAGGCTCGAACCAAGGATGGCCTTCGAGCAGGGAGACGAATTTTTGTCCGACGGTGCCGGTCGAACCGACGATCCCGACGCGATACTTTTTGTTTTGCATGGCGTTCTCCGAAATAAAAACGAGGCGGGCGCGCCGTCTCGTGAAAGGTCATAAAGACATTGCCGAAAAAGCGCTTCACCCGAAGGTGACAGGAAGGCGGGTATTCTCCCGCAGACCCAACGCGCCGCGCAGGGGGAAGGCGCATTTCGGCGGCGATACCCTTTCCCCTCGCGATCGCGGGAATTTCCTGCGCATCCCTCCCGCGGGGTACTGATGTTCTGCCGCTCCTCTTTTTAGCAAAATAGATTTTACCATAGCATATGAGAAAAATCAATCATTTTCACCCGTTTTTTCATTGAAAAAAATTTCTTCTTGTGTTATAATGGCGCATAGGGGCGGGAAGCCGCCCCGAAATTCGGCTTATTGCGGAGTAAACTATGGCAGAAAAACGCAGAGGCGCCGTCTCGCGCTGGCTGGAAGGGAAGGAATATGAGGGCGACATCGTTCGCACCATCCATTCCTCGGGGCGCGTACGCCTTTTCTGGGAGACTTTCAAGGGGAGATTCGGCCGTCTCATTCTGGTCAACCTCCTCACCTTCCTTTTCTTTCTCCCGCTCTTCGTCGTGCTCTTCTACAGGAAGATCAGCATCGGCGGCCAGCAGACCATCGGCCCTTGGGGTTCGGGGCTGGGCGTGGGCTATCCCGTCGTCCCCAACGTGACGGGGGTCTACGAATACATGATCCTGCGCTCCGATCTGATCTTTTTCGCCCTGCTCATTCCCAGCCTCCTCATCGGCGGCATCGGGATCGCGGGTTCCGCCTATCTCACGCGCAACCTCATCCGCACCGACGGCATCTTTATCTTCAAAGATTTCCTGCGCGGGATCAAGCGGGGCATCTGGAGCGTTCTCGAGGCCTCGTTCATCTTCGCCGTCATCCTCTTCCTCGCCCGCTATACGGGCAACATGGCAAATTACTACGTGGCGAGAGGGCTCCCCACGGCGGGCTGGCTCATCGCCTCGGAAGTGATCGGCTATATCCTCGTCGCGCTCTCCGCCGTCGTATGTCTCTGGATGATCGCCATCGGGACAAGTTATAAACTCGGACCTTGGGCGCTCTTCAAGAACGCCTTTGTGATGGCGTTCGGCACCTTCCCGCAGACGTTGCTCTTTTCGGCGGCCGCGCTCTGGCCGATCTTCCTCCTGCTCTTCGCTTCGGGATTTTTCGGCCTTATAGGGCTCTTCGTCTTCATGCTGTTCGGGTTCACATATCCCTGCCTTGTGTTTATGGACTACGCCGATTGGGCGTTCGATAGGTTTGTGAGCCCGCCCGAAGTCCCCGCCGCGAAGGAGGAGACGAAGGCCGCCCCGCGCGATGTATCGGAGGCTCGGGAAGACGTGCAACGCCTCATCTTCTCCCACGGCAAATCCGATCTCGCCTCCCGTCCTCTCCGCCCGCTCGACGATGGGGCGGGGATCTACCGCATCCCCGAGAAGTTCTCCCGCGAGGATCTGAAAAAACTCCGCGAGAGCAGGGCGAACATGCAACGCGAGATCGACGAATATGTCGAGGCGCACAAGAACGATCCCCAATATGTGGAATATAACCGTCTCTTCGAGGAGCGCGAGCGCGCCCTCCGCGAGGCAGAGGCCAAGAGCAAGGCGAAGGGCAAGAAGAAGGCGGCCAAGCCTCCCAAACCTCCCAAGCTCCTCACGGGCGGGAAGAGGGGATGAGGGGCGATATGCCGCAAGCCTACGACCATCTCGCCGAATGGTTTGAAACCTTGAACGACGACTGCGACTATCCGAAATGGTCGCAGTATTTTATTGAAGGGCTCGCCCGCCTCGGCGCGGGGAAGAAGGGGCTCGAACTCGGTTGCGGAAGCGGCGCATTTTCGCGGGCGCTCTCCCGCGCAGGCTATGAAATGACGGGGGCGGACATCTCCCTTCCCATGCTCACGAAGGGGGAGGAACTCGCGGAAAGGGAGGGGTTGGCCATCCGCTTCTTGCAGGCCGACGCCCGTACCTTCCGCTCCTTTGAAAAGTACGACTTCATCCTCTCGCCCAACGACTGTTATAATTATATGCCGACGGCCTCGCTTGCGTCCGCCTTCGGGCATGCGGCGGCTTGCCTCAAAAAGGGCGGGATCTTTTGGTTCGATGTGAGCTCTGCGCGCAAGCTAAAGGGGAAAGTTGCAAATAATATGTTCGCCGACGACCGCGACGACGTGACATATCTCTGCTTTTCCAAGCTCTTTGAAGACCGCGTGGAACTCGATGCGACCCTCTTTGTCAAGGAAAAGGATGGGCGATTTTCCCGCTACGACGAGAGACATACCCAATATATCCACAGGGAAGAGGAGATCGCGGCATCGCTTCTTGAGGCGGGCTTTTCGATCTTGAAGGTCGAGGGGCACCTCGGCGAAGACAAGCTCCTTTCGGACAGGTTGAATTTCATATGCAGAAGAACAGCAAGCTCTTAAAGACGCTCATATGCGGCGGGGAGGTCTCCCTTGCCGTCTGCGATATGACGGCCGTCGTCGGCGAAGCAATCCGCCGCCATCATCTTACGCCCGTCGCCGCGGCGGCATTGGGGCGTACCATGTCTGCGACGGCATACCTTTGCAGTTGGTTGAAAGAGGAAAAAAGTTCGCTCTCGGTCACAGTCAACGGCGGAGGAGCGGGGGGGAAGATCTGCGTCGCGGGAGACGGTGCGCTCCGCCTTCGCGGATTTGTCGAACACCCCGAAGTCTCCCTTCCCCCGCGCGCGGACCGCAAGCTGGATGTGGGCGGCTTCGTGGGCCGCACGGGGACGCTCACCGTCATCCGCGACGACGGCGACGGCATTCCCTTTGTGGGGACGAGCGCGCTCGTCTCGGGTGAGATCGCGGAGGATTTTTCCGCCTATTTCCTCACGAGCGAACAGCGCCCCACCGCGCTCGCTCTCGGCGTGAAGATCGCCGCGGACGGCGGCTGTATCGGCGCGGGCGGCATATTTTTCCAACCCCTTCCCGGGGCCTCGGAGGAGAGCATCTCCTATGTAGAAGGGGCGATCGGGAAGTTTTCGCACATCTCCTCGGCAATCGCCGAAGAGGGGGCGGAGGGGGTCATGAGAGGGCTCTCGGGCGGTGCAAACGTAGATGAGCGTACCGTCTCCTTCCAATGCCGCTGTTCGCGGGAGCGCATCTCCTCCCTCATTCTCTCGCTCGGCGAGCGGGAGGCGGAGGATATTCTGCGCGAACAGGGCAAGATCTCCGTATATTGCCACTACTGCAACACTGCGTACGATTTCACGCGGGAAGACGTGAAAGCCATCTTTTCCGAAAGAGGGGAAGCATGAAAAACAACACGAGCCGACTTCGATTTGACGATGAATTCCTGCTCGAGAGTGCGGAAAAACGCCTCGGCGAGGGGGATTATTTCGGCACGCTCAAGATCTTAAATAAACGCGAGGAGATGAACGAACCCCTTGCCGACGCCTATGCCGTCTATGCCGACGTCTATGAAGCGCTCGAGCTGTGGGGGCTCGCCGCCGACGCGTGGTTCCGCTTTCTCGATACCTGCAACGAGGCCGATTTCTCCGAAGGCTACGAAGGGCTTGCCGTCTGTTTTATGAACATGGGCAACGAGTTGCAATCGGGCATCTACTATCACCGCGTCCTCTCCGCAGACGGCGCCGCGGAGGAAGATCCCGACGACTTCTTCGAGCCCCGTTCCGAAAAGCCCGATCTCCGTCTCGTCTATTCCGAGGGGGAGACGCTGGGCGATCCCGAGGCGATCGCCGCGGGGCTGACCCTTCTGCGCGGGGGAGACCTCGAGGGGGCGCGGCGCGCCTTTCTCGCATTGGACGAAGATTGCGCCGACTATCCTTCCGCGCAGGGGCTCGCCGCCATGTGCACCCTCATGATGGGGGAGGAGAAGGAGGCGGAGGAGCAGTGCCGCACGCTCGTCGAAAAATTCCCCGAGAACGTGCAGGTGCTCACCACCTATTGCGCCGTGCTCGGCGCCGAGGAGCGGCAGGAGGAGGCGAAGGAGATCGCCGCAAGGCTCGCAGAGATCCGATCGGATTCCACCGACGACCTCTACCGCATCGCGACGGCTCTGTGCGAAACGGGGCTCGACGCTCCCGCGAAGGAGAAGCTCGAACTGTTGAAAGAGCGCCTTCCCTACGATGAGAACGTGCTGTGGTTCCACGCCGTTGCGGCATACCATGTCGGGGATATAGAGGGCGCGATCGCCTCTTTGGAGCTGCTGACCTTGCTCTATCCGCGCAAGGCCGTCGCCGCCTTTTACCTCGAGAACATGCGCCGTGTGCGCGACGAGGGCGGAACGATCAAGATCGGATATTTCTACCGCCTGCCCGAAGAGAAATACAGGAGCGTTGCCTCCTACTTTCTGGAGCTCAACGCCATGGATGAGAAGGAGGGCGAAGAGGCCGCGGGGAGCGGGGAGTTCAAGGAGAACTTCCGCCTCGCCTTCGACGAGATGGAGGGACGGGACGAGAAGTTGCAACTCCTCGCCTCAAAAGTGGCCGTGCGCTTCCGCGCCGACGCTCTCATCCGCGCCGTCCTCCTCAATTGCGAGGGCGACGAGATCGTAAAATTCTCCATACTGCACGACCTCGTTTGCCGCAACGAGGATAACTCCTTCGGCATCGTCGTATGCAATCTCTATAAAGAATTTTTCATGCACGAGATCGAGATCGGAAAGAGGAAGGGCGGGGCTTTCCTACAGGCCTTTGCCGACGTCTATTCCAAATATGCGATGCTCGGCGAGGAATACGAGCGCAAGATCTGCGCCGCGGGGGAGGATCTGTATTTCGCCCTCTCCGATGCGGGCGCATGGGAACTCTTCGACGAGAGGAGCGCCCTCGCCGCGGCCATCTACCGCGAGGCGCGCATGCGCAAGGGGGAACATTCCTTTGCCGCCGTCTGCGCCCTCTTCGATGCCGATAGGATCGTCGCCCAGCGCATTCTCGATTATATGATGTAGGGGGAAAGATGGAAAAGATCATTGATTTCGACGGGCTCTTTGAGGAGAAACTTACAGAGTACATGCGCCGTTTGAAGGGCAAACATACCGAGGAAGAGTGGGAGGAGATCATCCCGAGGCTCTACCGCGAATTCGGCGATACCTATATCGCGCGCATCAAGAACACGCCCAAGGGCTACTTTGCGGCCATGGCGGACGGGGAGCTCATCGCCCTTCTCAAACGGTATAAAGAGGAGAGGGTTCCCGTCTCCGACTTTTTGTGCCGCGAGCTCGGCGCCCGTCCGCCCAAGGTGCTTCTGCCCCTTCTCGAGGCACACGATCCCGCCTTAACGACGCTGGCCGTCAACCTGCTCGGTGCAAACGGGGAGGCTTTCGGCGCATATTTCCGCCTTCTCGAAGACGAAAAGACGGACGAAGGCGTCGCGGAGGCCGTGTGCGACGCGCTCAAGGAGAATGCCGACGCCGTGAAAGAAGAGACGCTCGCGCTCTGTAAAAAGGGCGTCCGCAAGGAGCTCATGCTCGATCTTCTTTCCCGCGTGAAGGAGCGTTCCGACGAAGTATTCGATGTCCTGCTTGCCGCCTTCCGCGAGAGCGACGGCGAACTTCCCGTCCGCGCGGGCTATCTCGCGGCCTACGGCGATCCCCGCGCCCTCGGCGACCTTCTTGCCGTCATCGACAGGGAGGACGTCAACTATCTCGAATACCGCGAACTCAAGTTTGCCATCGAGGCTCTGGGGGGCGAATACACCCGCCCGCGCGATTTCTCCGAAGATCCGTACTTTATCCAGCTCGAACAATATGCGGCGGCCTTTCCCGAGGGGTCTCCCGATCCCGCCGCCCCCAAAGATTGAAGGATACGACCTCCCGCCGCCGAACGAGCGGGCGTCGAAAGGAATCATAAAAACGGCGAGGTAACGTCCTCGCCGTTTTTGGATTTTTTAGAGCACTCCGTTCAAATACTTTTTGATTGCACCAATGCTTGCGGTTGCCTCTGCACCGTGGATGGAAAGCCCCGCATCGACCTCGGCATTTTTGCAGATCCGTTTCAAATCTCTTACGCTCGATCCCATGCCGCTTCCCTCGTTGGTGCAGACGGGAAAGATCTTTTTGCCCGAAAGATCATAGTCCTCCAAAAAGGTGCATACGCACATCGGCATCGTTCCCCACCAATTCGGATAGCAGAGGAATACTTTTTCATATTGCGCAACGTCGATATCGAGCGGACGATATTTCGGCCTTGCGTTTTCATGGAGTTCGGTTTTGGCTTCTTCAATGCACTTGTAATAACTGCTACTGTACTCTCTTTCGGGAACGATCTCTACAAGGTCGCCGCCCGTGAGCGCTTGGATCTTTTCGGCGACGATCGCCGTGTTGCCTTTTTCGAGCGTTTTGATCGCACCGCTCACATAGTTCTCTCCCTTGCGGGAGAAATAGACGATGAGATTTTTCATATCTTGCGCCTCCTATTCACTGCATTACGCCTTTTCATAATGCGGACGGAAGGAGGCGAACGCTTCAAGTTGCTCGTCGGTGCGGTGATAATAGCGCACGCCCCTGTTGAGCTTTGCAATTTCCGCCATATCCTCATCCGTCAGTTTGAAGTCGAGAATGTTCAAATTGTCCCGAATGTGTTCCACGTTTTTGCTCCCGGGAATGACGACGAACCCCATCTGCGTATGCCAACGCAAGACGATCTGCGCAGGGGTCTTGTTGTATTTTTCCGCAAGTTTCTTGAAAATCGGCTCTCCGAGCAGGGACTTGTCGCCATGCCCGAGCGGATACCACGACATGAGCCTGATGCCATATTTTTCGAGCGTTTTGCAAAGTTCTTCCTGCGGGAAATACGGATGCGCTTCCGCCTGCATGAACTGCGGCACGATCTCCCACTTCGTCTCTAATTCATAGAGGTATTTTCCCTCGAAATTGGAGATGCCGATCGCTCTCGCTTTTCCCTCTTTATAAGCCTTTTCGAGAAGCCTGTATCCCGCAAGCCAATTCCCCGCGGGTTGGTGAATGTAGAGAAGATCCACATACTCTGCTTGGAGCCGCTCCAATGTTTCTTCGACGGCATTGGGGTTCTCATACTCGCTGGGCCAAAGTTTCGTGGAGAGGAACACCTTCTCCCGCGGGACTTTGCTCTCTATTATGCCGCGCCCGCACGCCCTTTCGTTGACGTAAGCCGCCGCGGTATCCACGCATTCGTATCCCATTTTAAGGGCTTCCCGCACACTTATCTCTGCGTCCGCGGGGGAGATCGTGTATGTCCCGATCCCGATCACGGGGCATTTTCCGCCATTGTTTAATTTAACATATTCCATAGTTGTTCTCCTTTTCTGAATTTTGTTCGGCAATCGGATAAACTTTAACGCAGAAAGCCTTCTGCTCAATCCATATAGGATTGAAAGCTGTTTTCAAACTGCGTTTTTACGGCTTCTTTGAGAGCGGCAGTCACATCGAACGCCGCGCCGATTTTCGCCGTTTGCGCGGCGTAATCTCCCGCTTCAAAGGCAAGATCGTAGGCGGAGCGGAAACTTTTATAGTAATTGAGCTCTGCGCTGAAAAAGGGATCGGGCTGGATGAACATACTGTTATATGCTCGGATGATACCCGAAATCGGCACACCGTAAGCGTTATCGTCCAATGCCGCCCAATTCTCGCATTGATACCTCCATGTTTTTTGGTACTCGGCTTTGACCTCTTTCAAGGCGAACTCTTCCGCCTCATTCAAGGGCTTGAAGTCCCGCATATAGCCCGTGTTTTCTTCGACCTGCGAAAGATTGCTCATGCCGGAGAGGACGACGAGCACGCCCTCGCGCGAGGCGGCAAACCTTATCGCAAAGCTCGCGGGGGAAGCGTCTTTGTCGATATCTTTGAGGATATGCTCCGCGCCCGACGGGACGCGGGCAAGCGCACCGCCCTTGACGGGTTCCATGACGATGACTTGTTTGCCGTGTTTACGTATGACCTCGTAGCACTTTTTCGACTGAATGAACGGCTCTTCCCAATCGTAATAGTTCAAAACGATCTGCACGGCATCCACCTCGGGGTGTTCTGTGAGAATTTGATCGAGGTGCTCGGCGTCGTCGTGGTAAGAGAATGCAATGTGGCGTATCTTTCCCTGTTGCTTCCACTTCTTCATGTAGTCGAACAAGTGACAGGTTTTCACTTCCGCGTCGTAGAGATAGCGATTGAGGTTGTGTAGCAGATAGTAGTCAAAGAATTCCACGCCGCACTTTTCAAGTTGTTCGTTGAAAATCGCTTCCACACTGCTTTCCGCAGGCATTTGGAACGTGGGGAACTTTGACACGAGCAGGAAGCTGTTCCTCGGATGACGTTTTACGAGGGCTTCGCGGATCGCCGTCTCGGACGCGCCGTTGTGGTAAACATAGGACGTATCGAAATAGGTGAAACCACGTTCGAGAAAGAGGTCTACCATTTTCTTGAATTGTTCCATGTCAATATCGGCGCCGTTTGCGCTGTTTTGCGGCAGTCGCATGAGTCCGAAGCCCAATTTTTTGATTTCACTCATCGTCGTTTTCTCCCTTTTTTTTATTCGGCATCGCCGTTTAGGTACGGCTTCATCATTGCAGGCAGAAACATCGCACAGAACGTTTTGGTGCGCTCCTCGAAACTGTACGCGCCGCCCGACATATCCCAGCAGAGCATTTCGCCGTAAAGAACGTCCGTCAAAGCGTCGGCGAGCGCGCCCACGGGCGTGTCTTCTTTGAGTTCGCCCCGTTCGACGCCCTTTTTTATCATTCCTTTCATGGAATCGTTGTCCATACGGAGCTTTTCCTTGTCGTAGGGGTTCTCCACGAGATCGGGGTCTACGGTGTTGCGTACCCATTCCTGGCAGAGTTTGAGCCCGTCCCGTTCGATATGTCCCGAAAAAGTTACCATATAGAATTTCAACCGATCCATAAACGGCCCGTCAAAATTTTGCGCCTGCTCGTATATTTCACGAAACATATCGTGGCTTATCGCAAATACCACATCTTCCTTGCGCTTGAAATAGGTATAAAACGTCCCGTTTGCAACGCCGCACGCCTTTGTGATCTCTTCGATGGAAGTATTTACAAGTCCCTTTTCACGAATGATGACCTTTGCCGTCTCCAACAGCTTCCTCTTTGTCTCCAAAGCGGCAATCTTTCTGTTCGTCATTTTTTCAGGCATATTCTTTTATTCCTTGTCTTTTATAAGAAGCAGGCGCAGTCCCATAACAATGAAGGGTACGATAACAGCTTGTAAAACCATGCCTAAAAGTCCCGTCTGGATCTGCGACCAAACCGTTACCGCCGAGAGAGGAGAAACGCTCTGGAAAATGGCGGCGATGGCGAGGAATACGAGCCTGCCCGAAACCTGCGCAAGGAGTACCGCGGGGAACGCCATCCAACCGTTTTTGGCAATCCTTTGCGAAAAGAGTCCCGAAACAGCCGCGAATACCGCAAGTTCGACGATCATATAAGGCAGACGAACCAAAGCAGGCATGGGGTTTCCGATAAGCGAAGTGATCGCAAAGCTAATGACGGGAGAGAGGATCCCCACGCCCAAACCCCATTTCCAGCCGAGCAAGCAGCCGCCGAGAAGGATCGGCAGATACATGGGTAGCCACTGCATTCCGCCGGGCGCGCCGAGAGCGAGATGAATAAGTTGCGGAAGGATTACCGCAAGCGCGATAATTCCAAGTGAGATGAGCGTTTTGACCGTGATCTTAACACGGAGAGCCACGTTGTGACGCGAAAGAGCCTGTTCAATCATCGTAAATTACCTCCGATTTTTATTTATTTACATTTTTCGGCTATGGAATTATAGGCACATTCTGTAGATCGCTTCCACGTCCTTGGGCGTAAGCGGCTTGAATCCGTGCAGAGTCCCGCCGTTGCAGGCTTTTTGCGCCATAATGGGAAAATTGCTGTCGTCGATACCGAGTTCGGAAAGCGTACTCTTAAGGCCGAGCGTATGGAAGAAGAAGTCGGAAAGGGCGTCGATCGCGGCATTTGCACCACCCATGTCCGAAAGAGAAGGATCCGTGCCGAAAACATCCACGCCGAATTTTTTGATTTGCGGGGCGGTATTCTCATCCAGCACATATTTGAGCCATCGAGGGGTCAAAATTGCAAGTCCGAGACCATGCGTAATATCATAAAACGCGGAAAGTTCATGCTCCATCATATGGCAGGAGACATCTTGGTCTATCCCTGCGGCAACAAAGCCGTTCAACGCCCAAGAAGAAGCCCACATGAGGTTTGCGCGCGCCTCGTAGTTGTCGGGAGTCTCGAGTGCGATCGGAGCGTACTTGACAACGGTCTTAATGAGATCCGTCATAACGCGGTCGATAAAATCCATTTTGGGTTGCATGGTGAAGTAATAACTATCGAAGACGTGCGAAAGAATATCCACACTGCCGCAAGCCGTTTGAAATTTACTGACCGAATAGGTGTTTTCGGGGTTCAAAAAGGACGCCTTGGGCTGTAACAGCGGGCTGAGAATAGCAAGTTTTTCATGCGTTTGCATATTCGAGATCACGCCGCCGCAATCCATTTCGGAGCCTGTCGCCGCGAGGGTGAGAACGGTGACGATCGGCAATGCGTTTACAACAGAGGCCGTACCTTTTACCAAATCCCAAGCGTCGCCGTCGTAATATGCCGCCGCGGCGATCGCCTTTGTGCAGTCTATCGTGGAGCCGCCGCCGACGGCGAGCAGAACGTCGATCTTTTTTTGTTTGCAGATCTCCGCGCCGCGGTTGACGGTCGTATGACGGGGATTGGGTTCTACCCCCGAAAGTTCAAAACATTCCAGCCCCGCGCTCGAAATTTCTTTCAGCACCTTATCATACAGTCCGATTTTCTTGATCGAGCCGCCGCCATAGACGAGAAGAACTCTCCGGCCGTAGTTTTTGAGCTCTGTCCCGAGATTTTTCAGCTGGTCTTTTCCGAAATAAACTTTTGTGGTGTTTTGAAAAACAAAATCGTTCATTTTACAATCTCCTTTTGATTTTTTATTATTGTACCATATTCGTTGAATGTAAGTCAATGATTTTTAATCACAAATGTAAAAATTTTGCGTGAATGGCGCGCAAGAGAGCGGCGGTTTTCTTTGTCATATCTTTGCCCGCGCCGTCATATCGTAACATAGCAAGAATTTCGCGGAGGCGATTATGAAATCTTTCGATGTTTACGAGGACGTGGCAAAGCGGTCGGGCGGCGATATTTTCATCGGCGTCGTCGGCCCCGTGCGGACGGGCAAATCCACATTCATCAAAAAATTTATGGAGGAGCTTGTGTTGCCGGGGATCGAGGGCGCCAAGAGACAGCGCTCCATCGACGAACTGCCGCAGTCGGCGGCGGGCAAGACGGTCATGACGACGGAACCCAAATTCGTTCCCGAACAGGCGGCCGAGATCGCCGTGGGCAACGCCGTCGCCCGCGTGCGCCTCATCGATTGCGTCGGCTATCCCGTCGAGGGGGCGGCGGGCTTTGAAGAGGAGGGCGCTCCCCGCCTCGTAAAGACCCCTTGGAGCGATACGCCCATGCCCTTCGAGGCCGCCGCAGAAGAGGGGACGCGCCGCGTCTCGCGCGATCATTCCACCATCGACATCCTCGTCACGACGGACGGCTCCGTGACGGGCATTCCGCGCGCCGCATACGAGGCGGCCGAGGAGCGGGCGTTCGGGGAGCTGAAGTCCGCCCAAAAGCCCTTCGTCATCTTTTTGAACTGTCAGGATCCCGCCTCCGCCGAGGACCTTCGCGCCGCCCTCGAGGAGAAATACGCGACCCCCGTCATCGCGGGCAACGCCGAAAAGATGGACGCCGAACAGGCCGCGGCCGTGCTCGAGCGTATCCTCTATGAATTCCCCGTCGTCTCCATTGATATCGATATTCCCGATTGGATGCGCGTCCTCGAGGCGGATACGCCCATCGTGGCCGAACTTCTCGAAGGCATCAGGGCGGTCGCGCCCAAGATCTGCAAGATGAGCGACTGCGCCCTTCTCGATACCCTGTTTGCGGAGAGCGAAACCCTCGCGCCGCCCGTCTCTGTGCGGGTAGACGCCGCCACGGGCAAGGCACAGTGCCGCATCGAGGCGCGGGAAGGGGTGTTCTACCGCGCGCTCGGCGAACAGTGCGGCGAAGATCTCTCCGACGAATGCGCCCTCATGAGCTATGTCCTCTCCCTCGCCGAGGCCAAAAAGGTCTATGAGCGCGTGGGCAAGGCCTTTGCCGACGCAAAGGAATACGGCTACGGCATCGTCCCGCCCGACGCGGTGGAGATGAACCTCTCCGAGCCCCGCCTCATCAAAAAGAGCAAGCGGGTGGGGGTCAATTTGCAGGCGGAGGCGCCCAGCTACCATATCATCCGCGTCGATCTGTGCGGAGAAGTGCGCCCCGCGGTGGGTACGCTCGAGCAGAGCGAGGCCTTTGTCAAGAAGATCAACGAGGACCTCAAGGGCGATCCCGAGAAGGCGTGGAACACGAGCATGTTCGGCAGGACCTTAAAGGAGATGCTCGGCGAGGAACTTACCGTCAAGAACCGTTCGATGGGGGAGGGCGTCCAGCGGAAGATGCGCAAGACGGTCACCCGCATCGTCAACGAGGGAAAGGGCGGCGTCATCTGCATCTTGTTGTAAATCTTTATTCGGTAAACCTTCCCCCATTTATGGGAGCTTCCCCCTTTGAAAGGGGGAAGCCGTTTCTCGTCCTCCTCCCCGCCTTCCCGCGGGGCTTTTTTTGTGCAACGCTTGACAAACCCGTGCACATTTCCTATAATGTTGCAAAAAAGCCACGGGAGGCATTTTATGGAAGAAGAAAACAACAAGACCCCCAAAGAAGCGTTCGAGGCCCTCAAGAAGGGCAAGCTCAAAAAATCCACGATCGTCGGGCTCGTATTTCTTGCGATCTTCGCAGTCGTGACCGTACTCGGATTTGTCTTCTATAAAGAATTGCGTTCCAAAACGGGTTGGTTCGCCACCCACGATACAGGCATCGCCTTCTTGAACAGCGTTCTGCGCGTCGTCCCGAAGATCGTCACGAGCATTACCATCCTTTTCCTCACCCTGCTCGCCCTCTTCATCGTGTGCACCATCATCAAAAAGATCTTCAAGGGCAGTCCGCGCAGGATCACGATCGGGAAGCTCGTCAACAGCATCTTCAAGGTGGTCGTATGGGTGGTATGTGTCATCGCCATCCTCGCCGCATGGGGCGTGAACGTCGCCGCGCTCGTCGCGGGAGCGGGCGTCCTTACCCTCATCGTCGGGCTCGGCATGCAGAGCCTCATCGCCGACGTCGTTGCGGGCGTCTTCCTCGTATGCGACGGGACCCTTCAGGTGGGGGACATCGTGCAGATCGACGGTTGGCGCGGCGAAGTGCAGGAGATCGGCATCCGCAACACCAAGCTCATCAACGCCTCGGGCGACATCCGCGTGGCCAACAACAGCACCATCAAGGTGTTCGTCAACCAGAGCCGCGTCAACTCCTTCCCGACGGTCACCGTCGGCGTGGAATACGGCGAGGACCTCAAGCGCATCGAGAAGATCTTCGAGGAGAGCAAGCAGGAACTCCGTTCCCATCTTCCGCTCATTCTCGACGATCCCAAATATCTCGGGGTGGATTCCCTCGACGCCTCGAGCGTCAATCTCCTCTTCGGCGCACATTGCAAGGAGGGGGATTTCTTTCAGGTCCAGCGCGATCTGAAGCGCGAGCTCAAACTTCTCTTCGACGCGAACGGCGTCAACATTCCCTTCCCGCAGATCGTCGTAAACTACCGCGGGCAGGAGAAAGCATAGGCGCGCGGGCGGAAATTTTGCGGCGGGGCATTGACAATCCCGCCGCATTTTTTTATAATATGAATAGACTTATATAAATTGACTTGACCGAAGGGGGGACGCCATGGACCTCACAGAGCGCTTAAAGGCTTGCGGGCAGGAGCATCTACTCAATACGGAAGGCCTCACGAAGGAGGAGCGGGCGCAGTATCTCGCCGAACTTTCCTCCGTCGATCTCACCGTGCCCTCGGTTTTGGGGAGCAAGCGGCCGCCGCGGGGGAAGATCGGGCCCATTTCGGGGCTCTCCGCCCAAAAGATCAAAGAGCGCTACGCCCAATTTTATGAAGAGGGGGAAAAAGCCATCCGCGCGGGCAAGGTCGCGGCCGTGCTCCTCGCGGGCGGACAGGGCACGCGGCTGGGCTTCGACGGCCCCAAAGGGACGTTCAATATGGGCACGAAGAGGCGTCCGCGCTATATCTTCGAGCTCCTTATCGAAAACCTTCTCGAGGTTTGCAAGCGTTGCGGCGCCTTCATCCCGCTCCTCATCATGACGAGCGAAAAAAACGACGGCGCGACGCGCGGATTTCTGGAAGAACACGCATATTTCGGCTATCCCGCAGATCATATCCGCTTTTTTGTGCAGGAGATGTATCCCTGCGCCGACGAAAACGGCAAGATCCTTCTGGAGGCGAAGGGCAAGCTCGCCCTCTCACCGAACGGCAACGGCGGCTGGTTCTCCTCCCTGAAACGGGCGGGCGTCGCGAAGGATTTCCCCGCGGTGGAATGGTATAACGTCTTCGGCGTCGATAACGTCTTGCAGAAGATCGCAGATCCCGCCTTTGTCGGGGCGACCATTCTCTCGGGCGCGCCGTGCGGGGCGAAGTATGTCCGCAAGAAGAGGTGGAAGGAGCGCGTGGGCGTCCTCTGCCTTGAAGACGGAGCTCCCTCCGTCATCGAATACTATGAACTTCCCGAGGAACTTGCCAAGGCGCGGGGAGAGCGGGGCGAACTGCTCTATTCCTTCGGCATGACGCTCAACTATTTATTCTCCGCCCGTCTTCTCGACGAGATCTCCTCGGCGCGCATTCCCGTCCATGCAGTCAAAAAGGTCGTTCCCTATCTCGGCGGGAACGGGGAGACGGTCGTCCCCAAAAAACCCAACGGATACAAATTCGAGACGTTGATCCTCGACATGGTACGCCTTGCGGGCGCCTGTCTGCCCTATGAGGCGGTGCGGAGCGAGGAGTTTGCCCCCGTAAAAAACAAGCGCGGGAGAGATAGCGTCTCCTCCGCAAAACGCATGCTCTGGATGCAAGGAAAATTGTAATTTGCAAAAAATAAGACTGAAAAGAAGGGGGTAAAGGCCTTTATCGTCACAACCTCTTTCGACATCTTCTATCAGAAGTTTTACGAGAACGCCGCCCTTTGAACGCTTATGCCCGAGATCACTTCCATCACCCCCCAAAAGAAGGACAAGACCCGCGTGAACATTGCGATCGACGGAAGGTTTTTCTGCGGCATGAAATTGGAGACCGTCGTGCAAAACCGCCTCAAGGCGGGCATGACGGTCACGCCCGAAGAGCTCTCCCGCATGCAGTTTGAGAGCGAGAAACTTTCCGCCCTCGACAGGGCGCTCACGCACATTTCCCATTCCATGAAGACGGAGCGCGAGATGTGCGAATTTCTGCGGGGGAAGGGGTATCTCGAGGAGGTCGTCTCCTTCGTCGTCGAAAAGATGAAAGGCTACGGCTATCTCGACGACGGGGAGTACGCCGCCCGCTATGCGGAGAGCGCCGCCAAGCGCAAGGGCAGCCGCCTCATCGCCTTGGAACTTCGGCGGAAGGGGATCGGCGGGGAGGCGGTCAGCGCCGCGCTCTCGAATCTCGAGGGGGAGGAGGAGAGCGCGAAGGCCGTCCTCGAAAAATATCTCCGCAACAAAGATCTCTCCGATCCCAAGACCTACCGCAAGGCCTATGCCCATCTCCTTTCCAAGGGCTTCGAGGGCGATACCGCAAGAACGGTCCTGAAGGGGGTCCTCGATGAAGACGATCCTTCTTGAGACGGTTTCGTCCACCAACGAATATATCAGAAAATTCCTCCCATTCAGGGAGGATGTCGTCGTCTGCGCTGCGCGCCAGACGGGCGGCATGGGCACCAAGGGAAGGAGCTTTCTCTCCGAAGAGGGGGGCGTGTATTGTTCCTTTCTGAAGTTTTACGGAGATCTTCCCGCCGCGGAGGCATTCCGCGTCATGGCGCATGCCGCCGTAGCCGTATGCAGGACGGCGAAGTTTTTCGGCGCTCGCCCTGCGGTCAAGTGGCCCAACGACGTTTTTGCCGCGGGAAGGAAACTTGCGGGCATTCTCATCGAGAACGGGCTCGCGGGCGGCCGTATCGACCACAGCGTCGTGGGGATCGGGCTCAACGTTTCAAACGACGTCTCCGCCCTCGGCGGCATCGCGATCAGCCTTTCCGAGGCGGCGGGCCGCTCCCTCTCTGCCGAACGGGTGCGGGACGTGCTCATCGCAAACTTCGCGCGGGAGAGCCGATTTGAAGAATATCTCTCCTTCGTCGGTTTTTTGGGGAAGGAAGTTCTGATCGCGGAAGAAAAAAGGGTCTATCCCGCCATCGCCCGCCGCATTTTGGAGGACGGGAGGCTGGAGATCGCGGAGGGGGAAGAAGTCCGCGCCCTCTCTGCCGCCGAGATCGATCTGAAAATTTGAGAGGCCATCATGAAATACGCACAAAATTATCGGGAAGCATTGGAAGGCAGGTTCAAAGAGGGGCCGCTCGTCCTCTATGAGGACGGGGATGTGGCCGCCCTCTTTCCTCCGCGCAAAGCCGACCTCAACAAGGGGGAATGCGGTTCGGCCGCAATTCTTGCGGGATACGGCTCTTGGGGCGCGCCCCTTATGGCGGTCGGCGCGGCGCTCCGCTCGGGCGCAGGTTACACAGAGCTCTGGTTGCCGCATACCGAGAGCGCCGAGACGGACGAGATGCACCGCACCGTCTTTTCTGCCAAATATCCTGCCTGCATCGTAAAGTTCTATGCGGGAGGGCCTTTTTCCGCCAAGGCGATCGCCTTCGGCATGGGGGCGGGCGCAGATCCCGCCGTGAAGGAGATGCTCGAGGCCCTTCTTACGACGTATGAGAACGGCGCCCTCGTCCTTGACGCCGACGCTCTCAATGCGATTTCGGCCAATAAGATGCACGACCTTCTCAAAAGGCGGGGGTGCTCCGTCGTCGTCACGCCCCATCCCAAGGAATTTTCCCGTCTCTCGGGCAGGTCGGTCTATGAGATCTTGTCCGATCCCGCCGTCTATGCGCGGGCGTTTGCGGAGGAATACGGCGTGACCGTCGTCCTCAAGAGCCACCGCACCGTCATCACCGACGGGAAGCGGATCGCAGTCAACACGACGGGTTCGCCCGCGCTCGCAAAGGGGGGAAGCGGCGATACGCTCGCAGGCTTCCTCGCGGGGACGATCGCCCGCGGCCTTGCGCCCTTCGAGGCCTCCGTCGCCTCCTCCTATATCCTCGGCCGCGCGGGGGAACTCGCCGCACGCGATCTTGGGGAATATTCTCCCGACGCCTCCGACGTCACCGCCCGTATCCCCGCGGCGATCAAGGGGCTCTACGAGGCATAGCCGAGCATGCGGATGAACACGGAGAGGAGGAGCAAAACGCTTCCCGTGATGAGATAGTAGAGGGGGAAGATGGCGAAGAGGCTCATAATGAGAAGAAGGATGCCGCCCGTAAAGAACGGGCGCGCATTTTTTTTGGAGAAGACGCGCCTCATCCTCGCCTTGAATTTGGGACGGGGGATCTCGCCGCATATGAGCTTTTCGGGCGTCGTGCCCGTCCGCTCGAAGAGGGAAAAGATCTCGTCGCCCGCCATAATTTTCCGCCCGAAGGAGAAGAGGAGTTTTTCCGCCTCCGCCGTGAGGGCGTTGCAGGCGAGGGTGAAGGGGGTATCGCCCAGCCGCCTGATGACGCCCGCCGCCACATCCGCCGAGAGGGGCTGCATCGTGAAGATGGGCACGACGGGTTCATCTTCCACAAAGAGAAGCCCGTCCCTTCGCTCCGTCCGCTTTCCGTCGGCCTCGAATGCGGCCGCAAGGGAACTCTTCACGCCTTCCTCCCGCTCGAGGGCGAGGTGCAGGAGGAGCTTTTCCCGCCTCTCCCGCTCCGCCTTCGTCAGAAGTTTTTTGCGGTGGCTGTGAAAGATGGCGGCAAAGCTCGTTCCCAACACGGCGAGGGCGACGAGGGTGGAGGCGAGCATGACGACCCATGTCGCGGCGCGGAAATAGCGCAGGATCCCCACGGAGAGAAACCATGCCGCAACGGTATAGAAGAGGACGTCGAATACGAGAGGGGGATAGAGTTTTTTCATAATCGGATTTTTGACAAAATGTAAAAAATTAAACTTGCAATGGCGCACGAAGTATAGTATAATGTTGGCATGAGGATCGCGATCTTCGGGGGCTCTTTCGACCCCGTTCACAGGGAACATGTGCGTTTTGTCAGGGCGGCGGTCAAATTTTTGCACCTCGATAAGGTCTTCGTCGTCCCCGCATACCGCCCCCCGCATAAGGAGCAGGGATCGGACGTGAGCGCGGAGGACCGCCTCGCAATGTGCGCCCTCGCCTTCCGCCATGTTCCGAAGGCCGAAGTGTGCGATTTCGAGATCAGGATGGGCGGCACGAGTTATTCCTATCTCACCTGCCGCCATTTCGCCGACGAATATCCGAAGGCCGAACGCTTCTTCCTCATCGGGGCGGATATGCTCGGGAGCTTCTCCGCTTGGCAAAAGCCCGCCGACATTCTGCGGCATGCGACGCTTGCGGCCGGGGGAAGGGGGAAGGCGCTCGATGCCGAGGCGCATGCGCGCTTTTCGGCGGCGTTCGGCGCCGATTTCTGCGAGATCCCCTTCGTGGGGAAAGACGTCTCCTCCACGGCCGTCCGCACAAAGCTCGCCTTCGGGCTTCGCCCCAAAGAGATCCCGTCTTCCGTCTTCCGCTATATCAAAAAGCGGGGGCTCTATGCGCGGCCCGAGATCCTTGCGGCGCTCTCCCTCGAGAGCAGAGACCGCCGTGCGCACAGTCTGCGCGTCGCCCTGATGGCCTGCGCGCGGGCGAGGAGCCTCAACATCCCCGAGGAGAAGGCGCTCCTTGCCGCCGCGGTCCACGATTGCGGCAAATGCGTCCCTTTGGGCGACGATCTCCTCTTGGGGTTCGACTGCCCCGCGGGGGTGCCCGCGCCCGTCCTGCACCAATACACGGGGGCGTATATCGCCGAAAACTTCCTCGGAATCTCGGATGGGGAGATCCTCGCCGCCATCCGCTATCACACGAGCGGAAGGGCGGGGATGGGCGGTCTCGAAAAGCTCGTCTATCTCTCAGATCTGCTCGAGAGCGGGCGGGAATTCGCGGGCGTCGAGAAGCTCCGCGAGATGTTTTGGCGCGATCTCGACGAATGCCTTTTGGGAAGTCTGGCCCTCCAGATCGACTATCTGAAGTCGAAGGGTTCGCCCGTCTATCCCCTCACCGAAGAGGCCTATGCGTGGATCAAAGGGGTCAAAAACATGAATTTATGAGGATCTGCAAAGTACTATGTGTGGCATAATCGCTCCAAGATCCCGATCATAAATCAAAAAAAATCAAAACAAGGGGGAATTTTATGGAAAGCTACGAACTTGCGAGAGCGGCGGCAAAGGCCCTTTCGGATAAGAAAGGGGAGGACATCGTGATCATCCGCGTCGATGAACAGACGGTGGTTTGCAGCTATTTCGTCATTGCGAGCGGCAAGTCCGCGACGCAGGTGAAGGCGCTCGGCGACAATGTGGAGGAGGCGCTCAAGAAGGGCTACGACCTCTCTCCCGTCCGCACGGAGGGACTGCGCGAAGGGCGCTGGGGCGTGCTCGACTACGGCGACGTCGTCGTACACATCTTCAACGAGGAATCGCGTCTCTTCTACTATCTCGAACGGCTCTGGGATTCGGGAAGGAACGTCGAGAAATACGAAGATTGAAAGAAGACGCACCCCGCGCGGGGTGCGTCTTTTTGCATAAAGAAAACCCCCGGATAGTCCGGGGGTTCATAGAAGGCTCTGCCGATAAGGATGACAAAGGAACTCCGTTTGATTATAATTAAAGAGCGACCTGCCAGTCACAAAAATAATCAAACGGAGGACAATAGAAAATGGAATCTACTGACAACAAAATTTTATCACATACGACATGGAATTGCAAGTACCACATCGTGTTCGCGCCGAAATATCGGAGGAAAATATTTTATGAATCGCACAGGAAAGAGATCATGGAAACGATCCGAGAACTGTGTCGATGGAAGGGAGTAGAAATACTCGAGGGAGAAATGGCGATAGACCATGTACATCTGTTGCTCATGATACCGCCGAAGATGAGCGTGAGCGGGTTCATGGGATACCTGAAGGGGAAGAGCAGCCTGATAATATATCAAAAGTTTGGGAATGCGAAATACCAATACAGGTGCAGAGAATTCTGTTGTCGTGGCTACTATGTAGACACGACCGGCAAAAACACTCAGGTAATCAAGGAATACATTAAAAATCAGCTGAAAGCGGACAAGGAAGCCATGCAGTTGAGTATTGATTATCCTGATGACCCGTTCGGGACGGGTCGCAAGTAACAATCGCGCCGACTGGCAGGTCGTCACATGTGCGTGTGGCGCACGGACTAGTAATCAAGGGCTATGCCCGAAAATGAAGAACCGCCGGCTATGCCGGCGGGTTACTTTTTTGCTCATTTGAAGGAGAAGCGGCGGGGCTCGGAGTATTCCGATTTCACCCGCTTTTTCTTTTTCTCCACGATGTAATAGACGGGTTCTTTTTCGGGCTCTTGCGGCTTGGGTGGATCGGGCGGAAGTTTTTTCCCGCGCGTGCGGTAGCCGAGATAGGCGAGCTTTCCCACATAGACGACGGCGATACAGATGAGAAGGACGACGAGGACGGCGACTGCGCCCGTGCCCTGAACGGAGAGGAGCATGCCTCCATGATAGCTCTTCCCGTTTGTCATAACTTGGTAAGTTTGCGAATAATTTCCCGCATTTTCGGGAAAGATGCGCGTATATGGAAAACGGTACTTTTCTCTCTGCGGCGGAGGCCGCGGAATACGGGGAATTCAAACGCACGAGGCGGGAGGCGGAGATCGCCGTATCCCTCCATAAGATCATCGTAGACGCATCGCGGCGGGAGGCGGGCCGCGACGCACTGAAGGCCGCCTGCGGCTGTGTGAGGAGACTGTTTTCGTATGGCGTGCTCGTCCCGCCCGTTCTCGCTTCGCCCGCCAAGAAGCGCCTCGCGGGGAGCGAGGCGTACGTCGTCGTCCGCATCGGCGGGGCGGGCGAGACCCTTCCCGCCGTCAAACGGTACGAGGCAAAGAAGTCGGTCTCGCAGGGGGCAAGGGAGATCCTTCTCTCCCCCTGTTTCTCCGCGCTCAAGGCGGGAGATCTCGCCTATCTGAGGCGGGAGACCAAGAAGGTGAAACGGGCGGTGAGAAAACTTCCCCTCATCCTCTCCCTCGAAGACCATACCCTCTCGGAGGACGAGGTGGCGCTGGGCGTGCGCGCCGCATGCGAAGGGGGAGCGGACGGGGTGTGCGTGAGGGGAGAGGTCAGCCTCGTCCTGCGCGCCCTCCGCGTGTGCGCGGGCAAACTGCGCGTAGACGCCTCGGGCGTTGAAAACGCCGAACAGATGCGCGCCCTCTTAAAGGCGGGGGCCTCCCTCCTTTCGACGGACTGTGCCGAGGAGATCGCAGAGGAGATGTACCGCATGGCGCGGGAGGAGGCGGGCCGCATCGCGACGGTCTCCTTCCCGCCCGATGAGGGGAGCAGTCCTGAAAAATAAGCTGCGCGCCCCCGCCCCGAAGTTCACGGGGCGGGGGCGCGTTCTGTGTTCTTCCGCTTTTTTCGTCCGAAAATGCGCCGCTTATACAAATTGCCCCCAAAGATTTCTTCCCGCGCGCGAGACAAAATATGGAAATTCCCGTGAAAACGCTTTGAATTTTACAAAAAATGGTGTAGAATGTAAAAGAGAAAATTCGGCGTGCTCTGCATGCAAACGGAGATATATCCATGGGTCTTATATCATTTTTCAAGAACAGCGACAGCCGCAGGAGCCTGAAGAAGCTCAATAAGATGGCTCTCAAGGTGGAAGCGCTCGAACCGAAGTACAGCGCGATGAGCGATAAGGAACTCTCTTCGCAGACGCAGATCCTGAAGGACCGCCTCGCCGCCGGCGAGACGCTCGACGATATTTTGTACGATGCGTTTGCGGCGCTCCGCGAGGCGAGCTGGCGCGTCCTCGGCATGAAGCACTTCCATGTGCAGATCGTCGGCGGCATCTGCCTCTTTCAGGGCCGTATCGCCGAGATGAAGACGGGCGAAGGGAAGACGCTCGTCGCCACCCTCCCCGCCTATTTGGAGGCGCTTTCGGGGAGGGGCGTCCATATCGTCACCGTCAACGATTATCTCGCCCGCCGCGACGCGGAGTGGATGGGCAAGGTCCACAAGTTCATGGGCCTCACCGTCGGCGTCGTCGTGCCCGGCATGGACGACGATCTGAAACGTCAGGCCTATAATTCCGACATCACCTACGGGACAAACAACGAGTTCGGCTTCGACTATCTGCGCGATAACCTCAAGCCCGACCTCCGCCTCATGGTCCAGCGCGAACTCAACTTTGCCATCGTGGACGAGGTGGACTCCATCCTCATCGACGAAGCGAGGACGCCCCTCATCATCTCGGGCAGGGGGGAACAATCTTCCGAGCTCTACGAGCGGGTGGATAAGTTCGTGCGCACCCTCACGGGCGGCTTCGACGACGACTTGAAAGAAGCCGAAAACGAGAGCCGCAAAAAGAAGGGGGGCGCGGAGCGCAAGCTGGCCCTCGCCGAAGCGCTCGAGTGGGACTATGTGATCGAGCGCAAGGAAAAGCAGGTGCACCTCACCGAATACGGCGCGGAGAAGGCGGAGAAATACTTCAACATCGAGAACGTGGCCGATGTTGCGAACGCCTCGCTCAACCACCACATTCAACAGGCCCTCAAGGCGCATAAGCTCTTCCATCTCAACGAAGAATACATCATCAACGACGGCGAGATCATCATCGTCGACGAATTCACGGGCCGTCTCATGATCGGCCGCAGATATTCCGACGGTCTGCATCAGGCCATCGAGGCGAAGGAGGGCGTGAAGATCCGCGAAGAGAACAAGACGTTCGCGACCATCACCTTCCAGAACTATTTCCGCCTGTATCGCAAGCTCTCGGGCATGACGGGTACCGCGAAGACGGAGGAGGGCGAATTCCGCACCATCTACTCCCTCGACGTCGTGGAGATCCCCACCAACCGCCCCGTCGCAAGGATCGATCTGCACGATAAGATCTTCGCGACCGAGGAGGGCAAGAAGAAGGCCATCGTGCGCGAGATCGTGGAGCGGCACGAGAAGGGCCAGCCCGTCCTCGTGGGTACCGTCTCCGTCGAGAAATCGGAGGAGATCTCCCGCCTTTTGAGAAGGAACGGCATCCAGCACAACATTCTGAATGCGAAGAACCACGAGCGCGAGGCCGAGATCGTTGCGCAGGCGGGCCGCTTCGGCGCCGTCACCATCTCCACCAACATGGCGGGACGCGGTACCGATATTCTGCTCGGCGGCAACCCCGAATATCTCGCAAAGAAGCGTCTGCGCGAGGAGGGCGTCGAACACGATGTCATCGAACTTGCGACGAGCTATGCCGAACTCGACGAGGAGACGCAGGCCGTCCGCGACCGCTACCAGAAGCTCTACAAAGAATATAAGGCCAAGACCGACGAAGAGAAGCAGCAGGTCATCGCGGCGGGCGGGCTTTGCATCATCGGCACCGAGCGGCACGAGAGCCGCCGTATCGATAACCAGCTCCGCGGCCGTTCGGGCCGTCAGGGCGATATAGGCGCCTCCGTCTTCTTCCTCTCTTTGGAAGACGATCTCATGCAACGCTTCGGCGGCGAACGCATGAAGGGCATCTACCGCCACAGCAAGATGGAGGAGGACGAATGCCTCGAGAGCAGGCTTCTTTCCCGCCTCATCGAATATGCCCAGAAGCAGATCGAGGGCAGGAACTTCGGCATCCGTAAGAACGTCCTCCAATACGACGACGTGATGAACACCCAACGCAAGATTATGTATGCCGAGCGCATGAAGGTCTTGAAGGGAGAGGATGTGCACGGACAGGTCCTCAAATATATCCCCGACTATGTTGCAGACGTCATCCGCAACGCCGTCAATATCGAAGATATGCCCGAGAAGTGGAGCGAAGAGGACCTCAACAAAGCCCTCGAAAACGGTCTTCTTCCCGAGGGCACGAACTATGTCACGCGCGAAAAGTTGGAAAAGTGGGACTACGACGTCGCACTCTCCCGCATCTCGAAGAAGGTGGAGGAGGCCTACGAAAATAAGATCGCAGATCTCAAGGCGCACGTCCTCGAGAGCAACCCGAACGCCAACTTCGATTTCGGCGCCATCGAGCGCAACGTCCTTTTGCGCTTTGTCGACCGCGAATGGATCGACCATATCGACGCGATGGACCAACTCCGCAAGGGGATCGGCCTCAGGGCGACGGGGCAGATCGATCCCGTAATCGCTTACAAGCAAGAGGGTCTTGCGATGTTCGACGAGATGATCGAACGCATCCAGAGCCGCACGATCGAGATGTTGCTCCGCGCCAAGGTGGAGGCCGCGCCGCGCCGTCCTACGCCCCGCATCTATCCCTCCGCGCCCGTCCGTCCCGCACCCGTGCCCGCGCCCGATGCGCCCGCGCAGACGCCTGCACAGCCGGCGCCGACAGGCCCCGTCGCCAACCCCGCGACGGTCCGTCCCGAGGATATGCCCCTCGCCGGCGTAGACGCGCCCGCCCATGTCGACGTCGCCGCGCTCAAGACGAGCGGCAACGAGAAGTTCAACCCCGCCACGATAAAGAAGGCGAAGAAGGTCGGTCCGAACGACCCTTGCCCCTGCGGGAGCGGCTTAAAATACAAGAAATGCCACGGGAAACCGTTCTGATATAATCAAGCGAATCGCATATCTACTGCGCGATACTTCGTCGAAGAAGCATTTTTCCTTGGTCACGTACGAAAAAGTACGCTCCCTGCGAAAAGCCTCGCACTCCTTGCCTTGCTTGCTTTTCCGCGTTTTAACGGTTACGGGTTCGCGTCATCCTGAGCGGAGGCGAAGCCGAAGTCGAAGGATCCCGAACTACGAAGTCCGAAACCTCCTCCCTCGGGAGGGGGAACAGAAGGGGGTGGGGGTCTTCCCAATAACCCTCGCCTCATTATCAACCAGGTATGTTCAAAGCAGACGACTATAGATTAAAGATCAAATCCCTCGAGGAGACGCTCGGCGAAGCCAAGTACGCCCTCGACATCGACCATCGCTACGAGGCGCTCAAGAGGTTGCGCGAAGAACAGCAAGACCCTGCCGTCTGGCAGGATTTAGAGCGTTCGGCCAAGATCGGGCGGGAGATCTCCTCCAACGAGGGGAAGATCGCGGCCTACGAGAAGTGCCGCAAGGCCCTCGACGACGCGGGGGAGATCGTAGACCTCATCGAAGAGACGGAGGAAGAGGCACTCGTTCCCGAGCTCGAACGCATGATGCGGGAGGCGGAAGAGGACATCGAGGAGATGCGCGTCCGCGCCCTTCTGCGCGGGAAATACGATAACTCCAACGCCCTTCTCTCCATCCATGCGGGGGCGGGCGGAACGGAGGCTTGCGATTGGGTCTCCATGCTCTACCGCATGTATTGCCGCTATGCAGAGCGTAGCGGCTACAAGGTCACGGAGATCGACCGCCTTCCCGGCGATGCCGCTGGGCTCAAATCCGTGGATTTCAAGGTGGAAGGGGAGAACGCCTACGGCTATCTGAAGGCCGAGATCGGCGTGCACCGCCTCGTGCGCATCTCGCCCTTCGACGCGAACAAACGCCGCCAGACCTCCTTCGCCTCCTTGGAGGTCATGCCCGAAGTGGACGACGACGCAGAGATCGAAATCAAGGACGAAGATATTCGCATCGACGTCTACCGTTCTTCGGGCGCGGGCGGGCAAAAGGTCAACAAGACGGAGACGGCCATCCGCATCACGCACTTCCCGACGGGCATCGTCGTCACCTGCCAGAACGAGAGAAGCCAGCTCCAGAATAAGGAGATGGCCTTCAAATACCTGCGTTCCAAGCTCCTCGAAAAACAGATCGAAGAGCGCATGGCCGCCGAAGCCGCCCTCAAGGGGGAGACCAAGAAGATCGAATGGGGCTCGCAGATCCGCTCCTATGTCTTCTGCCCCTATACCATGGTGAAGGACCACAGGACGGGCTACGAAGTGGGCGATGTGCAGTCGGTCATGGACGGCAACATACAGGGCTTCATCATCGACTATCTCAAAAAATCTTAACGCCCCTCAAGGGGAGTTTCCGAACGATACATCATGAAAGAACCTTTGATATTGGGAATAGAATCGTCTTGCGACGAAACGGCGGCAGCGGTCATCCGCGGCCGCATGCTTTTATCGGACGAGATCATCTCTTCGGCGGCGATACAGGCGCAGTACGGCGGCGTCGTCCCCGAGATCGCTTCCCGCGCCCATACCGACGCGATCGGCGAAGTCGTCTCCCGCGCCCTTCGGGCCGCAGATGTCGGAAAGGAGGAACTCGACGCCGTGGCCGTCACCTACGGGGCGGGGCTTTTGGGCGCACTCCTCGTCGGGCTCTCTTTTGCCAAGGGGCTCGCATACAGCCTCAAGATCCCGCTCATCGGCGTGAACCATATCCGCGGACACCTCGCGGCGTGTTATCTCGAGGACGAAACCTTGAAGCCGCCCTTTGTGACCCTGCTCGCGAGCGGGGGGCACACCGCCATCCTCTTTGCGGAGACGGAGACCGCGTTTGAGATCTTGGGCGGAACGCGGGACGATGCGGCGGGCGAGGCCTTCGATAAAGTCGCCCGCATCTTGGGGCTTCCCTACCCGGGAGGACCCCACGTCGAGGCTTTGGCCCGCGAAGGAAAAAACGTCGTCCCCATGCCGAAGATGCTCAAAGGACAGGGTGGATACGACTTCTCATACAGCGGTCTCAAGACGCATGTCATCAATTATGCCCATACCATGTCGCAGAAGGGGGCTTCATGGAGCAAAGCGGACCTCGCATGTTCCTTCCAGCATGCCGCCCTCGATATCCTCGTCGAAAAGACGGTGGAGGCGGCGAAGGAGAAGGGGTGCGATACCGTCGCCGCGGGGGGCGGCGTCATCGCCAACGGGTATCTTCGCGAGAGCCTTTCCGCGGCCTGCGAGAGGGCGGGCCTGAAGCTCGTCCTTCCCGCCAGACGGCGTTGCACCGATAACGCCGCGATGATCGCCGCAGAGGGGCTCATACAGTACCGCGCGGGGAACTTCTCCCCGCTCACCCTGAACGCAGAGGCGAGCATCCCGCTTCGCTGATGGAGGCAAACATGTTCCGCTACGAGACCCACTGCCATATCGCAACGACGAGCGCCTGTTCCCGCCTTTCCCCCGAGGAGGCGGTCGAACTCTATACGGGAAACGGCTATTCGGGCGTCTTTATCACTGACCATTTTCTGAACGGCAACACCACGGTCGGGCGCGGCCTTCCCTATAAGGAACGCATCCATGCCTTTGCAGAGGGCTACCGCGCGGTGAAGGCCTGCGCGAAGGATCGCCTTCAAGTTTTCTTCGGATTGGAATTTTCAGACCGCGGCACAGACGTCCTTCTCTACGGCTTGGATGAGGAGGCGCTCCTGTGCAGGGAGGACATTCTCGCCATGGACCTCGACGCTCTCTGCCGCGACTGTAAGGATAGGGGGATCTTGGCCGTCCACGCCCATCCCTTCCGCGACGCCGAGCGGGCGGACGGCTTCCGCATGATCCCGTCCGCCGAGGGGATCGAGGCCATGAATTCTGCCCGTTCGCCCCTCTCCAACGCCCTTGCGCGCACCTATTCCGAAGGATGCGGGAAACGCATGACGGGCGGATCGGACTGCCATGCGAAAGATCAGCCCGTCCTCTCGGGCATGCAATTTCCGACGAAACTGTCCTCCGTGCAGGATTTCATCGCCCGCATACGGCGGGGCGAGGGGGAGATCTTCACCCTGAAAAATATCTTTGCCTGACGCGGAAAAAAGGCGCGAAAGGGGGAAAATAGGATTATGGAACACACATTCGACGTCGCCGTAGTGGGCGGAGGGATCGCGGGATATACCGCGGCGCTCACGGCGAAAAATCTGCTTTTAGACTATCTTTGGCTGGGCGCAAGCGCGTTCGGCGAAAAGCTTGCCTGTGCCGAAAAGGTCACGAACTTTCCCGCCGTCTCGGGGAAGGGGACGGACTTTCTCGCCGCGCTCGAGGCGCAGAGGGAGCGGGAGGGGATCGCGCTCACGCCCTGCCGGATCGACGGCGTGTATGCCGCAGGCGGGAAATTTTTCCTCACCGCGGGGCAGAAGTCCTTCGAGGCGAAGACGGTCATTTTAGCCACGGGCGTGGAGACCAAGGGAGCGCTCAAAGGCGAAAGAGACTTTTTGGGCCGCGGCGTGAGCTATTGCGCCGTGTGCGACGGCGCACTCTATAAGGGGAAGCGGATCGCCGCCGTCGTCTCCTCTCCAGCGTTTGAGGAAGAAGTGCATTATTTGGCCCGCTTCGCGGACATGGTATATGCCTTTTGCCTCTATGAACATTCCAATCTTTGCGGTGAGAACATCGAAGTGCGCAGGGAGTTTCCCCTCGCCGTGGAAGGAACTTCCCGCGTCGAGCGCATCGTGACGAAGGAGGGCGCATATCCCGTAGAGGGCGTCTTCCTCCTCAAAAATTCTGCTCCGCCCAAGGCGCTCGTCGGCGGGCTTCAGACGGAGGGGGCGCATGTGAAGGTCGCGCGCGATCTTTCCACCAACCTCGCGGGGCTCTTTGCCGCGGGCGACGTTACGGGAAGGCCCTACCAATATGCCAAGGCCGCAGGGGAGGGATGCGTGGCGGCGCACTCCGCGAAGGCGTACCTTGATCGTTTGGGCAAATAAAAAAGTCCGCGGCAAATATTTTTTCAAATCATCTTGTAATTTTTCTCATAATATAGTATAATGGAATACGCGGCGCAACTGCCGCAACGGAGGAAATTTTTTTTATGGATGGCGGCGACATAGGTCTATTGGTCGCAATTCTTGTGCTCGTAGTCCTGTCGGGGTTCTTCTCTGCGACGGAGACGGCATACACCAGCTTCAGTACGGTCCGCATGCGGCGCTATGCGCAAAAGCGCAAGTCTGCGCGCGTGGCCCTCAAACTCAGCGAGGATTACAACAAGGTCCTAACCACCCTCCTCATCGGGAACAATATCGTAAACATCGCCGCGGCAACGCTCGCGACGATACTTTTTACGAATTTATTGGGCGGGGAATTGGGCCCCACGATCTCGACGATCGTCCTCACCGTGGCCGTCCTCATCTTCGGCGAGATCACGCCCAAGACGCTCGCGAAGGAAAACCCCGAGCGGTTCGCCTGCTTCATCGCCTATCCGCTCCTCGTGTGCTACTACATCTGCACGCCCTTCAACTACCTCTTCTCGTGGTGGAAACAGCTCATCTTCCTCGTCTTCGGGCTCAATAAAAAGAAAAAGAAGATCACCGAGGAAGAGTTCAAGATGCTTGTCTCCGACGTCCGCGAGGAGGGGACCATCAACGAGACGGAACACGACCTCATCACCAAGACGCTCCGCTACGACGAATTGCACGTCGGCTCGTGCATGATCCCCCTCGATCGGGTGGTCATGGCGGAGATCCGCGACGACAGCCATCTCCTCTTCAAGATCTTCCGCGAGACGAATTTTTCCCGCCTCCCCATCTACAAGGGCACGCGGCAAAATATCATCGGCATCTTATACCGCGCGGATTTCTACGAAAATCTTCTCGCCAAGCGGCGGGATTTCGATAATATCGTGCGGCCCGTCTCCTTCACGCAGACGGACGAAAAGGTCGCCGACCTCATGGAATGGATGCAGTCCCGCCGCGAACACATGGTGATCGTGGGTTCGGAGGGGAATGCGCTCGGCCTTATCACGCGGGAGGACATCATCGAGGAGCTCTTGGGCGACGTCGACGATAAGTACGACTTAACGCCCGTGACCTCGCCCCTCCAGCCCTTCATCCCCGAGCCCGAGCCCGCCGATCCCGAGGCGGTGGACGAGACGGAAGAATAAATTTCGGAATGCGGATATGGATCTTCTCATCCCCGTCGCAAGCGGCATCGAAGCGGCGGTAAAACGTGAAATAGAACGCCTTAGTTTCGGACATGCCCCCGCCATTCGAGGTCGAATTGCCCTTTCGGGCGGCTGGGAAGAGGTCGCCAAACTCAATATCTTTTTGCGTGCGGGCGAGCGCGTCCTTCTCCTTTTGGGCGCCTTTCGCGCCGACACGTTCGACGCACTCTTTGAGGGCGTCTTTTCTCTTCCTTGGGAGGAATTTCTCTCCCCGCATGCCAACATCCTCATCGACGGGAAGAGCACAAAGAGCAAACTCGCCGCCGTAAAGGCCGCGGGCGGCGTCGTGAAGAAGGCCATCCTCACGCGCCTTCGCGAAAAGTTGCACGCCCGCATCTTCGACGAAAGGGGAGAGCGCGCCATCGTCGGCGTCTCCATCTTCGAGGACGAAGTGCAGATCACGCTCGATACCTCGGGCGACGGCCTGCACAAGCGCGGCTACCGCGTCTTCACGGGCGAAGCCCCCTTGCGCGAGACGACGGCGGCCGCCATCATCGAGGATTCCCTCTACCGGCGGGAGAAGACCTTTGCCGATCCCTTCTGCGGGAGCGGGACACTCCCCATTGAGGCGGCCCTCTATGCGAGGAATATCGCCCCGGGAAGGGACAGGGCATTCGATTTCGAGCGGTGGAAGTGCGTTCCCGCAAAGCTCGCATCGCCCATGCGCGAGGCGGCGCGGGAGGGGGAATACCGCGGCCCGATCGCCCCGATCTACGCCTCCGATCTCTCCCCCAAGGCCGTGGAGATCGCGGGGGAACATGCCCGCCGCGCGGGCGTTTCGGCCGATATCTCCTTTTTTGTAAAGGACGTGAAGGATCTCGCCCTTTCGGAGCGTTACGGCGTGCTCGTCTCCAATCCGCCCTACGGCGAGCGGCTCGGCTCGTTCGATCTTCCCGCGCTCTACAAAAATTTCTCGGCCGCATTCCGCCGTCTTCCCGATTGGAGCGCCTATTTTATCACCTCCTATCAGGGGGCGGAGAGGGCCTTCGGCAGGGCGGACCGCCGCCGCTATCTTTATAATGCGAACCTGAAGTGCAGCCTTCTGACTTACTTTGGCAAAAAGCCCGATAAAGACATATAATTATTTTAGAAATTTTCAAAAAATATTGTTTCATTCATTTGACATCTTTCCGTTCGCTTTGTATAATAATGTTTAGCTTGATACAAAGGGGATAAAAAAGGATGGAAACAAACGAATATCTTGTTAAATTGTTCAAAGTGATCAAGGATATGGAGAGCCTCGACCTCTTCTCCGATGCCGCAAAACTATCCAAGACGGAGTTCCGTCTCGTCCGCGAAGTCGTGATGGAGGGGAAGGAGGGGAAGGACATCATCTCATCCGAGCTCGCACGCCGCCTCGGCATCACGCGATCGGCCGTCTCTCAGGTTGTCACAAAGCTCGAACAGCGCGATGTGGTGAAGCGCACCGCCGCGCCCGACGATAGAAAGATCGCCTATATCCGCCTCTCGGATCGTTCCATGGCGATCTTCGAGGAACAGTGCAAACAGGCGAACGCCATCATCGAGGCCGTCGTCGAAGAACTCGGCGACGAAAAGATCAGAAAGCTCATTGCGGAGTACGAAGAATTTTCCGCCGCACTGGTGCGCGCCCGCGAGTCCGCCATGAAAAAGACAAAATAAGAAGTATTTTTAAGGCCAGGTCGTAAAAATGTTGAAACTTACGAATATCACCAAAGACTATAAAGTCGCCTCGAACTATGTGCATGCCCTCAAGGGCATTTCGCTCGAATTCCGCAAGAACGAATTCGTCTGCATCCTCGGCCCGAGCGGCTGCGGGAAGACCACCCTGCTCAACATCATCGGCGGTCTCGACCATTACACCTCGGGCGATCTCGAGATCATGGGCAAGTCCACGAAGGACTTCAGGGGCCGCGATTGGGATGTCTACCGCAACCACCGCATCGGGTTTATCTTCCAGACGTATAATCTGATCCCGCACCAGACGGTGCTCGCCAACGTCGAGCTCGCCCTCACCATCGCGGGCGTCGGCAAAGAGGAACGCAAAAAGCGCGCGCGGCAGGCTTTGGAGCGCGTCGGGCTCGGGAACGAACTCACCAAGCGCCCCAACCAGCTCTCGGGCGGACAGATGCAGCGCGTCGCCATCGCCCGCGCCCTCGTCAACGACCCCGATATTTTGCTCGCCGACGAACCCACGGGCGCCCTCGACAGTAAGACGAGCGTCGCCATCATGGACCTCATCCGCGAGATTTCGGGGGAACGGCTCGTCATCATGGTCACCCACAACCCCGAACTCGCCGAGAGCTACGCCTCCCGCATCGTCCGCCTCAAAGACGGCGAGGTGGAATCCGATTCCAATCCCTATCACGGGGAGGATGAGACGGAAAACGTGCCTACCATGTCTGCGGGAGAGCCTTCCGAAACGCCTTCACAGGGCGGACCTGCGCCCGCAGGGAAGGAGAAGAAGGCCCGCGCCAAGATGGGCTTTTTCACCTCGCTCGCTCTCTCCTTCCGCAACCTTCTCACCAAGAAGGGGCGGACGATCATCACCTCCATCGGCGGGAGCATCGGCATCATCAGCGTCTGCCTCGTTTTAGCCCTCTCCAACGGCTTCGGCAACTACATCCGCAAGACGGAGGAGGATATGCTCTCCGCCTATCCGCTCGAGATCTCCGAGAGCACCTTCGACCTTTCGGCCGTGATGAACGGCATCATGTCCCCGCAGGATATGCCCGACCTCAGCAAACTCGGGGATAAGGTATATATCAATTCCTTCCTCACAGGCCTCGCGCAGGGCATGGCGATCAAGAACAACGTCACGCCCGAATATGTGGAATATCTCGAAGACGGCATGAAGGAACACCCCGAAGATTACGCCGCCATCCAATACGGCTACGGGTTCAACCTCGCCGACGCGCTCTTTACCCCCATGGAGACCGTCAATTCCGCCCAGCCCGATAAAACTGCCGAAGATCGGTTTACCACCCGCTATTTTTCGGTAAACGACCTCAAGCAATACCTCATCGACGAACTGATGGCGGAGGCCGACCAATATTCCACCCTTCTTCAATTCGTGCATTACTTCACCGACGTCATCAACAAGATGCCGGGCACCTCGGATTTCAACGATGAACACTTTGCGGATTATGTCAGATCGCAATACGACATTGTCAACGAGGGCGGACACCTTCCCCAAAATGAGCACGAGGCCGTCATGGTCATCGGGCCCAACAACGACGTCATCGACCTGACCCTCGTCCAGCTCGGCTTCCTCGACGAAGACCAGTTCCTCGATCTCTTCCGCGACGCGCAGGCTTCCGAAGAGGAAGTGGAGACGGTCGCCAAGACGAGCGCGACCGCCGTCACGGAAGACGGGGAGGAGCTCACCCCCGCAGAGGCCAAAAAGCGCCTCGCCTTCGACCGCATCCTTGAGCAGAAATATGTGCTCTACTACACCGATTCGCTCTACCGTAAGGTCGATGGGTTCAATACTTTGAACGGCATCATGAACGGCGATCATCCCTATGAGTATCAGGGTGAATTCACCGAAGAGGAGTTCAACGCGGCCTATAACGACGAGACGGACGCGCAGGGCATCGGCTTCAAGATCTCGGCCATTCTGCGTCTCAAAGAGGGGCTCTCCTACGGCTGTCTCGAAGAGGGCCTCAATCTGCCCGAAGCGACGGTCACGCACTATATCGAAAATAACATCAAACGGGCCGAAGATAACCCCGACGGCATCGTCTCTTGGCTGTTGAACGGCTCGGGGAATATCGATATGTTCCTCTCGTTCGTCATGCCCGATGCCGTGGGAAAGGGATTGAGCCTCTTCCTCTCGCCCGCAGAGCATCTCGACGATTATTATACGGAGATCAAGGGAAAGATCGATAATCCCTTCTTCCCGACGGGCGCTTACGACATGTTCATCTCGAGCGACGAAAGTTCCGTCCTACATGCGCTCGGCGGAAGCGAAGATATTTCCGAACTCTCCATCTATCCCACGGGATTTGAGGGAAAACAGCACATCAAAGACTATCTCGACGCATGGAACGATACCGTCGATGCCCGCAATGCGGCATGGCTCGAGGAAAATCCCGATTGGGCGGTCCTTCATCCGGGAGAGGATGGGCCCTATCAGAATATCAACTACACCGACCAGATGGGCGTCCTCATGGGCATGATCGAGACCATTTTCAACCTCATCTCCTATGTGCTCGTGGCATTCACTGCCATCTCGCTCATCGTCTCCTCCGTCATGATCGGCATCATCACCTATGTCTCCGTCGTCGAACGCGTCAAAGAGATCGGCGTTCTGCGAAGTCTGGGCGCGCGGAAGATGGACATCCGCAATCTCTTCAATGCCGAGACCTTCATGATCGGCCTTACCTCGGGGATCTTCGGCGTCGTCGTCGCCTATATCTTCAGCGGGATCATCAGCGCGGTGCTCTTCAAGTACACGGCGATCGCGGGCATGGCTACCCTGTCGCCGCTCGCGGCCCTCGTCATGATCTGCGTCAGCGTGGCCCTTACGCTCATTTCGGGCCTCATTCCCGCACAGGCCGCGGCCAAGAAGGATCCCGTCATCGCCCTCCGTACCGAATAAAAAGGGGAAGAGCCGCCCATACTCATTGCAAAGCTTTGCGAGGTGAAGTATGGCGAAGAAGAAAGTCAAAAAACTCACCGACGAGGAATACGAAGCGTATCTTCGGCGGCTATTGCAGAAATGAAAAAACGGAGCGTCTGCTCCGTTTTTTCATGCATTTCTGCTTTGATTATGCGAATCGCCTAGCTACGGCGCGATACTGCGTCGTGCTACGTTTTTCTTGCCCACGTACGCCCAAGTACGAGGGCTACGAAAAGCCTCGCACTCCTTGTTTCGCTTGTAGCTATGCGATTTAACGGTATTCTTAAATTTTTTGCCCTTTCCCTTCATTCTCCCAAAAAATGGCAAAACACGCCGTGATAATACCCCCGCCGTGTGCTATCATGGTCAAAAGAGCGCGCGCGGGAGGGGTTATGGCAAAAAAAATCGTTGTAACGTCGGGCAAGGGCGGCGTCGGAAAGACGACCGTCTGTTGCAACCTCGGCGTCCAGCTTGCGCGGAAGGGCCTTCGCGTCGCCGTATGCGACCTCGATTTCGGCCTCAACAATGTAGACGTGGTGCTCGGCGTCGAGAATATGGCGCTCTACGACGTCGTAGACGTCATCGAAGGCAGATGCCGCGCCCGTCAGGCCCTCGTTCAGCACCCCCGCTACCCCACGCTCTTTTCGCTCGCGAGCAACAAGATCTCCGAACGTTATGTCTCCCCGCAGGCCATCCGCCTCGTCTTGGAGACCCTCTCGCCCCGCTTCGACTTTCTCCTCATAGATTCGCCCGCGGGCATCGACGAAGGCTTTCACCGCGCCGCCTCCTGCGCGGACGAAGCGCTTCTCGTCACCACCCCCCACATCTCCGCCATGCGCGATGCCGACCGCGTCGCATCCATTCTGCGCAGTTACCGCTTTCGCGAGATCCTGCTCGCCGTCAACCTCGTTCGGCGGGACATGGCGAGGAGGGGCGAGATCTTATCTTCCGAAGAGATCTCCTCCGCCCTGCGGCTTCCCGTCGCCGCCGTCATTCCCGAAGAGGACGTCTACTTTCTCGATAACATCGCCGAGCGGAGCCGCGCCTTCAAAAAGCTCGCCGAACGCTATTTGAGCGAGGGGAGGGAGGAAAAACGCCCCTTCATGCTCGGGAGGTGGAAGCGGTGAAGGGGGACAAGGGAAGGCTTCTGCGGCTCTTGGAACAGGACAAGGCGGAGATGAACGAAGCCTCGCGGGAGGCCGCGCTTGCCGATTTCAAGCGGGTCGCGGAGGAATATTTCGAGACGGACGGCGGATTTTTATTGACGACGCGGGCGGGGAAGAAGGGGACGGAGGTCGTCTTCACCTTCCGCATCCTCCGTGCCAAAAATTTTTTAACTTTGAAATAGTAACCGCGCAGATGCCGCCCCCTCCGCGTGAGACGGCTGTCACCGCAGGTGCCGCCCCCTCCGTGGGAGGGGGTAGGGGGGGTGGGGCGGCCGCCCCTTTTGCCCCGCGTGAGACAGCTGTCACCGCAGGTGCCGCCCCCTCCGCGGGAGGGGGGTGGGTACGAATTCAGAACACGCCCCACCTCAGTCACGCTCCCGCGTGACAGCTCCTCCCACGGAGGCGCTACTCTTGCCCCCTCCGCAGGAGGGGGGGTAGGGGGGTGGGGCGGCCGCCCCTTTCGCCTCTCATCTCATCCCCGCCTCTCCCCGAGGGCGGGGGATTTCTTCTGCAAAAAATTTTTTGAAAATCGGTCAACTTTCTTCTGCCGAGGTGTTGACATCCGCATAGGGGGGGGGTATAATTGTAATAAGGAAAAAATTATATTATTTTTTATGTAAATTGTAAGTAGGAACAAACAAGGCAAAACTTTGTAAAAAAATTTTATATATATCACGGAGGAGTCTATGAGAAGGAAGTTGTGGATCGTCTTAACGGCGATCGTAGCATCGCTCGCAATGGCATTCGGCATATCGGCATGCTCTCTCACGATGAACGAGTCTACCATGACGAAAGAACAGCTCGAAGCGCCGGTAGTCACGTTATCCGAAAGCGGCATTGCAAGCTGGGAAGCAGTTCCTCACGCAATGTCTTACGTCTATAAAGTAGACGAGGGCGAAGAGGTCTCCGTATTCACCCGCTATGCCCAGCTCGAAGACGGGCAGACGATCGTCGTCAAAGCGAAGGGGAATGCGCTCCGCTATTCCGATAGCCCCTACAGTGTGCCCGTGACCTACCACGCAACGCCTGTCGTCTCCCCCGATCCCGAACAACTCGCGACGCCTGTCGTCTCCGTATCCGAGGAAGGCCTTGCCACTTGGGAAGAAGTCGAAAACGCAAGCGGGTATATGTATAAGCTCAATGGCGGGGCCGAACAGCTCTTCGAGGGCGAAACGCTCGAATATCAGCTCGAAGACGGCCAATCGATCTCCGTCATGGCGAAGGGCGACGGAAAATACTATTCCGATAGCGATTGGAGCGAAGCGAAGCTCTATACCGCTCCCGTCGTCTCTCAGCCCACAAAACTTGATACGCCCGAAGTCACGATCGACGCAGAGGGCATTGCACGGTGGAATGCTATCGAAAATGCTTCCGCCTATTTTTATAAAATTGACGGCGGAAACGAGACCGAACTCGAGGGCGAAGACCTTCAGGTCCAACTCGAAAAAGGGCAGTCCATCTCCGTCATGGCCAAGGGCGACGGCGAGCGCTTCACCGATAGCGATTGGAGCGAAGCGAAGACTTATGAGGGTACCATGCCCGAGCCTCAACCCCTCGCAACGCCCGTTATCAGCATCGACGGGGAAGGCCTCGCAACGTGGGATCCGATCCCGCACGCGAGCGGATATAAATATAAGATCAATGGCGAAGAAGCCGAGCACGTCTTCGAGGGCGAAACGCTCGAATATCAGCTCCAAGATAACGAGTACATCGAAGTGAAGGCCTTCTCAAACGACGCCGAACATTACACCGATAGCGGTTGGGGCAGGTCCGAGACCTATCATAAGACGCCTGTGATTCCCACCATGCTTGCAAAGCCCGTTGTCGCGCTCGAGGGCAACATCGCATCTTGGGCAAAAGATCCCAACGCGGTCCGCTATGAATATGTCATCACAGAAGACGGGCACGACGGCGAGCCCGTTTCCACCGAGGGCACGAGCGTCGAGCTCGAAGACGGGCAGACCATCAAGGTAAAGGCCATCGGCGACGGCACGAACTATTCCGATAGCGATTGGAGCAACGCCGTCACCTACCACGAGACCCACACCGAACTCACACCTCTTGCCACGCCCGAAGTTACCATCGACGAAGAGGGGAAAGCCACGTGGCCCGCAGTCGCAGGCGCAAAGGGCTACATTTGCAAGGTCAACGGGGAAGAAAAGCCCGAGCAGGAAGAATGCGAGATCACGCTCCAAAGCGGCGATACCCTGCAGGTGAAGGCTGTCCCGTCCGACGCCGAGAAGAACACAGAAAGCGAATACAGCGAATTGCAGACCTACACCAAACAGACCGAAGAGAAGGAAGGCCTCCTCGCCACCTTCGAGCTCGGCGATGATGTAGAAGATGTAGAGGGTACAGGCCAAAACAACGATCTTCGCGGCGATGGTAATCCCTCGGCTTCCAACTCAATAACACTTAAAGACACGCAAGAGAAATACTCTATATCAATTACTGATCTGTCGAACGTTTTTGAAAAAGCATGGGATAATGCAGGGAATGGCTGTTGGAAAGTAGGGGGTAGTAAAGAAGGCTATTTCACCTTTGTCGTCCCCGAAGGCGTCGAGAAAGTTGTTATCTACGTCGCTGGTTATAAATCAAATAATGTTATAGTTGCCTATACCATTGGAACTCAATCATCAGGCAATATAACCGTTACAAAGCATTCCGCTACACCCGAATATGAGGCGATCGAAATTACCGTCACGGGCACGACGGAAGCTGAAAGAACACTTAAATTCACCACTGTTAAGGGAGGCAGTTCAGACCCGAAACCTCGTTGCAAGATCAACACGATCGAGTTCTACGGGGAACCTGTCACCAAGCTCGAAAAGCTCGCCACGCCCGAGGTCAAGATCGACAAAGACGGCAACGCCACTTGGGAAGCCGTCCCGAACGCGAGCAGTTACAAATATAAGGTAAACAACGAAGAGCATACCCTCGAGGCGTCCGCAAAGCTCGAAGTCAAGCTCACCGATAAACAGTCCATCACCGTGCAGGCAGTCGGCGACGGCGAGACCTACTCCGATAGCGATTGGAGCGCAGTGAAGACTTACACCGCCCCCGTCAAGCTCGGCACGCCCGAGGTCAGCATCTCCGATAACGGCCTTGCCACTTGGGCAGCTGTCCCGAACGCAAGCGGTTATAAGTACAAGATCAACGACGGCGACGAGCAGACCCTCACGGGTGACAAGCTCCAAGTCCAACTGAATGACAAAGAAACCATTACCGTTCAGGCGATCGGCGATGAGGAGCATTTCCTCAGCGGCGATTGGAGCGAAACAAAGACCTACACCGCTCCCAAGGAGATCACCCTCGATGTGCCCACCGTCACCATTTCCGGCGACGGTAAAGCCACTTGGCCCGCAGTTGCCAACGCCACGGCTTACAAATATAAGCTAAGCGGCGACGAAACCGAGCATGAACTTGGCGCCGACACCCTCGAAGTTCAGCTCACCGACGGGCAGTCCATTCAGGTCAAAGCCGTCGGCAACGGTACAAACATTCACGATAGTGAATACAGCGCTTCTCAGGAATATATCGTGAAGGTCACCCTCACTGCGCCCGTTGTCTCCCTCGAAGGCAACGTCGCCAAGTGGGACGAAGTCCCCAACGCCACCGCCTACCTCTATAAGATCGACGAACAGGCCGAAGTCCGCGTTGAAAAGAGCGGCCCGCTTCAAGTCACCCTCACCGACGGTCAGTCTATCACCGTTCAGGCAGTCGGCGATGATCACAAGTATCTCGACAGCCCTTGGAGCGACCCCGTCACCTACACCGCACCCGTTGTCAAGCCCAACTACGGCAGTGAGGAAGCCCCGCTTTCCGTCTCCGAGGCCCTCGCCCTCGCAGAGAAGGAATGCGTGAATAACGGCACTTTCACCAAACAAATCGTCACCATGACGGGCAAGGCAAAGAATACGCCCAAGGAGAGCTCGAAAGGCGACTATTACGAAAGCCTCTATCTCGTTGATGATGCCGGAGCGGAGATCCTTGTTTATTCGATCAATCTCAATTCCGATGTCGCCGCCCCTGTCCAAAACGATATTATCACAATTCGAGGCTATATCACAAGATACAATGGTAATGATAAGACGGGCGAAGGCACCGATGGCGTGATCGAATTCTCGTCGAAGAAGATTTCCAGCAATAATTATGAAAACGTCTACGCCCTCAAGAACGAGCGTGGTCAATCCACGATTTCTGTCGAGAACGACGGCGGCGCGATCGTTACAGGTCTCGAAACGGGCAAAGGCGTCAACGGACAAAAAGTATCCTTCAAAGTTGTTCCCGCTTCGGGCAAGAGAATTGAAAGCGTCACTGTATATGGTGAAGATCTCACGGCGGACGGCGAAGGCAACTACGAGTTCGTCGTCAACGGCAACGCGACCGTTTTGATCGAATCGCTCTACGAAGGTCAGCCCTCTGCGCAGCTTCTCTACACATTGACGCCTAACGTCAAAGGAAGCGATAACAGCTATACTTCGACAAATACAATAGAGGTCAATGAGGTACAATGGTCGGTCGAAGGGAATGCAACTATGCTCCCTTGGCGTTTGGGTGGAAAGAACATTTCAACAGCTGTAGATCGCACATTGAAGAGCGTGGAAGCAATCGAGGGCAAGATAACCAAGGTTATTCTGAAGTTTAATTCTTCCACAATTACTGTAAATAGTGTAACATTCAAAGTATTCTCTTCAAGCGAAATGAGCGGAGAAGCGCTCTACACGCAGGAAATCGACTACGAAGACAATACAACTATCACGATTAAATCGAGCGGTTGGAAAGATTGCTTCTACGAACTCATTTTCAACGTTACGAATTCGAGCACAAGTAGTAATAAGTACGTTGAGGCTCCGACGATTGAGTTCTACGGATTTGAGGGGGAATATATACCCACCACGCCTCTCGCTTCTCCCACGCTCAATGTCAACCAGAACACGGGCGAAGTGACTTGGGAAAAGGTCGATGGCGCCACGGGCTACACCTACACCGTCAACGGCGAGAACGAGCAGACCATCGACGCAGAGGGCGAGCGCAAAGTCACCCTCAAGAACAACGACGAGATTTCCGTCATCGCCAAGGGCGACGGCACGACCCATTCCGATAGCGCCCCCGCCACCGCCACCTACACCCATGAGCACAAGCACAAGAGCGAAACCCTTCAGCATGACGCAAACGGCCATTGGTACGAATGCGTCGGTTGCGACGAACATCTCGATCCCGCAACCCATGAGTATGTAGAAGGCGTCTGCTCCGAATGCCAATACGCACACCCCGAAGAAGCTCACACCTACACCAAGACCCCCGGCGTCTGCGACGTCTGCGGCAAAGCACACACCGACCACAAGTATAGCGAAGAAAAGCCCGGCGAATGCACCGTTTGCCATTTGAAGCACACCGAGCACACCTACGAAGATAGGAACGGCAAGTGCCATACCTGCTTCGCAGAGCATACGGGCGCCGATCACAAAGTCACCACGCAAAAGCACGACGCAACCAACCACTGGTTGGAATGCGAAGTCTGCGGTGCGAAAGACGGCATCGCCGCCCACTCTCACAGCACCTACGGCTACAACACGAACCAGCACTGGTCCGTCTGCGAATGCGGCGAGAAGGTTCCGAACACCACAGTAGAGCACACCAAAGATCACACCTACACAGAAGATCCCACCGAGCATTGGGATGTCTGCGTCTGCGGTCAAGAAGTCCCCGAAACAAGAACCGCGCACACGCACGACCATTACGATATTCAAGAAGAGACCCACCAATCCGTCTGCTCCTGCGGTGCTGCTTTCGGCGAAGCGGCAAGCCACAGCGAAAAATGGGCTAACGACGCCAACGACCATTGGCAAGTCTGCTCCGACTGCGGCAAAGAATTGACCAAGCACACCACGCATACATACGGCGAAGGCGAGCAACACGATCATTGCACCGCCTGCGGTTATAATCGCACACACGTTCACGAATATGAATGGACGAACGACGATACACAGCATTGGGAAGAGTGCAAATACTGCCATGAGATAAAGCCGGGGACCGAAAAGCAAGACCACACCTACGTAAACGGCGTTTGCTCGAATGAGAACTGCCAATATCATCACGAACACACCGAGTATAAGAAACAGGGCAGTGACGATACGCAACATTGGAATGAGTGTGAAGTTTGCGGCGCGAAAGATGAAAGCTCCATAGAGACCCACACCTACGAGTGGAAGGTCAGCGAAGAGGGCTCGAAGCATATCCATGTCTGCACCTGCGGCCATCAAGACGGCGAAGGCCACACGCCCGACATGCACTATGTCACCACCGATCCCTCGTACCATTGGCAGAAGTGCGAGGAAGCAGGGTGCACCGTCACGACCGAAAATGAGAAAGCTTCGCACACCTTCAAATGCGAGTCCATAAGCGACGAACAGCACCAAGAAAAGTGTGAATGCGGCGCCACGCACGATCCGCAGAACCACACCTACAAAAACGGCGTCTGCACCAACCAAGAATGCCAGCACGAGCACCAAAACCATAATTATGATTGGGTCGCCGACGAAGCGGGGACGACGCACAACCATCAATGCACCGTCTGCGGGAATATCGACGCGCACCACGAAGCCACCCCCAATACCGAGGCGGGCTTGAAGCACGAGAACGGCGAAACCCATTGGTACACCTGCCAAGGCGCAAAAGATTGCGACCTTCACGTCAACGAGACCGCGCACGTTGGCAAACCGACGGAGATCGAAGGCGACGACGAAAATCATAAACTCGTCTGCGAATGCGGAAAAGTCACCCAAAAAACTGTACCTCACAACTACGGCACAACCTATCAACAAGGCGAGAGCGGTCACTATCAACAGTGCACCCAGTGCGAGCACAAGACCGCCGAGACCCCGCATGACAAAGCGCAAGAAAATGGCCTCAAGTGCACCTGCGGCAAGTGGGACGATGAAGCCATTAAGGATCTGCTCAATGGCAAGTTCAGCGCAATCGAAAACGCCATTACAGAGCTCTCCATCGACGCATACGAAGAGAAGAAGAACGAAGTCAAGGTCGATCTCGGCGATGCAAGAATTTCCATGGAAATCGTCGAGCCTTCTTCTCAAAACGTCGTCTCTGGCGCAAAGGCTGAAACGGGCACAGAATACACGATTTCCTTCAAGCTCGGCTCGGCCAAGCTCACCCTCACGTTCAAGATCAGGCTGACCTTCTCCAAGGGCGACGAGGGCGAAGCCATCACAGTCGATTCGTCTGTTATCACCCGTGAGCTTCCTCGGAAGTTGCAACTGGGCACCTTTACAATTGATAAAGATTGCATAGATAAATTCGTCACCGATAATAAATATAAGCAATATGAATGGACTTCAAAGGACGGAACTGATGACGACGCTAACACAATCGGTGGAAACCTTTATGCATATCCAAGCGGTGGCATGCAATTTAATTATAAGGGAAAAGATATAAATGGCACCGAGACCCACAAGCCGTTTATTTACAGCAACATCGCGACGCCCGGTCCGATTACAAAAGTATCGATTATAGTCGCTTCTTCGACTGCAAAAGATACTCGCCCGTGGGTACTCTATGTTTCCGAAAATCCTTATACGGATGATACTGTTCAAAGCGGAACAAATAAGGGAACCAAAAATGCTGCAAAGTCAGATACTGATGAAGAATATACTTGGACAGTTGATGACTCTAACGCTTATTACTTCTCCTTATTCTTAGACTATACCGGTGGCGCTTCTATTCTCAAAAAGATAGAAGTCACCTACAAAGAAGTCTCCGACGAAGCGAAGCTCGATGCGGCGATCAAATCGGTCGGCACGATTGCCCCGATCACCGAGGCACAGCCCGAGGGCTTGGAGCTTCCCAAAGCTCCCGAAGGCATAACCTTCACTTGGTCGAACGCCGAAGAGGACGAGTTCTACAGGGTTCAGGACGGCAAACTCATTGTCGGCTTCCTTCCCGCAGAAGAGAAGACCGTCAAACTCACGCTCGAGGCGAGTATCGAGGGTAGCGATGTCGCCCCTAAGTCGCAGGAATTCACCGTTAAGGTTTCCAAATACGATCAATGGGAGGAGGACGCGAAAGCCGTTCTCGAGAGCATTGAAATTCCTTCTTCGCTCAACGTGGGCGAAACGGAAATAAGCTATACTTACATCGGAAATGCTAACGTGAAGCTCACGTTGACGTCGAGTTTGGACGGGCAGGAAGAGAAGGTAAGCTACGCTCAACCAGCCGAAAACAGCGGCAAGATCACATGGACGGGCGGCGCAGTGGACGATACACTCACGCTGACCTTCACCGCGACCTTCACCTTCCCCGAAGGAAGCGCCGACCACGGCAAAGAAATGACGGCACCGACAAAGCCGTTCACTATCACCGTTGTCGACCCGAATAAGGGCCCGACCGAGGAGGAGTTCGACGCAGTCTATGACGACGTCAAAAAAGAACTTAATAAGATCAAGGATTGGACGAAGGCGGGCAACCTTCCGACCACGCTCGACGGCCATGAAGGCTATACGATCAAGTATGTGAGCGGGAATGGCGGCGCGCTTAAGATCGAGGAGGACGGCTCCTATACCGTAACGCAAGGCGATAGCGATCAGTCCGTTACGCTCACGATCACGATCACGCACACCGCAAGCGATAAGTCCGAGCAATATGAGGATTACATCGTCAAAATGCCCGCAAAGGTGGTAGAGCAATCAATAACTGCTACGCTTAAATTCAAGGAAAATTTCAATTCATATAATAGTGATTGGGGTAACGGTAGCTATAGTGAACACACACTGCAATTTTCATCCCTAGGAGTTAGCAATATTACTGGCAGTGTTAACCTTTCATCTGCAAGTCATCAATCGAACACGATTTCAGATAGACCTGTTATTCGGGCAAACTCTGACACGCAATATGTTACCATAACACTTACTGATGAGAAAAAAGAAATCTCCTCTATAAGCTTCGCATTAGAAGCGTGGGGTACTGACCAATTCACAAGCATTCAAATTGAATATAATGCAGGTTCTGAATGGAAATCTTGTAGCCAAACTTCAACAAATGTGCCCGATACACTTTCTTCAACAGCGAAATCAATTCCTTCGGGTGTAAAGGAAGTGCGACTTACATGCAGTGCGAGCGGTAAGAAGAGATTGGGACTCACGAGTGCTACAATCGTTGTACAAACCGTGGGTAGCAGTAGTTCGGGCGGAGATACCGATACGTCGGCAGAGGACGCGAAGAAGGTCGAAGCTGCTCTTGCGACCGTTGAGGCAACATTGCCCGAGGTCACAACTGTGCCGTACAGTAAGACATTCGAGACCTCTTCCAACGAAGTAACATTTGAGTGGGAAGTGACAGAACCCAAGCCGCTCCCCTCGGGCATGACGTTTGTAGATAATAGCTTTAGCGTCACCGAACTTCCTGCAAGCAAAACGACAGTCAAATTTGAGGTCACTGCAAGCTACGGTAAGGCAGAACCTCAAACCAAGGCCGTCAGTGTCGTCGTCAAAGCGAAACCCACGCAGGGGGGGGGTGACGTAGGCGGAGAAGTCACTTGGACAATAGTAACCGCTGTCGGAGATTTGCAATACGGAGATCAGATTATCATTGTAGCTACTAACAGTGGAAAAAATTATGCGTTGGGCGATCTTCAAAACAGCAATAATAGGAAAGCCGTGGAAATTACATTGAGCGGAAACACGGCAGACATTAGTGGGGCGCAAGTTCAAATTATTACATTAAAAGAAGGTAAGGACGGGAAAGATTATAGCCTCTATATGTCGGAGTATTATGATACGTCAAGAACCGACGCGAACAAACAAAAGGGAGACTTCTATCTATATGGACTAACGGGTACTAGTAATCATATGAAAACACAAACAGCTTGCGATGATAATGCTACGTGGAAAATTACAATAGAGAATGGTCAAACAAGCATTGTAGCGCAGGGATCAGGCACGCACAAGCATTTAAGATTTAATCCTAATAGTGGGTCACCAATATTCTCCTGTTATGAACAGGGTAAACAAACAGCCGTCACAATTTACAAAGCTGTTCAATCCTAATCGACACCCCACAAGCGAACAAAACACAACAAAAAAACAGCCTTCCCGCGCGGAAGGTTGTTTTTTGCCCTCATTCTTGCCCCCTCCCGAGGAGGGGGTAGGGGGGTGGGTACGAATTCTGAAACACGTCCCACCTCAGTCTGCTACGCAGACAGCTCCTCCCACGGAGGCGCCATTCAACTCCCATCAGTCACTGCGTGACAGCTCCCCCGGTAAACGCGTCATCCCGAACCCGCGTAGCGGGTGAGAGGATCCCCTAAATGAAAACGCGGACTTCGTATAAGGGGATTCTCTCGCCGTCTTCGACGGCTCGGAATGACAGTAACCCACGGAGGCGCCATTCAACCCCCATCAGTCACTGCGTGACAGCTCCCCCTCAAGGGGCGCCAAGGGGCATAAAAAAGCCCTACCCCTCCATGAGGGGGAGGGTGTCGCGGCTTTGCCGCGACGGATGGGGGAGCTCCCCCGGTAAACGCGTCATCCCGAACCCGCGTAGCGGGTGAGAGGATCCCCTAAATGAAAACGTGGACTTCGTATAAGGGGATTCTCTCGCCGTCTTCGACGGCTCGGAATGACAGTAACCCACGGAGGAGCCATGCCCCCCATCAGTCACCTGCGTGACAGCTTCCCCCCCGAGGGGGGGAAGCCCAATGGCGGAGCCGCCCCCTTAAAAAGAGGGCGGCTTTCGTGGTTTCAATTCTTAAAAGTTACGGTAATGGTGGCGGAGGTGGAGGTGACGCTATCGAAGGAAATATCGAAATTCACCTTCTTGCCGTCGTTGCGGGTGTAGGAGGGGAACTTCTGCGAGAAAACGCCACCCGTCTGCCACAGGTCGTCCGCCTCGGCATAGCCGTCTCGACTGCTCGAGAACTTCTTGTCCCCGTCCGCCTCTACGAGCTTGATAAGGGCGTTCTTTGTGGACGAATTGTCGTTATCGGTGAAGGTTTCGCGTTCCGTCGTATAGGGGTTGTTGATCGAAGAGGAGACATGGTAGATGCGTGCGCCGAAGTCCGCCCCGTCATAGAGATATGTATCCGTCATGTTCGCGTGCAGTTCGTTGAGACCCGTCGCCGTATAGAGGTCGATCAGGAGGTATTCGGAGAAGTAGGAATTGTCGAAATTCAGCGGAATGAGGATGGCGGAGAAGGAGGTCGCGGAGGGCTGGATGGTGATCGTCTGGGTGGAATTGACGATGGTCGCATCCATCCAGCCGAGCATGATCTTGGAGTAGACGCCGTGATCGCCGACGGCGCCGTCCATCATATCCGCATAGCCGAGGCCTTCGTCCGAGCCTTTGCCTTCGTCATAATCGTAGTAGTCGTCGAGCCCTAAAAGGTGGCCCGATTCATGGATGAAGGTGGAGGGGTTGATCTTGAGGCCGTCGATTACGGGATAATACTTCTGCTGACTTGAATTTTGACGGGTCGTGCTCTCGTCCAAGAAGTCGAACCCCGCAAAGAGGTAGTAGTTGGAGCGTATTCCGTCGTATCGGGTAGTATCAGTCGTCCAAGCGACATATGCCCAATAGTAATCGCCTTCGCTCGGATCATATGCTACAGGCGCGGAGTAGATGAGATACACGGCGTCGATATAGCCGTCGTTGTTATGGTCATACTGCGTGAGGTCGAGGCGGCTCTCGTAATATTTCAGTACTTCTTTGAGAATGATCGCGCCATAGTCCCCTTGTCTCTTATAATAGGCGGAAGTGTACGTAGCCTGATAGACGGTCGTCTGAATGTCGAATGTGAGGTTGAGAAGGCCGTTCGAGGAGATCTTGTAGTAAGAGCTCACGCTCTGCCAACCCGTATCGGCGGACGTGCCGTTGAAGGCCTTCTCCAGATTGGACATCTGCTGGGAGGTGATGGTATCGTTCTTGAACTGCACGGGCACGACGAGGGCATGGTAGCTGCCCTTCGAGGGAAGGCCGATGGAGGGGAGAGCGTTATAAGATGTATCCTTCGCCATCTTTTCTTGCAGACGCTCATCGTCGAAGGTGGCCTCGTCGTAGGTCTGCTTTGTCATCATGCTGGGATCGACGACGGGCTCGTCGGGATCATCGGGCTCGACGGGCTCGGTCGAACTGCCGTCGGGCAGGGTGAAGCTCACCTTTCCGAAGTCGGAGAAGGTGTAGGTCATCGTGCTGCCGTCCTCGATCGCAGCTTCGATCTTCGTGATGGTGCCGTTGGAAATATAAAGCTCTAACTCCGTCCATGCGACATATGTATAATATTCTTCATCTTCGTATAGGCAATAGTATTCGCCGAGGAGCTTTTCCGCATCCGTTTCGGGGTTCTGCAATACGTAGCAGCTGCCGCTCTTGGTGAAGGAGACTTCGGAAAGGGCAGTAAGATCGACAAGCCTTAAATCGATATAGCATTCGTCATACTCATCGCTGCCTTCGGTGTAGGTCACATAGCCGCTGTGGTCGTCGTTTTCATAATAGAAGGTGTGTTTCCCCGTCGCCTTATCATAGCCGAGATAATCGGTGTATTCTCCCAAAGTGGAAACTTCGTATGTATTTTTCACAGTGTAGCCGAGATATTCGTATATGGCTTCCGTATAGATCTCGCCATTGTAAACTTCCTCATAGCCGACTGCAAAGTTCCAGGTGCTTCTGTTTGCAAACTTTTCGACGACCGCGGCAAGCTCATCGGGCGTTACGGGATCGTCGGGTTCATCGGGCTCGGTCGTGCCGCCGTCGGGCAGGGTGAAGTTCACCGTGCCCTGCTTGGAGAAGGTGAAGGTCATCGTATCGCCGTCGTTCATCACGGCGACGATCTTGGAAAGGAGGCCGCCCGAGGTATATACGTCGAAGGAGACCCAAGTGTAAGTCGTCTCGTCATCGGAGAGCTCGCCGATCACGGCATTGCCCGCCGCGGCGGGATCGACGGCGGAATATTTCTCGCCCTCTTGCGTAAAGATGTGGTCGCCGAGCGCGGAGGGGTCGATGAGGAGCAAGTAATAGTACAATTCCTCGAAATATTCATCGCCTTCGGGAATGGCTTCGTATTCGCCGCCGAGATCCCAATAGTAGGTGTAGAGATCCGCCGCCTCATCGTAGCCGAGATAATCGGTGCATTCGCCGAAATCATCCTCGTAGCGATAGAGGACGTTATAGCCCGAATATTCATAATATTCTTCATAGACGTCGCCGTTGAGTTCCTCTTTGAATGCGACCGCAAAGTTCCACTTCGCTATGTCCCCATACTTCGCAAATACGGCGGAGAGCTCCGCGGGCGTTACGGGATCGTCGGGATCGACCACGGGATCGTCGGGATCGACCACGGGGTCATCGGGATCGACCACGGGATCATCGGGATCAACGACGGGGCTATCGGGGTCGACCACGGGGTCATCGGGATCGACGACGGGGCTATCGGGGGAGAGGGAGCACGCGGCCAACCCTCCGCCCAAAGCGGCGAGCGAAAGTGCAAGCGCACAAGTTAAAAACAGTCTGCCCTTTTTCATGAAGAAACACCTTCCTTTTATAGAGTACCGAATATATCGATACGGGATAATTATATAATAAACCCGCCAAATTTTCAAGCATTTTGTCGAAAACAATTATGAAAATCAAGTGCAATTCAAGTGTGAAAAATCGCATTTTGCCCGAAAAATTGTCCCGCAGGGCTTGACATTGCGCCCCACAATTCGTCCGCAAACCGCTCGCTCCCGCTTGCGCGCTCGTCGTCGTTCCCCTCCTCGTCGGCGAGCCTCTCTGCGAAGAATCCCCGATACGAAGCCCGAGGCTTCTGAATCGTCATGCTGAACGCAGTTGAAGCATCACCGCATTATAAAAATGAGGCGGTTCCTCGACGTTGCTCGGAATGACGTTATTTAGAAGCATCGTACTGTTTATCAATGTCACTGTTTTCATCCTCGGGATCCTTCGGGCGCTTCTCTCCCTCAGGATGACGCGGTCCCTTTCAGACATGGTATGCCCGTTTGCTGTCGGAGGATTCAATCACGGTAGCCCGCAAGGAGTTTTTCGGCCTCGGATCTTACCCGTTCGCGGAGCGATGCGGGGGCAAGGACGGTGAGCCCCGCGCCCACCGAGAGAATGGTGCCGATGAGGGATTCGTCGTCGGGAAGGGTCACGTCGGCATAGAACTTGCCGCCCTCTTCGCGCACGTTCTCGATCCCCAGCCATTCTTCGGCGAAGGGGAGCGTCTCGGGGGCGATCTCGAAGCGGGCGTCCACGTCGTTTTCGCCGTCCCGCCAAAACGAGAGAGGAATGCTCTCCTTCTCAAAGGGTAGCCGCTCGAACTTCTCGCCCGTCTTCACGATGGAGCGCATGCGCCCCACCTTAAAGGTGCGAAACTCGCCTCTTAAGCGGCAGAAGGCATAGAGGTACCAGATGCGTTGTTTATAGATGAGAAGATGGGGAAGGACCACCCGCCGCGTGCGTTCGCCCGTCCGCGCGGTGTAGTCGATCTCGATGGCCTCGCACTCCGAAGTCGCCTCCTCCACGAGGGAGAGTTTTTCGGAGAATTTCCGCTCGTCTCCCCAAGTGCCGCTGTCCACCAAAATATTGCCCGAAACGCCGCCCTCCTTTCTCTCAGATTTGAGTTGGGCGGAGACTTTCTCGAGGGCGCTCTTCAAGACGGGGTCGCCCGATTCCGAGAGCATGGCCTGCAGAGCGTTTACCGTGCGGCCGTATTCCTCCTTCGTCATGAAGCCCTTGGGGAGCTTGTATGCGTCCGAGATATAGATGCCGCCTCCCGCACCGCGGGCGATGTCTACGGGGATGCCCGCCACGATCAGCTCTTCCACATAGCGGTAGATGGAGCGCACCGAGCATTCGTACTTTTTGGCGAGCTCGCCCGCCGAGACCTTGCGCTTTGCAAGCAGGGTGAACAAGATCCCGATCATGATCTGGTACTTCATAGCTTTCCTCTTTTGTCCGCATTTCCTTCTTGATCTTCGGAAGGAGCAAACATTTTTTTATTTTTCATAAAAAATTTTATCATACCTGACAGACATATGTCAACTATTCCGCCATATAATAAGGGCATGAAATGTGTTTGTCCCGAAGAGATCGTCGAACAGTTTGAATGCGAAAGAAGGCGCCGCCGCAACGAGGCCCTGCGCGCCCGTCTTCTCGAGCAAAAAAGTTTCGAGGACATGCTCCTCGAACTTGCCTCCCTTCGCGGTCTCAACGCGCGCGAGCGGGCGGAGGAGGGCATGCGCGAAGCCCTTCCCGCATAATTTTTGCGGGATTTGCTTGACAAAGCGTCTTTCGTATAGTAAAATAGGAGACATGAAACAGCTTTCTTTCACAACATGCGGCGCGTATTACCCCATTTTACGATAGGGGTTTTTTGCGCGTAGATTTGGGGAGAAGAACGGTTTACGCGGCAGAGCGTGGGCCGATTTTTTTATTTTAATATAGGGAGACCACAATGGCAAACGTAATGGATACCCTGCGCGCGCGGGGATTTATCAAACAGACCGTCTACGAGGACGAACTCTACGAGATGTTGGGGCGGGAGAGCGTGCGCTTCTATACGGGCTACGACCCGACGGCCGATAGCCTTCACGTCGGGCATTTCATGCAACTGATCGCGATGAAGCACATGCAGGATGCGGGCCACACGCCCATCATCCTCATCGGCGGCGGCACCGCGATGGTGGGAGACCCCACGGGCCGCACGGATATGCGTTCCATGATGACGAAGGAGACCATCGCCCATCATGTGGAATGCTTCAAAAAGCAGATGAGCCGCTTTTTGCGCTTCGACGGGCCCAATGCCGCCATCATCGTCAACAACGCCGATTGGCTGCTCGGCCTCAACTATATTGACTTTTTGCGCGACATCGGGGCGAATTTCTCCGTGAACAAGATGCTCACGGCGGAGTGCTTCAAGACGAGGATGGAGCGCGGGCTTTCCTTCCTCGAATTCAACTATATGCTCATGCAGGCCTACGATTTCCTCGTCCTCAACCAAAAATACGGCTGTTCGCTCGAGCTCGGCGGCGACGACCAATGGAGCAACATCCTCGCGGGGGCGGACCTCATCAGAAGAAAGGAACGTAAGCCCGCCTATGCGATGACCTTCCGCCTCCTCACGACGAGCGAGGGCAAGAAAATGGGCAAGACGCAGAAGGGCGCAGTCTGGCTCGACGAGAACAAGACGAGCCCCTACGAGTTCTACCAATATTGGCGCAATACGAACGACGCGGACGTGGAGACTTGCTTCAAACTTCTCACGTTTTTGCCACTTGAAGAGATCGAAGAGCTCTGCCGCTATAAGGATGAACGCATCAACGCCGCGAAGGAGCGGCTTGCCTTTGAGCTCACCAAAATGGTGCACGGCGAAGAGAAGGCGAAAAAGGCGCAGGCGGAGGCCAAGGGCGCGTTCTCGGGAGAGGGCGAAATGCCCGAGGCAAAGATCTCGAGCGAATGCAAGACCGTCCTTTCGGCCCTCGTCGAGACGGGCCTGTGCAAGTCGAACGGCGAGGCGAGAAGGCTTGTAGAACAGGGCGGCGTCGCAATCGGCGGCGAGAAGGTGGAAGATTTCAACGCGCCCCTGCCCGAGGGCAGTTTCATCCTCTTTAAGGGGAAAAAGGTGCGCGTCAAGGTCGTGCGGGCGTGAAGGAGTACCGCGGCGTATTCGGCGAGACCGAATATGAGTTCACCGTCGAGCGGTCGCGCTTCATCGCCTTCGTCGCGCGGACGGCGGGCGAAGAGGAGGCGCGCGCCTATCTTTCCCGCGTCAAGGAAAAGCACCCTTTCGCTACCCATGTGTGCTACGCCTATGTGGCCGACAGAGAGGGGAATTTGCAACGCTTTTCCGACGACGGCGAACCGCAGGGGACGGCGGGAATGCCCATTCTCGGCGTTTTGAAGGCGCAAGGGCTCTGCGAGACGACGGCGGCCGTCGTGCGCTATTTCGGCGGGATCAAGCTGGGCGCGGGCGGCCTCGTGCGGGCGTATTCCTCTGCGGCGGCGGAGGCAGTAAGGCGCGCCGATCTGCGCCTCTTTGCCCCCTGCGCAGAGCTCGAGGCGGAGGTCAACTATCCCGAAGTGGGGGCGCTTCTGCGCTTTCTCGAAGGCCGCGCCCTCGCCCCCGTCTCCTCCGATTATGCGGAGAAGGCGCACTTTCTCATCGCCGTAAAGGAGGGCGAGGCGGAGGCATTTCAGAGCGATCTTCTGGATGCGTTGAGCGGAAGGGTGCGGTTGCGGCCGCACGCCTCATACTTCTATCCCTTCCCCTTGGCGGAAGATAAAAAAGAGTAAAAAACACGGAAAAATCCGTGTTTTCTTTTGATTTTTTATTTATTTCGATAAATATCAAAATAATAAAGCGGCCGAAGATCGCTCAAAAGAACATGCCTTTTCGGCCGTTTTTCTTTTATTTCGATTTTCTTCTAAATAACCTATTTCGGGCATAGCGATCATGTCTGCGGGCATACGATAGCTTGTGAAATATCGTTCCCGCCGCGCGCGCAAGATCCGCAGGATCGTCATTGCGCTCTTCATTCTCGCCGTCCTCATCGTCCTCGTCGTGCTCTTCCATGCGAATGCGACGCGCGTTCTGAAGTCGGTCGCCGAGGCCAACATGCGCTCCATCACCACCGTCGCCGTCAACGACGCCATCTATTATACCCTCTCCGACGAGATGCGTTACGAGGACCTCATCACCGTGCACCGCGGCCCGCAGGGGGAGATCGACGCCATCACTTCCGACGCGTTGCAGATCAACCGCATCGCCCGCGATACCGCCTATATGTCGCAACAGAACCTGCAAACGATGTCCGAGAGCGGGGTCGATGTGCCTCTCGGGGCGTTCTTCGGCGTGGAGGCGTGGGCGGGCTTCGGGCCCAAGATCCACATGAAGATCATTCCCATCTCCAACGTCTCCTGCCGCTTCGTCTCCAAATTTGAAGAGGCGGGCATCAACCAGACCAAGCATTCCGTCTATCTCGAGATCGTCGCCGATATTTCCATCATCATGCCCTCGGGATCGAGCAATTTTGCGAGCCTTACCGAGGTCTTGATCTGCGAGAGCGTGCTCGTCGGAAAGATCCCCGATACCTATTTGCAGGCCGACCTCTTCGGCGGGGGCTACAGCCTCTCGCCGCCCGCCTGATCTTCGCCCGATTTCTGTTTGATGAGACGGACGATCGCGCCCGTTCCGCTCCCGATCTTGCAGTTTGCGAGATTTTCGCCGAGAACGGGATCGTTTTTCGTCTCGAGGAGGAGGGCGGGAAGGTCGCGAAGTTGCTCCTCGGAGGCGACGCGGACGAGCCCTTTTTCCTCAAAATAGCGGGCGTTTTCGGCCTGATCTCCCCGCGAGGCGCGGGCAAGAGGCACGAGGAGCGCCCTCTTTTTGAGCGCGAGAAGCTCGAAGAGGGTATTGCTCCCCGCGCGGCACAAGACGACGTCGGCCGCGGCATAGGCGCTTCCCATATCGTTTTCAAAAGCGCGTTCGAGGTAGAGCGCGTTTCCTGCCTGTTCCCGCCGCTCGGGCGAATCGCGCCTGCCCGTAATGTGCAGAATGGAGAAGTGCTCCAAGAGCGCGGGAAGGTGGGCCAATAGGGCGTCGCTCAAGGCGCGGCTTCCGCTCCCGCCCCCGAAGACGAGGAGAACGGAGGCCTTCTCCGAAAAGCCGAACTTCTTGCGCGCGCGGCCTCTCTCGCCCGAAAGCACTTCCCGCCGCACGGGAGAACCCGTATAGACGCCCCGTTTGAAGAGCTTTGCCGTCTCGGGGAAGGAAGTGAGGATGGCTTCGCACCTCTTTGCGATGAGCTTTGTGCAAAGGCCGGGGCTGAGGTCGCTCTCGTGCGTGAGTACGGGGATCTTCAGTCTGGAGGCCGCCCACACGGCGGGGTAGCTCGCATATCCCCCCTTGGAGAAGACGAGATCGGGCCGCCGCTCCTTCATGAGCGCGAGAGCGCGTTGCTTCGCCCTGTGCAGGCGGAAGGGGATCTTGAGATTTTCGAGGGTGAAGGAGCGCACGAGCTTGGGGCAGTCCACCCGCAGGAAGGGGTAGCCCGCCTCGGTGGCGAGCTTTTCTTCGATGCCGCCCGTGCCCATATAGAGGAGACGGTAGGAATAGCGGAGTTCGCGCATAAGGGCGAGGTTGGGGACGACGTGCCCCGCGCTTCCCCCGCCGCAAAAGAGAATGGTCTTCATACCATGCAGTATATGGTTTTACGCGAAAAATATTGAAAAGGCCTCCCGCAACAGCGGGAGGCCGCATTGTTTTTCAGAGGGGCTTACCGCTCCTTCTTTTTACGCGGGAGGAACCACACGTAGAGGGCGACGATGAGCACCGCGACGACGGAGAGAATGACGATGAGTGCGATGCGGAGCGCGTCGTTCTGGCCGAAGTCGAGATTTCTTTGGGGAATGACGGCCGAATAGACCTTGCCGTCCTCGGCGGTGTATCGGGCGGTATACGTGCCGTCGCCGTTATCGGTGAGGCGGACGCGTTCCCCGCCGTGAAGGGTGACGATCTGCCCGTCTTCGGAGGAGAAGACGTAGCCCGCATCCGCCTTCTTCAAGGTGGCGAAGAGGAAGGCCTCATCCTCGGCGGGGTTGGGATCGACGGAAGTGAGATAGTCCACGGGAACATAGCCGCGCACAGCGCTCTTTCCCGTCCCGCTATATTCGACGAGGGCGTAATCGTGCTGTTCGGGCGCATGGATGAGGCCGATGACCTCCACGCGCGCCCCGCGGGAGAGGCGCACATCGGCGAGGGCGGAGGGAAGGCAGGGGTAGTAGTAGAGGGAGACGTCGCTCGTGAGATATTTCACGCTCGCCTCCTCCGTCCAATATTCGCTCTCTTCGGCGATGAGACCCTCCTGTTCGGGGTCGATGCGGAAGAGGCCTGCCGTAAAGGGCTTCTCGCCCGTATCGGGTTCGTAGAGCACGACGAGCGCATAGCCGCCCTGCTCGGCGAGAAGGATGCCGCGCGCCTCGCTCTCCGTGCGGAAATAGAATTCATAGGGGAAGAAGGCGGGGGCGTCCTCGCGGAGAGCGTCGAGATCGGTGCGGACGCCGATCGTGCCCGCGGGGATCTTCACGAAGAGGTCCTCCGTCCCGTGGACGGAGAAGATCTTATCCGCGACCTCGCCCGAGGGGATCTCGCGGAGCGTGGGAATGTCGAGCGCGCCCTCGCGCGTGCCCACGATGCGGTCACCGAAGAGGAAATAGACGGCGTCGTCCTCATAGCCGAGGGCAAAAGCAGAGGGGGCATCTTCAGACATGGTATATACATAATCGCTCCCATGCACCGTTGTGATCACTTCGTTCTCGTTTCTGTAGAGGGTATCGCCGATGAGATAATAGAGGTTGCCCTCGAAGTCGGCGCGAAGGCTGCGGAAGCCATCGGGAAGGCGGAAGGGAAGCGTTTCGCCCTCCGCTTCGGGATCGCAGAACTCCCTTTCGGTGTAGCGGATGACCTCATGGGCCGAGCCGCAGACGACGAACAGATCCCCATAGACGTCGGAAGCGAGCGCATAGGGGCTATCGTGCGCCTGATGGGGGACTTCCTCGCCGCCCACCTTTCCGCAGTAGGTGCCTGTCACATAGTACACTTCGCCGTACACGCACGCAAGCCCGCGGATGGCGGTCTCCGTCCCTTCCTTTACGGCGGAAAAGATCATTTCATCCTTCTCGGAATAGGTGCAGGCGTAGATGTCGTTCTCCGTCGAAAGCGCAATGATCGAGCCGTCGGTCGCGACATGGGTGGGGGTAAATCCCTCTATGCCCGTAATTTCGGAATATTTTTCTGTCGCAAAATTATAGACGTTCACGCGGCTGCCCGCCGCATCGGCGGTGACGAGAAGGTCGCCCGCCCGCGCCGTATCCACCGCCCCCGAAAGCCTGTTCACGGAAGAGGAAGCGGAGGCGATCTCATAGCCTGTAAAGTCCGCCCCGTCCGCGGTGGGGGTAAGTTCTTTGATCGAACTTCCCGCGATCATATAGAGCTTTCCACCAAAGGAAGTGAGCGCGGAGAAGTTTTCTCCCTTGGCGATGAGCGCGCTGTTTCCCTCTTTGTCCGTGCGATAGAGGCCGTCTGAAGCGGTGAAATAGAAGAAGTCCCCGAGCGCGCATACGCTCTTGACGGAGGCGACGTCGGCGGCGTTGTTTGAGAGGAAGAAGCAGGATTTGGCATCGAACTGTCCTTGTTCGTTTTGATAGAAGACGACATAGTTGAACGCGCAGTAGAGCTTTCCGCCGAGAAAGGTCATATTCGGCGTGGCGTTGTTTTCCACAGTGCCGAGATCGGTATGCGCGGGCTTTTCTTGGGTGAGGTCGTCGATGGAATAGGATGCAATGGTCGTGCTTGTCCCGCCCACGTTGGCGGTGTAGAGGGTATTCCCATCGATGCAGAAGGTGGAGAAGTTAATGCCGGCGAAACTATCTAACTGCTCTGTCTCAAAATTGTATTCGTAGAAATAATTACTTGCCGAACGTGTGGAGACGAAGAGGCGTTCGCCTGCAAAGCCGAGTTGAGTAACGCGCTCTCCCTCGGGAAGGTCGGTTTCGCTATAGCTTTCCGCGTTGCGGTCAAAGAGGTAAAGGGTATCCCCGTCGGCAATGGCGATATGCCCTGCGGAGAAGGCGGCGACGGTAGGGGCGTCGAGCTCCAAATACTGCTCATAGGAGGAGGGCAGGAAGAGGGAAGCGTCCTTTTGCGGCGCTTCCGCGGCAGAGGCCTTAAGGGAAGTTACGCCCCCCGCAAGGGCGGCCGCCGCAGCGAGCGCGGCGATGAGCGCTATTTTTGTTTTCGCGTGCGAAATATTCATACAATTCGATTATATCATGCGCGTGCGTGAAACGCAACTTTTTCGGGAAAAAACTTTTTTCAAAAATTTCGTCATATAGGCGGCCGTCTGTCAACTTTGTGTGTTAGAATGAAAATACAAACAAACGTTCGTATCGCATGAGAGCCCGATGCGGCGCGGACGGAGCAAAGTGGTACAGACAATGAACGCTATCCATGTAAAAGTTTTTTTATACGCTTATCCCCGTCTCGGCGCTCTCGCCGAGGCTTCCGAGAGGGCGGCGGAGAACAAGGCCGCGCTCTCCTTCCGCTCTCTCCTTTCCACCTTCGACGCATGCGCCGAAGTCGCGGAGGAATTTTCCATGGCAGACCGCCTCTTGGAACTTCGCCGCCAGCTCGGGCTGATCTTGGGCGACCTCACGCGCGAGGAGCGCTTCCTTCTCGAATATAAATTCTTCCGCAGAAGGAAAATGATTGCCTCATTTGCGGACATGGTGCCATCATATTCGATGAGAACATATTTCCGCAAGCAAAATTCCCTCCTAAAAAAGATCCGCTCCCGCCTCATGTTTTTGGGGTGGAGCGATGCGCGCTACGATCTCGCCTTCGGCGCGTACCGCCCCTTTGTGCAGATGGAACGCGCGCTTGCCGAGGGGAGGGAGCGGGCCTCCCTTCCCCCGCGGAAGGGGATGTTGTTTTTTCAAAGTTCGGCCTCTCCGCGATCGGAGGAACGCCTTCTTCCCTTGAGGGCGAAGACGGCGACGCCCACCGCCGCGGCGCAGGCGATACAGATGACGACGATATGCACCGTCTTCAGTCCGCCCCCCTTGGCCGCAGAACTTCCGTCCACCGACCCCGAGGGGACGCTCAAGAAGTCGTCGTTGCGCTCATAGGCGGGTTCTTCCGCGAGGGGAATGTAGCCGAATGTGCCCTCATAGAGGACGTAGGCGTAGCGGTTTCCCCCCTCATAGCGCAGGCCGTAGTAGACGAAGGTCCGCTCGATGCTCCCGAACATATCGGGGAAGGCGTCCGAGAAGGCGTCGCCGCCCGCGAGGTCGTAGGTCACTTTGATCTCCTTCCGCAGGAAGGGGCGCGCGGGGATAAAATCGACGAAGGTCAGCGCCTCCGTCTCGCAATACCCCATGACCTTGCGGTAGGGGGGATCGTTGACGAGATATTCGACGGCGGTGAAGCGTTCGCCCTCGCTCAAGACGCGCACATAGTAGGTCTCGGGGAGGAGAAAGAGGCGGTCCTCTTCGCTCTCCGCCGCATAGAACCATACGTTGGAATCGGCCGCCACGGCATAGCGGAGCGTATCTGCCCGCGCGGTGAGGGGCGGGGCGGCGAGGGACGCGGCGCAAAGAAGAAGCCCGAGGACGGACATTATAAATGCTTTCATACGCGCTATGATAGCGCATGGCGCGCCGCATGTTCAGGAAAATTTTGACGAAAATGAACGAACTTATGCAAAAAATCCGCGCGATCGAAGAGGAGCAGAAGCGTCGGGCGGAACACGACCATCTCGCCCGCTACAACGCGGGCCGCATCAAACACAAGAAGCAGGTCGCCTTTCATAAATGCAGGAAGCGCAACCGCTGGGTGTTCGGCGGCAACCGTTCGGGAAAGACGGAATGCGGGGCGGCGGAGGCCGTCTGGCTCGCCCGCGGCAACCACCCCTACCGCAAGAACAGGCCCAATGTCTTCGGATGGGTGGTCTCCCTCACCGCGCAGGTCCAGCGCGACGTCGCACAGGCCAAGATCCTTCACTATCTCCGACCCGATTGGATCGAGGACATCGTGATGACGAGCGGCCGCAAGGATAGCCCCGCCTCGGGCGTCATCGACCAGATCAGGGTGAAGAACGTCTTCGGCGGCATCTCCGTCATCGGCTTCAAGAGTTGCGATCAGGGGCGGGAACGCTTTCAGGGGAGTTCGCTCGACTTCGTTTGGTTCGACGAAGAGCCCCCCAAGGACATCTATGAAGAGTGCCGCATGCGCGTCGCCGACCGCGAAGGGGACATCTTCGGCACGATGACCCCCTTAAAGGGCCTGACCTTCGTCTACGAAGAGATCTACCTCAACCCGAAGAGCGACCCCGAGATCTGGTATGAATTTATGGAATGGTCGGATAACCCCTTCCTCCCAAAAAAGGAGATCGCCCTTTTGGAGGCGACGATGGACGAGACGACCATGCAGGCGCGCAGATACGGGCGGTTTTGCACGCGGGAGGGGCTGATCTATCCCGAATTCGACGAGAGCGTGCACGTCATCGAGCCCTTCTCCATTCCCCCAGCGTGGCAGGATACCATCTCCATCGACCCGGGGCTCAAGAACCCGCTCTCCGCCCATTGGTATGCGGTGGACTACGACGGGAACGTGTACGTCGTCGCCGAACACTATGCGGCGGGGCTGGACGTCGATTCCCATGCCGACGCCATCTTCGGCGTCTCGGAGCGCATCGGCTGGAAGAGGGACGCGAGGGGGCGGCTCACCGCCCTCATCGACCCTGCGGCCGAAGCGAGGACGCTCGCCTCGCAAAGGAGCGTCGCCGATCTCTTCTACGCGCGGGGCATCCTCGTCAATACCCGCGTGAACAAAGATGTCTTCGGCGGCATCGCGCAGGTGAAGCGGTATCTCTCCCGCAAGAACGGCATGCCCGATCTCTACATCTTCAAAAACTGCGTGAACATGATCCGCGAGTTCAAGGGATATTTTTGGGGAAGCGGCGAGGCTCCCGTCAAGCGGGACGACCATGCGATGGACGAGCTCCGCTACTATCTTATGACAAAGCCGCAGAACGCCCATCCCCCCGTCCGCGAGAAGACGGAGATCGAGAAGGATATAGAGCGGCGTTTGAGAAGGCTCAAAAGGAGGTAAGGTTTGCAAGGCAGTTTGGATGAAGCGATCAGGAAAGTCGCCCTCGGCTTCTCCCTCTCGGAGGTGACCGAGGAATACGCGGCGGCCGACGGGGAACTCAAGCTCGTAAAGCGCAAGGAGACCAAAAAGGACGTCCCGCCCGATCTCAAAGCGGTGCGCCTTCTCTTGGAGGAGCGCGCTCTATCTTCGCTCTCTGACGAGGAGCTCGAGGCCGAGCGGCAGAGGCTTTTGTCCCGCCTCAAAGAGGGGGGAGAGGACGAATAATTCAATCGGAGGATATATATGCAGGAAACAAACTTCAAGGAGCGCGCGGAGGAACTCCGCCAAAAGGCGCTCGCAGAGGAGATCGAGGCCGACTTCGCATCCCGCCAGCGCGCAAAACGCCAGCTCGAGCGGGGGTGGCAGCTCAACATGAATTTTGTGAGCGGCGACCAGTTCTGCGACATCGGCCCCGCGGGGGAGCTCGAGGAGGAAAACGCCGAATACGAATGGCAGTCGCGCAGGTGTTTCAACCACATCGCGCCCACCGTCGATACCCGCCTCGCGCGGCTCGCGAAGGTCCGCCCCTCCCTCGAGGTGCGCGCCTTCTCGGATAGCGAGGCAGACATCAAGACGGCGCGGATCGCCACCAACATCTTGCGGTCGGTCAAAAACCGCATCGACCTCGACGGCGTGATCTCCCGTGCGACGCTCTGGAGCGAAGTGTGCGGGACGGCCTTCTATAAGGTAGTATGGAATTTCGACGCGGGCAGTGTGATCGGCGCCGACGAGAACGGCCATTCCCTCCGGGAAGGGGACGTCAACGTCGTCCCGCTCTCGCCCTTCGAGATATACCCCGACGACTTAACGGCCCCTACCATGTCCGAGGTCAAGAGCATCATTCACGCAAAGGCGATCTCCGTATCCGAGATCCGCGAGAAGTTCGGCGTCGAGCTTCCGGGAAGACAGATCACCGATTTCGCCCTCGTTCCATACAGTTGCGCTTCAGGCTGGAAGCGACCCGCAGACGGCGCGCAAAGCCCCGTCCTCGAGGACAGGGAAATTCTCATCGAACGGTACACCCGTCCCAACGGAAGGTATCCCGAAGGGCGGCTTGAGATCGTCGCGGGAGGGAAGCTCCTCTTCGAGGGCCCTCTCCCCTATAAAAACGGCGACCGCGGAGAGCGCATCCTGCCCTTCATCAGGCAGACGGGCATCGAGCTCGCGGGGTCGTTCTTCGGCACTTCCGTCGTAGACCGCATGATCCCCCTCCAGCGGGCTTACAATGCGGTCAGAAACCGCAAGCACGAGTTCTTGAACCGCCTCACGGCGGGCGTCGTTGCGGTAGAAGACGGGAGTGTGGACGCGGAGGAATTGGCGCAGGACGGGCTCTATCCCGGGAAGATCCTCGTCTACCGTCAGGGCTCCCCCGCGCCCGCCTTTCTGGACTGCGGGAGTTTTCCCGCCGAGTTCAGGGAGGAGGAAGAGCGCATCGCGAACGAGTTCGTCCTCGTCTCGGGGATGAGCGAGATCTCGCGCAACTCCGCGAATCCCACCAACGTCGTGAGCGCCGTGGGATTGCAACTCTTGCTCGATCAGGATACCAACCGCATGCATCAGGCGGTGGAGAGCGTCGAGAGGGCGGTGAAGGAGGCGGGGAAACAGATCCTGCACCTCTATAAGCAGTTCGCCGCCGCAAAGCGCCTCCTCAACATGACGGGAACGGACGGGCATACCGAGCTCTACTACTTTGACGCGAGCGATATTTCGGCGGACGACGTCGTGTTCGCGACGGGATACGACCGCACCCCCTCCGAGATCAAGGAGGAGATCGTGAACCTCCTCTCGCTGGGGCTTCTCAAAGATAGCGAGGGCAACCTCTCGGACGAGACGAAAAACCGCATCCTCGATGCGCTCGGATACGGCTCGTTCGAGAATGCGAGGGACATCTCACGCCTGCACGTCGCGAAAGCGGAGCGGGAGAACGTCCTTCTGGCGCACGAGGATGTCGAAGCGGAGGAATACGACGATCACGCCCTTCACATCCTCGAACATCTCCGCTTCCTCTTATCGGGAGGCGAAGCGCAAGCGGCGACAAAGGCGAGGGTCTTGCGCCACCTTCAAAGCCACCGCCGCAAAGGAGAATAAGACGTGGAAGAGGAAAACAAGAACGCGGATCCCAAAACGGCGCCCGATGGCGCAACCGTCATGGGGAAATTCAAGAGCGTCGATGCCCTCGCGCATGCGTACGGAGAGCTCGAGGCCGAATTTACCCGCCGCAGTCAACGGCTCAAGGCGCTCGAGGAGCAGCTCGCCCAAATGAGATCGGGCGAAGGTGCGCATGCCGCGCCCGCGCAGGAGGAGCTCCTGCGGACGCCCGCGCCCGGCGAAGATGAAGGCGTGCACACAGAGAGCGGATACCTGCGTCCGCTCAAGGGCGCGCCCCTGATGGGGGAGGGAGGAACGGGCGTCATCGCTCCCAGATTGTCCCCCAAGACGATCGACGAGGCGGGAGATCTCGCCTTCGGATATTTCAAGACGTCCAAATAAAACTTTTTAAGGAGAAACTATGGCTGTAACAACCGTCAGTGCGGAGATCGCACTCAAAACCTACTATCTTCCCGCCGTGGCCGACCAGCTCAACAAGGGCATCAGCCCCTTCTATGCGCGCATCCGCCAAACCACGAACGACGTCGTGGGCAAGGAGGTGAAAAAGCTGGTGCGCTACGGCGTCAACGGCGGCATCACCGCGGGCACCGAGACGGGGGATCTCCCCAAATCGAACGCCAATTCCTATGCGCTCTTCACCGCCCAGCTCAAGAACTTTTACGGCTCGATCGAGATCAGCGATAAGGCCATCCGCGCTTCAACGGGGGAGACGGGCGCCTTCGTCAGCCTCCTCAACGACGAGATGAACGGCCTCCTCGAGAGCGCGCGCTTCAACTTCAACAGAATGCTCTTCGGCGACGGCTCGGGCACGATCGCCACGATCAAAGGGGTCTCGCAGTCCAACTACAGCGTCGATTCCACGAGAAACCTCTTCGAGGGCATGTTGGTCAGCGTCGTGAGCTCCACGGGCACGATCATAGCCTCCGACCGCGTCATCCAGAGCGTCGACCATGCCAACAAGACGATCAGGATCTCGGGTTCGGATTTTTCGAGCCCAGAAAACTACACCCTCTCCGTCCAATATTCGAGAAACCTCGAGCTCACAGGCCTCGGGGCCATCTTCAAGGAGAAGGGCGCCCTCTACGGGCAGATGGTCGAGAACCATCAATGGCTCAAGCCCAATATCTATAAGGAAGTGGGGGAGATCACGGAGAACAAGATCCAGAAGGCCATCGACGAAGTGGAGGAACGCACGGGGAGCAAGATCAACTTCATCATGTGCTCGTGGGGAGTGCGCAGGGCGCTCTTTAACGCGCTCTCGGCCTACCGTTCGCTCGAGCCCATAACGCTCGAAGGGGGCTTCAAGGCCATCAACTTCAACGGAATTCCCGTCGTCGCCGATAGGTTCTGCCCCGAAGGCACGATGTATCTTCTCAACACCGACGACTTCGCCCTCCATCAGCTCTGCGATTGGCAATGGCTCGAAGGGGAGGACGGGAAGATCCTCAAACAAGTCCCCGGCAAGGCGGTCTACACGGCCACGCTCGTCAAATACGCCGAGCTCATGTGCTACCGCCCCGCAGGGCAGGCGATGCTCTCGGGCATCACGGAAGCATAAGAGGGGGAGGACGCTATGCCGATCAAAGTAAGTGAGGTCATCTCGGCCGCGGCACAGCTGGTCGGCAGAGACGATCTCTCCTTCAAGGCCCAAAAGGGTACGGATGATCGCGAGATCGACCTTCTTTTGGAATGTTTCCATTTCATCGAGAGCGAGATCGCCCTCGAGTATCTCCCTCTGCGGTGTTCCGAAAGGCTCTCCGCGGCCGATGGGAAGGTGGATCTTTCCGCCTTCTCAAAGGCCCCGCTGGAAGTGCTTTCCGTGCGCTCTCCTTCGGGCATGGGTATCCCGTTTTCTCTCTTCGCCGATCATCTCGAGGTGGAAGGGAAGGCGGAGGAAGTGGAGGTTTTCTACGCCTATGCGCCCGCGAAAAAGGCGATCGGCGACGATTGCGAACTTCCCGAGAAGATGACGGTGCGCCTCCTCTCGCTCGGCGTCGCCGCCGAATTTCTCATCGCGCACGGGCTCTACACCGAGGGGGCTTCCTTCAGCGGACGCTACCGCGAGGCGCTCGCCGCGGCCGTCCGCGTCAGGCGGAAGCTCGTCCTCCCGCCGAGGAGGTGGGTATGAAAGAAAAGAAGTTTCCCGTGCGCCGTTTTATCAAGGAGCTCTCCCCCGAAGATCTCGGAAAGTACGGCTCGGTGCGCCCCCTCAACCTCCGCGACGTGGGCGGCGTCCTCGTCGCGGCCGCCAATTTTGAAAATCTCGGCCCGCTCGATGCGGGCGTCAGGCGGATCATCGTCTCCTCGGATACCGTCTATTGCGTCTTCGAGGGCGGAAGGGTACGCGACTTCCTCTCGGAAAGGGACTATTCCTTGGGCGGGGAGGCATTCGGGGTCGTCACCTATTGCGACGGAGAGGGGGTGCGGCGCGATCTCATCTATGGGGAAAACGGCGTGACGGCCGTCGATGTGAAGACGGGAACGTCCGCCCACTATCCCGAATGCGGGCCTGCGCGGCGGGGGGCGATCTTCCGCGAACGCCTCTTTCTCGCCGACGGGAACCTCCTCACCTATTCCGCTCCGCTCAAGACGGGCGACTTCGACCTCAAAAAGGAGGATACGGGCAAGATCAGGCTCTCCGACGTCGGGGGCGACGTCCTCGCGCTCGTCCCTTACGGGCGTCGGCTCGCCCTCTTCCGTACCCGCGAGATCTTGCTCCTCACCGCCGATGCGAACGACCTTTATTTCGCCTTCGAGAGGTTGAAGTTCGACGGCGGCGAAGTGCTGGAGGGGTCGGTCGGGGGATGCGGGGATACCGTCCTCTTCCGCACGGAGAAGGGGCTTTTCCGCCTCGACGGCGAGAAATGCACGCGGGTGGAGATCGCCGACAGCGGCGTCGTCTTTCCCATTCCTGCGATCGCGGCGGCGGGCGGCGGGGAGTACTACTCTGCGGTGAAGGTGGGCGGCGTCGGCTACATATTCGTCTACGATCCCGCCAAGGGGAAGTATTACCTTACGCCCATCAACACGAAGATGATCGGCGGCGGCGCGAAAGGGGTCTATATCGAAGCGGACAAGACGCTCCTGCACGTCGGGGGAGAGGGATATAGCATCTTCGACTACAGCGTGCTCACCCTCGACCTTGCGTTCCCCGAACGGGCGGCGAAGTATGTCCTCGAGGGCATCTCCGTCGCGGGGAAGGGGAATTTCACCCTTTCCGTCATCCGCGGCCTTCTTTCCGACGACTATAAGATCGCGGCCTATGAGGTCACGCACCTCCGCCACACTCTCCCTCTCGGAAGCATGCGCCTCGTCTTCCATACCTTCGATACCGACGTGTGCATCCGCGGCATCGTATTGCATTTGCGGGAGGTGGGCGCATGACAATCGACATCATCGACCTCACCGATCCCGACTATGCCGATCTCGACCCCGTCCAGCTCTCCATGGTCCGCACCGCGCAGACGAAAAAGAACAACATCGTGGCCAAGGCGGACGCCGCCGTGAAGGAACTGTTCTACCTTCTACTCGGGAAGGACAATGTGCGTTCCCATGTGCGAACGCGGGAGGAGACCCGCATCCGCGAACAGGAGGAGGCGGACATCGACGCCGTGCGCGAAGACCTTCTCCAACAGCTCGCCTATCAGAGCCTCGGCTCGGAGGGGAACGAGCTCGGCCCCTACCGCTATCCCGAAAACCCCAACTACAACCTCACCTATTCCCAGCGGTTTCTCGTCGTGCGCGACTATTATATGCACGTGACGACCAACCCGGAGGCGAGGCTCGAGGCGTTCGGCATGGACTCCCTCGCCCGCACCTATCTCGGGGAGTTTTACCAGACATTGTATGAGCAACTTGCCTCCTATGTAAGGTAAGTTTTCGCTTCCTTACGATAAGGCTTTCCCTCACAAGGGGGAAGCTGTCACCCAAGGGCGGCTGATGAGGCTTCGCTTCAATTCGCCCCTCATCCGTCACGGCAGAGCCGTGCCACCTTCCCCCCCCTCGGGGGGAAGGCTTTTTTTCTGGCACGTGTGCGCGGGCGGCTCTTTTTCCGCAGGTATAAAAACCTTCCGCAATCCCCAAATTAAGGGCATGAAAAAGGTAAAGAACGATCCGCTCGGCAAGGCCAGGGAAGAGCGGGAGACCTGCTTCCCCGAGGGACGGGCGGAGGACTTGCGGCCGTGACGGGCAAATCGCGCGAAAACTGCAACCGCAACTATCTGCGCTATGTCAATTCCTTCGATCCGCCCACAAAGCATTTCAAGACGTGCGGAAGGGCCTTCCTCGTGGGGGGATTTATTTGCGTCATCGGGCAGTTCTTCCGCTATATGCTCGAGTTCGCGGGGCTCGAAGGGGATATGCTCGCGGGCACCGTCTCCGTCATCCTCATCTTTTTGGGGACGTTTCTCACAGGCCTCGGCGTCTACGACCGCATCGGCAAGAATGCAGGCGCGGGAAGCATCGTCCCCATCACGGGGTTCGCGAATTCCGTCGCCTCTCCCGCCATCGAGTTCAAGACGGAGGGCTTCGTCTACGGCATGGCGGCGAAGATGTTCATCGTCGCAGGGCCCATCATCGTCTTCGGCGTCTCGGCGGGGGCGGCCGTGGGGCTCTTATATTGGCTCATCGGACTTTGAAAAATTCCCGCAAAAAAGTTGTGCATTATAAAAAATTGTGATAAAATAGGGGAAATCAATCGTTAAGGAGCAACCAACATGGCAAAGATCACGAAGGATACGCTCATCGCAGATTGCCTCGAGCTCAACCCCAACGCCCCCGAAATTCTGCTCGAAGCGGGCATGCACTGCTTCGGGTGCGCCCTCGCCCACGGTGAGACGGTGGAAGAAGCGGTATCCGCGCACGGGCAGGAGCTCGACGAGCTTCTCGCAAAGCTCAACGAAGGCCTCGAAGAAGCGTAAAGAAAAAGCCTGCAAACGCGCGGGCTTTTTCGCCATTTTTGGGAGTAAGATATGAAAGTCGCATGGAAACAGCGCAACAGCAAGATGTGCATCATGTGCGGGCTGGATAATGAGTACGGCGTCCGCGCACCCTTCTATTCGATGGAGGACGGGAGCGTCGTCACCCTCTTTTCCTACCGCGAACAGCACCAGAGCTACCCCGGCCGCGTGCACGGGGGGCTCATCACCGCCATGCTCGACGAGATGGGCCTTCGGGCTCTTTGGGCGAGAGAGGGGGGAGAGAAGACCTACGGGGTCACAACCTCTCTCGAGACGAAGTACCGCCGCCCCGTTCCCTACGGCGTCCCGCTCATCGGCAGGGGGAAGATCGTCTTCGAGAGCGGCCACTTCTGTACCGCCGAATGCGTCATCATGGACGGGGAGAAGAAGGTCCTCGCAAGCGCCACTGTCAAATACATAAAGCTCACTCCGGAGCAAATTCAGGCGGGCATCGACGAGCACGAGGAGATGTGCTATCTCATCGAAGACGGCGTAGAAGAGATCGACCTTCCCGCATAAGCTATGGAGAAAACCGTGCAATACACCTTGATCACGGGCGCATGCGGGGGCTTGGGCGGCGCATTTTGCGAAGTCCTCGCCGGCCGCGGCGAGGCGCTCTTCCTCACGGGCAGGAGCGTTGAGCGGCTCTCCGCCCTCGCGGAAGATCTCAAGGCCCGCTATGGGATCGATGTCGCCTTCCGCGCGTGCGACCTCACGAAGAAAGAGGACCGCCTCGCGCTCTTTGCGTATGCCGACGGAATGGGCGTTCGTTTTTCCCGCCTCGTCTATGTCTCGGGCGTGGATACGCAGATGGCCTTCGAGAAGTACGACGAGGATAAACTTCTCTTCCAGACGCGGGTAAATCTCGAGGGCGCGGTCTCGCTCATCAATGCCTTTTTAAGGCGCGCCCCCCTCGACGGGAAGACGGAGATCCTCGCCGTCGGAAGCATGTCTGCCTCGACGCCCATGCCCTATTTCGCCCTGTACAGCGCGACGAAGAAGGGGCTCGAATACTTCATGGCGGCCCTCCGCACCGAACTTCGCGGACGGGCGAAGGTCACCTGCGTGCTCCCCGGGGGGATCCCCACCCGCGAGGACATCAAAGAGAATATCAAAGAGCACGGATTTTGGGGGAAGATCTCGCAAAAGAGCCCCCGCGCCGTCGCCGAAGCGTCGCTCAAGGCCGTGCATAAAAACAGACGCAAAAAGGTGATAGGATTTTGGAACAAAGTCATCAAGTTTGCGACGGACGTGGCACCCATGTCCGTGAAGATGCGCTTCATTGCGAAGCGTTGGGCCAAGACGGAGAAGGATCATTTTTCCGACTCGGACGAAAAGAGCTCCTCCGATGGAGAAGCTGTCGCGCGCGAGCGTGAATGAGGCGGGCTTCCTGTCTCCTTGCTGTCCCAATTAGGAAAAGTACCCCGTTCACGCCGTCATCCCGAGCCGCGGGGCACACTGTGTCATCTCGCCCGTTCACGCCGTCATCCCGAGCCGAAGGCGAGAGGATCCCCTTCATGAAAACAATGAAATTGGAAAACAGCATGCCATTCTGATTTCGTCATGCTGAACGTAGTTGAAGCATCACCTTATTTATGCCGCGGCGAGGTTTCGACTGCGCCTTTACCTCCGCGCAACATGACGGATTTGGAATGGCCGTATCACGCAACAAAACAAAAGCCCCCTACGGCAGGCAGGGGGCTTCAATCATATTTTTTACTTCTTCTTTTTGAATTCCCGCTCCTCCTCGGGCGAGGAGACGGTGACCTCGATGCGGCTGCTCCGCGCGATGAGGGCGGAAATAAAATCGTCGAACCACCGCTCATTCACGACGATCATGATGTATTTCGACTTGAATTCATCGAAATAGACGGCGAGCTTATGCGCCCCGCGGAAGTGGTGGACGGAGCAGACTTTCTTGATCTCATACTTCTGCCTGATGATGCCGAATTGCATGACGAGGTATCTGTCGTTCACGATATATTGCGATTTGATCAGCATGGCCGTGAGGAGCGTCGCGAGGAGGATGCTCACGAGGTAGAGCAGGATGAACTTCATCCACTCATAGGCCGAGGAGATATCGAGTTGCAAAAATTTCACGAACTGCCATGTGGTGAGGGAGAACCCCGCCGCAGAGAGCGCGATCCCGAGGATGCAGAGCGCGAGCATGAGCCCCGAGAACTTGAAGGGAAATTTTTTTACGGGCGGCGTCTTCCCGTTCGCCGAAAGGTTTTTTTCGTCCATACGCCAAGTATAGAGCAATTTTCCCGAAAATGCAAATCATTTGCACGGGTGCAAAAATTTTCTCCCCCCGTTTTTTTCGCGCGGGGGTTGCGGCGGCGGCTTTTTCATGTTAGAATGATAGAAAAAATTCACTCCGAAGATGGGGGGGATCATGAACAATTACATCATCGCGCTCGACGCGGGCACGACGTCTGTGCGGGCATTTCTCTTCGATACGAAGGCGGGGGAGTTCGTGCACCGCTCCCAACAGGAACTTGCCCTCTCCTGCCCCTTCCCGGGGTGGGTGGAACAGGATGCCGACGAGATCTTCTTCAAGGCGGCCTACGTCCTCTCCGACTGCATCCGCGCCGCTTCAGGGGGGCGCATCGCGGGCATGGGTATCGCCAATCAGCGCGAGACCGTCGTCCTGTGGGATGCGGAGAGCGGCGAACCCGTCGCCCCCGCCATCGTGTGGCAGTGCAGAAGAACGAGCGATTTCTGCGCCTCCATTCCGCCCGATATGGCGGAAACGATCAAGCGGAAGACGGGCCTTCTGCCCGACGCCTACTTTTCGGCGAGCAAGATCCGCTGGCTCATCGAAAGAGTTCCCGCCGCGCAAAAACTTCTGAAGGAACACAGGCTTCGCGCGGGCACGGTCGATACCTTCCTCATCTGGAAACTGACGGGGGGAAGGGTTTTCGCGACCGACGTCACCAACGCCTCCCGCACCATGCTCTTCAACATCTCCGCCCTCAAATGGGACGAAGAACTTCTCGCCTATTTCGGCATTCCGCTTGAAATTCTGCCCGAAGTGCGCCTCTCCGACGAGCGGATGGGGGAGGCCGTCCTCGGCGAAAAACATATCCCCGTCGCGGCGGTGATGGGCGACCAGCAATCCGCACTCTTCGGGCAGGGCTGTCTTACGGCGGGCGACGCCAAGATCACCTACGGAACGGGCCTGTTTATGCTCTTCCCCACGGGGGAGAAGCCCGTCTTTTCCGAGGGCGGCCTCCTCACGACGGTGGGATACGGATATGGGGGAAAGGTCTCTTACGCCCTCGAGGGAAGCATCTTCCATGCAGGGAGCTGTGTGCAGTGGCTTCGCGACGAGATGGGGCTCATTGCAAACGCCGCCGAGACGGAACGCCTTGCGCTCTCCGTCGAAGATACGGGCGGGGTGTTCTTCGTGCCCGCCTTTACGGGCCTCGGCGCGCCCTATTGGGACCCCGACGCCCGCGCCATGCTCGAAGGGATCTCCCGCGGAACGAGGCGGGAGCATATCGTCCGCGCCGTCCTCGAGAGCATCGCCTACGGCGCGCGCGACCTCGCCGACGCCATGCAGGAGGGGAGCGGGGTGCGCCTTCGCTCTGTCAAATGCGACGGCGGGGCCTCGGCCAACAACTTCCTCATGCAGTTTCAAGCCGACGTCTTGGGCATCCCCGTCGATCGGCCCTTGGAGCGGGAGTCCACCGCCCTCGGCGTTGCGATCCTCTCCGCCCTCTCTTTGGGGATCTACGGGAAGGAGACGCTCACCGCCTTCCGCCGCTCCGAGCGTCTCTTCATGCCTTCCGCCGACCGCGATCGCTATGAAAAGCTCGTCGGGGGCTACCGCTCGGCCGTCAAAAGGGCCCGCTTCCGCCCCTAAAAATTTATCCGCAATGTATAAAATTTCCTTCAAACATTTGACGAAAATGCAAAAACCGTCTAAAATAAAAGGGTAATAAAAACCGCGAGGGAAGCAGCGTGATCACACACGGGAACGAAATCAAGATCTTTGCAGGCAATTCCAACCGTCCTCTGGCCGAAGCGATCGCAAAAAAGCTCAACACGAGCCTCGGGGATTGCGAAGTCTCCAAGTTCTCCGACGGGGAGATCAACGTCCATATCGGCGAGACGGTGCGGGGGCGCGACCTCTTCATCATCCAATCGACCTCCTACCCCGGCAACGATCATCTCATGGAACTTCTCATCATGATCGACGCCGCCAAGCGCGCCTCTGCGGGAAGGATCACCGCCGTCATGCCCTATTTCGGCTATGCGCGGCAGGATAGAAAAGCCCGCTCGCGCGATCCCATCACGGCAAAGCTCGTCGCCGATCTTCTCACTTCGGCGGGGGCGGACAGGGTGCTCACCATGGACCTTCACGCCGCCCAGATACAGGGATTTTTCAACATTCCCGTCGATAATCTCCTCGGCGGACCCACGCTCTATAATTATTACGCCGATAAGATGGACAAGGATTTCGTCGTCATCTCGCCCGACATCGGTTCGGTGGGAAGATCGCGCAAGGTCGCCGAACGCCTCGGTTGCCCCATGGCCATCATCGATAAACGCCGCCCCAAGGCGAACGTGATGGAAGTCATGAATATCATCGGCAATGTCGAGGGGAAGAAGTGCCTCCTCGTGGACGACATGATCGATACGGGCGGCACCATCGTGCAGGGCGCGGAGGCGCTCGTCGCCGCGGGCGCTTCCGAGATCAAGGCCTGTTGCACGCACGCCGTCCTCTCCGGGCCCGCCATCGAGCGGCTGGAAAAATCGCCCATCGACGAACTCGTCATGCTCGATACCATCTATCTCCCGCCCGAAAAGCGTCTTCCCAAGATGAAGATCTTATCGACGGCAGACATCTTCGCCGCGGCCATCGAGAACGTATATCTCGATAAGCCCATGAGCAAGATTTACGATTGAATGATTATAAAGCCCGAAACCATCTCCCTCGGGAGGGGGAATAGAAGGGGGTGGGGAGCTCCCCACCTCAGTCACGCTCGCGCGTGACAGCTCCTCCCCGAGGAGGAGCTTTTGTTCGGACTGATGAATAGCCCTACCCCTCTGTGAGGGGAAAATTTTGCAGTTCTGCCAAAAATTGATAATCTTTGGCGCAAAATTTTCTTGGCGTTTGCCCATATGCACGGGCAAACGCTGACCGAACGCAGGGCTCTACCTGCGTGAGACGGGTGTCGCCCTCGGGCGACGGGTGGGCGAGTCATTCCAAATACTTGCCGTTCATGTCTTTGAGAACACACAGGTACAGCGGGCGATACAGCAAAGGAATGTTGACACTTAACCCCTCGCAGATTTCTTTGCCCGCAATATCGGAGCTCCGCGCGAGATTCTTCGACAAGTTCAGGATGACGCCTGCGGCGTCCGCGCGGACGGTATCCGATAGAAAGAAATTTGCGAAACCATTCCCAATCACTTGCCATAGGCGGAATTGACTTCCGCCGTGGGCGCCCCAATTTGCCACGCCACCGCACGCTTCATGTCTTTGAGAACACACAGGTACAGCGGGCGATACAGCAAAGAAATGTTGACACTTAACCCCTCGCAAATTTCTTTGCCCGCAATTTGCCCCGCAGGGGGCTTCTGATAGAAAGAAATTTGCGAAATAACCACTTTTATGTTTCTCATCATCGGTCTCGGGAATCCCGAGAAACAGTACGAAAAGACCTTCCACAACATGGGATTTCTTGCCGCGGGCGACCTTGCGGAGCTTTTGCATGCCAAATTCAAAAAGAAGGAATGCGAGGCGATCGTCGCAGAGGGGAATCTGAAGGGCGAAAAAATCATCATCGCCCGCCCGCTCACCTATATGAATGCCTCGGGAAGGGCAGTAAAACAGCTCATGGCGCGGTATAAGGTCGGCCCGCGCGAGCTCATCGTTCTATACGATGATTACGATCTCCCCAAGGGGCATGTCCGCGTCCGCCCTTCGGGAAGCGCGGGCACGCACAACGGAATGCGTTCCGTCATTGCAGAGACGGGTCTTACCGATTTCGCCCGCATCCGCATCGGCATCCGCGATGCGGAGGTGAACATTCCCCTCATCAATTACGTCCTCTCCGAGGTGAAAAAGGAGGACTACGCCCTGTTTACAGAGGCCTGCCACCGCGCGGCCGAGGCCGCCCTTGCCATCGCTTCGGGGGAACCTTTCGACCTCGTGATGACCAAATATAACGGATGAAAGATTTTTTCTCCTATGAACAACTCGGAGGCGATTACCCGCTCCTTGGCGCCGACCTTTCGGGCGGAGCTCCCACGGCGGCGTTCGGCCTCTCCGATCCCCTCAAATACCTCACCTGCGCACTTTTTTGTGGGCGGGCGATTTATATTACGGCGGATGCGCTCTCGGCAAAGCGGGCGGCGGACGCCATTTCCGCCCTTTCGGGGAAAAGGGTCGCCCTTCTTCCCGCCAAAGACGAAGTTCTCACCTTCCGCAAGGCCCTCTCCAAAGATAATCTATACAGGCGGCTTACCGCCCTCTACGAATGGGAGAGGGGGGCGGATGTGCTCGTCGCCGACGTCGAGGCCCTCGTCCAGCTCGTCCCCAAGAAGCTCCCCGTCTTTCACCTCGAAACGGGCAAGGAGACGGATATGCAGGCGCTCGTCGCCGCCCTCGCCGCGGCGGGCTATGCGCGCGGATACGCGGTGGAAGGAAAGGGGGCGTTCGCCGTGCGCGGCGACATTCTCGATATTTATCCCGTCAACTGCGAACACCCCGTGCGTATCGACTTTTTCGGCGACGAGGTGGAGGCGGTAAAGCCCTACGACGAGACGACGGGCGAACGCTACCCCAAACTTTCCTCCATCGACATCGTTGCGGCGACCGACGTCGTGCTCTCCGAGGGCGATGCCGCCCGCATCCGAGAGGAACTCGCAAAGGCCGTGAAGGGGGCGAAAACTTCCGCGCAGTATGCCCGTTTATCGGAGATCGCCTCCGCTCTGGAGAGCATGGGCTATCTCTCCGATTTTATCCTGCCTCTGACGGAAAACGCGGGGGGCATGTCTGCGATCGCCCCGCCCGATACCCTCTTTATTCTCGACGAGAGCAAGCTCATCCGCGATAAATTGGACGGGCTGTATTCCGAGCATGCCGAGCGGTATGCCGTCCTCTTGGAAGGGGGCGAGAGCATGCCCTTTTCCATGGCGCAGTATATCCCCGAAAGGGAGGCCTACGACCTTTCTTCCCGCCGCGCTCTCGCGCTGTCTGCCTTCGTCGGCAACATCGGATTTTTCAACCCCCTCAAAGTTTACAACTTCACTGCGGCCCCCGCGCGCCGCTATCTCAATTCCCTTCCCGATCTTATATCCGATGTGCGCGCATGGAAGAAGACGGGCTACCGCGTCATGCTCTTCGCGGGGAGCGGCGAGCGTGCGAGAAAGATCGGCGAGGCCTTCTCCGACGCCGGCCTCTCCTATTCCTACGACCTTCCCGCAAAACTCATGGACATGAGCGGCGCGGTCATCCTTTCCGAAACCCTCGCAAACGGCTTTCTCCTCCATGAATGCAAGCTCGCCGTCATCGGCACGGGAGATCTCTTCACCAAGGCCGCCTCCGCCCGAAGGATCAAACACAGGCGGGGGGATCTCTTCCTCGCGCCCGAGGTGGGGGACTTCGCCGTCCACGAGACGTACGGCGTCGGGCGGATCACGGGGACGAAGAAGATCGAGACGACCGACGGCGTAAAGGAATACATCGCCCTCGAATACAGCGGGGGCGACGCCCTATATGTGCCCGTCGAGCAGATGGACGTCCTCTCCAAATACATGGGCGGGGAGAACCCCACCCTCTCCAAGATCGGCGGGGGGGAGTTCGAGCGCGTCAAGGCGCGGGTGCGGGCCAGCCTCAAAAAGATGGCCTTCGACCTCAAGGCGCTGTATGCCGAACGGCAGGAGAGGCGCGGGTACGTCTTCCCCGAATATCCCGAGGAGATGGATGAATTCGCGGCCGCCTTCCCCTACGAAGAGACCCCCGACCAACTGCAATCCATCGCCGAGATCGTGGCCGATATGTGTTCGGAGAAGGTGATGGACAGGCTGCTTTGCGGCGATGTCGGCTTCGGCAAGACGGAAGTCGCCCTGCGCGCCGCATATCTCTGCATTTTAGCGGGCAGGCAGGCCGCCCTCATGTGCCCGAGCACCGTCCTCTCCGAACAGCATTTCCGCACGGCGGAGGCGCGCATGAAGGAGTTCGGCGTGCGCGTTTCCTGCCTGAACCGCTTCCGCACCGAGCGGGAACAGAAGAACATCCTCGCGGCGGCCGAGAGGGGGGAGATCGACCTTCTCATCGGCACCCACCGCCTCCTCTCTTCCGACGTGAAATTTCACGATCTCGGCCTTCTCATCCTCGACGAGGAACAGCGATTCGGCGTCGAACATAAAGAGAAGATCAAAAACGTCAAGCGGAACGTCGATTGCCTCACGATGACGGCGACGCCCATCCCGCGCACATTGCACCTCTCCCTTTCGGGCATCCGCGACATCTCCACCATCCAGACGCCGCCGCAGGCCCGCCTCCCCGTACAGACCTATGTCGCCGAGGAATCGGAGACCCTGATCCGCGACGCGCTCCTGCGCGAGATCGCGAGAGGCGGGCAGGTCTTCCTCCTCTATAACCGCGTGGAGAGCATCCGCGCCTTCGCCGCCCGCATCGCCGAGATCGTGCCCGAAGCCCGCGTCACCGTCGCCCACGGCAGAATGGACCATGCGGCGCTCGAGGGGAACGTCTTCGGCTTCTACCGCGGGGAGTACGACGTGCTCGTCACAACGACCATCATCGAGAACGGCGTCGATCTGCCCAACGCGAATACCCTGATCGTCATCGACGCAGATAGGCTCGGCATCTCCCAGCTCTACCAACTCCGCGGAAGGGTGGGCCGCGGGACGCGTCTCGCGCACGCCTATTTCACCTATAAGCCCGAAAGGGTCATGACGGAGACGGCCGCCGAACGCCTCAAGGCCATCATGCAGTTCACCGAACTCGGCTCGGGCTTTCGGATCGCCATGCGCGACCTCGAGATCCGCGGGGCGGGGAACGTCCTCGGCGCCGAACAGCACGGCCACATGGACAAGATCGGTTACGAGCTCTACGCTAAGATCTTGCGGGAGGAGCTCACGGGGGAGCGGGAGGAGACCGTCGACCTCGACATCAAGACGACGGCCTTCATTCCCGAGAGCTATATCGAATCCAATGCGGGGCGCATGGATTGCTACAAGCAGATCGCCGAGATCAGGAATGCGGAGGATTACAAGCGGGTTTGCGCCTCGATGGAGGAGAGCTACGGCCCTCTGCCCGAGCCCACCCTAAACCTCCTCATCATCGCCGTGATGAAGCGCTATGCCTCCCGCCTCAAGGTGAAGAAGATCTCCGTCGGGCCCAAGGGGGGCGCGCTCACCTTCACGGGGCTTGCCGCCCTCGAAAAACTCGACGGCGCGATGCAAAAATACGGGAGCTTTTTGAGCCTTGAAATGACGACGGCGCCCATCCTCCGCTTCCAAAATATGGGCAAGGGCGGCAAGACTTTGCTCCTCATGACGAAATTTTTGAAGTTTGCCGCAACTTTTCACTGAATTTCCCCGAAAAATATTTGCACCTTTCGGAAAAATACGTTATAATAGGGAAAGTATGAGAGCGTGCGCCCATGCGCGCGCATGAAACTTAAATCGGAGTTTACCTTATGAATGCAAAAAAGAAGACGGCGGCGATCGCCCTTGCGGCAGTATTCGCGTGTGGCGCGCTCGCGGGGTGCGATGCGCTCACGGTCCACAATCTCACGGTCGATTACAACCGCACTGCGGCTACGGTCAATATTACCGAAGGAAAGGATTTCGCGGAGGGCGGGCAATTCGCCTCTCTCAAGGGGACGGACGTCATCGGCGATTCCTCCATCCTCAAGCGCGAGCTCGTGTTGAGCTTCCTCTCCAACGGCACCAATCTCGTCCAATACTATGGCATGACCGTCGAGCAGGCCTTCGATTATCTCCTCGATTCCCTCATCCAGCGCGAGGTGAACGTCCAATACGCCAAGGCCTATCTCATGACGTACGGCGATGCCGACGGACACACCTATAGCACCGGCGGCTACGATACGGCCGTCGGCAATGCGGGGGCGGAGGCCTCCGAGGCCAAGAAGGAGGCCGCGGGCCTTGCATACTTCCTCACCGAGGACGAAAAGGAAAAGGCGCTCTACGATCTGCGCGTCGCCATCAACGACGCGATCGACAATCAAGAAGAGGGCCTCATCAAGGCAGTGGAGGACGATCACGACCACACCGCCGACTCGGATGTGCGCACCCTCCCGACGGGCGCAGAGACGGTCAAGGACGACTATTTCGACGTCGATTACCGCATCTACACGGGCAAGGAGCTCAACGTCGGTTCTTACGAGAAGCTCGACGGTTCCACCGTCGCGACGCGCAAAGCGGCCTACAACCTCTTCATCACCAACCTCTACAGCGGCGACCAGCTCGAAAAGGGCGAGGATACGACCAAACTCGAAGAGACGAACTATTTTGCCCGCCAGCTCGTCTCCCAATACAAATCTACTCTGCTGACCAAGCTCAACGATAAGTTCGAGAAAGAGGCGGTGGAAGGTCTCGATGAGGATTGGGCGAAAGAACTTTACGGTAAGGCGGTCGAAACCCAAAAGGCGGAGTTTGCAGACGACCAGTCGGGCTTCGAGGAGGCCTTCAACGCCATCTCGGATACCTCCTTCGTCTTTACCCCCTACGGCGGGCAGTACAATTACGGCTATGTGCTCAACATCCTGCTTCCCTTCTCCACGTTGCAGACGGAGGAGCTCTCGAGCTTCACGAACGACCTCGGCGATGCGAAGGGGGCAAAATATGCGGCCCGCGCCCGCCTCCTCGAGAAGGTGAAGGCGACCGACCAGCGCGGCACATGGTTCACGGGCCACGAGAACTATTCGTATGAAGCGGAGGGCTACACGGGCGATGACGAGAACCGTAGCTACCTCTTCTTCGAGAACAGCTTCACCAAGAGCGACGACGTCAAGGATACAGAAGGTAAAGTTACGCAGTCGGCGCAATATGAGAAGATCAAGAACTACCTCGGCAAGTACTCCTACAACGGCACCGTCGATTTCGACGACGACGGCGACGTCGAGAAGACCGATCCCAACCCCATCACCATCAACGGCTTCCTCGACGAGATGAAGGGATATATGAAGTTTGCAGATGCCTTTACAGATGCCGACCTCGAATTCACGACGTCAGGCACGGTCAATGATATCAAGCTCTTCAGCCATGACACTTTGACGAACTACTTCACCAATGAGGACTTCTATCAAACAGACGGCAAAGTGGACTACAGCAAGTTCATCTACGAAGTCGGCAAGGTGAAGGCGTTCGTAGGCGGGAAGTTCGACCCCAACAAGATGTTCGCCGCGGGCTCTCCCGAAAATACCGCCTTCTCCGTCATAAACGAACTCTCCTTCGCGTATAATACGGATACAGCAGGTCTCAATTCCTACCTCGGCTACATGATCTCGCCCTATAAGACCTCGTATATGAAGGAGTTCGAGTATGCGGCACAGCTTGCGGTGCGCCTCGGCGCGGGCGGCTATACCGTCGTGCCCACCGACTACGGCTGGCATATCATCTATTGTACCTTCTCCTTCGTGGACGTGAAAGATAAGGACGCGGCCTTCGACTTCGACTTTGCCGAGACGAAGGGGGGCGCATCGGAAGTGGAGAACAGCTTCTCCTATCTCTACTTTGAACAGCTCAAGTCGCAGGTCGTCGATTCCGTGGTCTCGGGCCGCCAGAGCGACATCCTTGTGGAATATTCCGACGACAGCGCGACCAAGCACGCAGAGGTGTATAAGGATCTCTTGAGACTCTGAATTTCATCGTTCGGGTCTTGAATGGAATTTTTCAAAACGGTCATAAAATATCTATTGCTCGGTACGGTGCAGGGACTCTGTGAGTTCCTGCCCGTTTCTTCTTCGGGGCATCTCGTCCTCCTGCAACATGCGCTCGGGCTCAACCGCTCGGGCGGCGGCATGACTTTCCTCAATCTCATGTTGCACTTCGGCACACTGATCTCCGTCGTCGCCGTCTTCCATAGAGAGATCGCCGCCCTCTTCAGGCGGCCCTTCAAGCCCCTCATCATGCTCTTTGCCGCCACCGTTCCCGCGGCGCTCTCGGGCATTCTTTTCGAAGAGAAGATCGATGCGCTCTTCGCGGGGGAAAGGGGCGTCTTCTGCCTCTCTTTATGCTTTGCGGCCACGGCGGCGATGCTCCTTTTATGCGAGATCGTCGTGCGGCGCAGGAAGCGTATCCGCCCGCTCTCTTGGGCGCAGACGTCGGCCATGGGGGTCATGCAGGCCGTCGCCATCCTTCCCGGGATCTCGCGAAGCGGTTCGACCATCGCCGCGGGCACGCTCGCGGGGGCCCGCCCCGATGAGGCCGCGCGCTTTTCCTTCCTCATGAGCGTTCCCGTCATTTTGGGCGGTTTTCTTTTGGGCGTGAAGGATGCGGCGCTCTCTCCCGCCATCGTCTTTGCGGGGGTCGGGGCGGCCGAGATCGTCGGCATGATTTTGGGCGTGGCGGCGGCCGCCGTTTCGGGCTATTTTGCGATCGGGCTCGTCATGAAGACGCTCGGCAGGGCGAACTATCGGTATTTCGCACTCTACCTCATCCTGCTTTCCGTCTTCTCCATGACGCTCTCTCTTTTGGGAATTTTATAAGCGAAGCATAAAAGCCGACCGCCTCCGCATACTGCCTGCGAAAGGAGGTGAAAGGCTATGAAACTCAATTCGGGCGACGTGTGCCCCAAGACGGGCGCATACAACGTGATCGACAGGAACGGCAAGGTGATCAACACCGTTTACGTCGGAGAAGGGGAGACGATGCCCCCCACGCAGTTCTCCGGTTGCTACTACGAGAGCGAAAAATAATTCTTCGGCTTCCCTGATCGGAAGCCTTTTTTATTTTTATGTATTTTCTCTTGACAAATACCTATAATATAATTATAATATAATTATGGAAGACATAAAATTTGAATGGGATGCGCAGAAGAACGAGATCAACATCAAAAAACATGGGATCTCTTTCGAGGAGGCAAAGACGGTGTTTTATGACGAGGAAGCGCTCGTGATAAACGACCCCGAGCATTCACAAAGCGAGGAGCGCTTCATTATCCTCGGCATGAGCAGGAAGGCGAACCTACTTGTCGTATGTCATTGTTTCCGAAGCGCCGACTGCGTGATCAGAATAATTTCCGCCCGCAAGGCAACAAAGAACGAATCAAATTTTTATGGAAGGAGAGGAAAATAACATGAAAGAGGAATATGATTTTTCAAATGCAAAAAAGAACCCGTATGTGCGCAGTCTGAAAAAGCAGATCACGATCAATCTCGATGGGGACACCGTCGAGTATTTCAAACGTCTTGCAGAAAAGACGGGCATTCCCTATCAAACGCTCATCAATCTCTATCTTACCGAGTGCGCGAAGGGGGGCAAAGAGCCGAAGGTGATCTGGAGCTGAACGCCCGACTTCCATTTTAAGAGCAAACGAAAGGCTTCTCCCATACAAAAGGAGAAGCCGATTTTTTGCTCGTCGAACGTTTGTCATCCCTAATGACGCCCATTCCATTCACCCTTTTTCTTCCCCCCGCATAGCATGGGAAAGTAAAAAAAGGGGGGAATGTGCATGCAAGAAGACGTCACGGCCGCAAGGGAGATCGTAAAAAACAGCAACGTGTTAAAGCTTGTCGCGCCCGCCTATGCGGGCAGAAACGGGGCGCTCACGGCCGCCCTGCAATACACCTATCAGGTCATCCTTCTCGGCGGAGAGCATGCGGAGGAGGGGAAGCGGCTCGAAAAGATCGCCGCCGCAAAACTGCTTGAATTGCAAAAATTGGGCACGCTCATCCAAAAATTAGGGGCAGACCCCGTCCTCACGGCCTGCCCGCCCTATCCCGTCTCCTACTATTCCGCCTCCTGCGTGGACTATGTGAAGTCGCTCCCCGCCATGCTCGAGGCCGATCTCCGCCTCGAACGCGCCGCCGCCGAACGGTATGCGCGCATCCTTCCCGCGCTCGACGGGCGCACGGCCGCGGCCGTCTTCGCCCTCAAAGAGGGGTGCGAAGAAAACATCAGGGCGCTCGAGGATCTGAGAAACCTCCTATGAGCCCTCCCGCTTTTCGGGTATAAATTTCCAATAGCGCACGGGCATATAGCCGCGCATCTGTTTGAGCCGCTCCCGCGAGGGGATATTCACGCTCTTATAGTACTTCTTCCAAAGATCCTGCCAAGCCTCTTCATCGGAGGAGAGGGCCAGCTCTGCCCGCTCGAGGGGGGCGGTGAAGACATGTTTCCCGTCGAAGACGGCCGCCTTCTTCCGCCCTACATCGTGGATGACGAAGGGGAATTCGCAGAGCCGTGTGCGGAAGTGGGGCACGAGCAGGTCGCAGATGTCGTTATCGGGGGAGAAGGGGGCATAGAGCGCGCCGCTCTCGCATTCCATGAAGCGCAAAAATCCGTGGAAGCGGTGGATCTCGAATTCCACCCTGCGGATGCATTCCTCGGCGGCGGCCACGGCGTCTTCCGCGAGCATCTTCCTCACGGGGCAACCACGCGCCGCAATGAGTTTGAAATAGCCGAAGGCCACGGCGTCGCGGTCCTCCTGCCCGCTCCGAAGGAGGAGATCGAGCTCGTGCAGGCAATCTTTATCAAGTTCTTTCAGGCGCGCCTCCGCCCGCCTCGCCCGCTCCCTGTCGGCGCAGACGAACACCGATCTCTGCCCGATGGAAAGTTGTGCCGCATGCGAGACGAGCACGGCGTCCTCATCGGGATAGGCGATGAGGAAGGCCGTAAGAAAGGCGTCTTTAGTTCCGTCGTAAAAATAGATCATAATTCCCCCGAAAGCGCCGAGCGCGCCGTCTCGGGATCGGAGAAGAGGGAAAGTTGCGTCGCCTGCGCCGCTCGCTCCCCCGCGGCGAGAAGGCCTCTGATCTTCGCCTCGCCCTCCGATCCGTAAAATTTACCGTTTGCCGTGATAAAATGCCGCGCCCGTTTCAGGACGACGCGCATTTTTTTGAGGTCTTCAAATGTGAGTTTTGTATATCTTCGCGCCTCCATGATCTTATAGGCGCTTCGGGCGCCGATCCCGGGCACGCGCAGAAGGACTTCGAGGGGCGCGCGGTTGACTTCGACGGGGAAAAACTGCATGTGCGAGAGCGCCCACGCGCATTTCGGGTCGAAGTCGGGGGAGAGGTTTCCGTCCTCCTCTATGAGTTCCTCGGCCGAAAAGCCGTAGAACCTGAGGAGCCAATCGGCCTGATAGAGGCGGTGCTCCCGCAGGCTTCCCGCGGGCGTATCCGGAAGAAGCGCGTCGTGCACCACGGGCACATAGGAGGAAAAATACACCCGCTTGAGTTCGGCCGTGCGGTAGAGGCTCTGCGTGAGCCGCAGGATTTGCCCGTCGGGCTCGGGTGAAGCCCCCACGATGAGCTGGGTCGTCTGCCCCGCGGGGAGAAAATGGCCCTTGCGCTTCTCCTCGCGGAAGATGCGCCGCTCCCTTTGCAGTTGCCGCATGGGGGCAAGGAGGCTCTGCTTGCTCTTTTGCGGGGCGAGGAGCTGAAGGCTTGCCTCGGTGGGCAGTTCGATATTATAGCTCATGCGGTCGGCATACAGAGCGGCCTCATGCACGAGGAGCGGATCGGCGCGGGGAATGCCCTTCAGATGAATATATCCGTGGAAGTTGTATTCCGTGCGGAGCTTCTTCACGGTGAGAAGAAGCTGTTCCATCGCGAAATCGGGCGATCTCACCACGGCGGAGGAGAGGAAGAGCCCCTCGATGTAGTTCCGCTTATAGAAGTCGATCGTGAGCTCGCAGATCTCCTCGGGCGTGGCCGTCGCGCGGGGGGTATCGGCGTCCGCGCGGGACATGCAGTATTTGCAACGAAAGATACAGTCGTTGGAGAGCAAAATTTTGAGCAGGGAGATACACCGCCCGTCGGGCGTAAAGGAATGGCAGCATCCCGCGATATAGCCGTTCCCGATGCCGCCCTCGTTTTTTCTTGCGCTCCCCGAAGAGGAACACGATACGTCGTATTTTGCGCTCTCGGTGAGGATCTTCAACTTCTCCGTTGCGATCATAACCATATTATAACACGCGCGCGCGGGAATGTCAAACGTTTGTTTCAAAATTTGAAAACTTTTGTTTGGTAATTTTTTCCGCGCTTGCATTTTTTTTAAGGATATGATAGAATGGAAGAGGAAAAATTTCACGCCATTTTCACATCATGATAAAGGGCGCATAATCTCGCCCTGCTATGATAGATGAAACGGAGGAAAAACGCATGAAAGTACTGATCGCAGACGACGAAGAAAAGATCCGCGCCGTGCTCCGCGAATATGTGGAATTCGAGGGCGGCGAGGCCGACGAAGCCGAAGACGGCATGGAGGCCGTGAAAAAGTGCCGCGAAGAGGATTTCGACGTCGTGCTCATGGACGTGATGATGCCGCGGCTCGACGGTTTTTCCGCCGTCAAGGAGATCAGAAAGTTCTCCAAGACGCCCGTCATCATGCTCTCCGCGCGGGGAGAAGAATACGATAAACTCTTCGGCTTTGAGATCGGGGCCGACGACTATGTGACCAAGCCTTTTTCCCCCAAAGAAGTGCTTGCGCGCATCCATGCCGTCATGCGCCGCGGCAACGTCGCCGCGCAATCGGAGGGGGGCATGTACGAGTTTGAGGGTCTGAAAATCGATATAGCGGGCAGAAACGTCTATGTCGACGGCGAGAAGATCCTCCTCACGCCCAAGGAGTATGAACTCCTCTTCTACTTCGTGCAGAACATGGGCGTCGCCCTCTCCCGCGAGCGCCTTCTCTCCAAGGTCTGGGGGTACGATTTCTTCGGCGATGACCGCACTGTCGATACCCATGTGAAGATGCTCCGCGGGAGCTTGAAGCAATACCGCAAGTTCATCGTGACCCTTCGGGGCCTCGGCTATAAATTTGAAGTTTAAGGCGGAAGGGAAAGCGGCATGAAGAGGGGGGCGCAACAAAAGAAATTGAGGGCGGGCAGGAGCCTGAACCTCATTTTATGGTTCGCCTTCACCCTCTTCGCGCTCGTCATCATCCTCCTCTTTCTGGCCTTGCAGAGCCTCCTCGTCGGCATGCAGTACCGCGACAGGACCTTCTCTTCCATGAAGCAGGCGGGCGCGCGGGCGGCGGAGGAACTCGCGGGGGCGAATGCGGATACGATGCTCTTCCGGCGGCTCAGAGAGATCGAGGAGACGTACGACGTGCGCATCCGCATCCTCGCATCCGACGGCACGACCGTCGATTCCGACGGATACGGCGAGGAAAAATTCCCCGAGATCGTCGAGCGGCTCCGTGAGGAGCTCTCGGAGGGAAGGGAGGAGGTGACGGTGAGCGATTCCGCCTCTCTCGGCTATGCGACGGCCGTCAAATCCCAGCCCTATTACCTCTATATTTCCTCTTCGCTTGCCCGCATCCGCACGCTCGAGAGCAGTCTGCGCTGGCTCTCCCTCTCCGCCGGGCTCTTTTCCGTCGTCCTCGCCTTTGTGGCGAGCGGCTTTTTGGCGATGCTCATCACGAGGCCCGTCACCGAGGTCACAGACCGCGCAAAGGAACTCGCCCGCGGGCATTTCGATCTCGATTTCAAGCGCGATTATTTTTGTTCGGAGATGCAGGAGCTCTCGGATGCGCTCGACTACGCCCGCGTGGAGATCTCCAAGGCCGACGCCGTGCAGAAGGAGCTCATCGCCAACGTCTCCCACGATTTCAAGACCCCGCTCACCATGATCAAGGCCTATGCCTCGATGATCGTGGAGATCTCTGGCGACGATAAGAGGAAGCGCGAGGCCCACGCCAAGGTGATCATCGAGGAGGCCGACCGCCTGACCGCGCTCGTCGAAGACGTGTTGGACCTCTCCAAACTCCGCGCGGGAATGGGGGTGCACGCGCCCGCCGTCTTCAACCTTTCGGAACTTCTCTACCGCATCCTCGAGCGGTTCGATTACCTCACCGAGACGCAAGGATACACCTTCGAGCAAGACATCGATGAAGACCGCTATGTCTATGCCGACCGCGAGCGCATCGGGCAGGTCATTTATAATCTATTGAGCAACGCCGTCAACTATACAGGGGCGGATAAGCGGGTGACCGTCCGCCTGAAGGGGGCGGGCGGGGCGACGCGCCTCGACGTCATCGATACGGGCGCGGGCATTCCCGAAGAACAGATCGGCCTCATTTGGGACCGTTATTATAAGATGCAGGAGACGCACAAACTTCCCGTCAAGGGGACGGGTTTGGGGCTCTCCATCGTAAAGCACATTCTTGAGATGCAAGGCTGTCCGTACGGGGTCCGTTCGGAAGCGGATAGGGGAAGCGACTTTTGGGTGGAATTTCCGCCTCCGCCCGAGGATAGAGAAAGGGCGGTCGGCGCACCCTCTTCGGAGGGGCGCGGGGAGGATGAAAAAGCATGAAAAAGCAATGGGGGGCGCTCCTTCTCGCCATCCCCCTTGCCGCGCTCGCGGCGGGAAATTCCGCCGTCAGCGCATCCGCAGGGGGACATTGGGAGGGGACGGACGGCTGCGGCTTCGTCGTCAAGGAAGGAAGCCCCGTCGAGATCGAGCGCGAAGAGATCAGGATGCGGATCGCAGAACTTCCCGACCCTTCTTCGGGAAGCGTGACGCCTTCCTATGTCGAGGCCTCCTATACCTTCTATAATCCGACGGAGGAAGATGTCGGCCTCACGCTCTACCTTCCCGCCGTCGATTGCATGTATCCCGGGTGCACCATCACGGCCGCGGACAACGTCGCGACGATGAACTTTTCCGGCGGCGCAACGGGGAGCGGACTTCGCTATACCTTCAGGAGCGTCTTTTCCCTCGACGCCGAGGCAGAAGTGGACCGCATCGAAGACGGGCGGCGGAGCGATCCCTTCTTTTTTCCCGATCTGCCCGTCCGCCGCGTGCGCTACCGCCTGCAGAGGACGGACGCGCGCGACCGCGATTTCGCCCACCTCGTTCTCAAGTATAATCCGACCCGCACGCGCATCTTTTTCGACAACCGTTGCGGCGGCGCAAAGACGGCCGTCGAAGACGGTCTCGTCCGCTTGACGTGGGAGACTTCGCTCTATGATTGCTTCGCCGATGTGTGGATACTCGGCGAAGAGGCCGAGGCGGTGGAGAGCTTCGTCACCTCCGATTCCGAGGCGAAAAAGCGGGTGGACGACGCAGTATTTTCTGCCGAAGAGGAGATGGAAGAGAGCTTTTCCGCCTTTGTCTCGGGGAAACTTTCGGAGAGCGGGCTGGGCATCGGGGAGGAAGATTGGTACAATCTCTTTGTCGATCTTCTGAACGACCGCCTCAACCATTGCGGCCTCATCTATGTGCCGACGGAGTGGGTTTCGCAGGGCCGCCTTCGGACATGGTATGAGTATCGGCTGTCTGTCCCCGCAAAAGAGCGTGTCACGGCAAAGACGGTCTTGCCCCTTTTCCCCACCGTCAACGAGAGAGGCCCCGTCTACCGCTACGATTATCTCATCTCGCCCGCCCACCGCTTTGCGGCCTTCAAAGATCTGGAGGTGCATGTCGAGACGCCCTTCTATCTCGGCTACAGCTCCTTGAGCCTCGAAGAGGAGGAGGGGGGATATTTCTTCAGGAGGGAGGAACTCCCCATCGGTGAATTTTCCTTCACGCTCGCCCGCTCGGAGGAGGACTTCCGCGCAGGGAACAGCGGAACGGGGGAGAAACTTTCACCCAACATGCGGCTCGCCATCATCATCCTCTGCGTGCTCGCGGGCGGCGCAGTCATTGCCGGCGTTGCGGCCATCGTCGCCGCCAAAAAGCATCGCCGCCGTTCGCGCTGAAAAATTGCGCGAAACGCTTGCCTTTTCGGGGACGGCGTGATAAAATAGAAGCGACCTGAACGGAAAGATAGGTCTGACCGCGAAGGGGCGAATGATCGGAATGTTCGGCGCTTTCGTGCGCCTTGTCTCCCTTTGCCCCCCGCGGCGAAGGGAGGTTTTTTATGGAAAAACAGATCGTGCAGGAGGAGAAGCGCATTGCGGTGCTCTCCATCATCGTGGAGAAGCGGGAACATTCCGCCGAGCAGGTCAATTCCCTTCTCTCGGAATACGGCGAATGTATCGTGGGCAGAATGGGAATACCCTATCACGCGAAGGCGGTCTCGGTGATCTGCGTCGTCCTCGATGCCGACGCCTCCTCCATCAACGCCCTCACGGGGAAACTCGGGAGGCTCGAGGGCGTTACGGCCAAGACCTTGTTCAGCAAATATTGAGTAATCTTTCAAAGGAGCTATATCATGAAAAAACTACTTTGCACCATTTTAGCGGCTACCATGTCCGCGATCGGGGTATTCGGAATTGCCGCCTGCGGCCAAAAAAGCAATGAGCTCGAAGTTGTTGCGCCCGACGGCGCGCCCGCGCTCGCCCTCCTCAATGCCATTGCAGGCGAAGAGCAAAAGGAAGAAGAGCTCTTCGATTTCGAGGTCGTCAACAGCAGCCTCATCCAGACGTTCGTCACGGGGGCTTCCCCCAAAGCCGACATCGCCGTCCTTCCCGTCAATCTTGCGGCAAAAATGCTCGGAAACGGCGCCTCCTACGAGATGCTCGGCGCCGTCACATGGGGGAATTTCTATTTCCTCACGACGGGCGATAACCCCGTTTTGACGGCGGAAAACCTCGGCGTCCTCACGGGGAAGAAGGTGGGCGTCGTCCAGCTTCCCAACGTCCCCGGTCTCACCTTCCGTTCGGTGCTCGGGGCGCACGAGCTCGATTGCAATGTGCTCCCGAGCGCGCAGGCGGAGGCCGTTCCCGAAAAGGTCAACCTCGTCGCCTTCGATTCGGCAGAGAACGTCACCCCCGCGAGTTTGTGCGATTACTACCTCTGCCCCGAGCCCGCCGCATCCACCAAGATCGCGAAGACGGCTTCCTCTCCCACACCCTTCAAAAAGGGCGGAGATCTTCAGGCCCTCTATGGCGAAGGGGGATACCCGCAGGCCGTAGCCGTCGCGAAAAAGAGCGTCATCGAGAGCCGCAAGAAGGACGTTGAGACCTTCATCTCCTATCTCGAGGGAAGCGCCGAATACCTCGCTTCCGTCACCCCCGCGACGGTGCTCGCCCTTTTGGACGATGTCCGTACCGAAGGCCTCAAGCCCTCCTTCAGCGCAGAGAACCTCACCCCCGAGGTCATTGCGAATTGCTCCGTCCGCTACACGGCGAGCAAGCTCTGCAAACAAGATGTCGTGACCTTCCTCACGAAACTGATGGGGATCGACCCGCAGGCGGCCGCCCTTCCCGCCGACGGATTCTTCTATATGGATTGACGGGATCACGTGAAAAAACAGACGATCTACAACCTTCTCTTCTCGCTCGCGGCCGTCGTCCTCCTGTGGGCCATGTGGCTGATCGCCGCGCTGTGTTTGAGAAACGACTATATCCTTCCGTCCTTCGTGGACGCCTTCAAGGAGATGGGGCGGCTCTTTCGGGACGCCGCCTTTTGGCATGCCTTTGCGAACACCCTCCTGCGCACCGTCGTCTCCTTTGCGGTCTCCCTCGTCCTCGGCGTCCTTCTCGCCGTCTTCGCCCGTATGAAGAGGGGCGTCCGCGCCTTCCTCGCGCCCATCGTCTCCATTTTGCGCACCGTCCCGACGATGGCGATCATTTTGATGCTCCTCATCTGGACGACGCCCCGCGTCGCACCCGTCGTCGTCACCTTCCTCGTCCTGATGCCCGCCGCATATGCGGCCGCCCTCGCAAGTTTCGACGAGGTGAAAGAACAGTTCGGCGAAATGGCGGAGACCTTCAGGATCCCCGCCGCGCGCAAGATCTTCAAGATGTATCTCCCGCTCTCCGCCCCGAGCATCCTCGCACAGAGCGGGCCCATTCTCTCGATGGGGCTCAAGATCACCGTTTCGGGCGAAGTGCTTGCGAGCACCTACCAAAGCGTCGGCGGGCTCATGCAGGAGGCGAAGATGTTCGTCGAAATGCCCCGTCTCATGGCGCTTACGCTCATCTGCATCGTGCTCGGGTTCTTGCTCGAAGGCCTCTTCGCCCTCCTGAATAAGATCGTCGTGAGGTGGCGCACATGAAACTTTCGGGCGTAACAAAAAAATACGGCGAGAAATTCGCCCTGCAAAATATCGACCTCGAGATCGAAGAGGGGAAGATCACGGCCGTCCTCGGCGAGAGCGGCGCGGGCAAGACCACCCTTCTCAAGATCTTGGCGGGCCTTCTTCCCTGCGAGGGGCAGGTGGAGAGGAAGGGCGCCGTCTCCTACCTCTTTCAGGAAGCCGCCCTCCTGCCGCACCTTTCCGTCACGGGCAACCTGAAATTTGTCCTTCCCAAAGAAAAATGGGGGGAGATCGCAGACATGGTATGCCGTGTTGGCCTCAAAGGCCGTGAGAAGAGCCTCCCCAAGGAGCTCTCGGGAGGGGAGAAACAGCGCGTCGCCATCGCCCGCGCCTTCCTCTACCCGCACGATGTCCTTCTGATGGACGAACCTTTCTCTTCCCTCGACCTCTCCCTGAAGAAGTCGCTGATCGAGCTCGTCGTCGAGCTATGGCAGAAGCGGCGGGAGACGGTCGTCTTCGTCACGCACGACGTGCACGAGGCCGCGCTTTTATCCCAGCGCGCCGTCGTCTTGCGGAAGGGGCAGATCGCGGGCGATTATCCCGTGCCCGAGCCCTTCCCCCGTAGCTTTTTCTCCAATTCCTTTGTCGAATCCCTCCTCATCCACACGTTGATGGATTAGTGAAAAAAAAGCCTTCCCCCCTCGGGGGGGAAGGTGTCGCCTCCGGCGACAGATGAGGGGCAAAGTCCTACCTCGTTTACGGGGGAAGGTGTCAAACGAAGTGAGACAGGTGGGGACCTTGTCGCCCCTTATAGGGGAGATGTCGCCTTTAGGCGACAGAGGGGTTCAATCCCCGCCCCTTCAAAGGGAGCAACCTTGTGCTCACCCAATTTAATTTCCCAACAAAAAACAGCTCGCAAAAGTGCGGGCTGTTTTCACTCCAAACGATCTCAAATCTTCTTGACGAAGGCGCGGCGGCGTTTATGCTGGACGGCGTTGAACATCTTCCATTGGTTGATGATGGCGTAGTTGTCTTCGAGGTTGAGATTGGTCTCGCAATATTCCACGCCGTTATCGCGCATCATGTGCAGAAGTTCGTTGACGAGCACCGATCCGATGCCCTTGTTGGTATATTCGGGAATGACGCCGATGAGGCCGAGGTCGACCACCTTCGGTTTTTTCACCGCCTTCAGAATGCGCAAGAGGGTGGGGAGGGTGAGCCTTCCGCCCGACTTTTTTACGGCCTCTCCGATGGCGGGGAAGATGATCCCGAGGCAGACGGGGTTTTCGTTTTCGTTGAGCACGACGCGCACGAAGCGGATGTCGATGATCTGGCGGAATCCGCGGATGAGCTCCCGCTTCATGTTTTCGGTGAAGGGGACAGTCCCATAGATGTCGCGATAGGATTCGTCGAGCACGGCAAAGAATTTATCCGAATACTTCTTCAAGAATTCGCTCGTGTTGCGCGCCTCGCCGAGGTGGAGACGGTAGCGTTCCATCAGTTTTTTGGAAACGCGGTCGAGCTTCCCGTCGTCTTCGGGCAGAAGGGAGAGCTTGTGCTCGATCCAGTCGATCTCCTTCCCGTATCCCGCATTTTCGATGAGCTTCTGATAGTAGGGGAAGTTATACTGTTCCTCGAAAGTGGACATTTCGCCGAAGCCCTCGATGAGGAGCCCTTCGCGCTCCAAATCGGAAAATCCGAGCGGGCCGACGATCTCCTCCATGCCCTTCTTCTTCGCCCAATCTTCGACCGCGCCGAACAGGGCGTCAGCCGCCTCCTGATCGTCGATGCAGTCGAACCGCGTGAAGCGCACCCGTTTCTGCCCCCATTTTTCATTTGCAGTGCGTTGCAGAATGCCCGAGATGCGCCCGACCGTCTTCCCGTCCCGCAATGCGAGGAAGTAGACAGCCTCCGCTTGGTCGAGGTAGTGATAATCGGGGCGGAAGACGCGCATTTCGTCGCCGTAGAGCGGGGGAACAAAGTTGGGCTCGTCGCGGTAGAGCCGGAGGGGGAAGCGCACAAATTCGCGCTGTTGTTTCTTCGTCTGTACTTTTTGGATCTCTATCATACCGCCATTATAAAATATATTGTTGTCTTTGTCAAGAAAAAAAACAGGCCGCTCTTGACAGGGCGCAAAACTTCCCCTATAATGGGCGTAAGGAGGAAGACATGATCGACAAAATCAGGATAGACCTTCCCGCCCCCGCGGGCGAGGAGGAACGCACGGCATACGTCTATGTGCCGGACGATGCGAAGGCGGGCGAACGTTTCCCCGTCATGTATCTCTTCGACGGGCAGACCGCCTTTTTCGACGAGACCGCCCCCTACGGCGAAAGTTTGCGCCTTGCGGAGCTTTTGAAAGAGCGCAAAACGCGCCTTATCGTCGCCTCTGTAGAGGCCGATAAAAAGGATCGGATGAGCGAATATTCGCCCTTCGCCTTCCGCTCCCCGTTCGGGGATTCCACGGGCTACGGGCGGCGGCATCTTGAATGGCTCACGGGCGTTTTCAAGCCCTTCATCGACGAAAAATATCCCACTTTGGGCGATCGCGCCCATACCATGCTCGCGGGCAGCTCTTTGGGCGGGCTGATGACGCTCTACGGCATGGCGGTCTTCGGCGACGTATTTTCGGCGGGCCTTGCCTTCTCCCCGAGCCTTTGGGTGAACGCGGGGGAGATGGCCCGTCTGCTCGAAAAAGTCCGCCCCGACAGCGAAATCTATTTCGATTACGGCGAGAAGGAACTCACCAACCACAAGGAAGTGAAGGAAAGTCTGGTCATGGCCGCAGACGCCCTCGCAAAGAGCGGCGCATGCTATTGCTTCCGCCTCGCAAAGGGGGCGATCCATAACGAGGGGGCATGGAAGAAGCGCCTTCCCTCCGCCCTCGATTGCTTCGAGCTCACCCGCATGAATTAAAAATTGCATGAAAAAGCGGCCCCGCGGGGCCGCTTTTTGCGTCTGATAATTTTTGGATCAATAATAGGAAGGGATTTGCGATATGGCGGCCGTGCCCAACGCTACGACGATGATGATGGCGATCAGCGCGATGGCCATCTCCACGATGGAGACGATGAGGCCCGCGAGCGCGAGGCCGTGCCCTTCGCCGTTCATCTCCTTCGACTTGTTGAGGCCGATGATGGAGAGAATGAGCCCGACGACGGGAAAGAGGAAAGCAAACACGAGCCCGAGGATGGCATAGATGTTAGTCTGCTGGGCGGGTTGTTGCTGATAGACGTAAGTGGTCTGTTGAGGTTGCGCTTGCGGTTGGCCGAGCGCCGCGCCGCAGTTGGGGCAGAAGGGGGCGTTTCCGTCTACCTGACCGCCGCATTTGGGACAAAACATTTTTGAGATCCTCCTTAAGATCATTTGATATTTTCATTATAGCATACGGGGGGGGGTATATGTCAAGAGTTTTTACCAATTTTTCTTGTTCTTTGCCGAAATTCCGCAGATCGCGTCGGAAAGAAGGAGGCGCGGAATTTCTTTACATCCGAGGCCGCATCTGTTATAATAGGGGAGAAAGCAAACACGGGAGGCGCGTATGGTCATTTCTGCAATCGCAACGGCGCAGGGGCGGGGCGGCGTCGCCATCGTCCGCATGAGCGGCGAAGGCTCATTGGAGATCGCAAGGAAGATGTTTTCCCGCAAAGGGGAATTTGTCCCCAATATGATGTATGCGGGGCATATCGACGCGGGAAGTTTTTCCGATTACGGCATGTGCGTCTTTTTCCGCGCGCCGCGCTCGTTCACGGGGGAGGATACGGTGGAATTCCACCTGCACGGGGGATATGAGATCGCCCGCGCCGTACTTTCGCGCACCATCGAGCTCGGTGCCCGCCTCGCGGAGCGGGGGGAGTTCACCAAGCGAGCCTTCCTTTCGGGCAAGCTCTCCCTCTCGGCGGCGGAGGGCATGGCGGATATGATCAATGCCTCTTCTCTCGCCGAAGTCCGTGCGGGGGCGCTTCTTCTCGGGGAACGCCTTACGGGCGAAGGCCGCCGTCTGCAATCGCTCATCAAGACGGCGCTCGCGGGCGTGGAGGCAGATGTAGACTTTCCAGAAGAAGACCTCAATTTCGATTCTCGGAGGCAAACAAGGCATACCATGTCCGAGGTAGAGGCTTCACTTTTATCGCTTTTGAAACAATATACGGCGGGCAGGAAGATCAAAAACGGCGTGAGCGTCGCCATCTGCGGCGCGCCCAATGCGGGCAAGAGTTCGCTCTTCAACGCCCTCCTCGGCTATGGCCGCGCCATCGTCTCCGACGTCCCGGGTACCACCCGCGATACGGTGGAGGGGGCGGTGGAGCTCGGCGGCGTCCTCTTCCGCCTCACCGATACGGCGGGCATCCGCGAGAGCGAAGATCCCATCGAACGCGAGGGGGTCAGGCGGGCGGAGAGGGCCATCGCCTCGGCCGATCTCATCCTCTATCTCAAGGGGGACGACGCCCCCTCCTTCCCCGAAGGGATCCCCGTCGTCACCGTGGGCGCAAAGTGCGATCTCTCCCGAAAAGAGGGGTGCGACGTCCTCGTCTCCTCCCTTACGGGCGAGGGGCTGGAGGAGCTCCGCACGCTCATGTATTCCCGCGGGTTCGGGGGCGAGAGCGGCGAGACCTTCCTCCTCGAAGAGCGGCATTTCCGCGCCGCGGAGCGCGCGCTCGGGGCGGTGCGCACTGCCATCGGGGCGATCGACGGGGGGCTTCCCCCCGAACTCTATGCCGAGGATATGCGCGCGGCCTATATCGCCCTCGGCGAATTTTCGGGCGAGACGGCCTCGGAAGACGTGATCAGCGAGATCTTTTCCAAATTCTGCGTGGGGAAATGAGCGTTGCGCTTGACAAGGCTGTATCGCCTATAGTATAATAAAACATAGTTTATAAGAGAATTTATGCAACTTTTCGCGCAGGCGGAAGGAGAGATATGCTTACATCAGTGTGCGGCGTCAATTGGGGCGACGAAGGAAAGGGCAAGATCGTCGATCTTCTCTCACAGGAATACGATTATGTCTGCCGTTATCAGGGCGGCAACAATGCAGGGCATACCGTCGTCAACGAACGGGGGAAGTTCATCCTCAATCTTCTTCCCTCGGGGATCTTGCGGGAGAACGTGGTCAACGTCCTCGGCCCGGGGATGGTCATCGACCTGAAGCACCTCTCGGAGGAGGTGGCGCGCCTTCGCGAAAAGGGCATCGGGATCACGCCCGAGAACCTGAAGATCAGCGATAAGGCGGTCATCACCATGCCCTACCATGTCCTTCTCGATTGCCTCGAAGAGGACCGCCTCGCCGAGAAGAAATTCGGCTCTACCCGCCGCGGGATCGCGCCCGTCTATGCCGATAAATACATGAAGAAGGCCTTCCGCATGGGGGAACTTTTCGATGAGGATCGCCTCTTTGCGCGGGTGAAGGACGTCGTCGCATGGAAGAACCTCACCGTCGCGGGCGGCTACGGCCATGCGCCGATTACGGCCGAGGAGATCGAAGCATATTTCAAAACATACGGCTTCCCCCTCAAGGACTATATCTGCGATACGGGGGCTTTGCTCGACGGGGCGCACAGGGCGGGGAAGAAGATCATGTTCGAGGCCCAGCTCGGCGCTCTGCGCGACATCGACTTCGGCATCTACCCCTTCACGTCGAGCTCTTCTACGATCGCGGCCTATGCGCCCATCGGCGCAGGCGTGCCCCATCTCAAGCTCGATAAGTCCATCGGCGTGATGAAGGCCTATTCCACCTGCGTGGGGGAGGGGCCCTTCACGGCCGAATATTTCGGCGAAAAGGCAGAAAAATTGCGTGCGGCCGGCAACGAATACGGCGCGGCGACGGGCAGGCCGCGAAGAGTCGGCCCTTTCGATGCCGTTGCCTCCGCCTACGGGATCCGCTGCCAAGGGGCGGACGAGGTGGTGCTCACCAAGCTCGACGTTCTCTCCCTTTATGAAGAGATCGAGGTCTGCACGGCATATGAGCTCGGCGGGAAGCTCCTGCGCGAGTTTCCCTATCCCGATCTTCTCGGCCGCTGTAAGCCCTTCTATGAGAGCGTGAAGGGGTGGCGGGAAGATATATCGCACTGCCGCAAGCGGGAGGAACTTCCCCGCGCCGCGCTCGATTATATCGCCTATCTCGAAGAGAAATGCGCATGCAAGATCTCCTATGCCGCCGTCGGTCCCGAGCGCGATGCGATCATCCGATTGAAATAACATGACGAGAACATTCTATAAAATGCACGGGATCGGCAACGATTATATCTACTTCGATTGCTTTGAAGAGGACCTTCCCGATCCCGAACGCCTTGCCGTAAAACTCTCCGACCGCCGCTTTTCCGTCGGCGGCGACGGCATCGTGCTCATCCTCCCGAGCGAAGTCGCCGATGCGAGGATGCGCATGTTCAACGCCGACGGCAGCGAGGGGAAGATGTGCGGGAACGCCATCCGTTGCGTCGGAAAGTTCCTCTATGAGATCAAAAATATCCGCAAAGAGGCGCTCACCGTGGAGACGCTCTCGGGCGTCAAGAAGTTGAAGCTCTCTGTCGTCGGCGGCGTTTGTGAAGCCGTGACCGCAGACATGGGTATGCCTGAATTTGTCCCCGAGAAGATCCCCGCCCTCTTTGCGGGGGAGAAGATCGTCTCCCGTCCGCTCATCGTGGGAGGGGAAACCTATCGCGTCACCGTCCTTTCCATGGGCAATCCGCACTGCGTCGTCTTCGGCGGCGATCCCGAAGGGGTCGCGCTCGAGAAGATCGGCCCGCTCTTTGAACGCCATCCCGCCTTTCCCGAGCGGGTGAATACCGAGTTCGTGCAGGTTGTAGAAAAAAACATCCTCAAAATGCGCGTATGGGAGCGGGGCAGCGGCGAGACCTGGGCCTGCGGTACGGGCGCGTGCGCGGCGGCCGTCGCGGGGGTTTTGAACGGATTTTGCGAAACGGGCGCAGACATCGCCGTACGGCTGAAGGGCGGGGAACTCTCCGTCCGCTATACGGAGGGGGGCGTTTTGATGACGGGGCCCGCCGCATTCGCCTTCCGCGGCGAGATCGAACTTTAACACAAGCATATGCAAGAGGTATAGCATGACGAAATATGTCTTCGTGACGGGCGGCGTCGTATCCGGCCTCGGTAAGGGGATCACGGCCGCCTCGCTCGGGCGGCTTCTCAAGATGCGCGGCTACAAAGTCGCCTCGCAGAAGCTCGACCCCTATATCAACATCGATCCGGGGACGATGAGCCCCTACCAGCACGGCGAAGTGTTCGTCACCGAAGACGGCGCGGAGACCGATCTCGATCTCGGCCACTACGAGCGGTTCATCGACGAAAACCTCAACAAATTTTCCAACCTTACGACGGGGAAGGTCTATTGGAACGTCCTCCGCAAGGAGCGTGCGGGGGAATACCTCGGCCAGACGGTGCAGGTCATTCCCCATGTCACCAACGAGATCAAGTCCTTCATCTATCAGGTGGGGAAGACGACGGGCGCCGACATCGTCATCACCGAGATCGGCGGAACGACGGGCGACATCGAGAGCCAGCCCTTCCTCGAGGCCATCCGACAGGTCGCCCGCGAGGTGGGGAGGGAGAACTGTTGCTTTATCCATGTGACCCTCGTCCCCTACATTTCGGGCTCGTGCGAATTCAAGAGCAAGCCCACCCAGCACTCCGTGAAGGAATTGCAGGGGATGGGGATCTTTCCCGACATCATCGTTGCCCGCGTCGATGAGCCCATGCCCGAGTCCATCCGCGAGAAGATCGCAATGTTCTGCAACGTCCGCCCCGCATGCTGTATCGAGAACCTCACGGTGCCCGTCCTCTATGAGGCGCCCATGATGCTCGAGAAGAGCAACCTCTCCACCCTCGTCTGCCGGATCCTGCATCTCGACCCCAACGAGATCGATATGAGCGAGTGGGAAGAGATGCTTGCCCGTATCCATGCCCGCAGTAAGACGGTCAAAATCGCCCTTTGCGGCAAATATGTGCGCTTGCACGACGCCTACCTTTCCGTCGCCGAAGCGCTCGCCCACGGCGGGTACGAGACGGACGCCAAGGTGGAGATCCTCTGGGTAGACAGCGAGAAGATCACGGAGGGGAACGCGGAGGAACTTCTCCGCGAAGCCGACGGCATTCTCATTCCCGGGGGCTTCGGCGGCAGGGGCATCGAGGGCAAGATCGTCGCCTGCAAATATGCCCGCGAACACAACATTCCCTTCCTCGGGCTCTGCCTCGGCATGCACATCGCCGCCATCGAGTTCGCGCGCGACGTCTTGGGCCTTCCCGACGCCAACTCCTCCGAATTCTTCCCCGAGGGGAAGTGCTCGGTCATCGACCTCATGCCCGACCAATACGGCGTGAAGATGGGGGGCACGATGCGCCTCGGGGCATATCCCTGCAAGGTGCTCGGCGGGAAGATGCTCTCCGCCTACGGCGCCGATCTCATCTCCGAACGCCACCGCCACCGCTTCGAGTTCAACAACGAATACCGCGCCCGTTTTGAGGAGCACGGCATGATGATCGCGGGCACCTCGCCCGACGGATCGCTCGTCGAGGCGATAGAATATCCCGCAAACGACTTCTTTGTGGCAGTCCAATTCCATCCCGAATTCAAATCCCGCCCCAACTGCGCGCATCCGCTCTTCCGCGAATTCGTGCGGGCGGCGGTAAAGCGGCATTATCAATCATGAAGATCAACGAAAACTTTCTGAACCTTTCCGAGAACTATCTCTTCTCCGCGGTGGGAGCCAAGGCAAGCGCCTTCCAGAGGGAACATCCCGAAAAGAAGGTCTTAAAGCTCTCCATCGGAGACGTGACCTGCCCGCTCGCGCCCGCCGTCATCGCGGCGATGCACCGCGCGGTGGAAGATCTCGCCCATGCCGAGAGCTTCAAAGGCTACGGCCCCGACCGCTATTGTTACGGATACGAAAGCCTGCTCGCCTCCATCGCGGGCAGTTATGCGCGGAAGGGCGTCGGTCTCTCCTATCATGAGATCTTCGTCTCGGACGGCGCGAAGTCCGACCTCGGGAACTTGCTCGATCTCTTCTCGGCGGATAACACCGTCCTTATCCCCGATCCCGTCTATCCCGTCTATGTGGATACCAACGTGATGGCGGGGAGGCGTATCCTCTTTGCCGACGCCAACGAGGGCAATAAATTTTTGCCCCTGCCCGATGAGCGCGTCGCGGCCGACATCATCTACATCTGTTCTCCCAACAACCCGACGGGCGCGGTTTACGACCGTAGCGGCCTCAAGGCGTGGGTGGACTATGCGAGAAGGCAGGGCGCGATCATCCTGTTCGACGCCGCATACGAATGCTTCATCTCCGATCGTGCCCTTCCCCGTTCCATCTATGAGATCGAGGGGGCGCGGGAATGTGCCATCGAGGTCTGTTCCTATTCCAAGACGGCCGGGTTTACGGGCGTCAGGTGCGGGTATACCGTCGTCCCCGAAGAGCTCAAACGGGGCGGAGTTTCTTTGAACCGCCTCTGGGCGCGGCGGCAGTCCACCAAATTCAACGGCGCGTCTTATATCTCGCAGATGGGGGCGGCGGCCGTCTTCACCGAAGAGGGGGAGCGGGAGATCGCGGCCAATATCGGGTATTACCGCGGCAACGCGAGGCTCATCTCGCAGTGCCTCAAGGATCTGGACATTTGGTTTACGGGCGGGGAGAATTCCCCCTATGTCTGGATGAAATGCCCCCGCGGCATGAAGAGCTGGGAATTTTTCGATTATCTTTTGGAGCAAGCAAACGTCGTCGGCACGCCGGGGAGCGGCTTCGGCAGAAACGGCGAGGGCTTCTTCCGCCTTACCGCGTTCGGGACGGCAGAAAACACCCTTGAAGCGTGCCAAAGAATGAGGGAGCTTCTGAAATGACGAGTAAATTGAAACGCGGCGCGGGGATCCTGTGCCATATCTCGACCCTTCCGGGGAAGTACGGCGTCGGGTCTATCGGCGGCGACGCCTTCCGCTTCGCCAAACTTTTATCCAAGAGCAAGGTGAAATATTGGCAGGTTTTGCCCATCGCGCAGACGGGGTACGGCGATTCGCCCTATCAGGCAGTATCCTGCGGTTCGGGCAATCCCTATTTCATCGACCTCGACCTCCTCGCGAAGGACGGCCTCCTCACCAAGGAGGAACTGCGGACGGCGCGCGCCGCGGAGATCGACTATGCCGCGCTGTATGCCTCCCGCTATCCGCTCCTCCGCACGGCCTTTTCCCGCTTTAACTTCGACGGGAAGAACTTCCGCGCCTTCGTCAAGAGCGGCGTCGCGGAGGATCATGCGCTCTTTATGACGGCGAAGGTGGTCTACGGCGGCACCTTTGCCGAGTGGCCCGAGAAGATCAAGCGGCGCGAAGAGGCGGCCTTGGAGGAGATGCGCACGCAGTACCACGAGGAATATCTCTTCTGGCAATTTTTGCAATATGAGTTCCGCAAACAGTGGATGGCGCTCAAGAAGCATTGCAAGGGCCTCGGCGTCAAGATCATCGGCGAGATCCCGCTCCTTTGCGCCTACGACAGCGCCGACGTTTGGGCGCATCCCGAGCTTTTCAAATTGGACGGCGAGATGAAGCCCGCCAAGATCGCGGGCGTTCCCCCCGATTACTTTTCCGCCACGGGCCAGCGCTGGGGCTATCCCGTCTATGATTGGGCGGCGCATGAGAGGGAAGGCTTCGCATGGTGGAAGGCGCGCCTTTCAGAAGCGTTCCAGATGTACGATATTGTCCGCATCGGGCACTTTGTGGGGCTCGATAGGTGCTATGAACTTCCCGCCGACGCCGAGACGGCAGAGGGCGGCGTCTATACCGAGGGGCCGGGGGAGAAGATCTTCGGCGGCCTCAACTATGCGGGCAGGGTGATCGCGGAAGACCTCGGCGCCGCGGGAGAGGGGGTGAAAGAGCTCCTCAAAAAGACGGGAATTCCGGGTACGAAGGTGCTCCTGTTCGCCTTCGACGGCAGGGAAGACAACGAATTTCTGCCCCATCTCTATGGGGAAAACTGCGTCTCCTATACGGGCACGCATGATAGCGACACCGTCTCGGGCTTCGTGGGCTCTATGAATGCGGAGGAATATATCCTCTTCCGCTCCCGCCTCGCGGCGGAACTCGAGGCCTGCAACGTGCGCGTCCGTCTCGGCGATGAGGGGGAGGGCATTCCCGAAGCGTTCATCCGCCTGTCCCTTGCATCCAAGGCCAACCTTGCGATCATTCCCATTCAGGATCTTCTGCGCCTCGATAGCGAGGCCCGCATGAATCTCCCCGGAACAGCGGAGGGGAATTGGAAGTTCCGCCTATCACGGCAACCTTCTGCCTTCACCATGGGCAGGTTGAAAAAATTGATAAAAATTTATCGGAGGTAGTTTTATGGCAAAAGAAAAAAAATCGGGCTTCTTTAAGGAGTTCAAGGAGTTCATCTCCCGCGGAAACGTCCTCGACATGGCAGTCGGCATCATCGTCGGCGGCGCGTTCACGGCCATCGTCACCGCGATCGTGAACGGCATCCTTACGCCTCTCCTTCAGGCGATCGGCGTAGGGCCCGACGGCTTCGGCGCCCTTCAGGTCGTCTTGAGACAGGCGACGGTAGATGCAAGCGGCGCGGTCACATCGCCCGCAGTCATCCTCGACTTCGGCATCGTCATCTCCGCGATCATCACCTTCCTTCTCACCGCTCTTATCCTCTTCCTCATCGTGTTTACGATCAACAGGATCCGCAGAAGAGCAGAGGCCTTGAAGGCGAAGAGAGAGGCCGCCAAGGCTGCGGAAGAGCCCGCTCCCGAGCCCGAACCCGCACCTGCGCCCGCTCCCACGACGGAGGAGCTCCTCGCCGAGATCCGCGACCTTCTGAAGGCGCAACAGGGCGGCGATAAACCCGAACCCAAAGAATAATAGAAATGCAAAAGGCGGACGCTCCCGCGTCCGCCTTTCCGCATGCCTTTTGCATGCAAAGATCGTTTTTTCCGTAAGCGGCTTGTTTCAAAGCCGCCTTTCTCATGTTTTAGGAGGGCTTTCCCCGCCTTTCGCAAGAGGAAGATAGCAATTCTTTCTCCTGTCGATGGGGTCGTAGGCGTTGCGGAAGGTCTCATCCCTGTGCTCCTTGAGTTCGCGGCAGAACTTTTTAAGGTCGTCGTCGTTCCATGAGCGGAAGTCAAAGGTGCGGATCTCCGTCACGCCGAAGCAATATCCGATCTCAAACGTCACTGCAAACTTTGGCTTGGGAATGCCCGTCTCCGTCTTTGGATAGCGGCGAAGGAAGAAATGCTCCGTCTGCGTCTCATACCGTTTGGCCTTGGCTTCGTCAAAGGTGACCCGCAAGATCTTGGGAGATTCTTCCGCGACAATGCCGTAGGGAAGGATGGAATAGAGCTTCCCGTAGCGGCAGTAGGAGATGATCATGTCTTGCAAATTGTTGATGCGGTTATAGAAATGCTGATAGTCCTCCTTGAGAGGACCGCCATTTCTGTCGAATTCGTAAGTCGTCATCGTCGATCGTCATCAGTGAAACAGTGGTGGAAGGGATGCTTTGCGAAATGTCCCTGCAAGTTCCGCCCGCAAAAAGAGGGGAGAAGGCAGGGGACGCGGAGTTTTATCCCTTGTCGTCGAGCAAATCGTTTACGGTAACGCCGAAATATCGGGCGATCATCAAGAGGGTATCTAAATCGGGTTCTCTGCTCCCCGCCTCCCAGAAGCTGACCGTCTGATTGCAGACGTGCAACGTCTCTCCCAAAACACGTTGCGAGAGACCCCGTTCCGTACGCAGTTCCTTCAATTTTTTTCCGAAAATATTTCCCTTCACACCAATACTTTACTACATATTGTAGGAAACGGCCACTTTTCCTACATTCTGTAGAATTTTTTTCGCGCGCCAAGCAGGGCGCAAGTTGAACGCAAGTTTCCCATTTTCATATAAAAAGCGGGAACGAACCCTCCCGCCGCATATCGCACCGCTCGTCAAGCAAGCTCATGCCTAAATGCCAAATGGTTTTCTGCCCGCTTGTTATTTCTGTGCGGCTGTGATATAATTGGAACGATAGAGGATATTTTCGCGGAGGAAGTATGCCGTCAAGCAAGGAATATTTGAATTTCATTTTAGAGCAACTTTCGGGCTTAAAGGACATAACCTGCAAGCCGATGATGGGTGACTTTCTGATTTACTATCGCGGAAAACTTGTCGGCGGTATCTACGACGATAGATTTCTCGTAAAACCTGTGAGATCCGCTCTATCCTATTTGCCCCAAGCGGAGTATTCCTTGCCGTATGACGGCGCAAAGGAAATGCTCAATGTGGATAATGTGGACGATAAGGTTTTTTTGACAGGACTATTTGAGGCAATGTACGACGATCTGCCGATGCCGAAGATGAAAAAGAGGTAAATTTCAATTTATCGAAATATAAAAGACGAGGGCGGGTTTGCCCTCGCTTTTTGCAAATAAAAATGGGACGTAAGTTATGTTCAACTTACGTCCCACTTGGCGCAGAGCGAGGGATTTGCGCCTTTGACGCAATCGCCTCGTACGGCGGTAGCGCCCGCCGTACCCGCCTCGCTACCGGCTCGGCTGTCGCATTGCACCTCACAGCCCGCTGGGCTGTTGGGTAGAAATGCAATGCTCCACCTTCAAATCCCCGTCTGTATCCGTTTTCCATATAAAAATGAGACGGACAAAAGTCCGTCTCATTTTTATGGCGCAGAGCGAGGGATTTGCGCCTTTAGCGGCGCGCCCCGGTGAACAGCACACTGTGCTGTTCAGTTTGCGGCAAATTTCTTCTGTATTCCAACTATTCGCCCGCAAACCGATTGCTCCCGCAATCGCCTCCCACCTTCAAATCCCTCGCTAAATTTCATTACCACATAAAAACAGGACGGATAAAAAACCGTCCTGTTTTTATGGCGCAGAGCGAGGGATTTGAACCCCCGTATACATTCCTGCATAACACGATTTCGAATCGTGCGCGTTCAGCCACTCCGCCAGCTCTGCAAAAACATATTCATTTTACACGAAACGCCGCAAAAAAGCAACAATTTTTTACGGCGTTTATAAAATTTCTTTTCCGATCATGCCGGCGGCAGGGAGATGGTGAAGATCGTCTTCCCGTCCGTGCGGGCATAGGAGAGTTCGCCGCCCATGTCGTGCACGAGATCGCGGCAGATATAGAGCCCCAAGCCGAGGTTTTCTCCCTGCGGGTTGCCCGTCTCATAGGGGGCGAAGGGCGCCGAATTTTTATCCAGCCCCTTGCCGTCGTCGGCGACGTTGATGCGGCAGGCCTTGCGGGTGCGCGTGCTCGAGAGCCAGATATTCTCGCATCCGCTGTGTTCGAGGGCGTTGAAGATCAGGTTGTTGAGCACGGCGGCGAGGGTATTTCTTCTGGAGAAGGCCTCGTTTTCGGCCGTATGAAGATGCAGGCGCACGTTGTTGGCCTCGCAATCGGGGGAGAGGGCGTCGAAGACGCTTTGCAACACTTCCCCGAGGTCGATCCTCTGCGCCTTCTCCGCGGAGAAATTGAGCTTTGCATATTTTTGCAGTTCGACGAGGTTCTTATCCACCGTTTCGATCTTTTGTTGCACGGTCTTGAAGGCCTTCTGCCGCACGGGGTCGCTCTCGGTAGAACCGAGTTCGGCCACATAGCGTTTGACGGAGACGACGGGCTTGCGCATATCATGCGAAATATAGCGCAGGATCTTATCGCGTTCGGCGATGACGCTGGTCAGATTTTCCGTCCTCCGCGCGACCTCCGAGCGCAAGTTCTTTGTGAGGTAGGCGCTCGTCCTCTCGGCCGTAACAAACTCCTTGAAGAAGACGGCGATCGTGACGATCAAGATCAAATAGAAGAGGTAGATCACGGGCATGGTATAGGCCGTTAACGTCCAGAGGGGGAGGAAGGGGATGATTGCGGAGACCACCGCGGCGAGCACGGGGAGGGCAACGTCGAGCACTCCCTTCTGCCCCTTATAAGCCATATAGCCCGTGGAGGCGAGCACGGCCGCCGAGAGGAAGAGGGTGATCACGATCCTGTAGATATGGAGTGCCGCAAACGATGCGGGCGGGACGATGGGCATCACGATGTGTACGGCGACATTGACCCCCGCGATCGCGGCGAGGAGCATCCATACGGGAAACCGCCCGATGCGGATGCGCATGATGATGGTAGGGGCAAACAGGATGAATGCGATGCCGAGCATGCCCGCGGCCGAGAGCAGGTACGGATAGGACGTAGAACCCCACAGGAGGATGCGCGAAAGACAGGTGAGGAACACGCCTGTCATCACGCCGAGCTGGGGCAGGAAGGAGAGCGTCTTCTTCAGCAGGCACAAAAAGATGAAGATGCCGAGCGCAATCCCCGCGACGACGGCCCCCGCGGTCGAAAGATTGAGGTTGGTCTGCACGAAGCCGAACACCTCCTTCTCCGTTCCGATATAGGGCGTCCCGCGAATACCCGAGAGGAGGTTTCCGTCAGACTCGAAATGGATGGTGACGGTGTGTCCCTCTTCCAGTCCATGTCCGATCCCCTCGACACGCCTTCCGTATAGCTTGACATCGAGGAAGACCCCCTTGGTCCCGCTGTCGTGCTTCTCCATTTTGCCCGTGTAATTTTCGTTATAATCGATGAAGTTATAATCGGAGAGCGAGCCCGCCGTATCCACGATCGTGTTGTCGAGATAGACGACGCATGACGCAAAGACGGTGGGAATATAGACGGTCAGATGCAGATCCCCGTCCAGCCCGAGATACTTTTCTCTTGCATCGCGAAAGATGGCTTTGGCGCCCTCGGCGTCCGCATCGACGTGTGAGATGACGAACTGATATGTCCCTTTCCCGGGTGCGGGGACATGGGAAGAGAGTTCCACGAGTTCCCCTTTGGGAAGGGTCTTGCTCACGGGAAGGACGTATTCTCCTGCCGTATAGTTCGCATAGGTGAGCGAGGCGAGGCCGTCGAAGTCCCCGATGCGGACAGCCGCCACGGGCTCTCCGCCGTTGTAACCCGCCCAGCTCTCGGAGAGAGGCGCGGCGGGCGGCATGTTGAGCCCCGTGAAGATGGAGACGAGTATGACCGCCGAGACCAGGATAGTCGCGCAGAAGACGAGAAAGGCGCTATGCGTCTTGAAGAATTTTGTCATGACTTTTCACCCGTGATAAAACAATACCCCTTGCCGTATTCGGCGATGATGAGATTTCGCTCCGTGGCGGCGAGGAGCTTTTGCCGAAGGTTGGAGACGTGATAGCGGATGGCGGTGGAGCGGAAGCTCGGTTCCCGCCAAATGTGCTCGTAGATCTCATCGGTGCGGAAGAACGTCCCCGCATGTTCCATCAAGAACTTGAGGATGTTGAATTCCGTCCCCGTGAGGATGATCTGCCTATCGCCGTAGAAGACCCTGCGCGCCGAGGCGTCGAGGACGAGCCCGCTCACGATGAGCTTCGCCTCCGAAGAGGGGAGAAGGCGCAGTGCGAGCCGCGCTTCGAGCACGGGCATGGGGCAGGGCTTCACCACATAGTCGGCCGCGCCCGAAGAAAATCCCTCGAGCATGTCGTATTCCCCCGAGAGCGTCGTCATGATGATGACGGGCGGAAGGGAGGGGATGGAGAAGAGTTCCAGCCCCTCGCCGTCGGGGAGGATGAGGTCTAAAATGATGGCGTCGAACGTCTGTTGCGCAAGGGTGGCCTGCGCCTCCTGAAGGGTGGAGACGTCTACAACTTCATTCCCCCGCGAAGCGAAATAGTCCTTCGTCTTCACGCGAAGGCCGGTATTGTCTTCCACAATGAGAAGTTTTCTGCCTATGACGGGTTTTATCATAGCTGTAGTATATCATAATTTGACAAAATAATCCAAAATATTTTTGCAAGAAATTGTTAGGAAATGTTAGAAATGAAAAAAATATATTCCATTATAAAAAATTTGTGCTATAATGTATAAAAAAGAAGCTGTCCTGCCCGTCGGCAGGGCGGGAGGAAGAGAACCATGTATAAGTTTTTCGGAGTGGAATGGGATATTCACAGCGCCGTCTTCTGGATCGTCATCGCACAGGCCGTCTTTATCCTCATCGCCGTGATCATCATTATCGTGCTCGCCGTCCGCGGCGCAAGAGAAAGGCGCGAGAGAAAGGAGCGCGAGCGTATGGGCTACCGCGTCTACCAACATCCCGCAAGCATGCAGAGGGGCGCCAGCTCTCCCGGCCGCATGACGCAGATCTATACCACGCCGGAACTCGCCGATTCCGTGGAGCAGTATGTCGCCGACGTCCTCGAAAAGACCAAGAGAGCGACGGACGAGGCCGCCATGAAGACGAGCATCCGCGGCCCTGTCTATTATACCGAGCTCGTTCCGCGCAACGCGCAGAACCCCGCGGCACAGCAAAAGAAACCGCGCCGTTGACCCGTTTGAAGAATTTCGCCCTTCCCTTGCGAAGGGTGATTTTTTTGCGCAATTTCCCTTCCCGTAAATAAAACCCGCCCGACTGCAAAAACTGCATTCGGGCATATTTTATGGGAAATCAAACCATCTGTTTCAAACATGAACCGCGCATCGTGGCCACAAGTACGGTGGCGGGGCCGAAGGAATGCCGCGGGATCGTCGGCCGCTATGTGGAAACGGCGCTCTCCGACGACATGTTCGGCGAAAGCACCTTCGAGAAGGCGGAATGTAAGATGCTCTCCACCGTCATCGACGGCGCGATCAGGAACGCGGGCCTCAAGCGGGAGGAAGTGGACATGATCGTCTCGGGAGACCTCCTTAACCAGATCATCTCCGCAAGTTTCGCCGCCCGCGACTTCTCAATTCCCTTTTTGGGGGTCTACGGCGCCTGTTCCACGATGGCGGAAGCGCTCGCCGTCTCTGCCGCATTCATCGACGGGGGACTCTGCAAACGCGCCGTAGCGGCCACGGGAAGCCATTTTGCCTCGGCCGAACGGCAATATCGCTACCCCTTGGAACTCGGATGCACCCGTCCCCCGCAGGCACAATGGACGGTCACAGCCGCAGGGGGAGCGCTCGTCGCGGCGGAAGGAAACGGCGTCAGGATCACGGCCGCCACCCTCGGCAAGGTGGTGGACTTCGGCGTGACCGACGTCAACAACATGGGCGCCGCCATGGCGCCCCCCATTGGTAAAATAGAACCATAGAGAGATGTCTATGGACTATTAACAACAAAAAATCATATAAAAGGAGGTCAATTCAATAGACATCTATGCAACAGGGCGTGAAATTTATTCGCGCCCTCGTCGCCGCATTTTCTTTGAAAAGCTGATTTGATCCCGACGGCTCCTCTTCCATAAAAAACACTTTTCTTTTTTATGGAAGCCCAATATTCGCTTCGTTGTTCAGTTGCGACATATTTATTATTAGGTATCCCTACAGTTCGCCCGCGAACCGATTGCTCCCGCAATCGCCTCCACCCTCGAGTTCAAAAATGGATAAAAGGAAGAAAAGCTCCTCAAAGGGGGCTTTTCTTTCTTTGGTACACCAACCTCGTTCGGGTCAGGTGCGGTTGCGGCATGTAATAGGAGGGCGGGGCTGCTCGGTATATCAAGGAACGAAATGAATATATTCATTTTTTGTCCTGTGGGAAAAAATCTAAAAAATCAATTTCTTGAAAATTTTTTTACAAAATGGCCCTTCATTTTGTTGACATGGGGGGGGGGTATGTGATATGATATAAAGTATAAATCCTGCATAAATAGAATTTTTTTAACATATTTATTCAATTTAACAAAATTTGTGAGAAACTCACAAGGAGGTGTAAACATGAAACATAAGAAACTGATCGCGGCGCTCTTCTGTGCGTCGACTATGGCGATGGGTGCGGGCCTTCTCGCAGCGTGCGGGGGGCACACTCATTCGTGGAAGTGGCAGTCGAATGCCGAGGAGCACTGGCAGATGTGCGAGGAGGATTCGACGGAGAGAGACGGAAGCCGCGGGCCGCATGTCGACGCCAACGAGGACGGCGAGTGCGATACCTGCGAGCGCGCCATGACACCCTCGGAGCATACCCATGAGTGGAAGTGGCAGTCGGATGCCGAGGAGCACTGGCAGATGTGCGAGGAGGATTCGACGGAGAGAGACGGAAGCCGCGGGCCGCACGTCGACGTCAACAAGGACGGCGAGTGCGATACCTGCGAGCGCGAACTTCCCCCTGCACAGACGGACCTGTTCCCCGCCGACTACATTGGTACGTGGGAGTTCAAAATGGGTGGCGAGGTAATGGGATCGCTCGAGATCGAGGCGAATGCCGCAAAATTGGGTGACACCGCCGTCACGGTCACGAAGGCGACCGGCGAAGAGGGCTATACCTTTACGATGAAGGATCCGGATACGTCGGAGAATATCGAATATTCCTTCGTTCTTTCGTCGGATAAATACGCCCTTCTGCTCACTGCGGGCGGCTTCACCACGACCATGTTGAGGAGCGACTTTGACGCGACGGAGGACCCCGGGTTTATTTCCGCACCCGCGGGATACACGGGCGATTGGGCTACGAACAACGGCGATACGCTCAGCATCTCGGCGGACGGCGATATGTTCCTCAACAGCAACTCCATCATCATCCTCACGCTCGCAGAGGATGAGAGCTTTGCAACGGCACTCATCTCGCAGGATAACACCTACTATTGGGCGGAAATTTATTTCGACGAGAACGAGATCTCTGTGAATATTGCGGGTATGGACTCCTTAACCTTTGCGCCGGCAACCGAGGAGACGCTTGAATTCCCCCTTGAACTTAGGGGAGATTGGACGGAGATCGGCGGCGAGAGGACCATCTCCATTGATAAAAAGACCATTACCTTCGGCGAAGAGGACGTGACGGCCACAGCCGTCGTGGAATATAGGACGGTCTACTTTGCGACGGAGGACGGCGAGGCGTATGAGCTCAACATCACTTCGGACGAATATGTGCTGTACTTGACGAAGGAGGAGGAGACGGAGAAGACGCTCTTCCTCAACGATACAGCGCCCTCGCTCAAACTTGCTGCGGCGGACGCGTTGAAGGGCAAGACGTTTGCACCCGCTTCCGTTGCAAACACGCTTGGAAATCTCGCGGTCGCTGCTGACGGCACCCTCACGCTGGGCGACAAGGAGACGCAGGTGCTCTCCGTGGAAATTGATTACGACACTTCGGCGGTGACGGCATTTACCTTAATCTGCGACGGAATGTGGTACCGCGCGATAGTTGAGGACACGATCACCCTTACCGACCTCAACAACAAGACATATAAATTCGACGGCGAGAGCCTGAGCGATCTCACTGCTTATATCGGCGAGTGGAAGCAGTTCCATCCCAATACAACGACCACGGTCACCATCACCGCGACCGAATTTAAGTATAACGGAGCGACGAAGCAATGCTATAGGGGTCTCGACGGTACGCTTTATTATAAGGATGGGGCGTTCCGCACGCCGTTCGGATACCTCGACGAGGAAGGGACCATCCTGTATTTAAGGATGAGTTCCACGTATTGGTTCTTCACCAAGGACGGCGCGGTGCCCACGGTGACGGCTATCCCCGAGGCGTTCCGCGGCAAATGGACCAGCGATAACTACTTTGGGCTCGAGATCGACGCTTCCTCTATTGCCGTCGACGGCAAGGCCTATACGCCGTTTGCCGTGACGGGCGAAGAGGGCGAGGAGACCATTCACGCCATCACCAACAACAACGGGTATGTCATCTTCACGATGGGCAAAGACGATGCGGGCGAAGACGCCGTTCTCATGGGCGACGGCTCTATGACGCTTGCAACGTTCAGCGCCGTGAAGCCCGATCCTCTGCCCGAAGAATATCGGGGCGAATGGCACGCGCTTTCAGGTGACGACACCGTCTCGATCGATGCCGACGGAATCTTCACTTATAACGGAACGGTCTACCCGACCACGATCGACGATCACGATGGCAGTTATCACTTCACATTGGAAGGCAACACGCTGACCATCGAGGTCTCCTCGGACGGCTATGTGCTCTGGATCGACGAGGGCGACTACAACGTGACCTACTTTATCAAGGGGGCGCTTACGGATCTTCCCGATATCAAGCTCACCGAGCTTGCGAACACGAGCTGGACCAATGCGGATCAGGGTATAACGCTCACGTTCGACGAGACGGGCGCGGCTGCGATCGATACGGAAAAGGTGCAGATCCTCACGCAGGAAGCGGACAATGCCGACACCATCGGCACGCTCATCTATTTCGGAGCGTGGTACGATTTCCGTATTTCGGGCAACACGATCACCATCACGAATGCGACCGCCTCGATCGCATTCATCAAACAGGGCACGCAGCCTGCGTTTACCGCACCCCAAGAGATGATCGGCACATGGATCTTAAGGACCTTCTTGGCGCCCGAGTACACAGGCGGCACTTCTCACCTTGACAAGGACTTCACCCTCAAGATCGAGGCGAACACCTTGAAGTGGGAGGAGGGGATCGTCACCGTTACGGATTTGGGCGAAGGCAAATATTCCTTCACAACGACTTCTCCCATCGTGGGCGACGAAGAAACGACCTATACCTTCTGGCTCCAAGGGGACATTCTGCTCCTCGATGACGGAACGAACACCTATGTTCTCTTCATGAGCACTTGGGAGGATAATCTCGAAAGTTCGGTAGCGGTCCCTTCCGGGATCGCGACGGGAGATTGGACGGGCGCGAACGGCGAAAAATTGCAAATCTCAACGCCGACCGATGACGACCCGGGGCACGAGGCGTTCATCACCGTGAAAGACAAAAATCTCTCCGGCGATCCGATCTGGCTGTTCACGGGCGCCACGGCGACCCTTTGCACAGGTTACTGCAAGCCCGTAGGCCCCAGCCACTATGTCTATGTAGAGATGTCTCTGACGGGAACGACGCTCACCGTCAAGCTGTACTTCGACTTTGATAAACCCGATATCTACACCTTCACCCAAAAAACGGTGGAAAAGCAGGAGTTCCCGGACGGTTTTTGGTTCACGACTTGGACGGAGTACGGCAAAGATACGGGTGCGCATGTCATCGAGATTGAAAAAAATACATTTACGCTGGACGGCGAGGACATTACCGCAGACACGACGGTCGTCGGCGACACGGTGAAGTTCACCATGGACGGGAAGGAATACACGCTTTGCATGATCGATGAGTGGGATATATATGTCATTTATGCAAAGGCGACGGATGACGGCACGATCATCCTCTTCTGCGACATGGACAGTTTGAGCAGTCGCTCACTTGCGTTGAAGAATGCAACGGGTCTCACCGGCGCAACCTTTACGGCGACCGATGGCATCGGCGACATCGTCTTCGATATCACAAACGGAAAAGTGACGATCGGCGGGGTGGAAGTGTTTGTATACAGCGTGTCGATTGATTGGGACACGATGGGCCTTGAGGAAATGCAGTTCCTTTATAACGGCATGCGCTATAATGCAACCTTCTCTGGCGACACGCTCACCCTTACCGATCTTGACGGCAATACCTATACCTACACCAAGGCGGAATAACCGCCTGAAAGAGAGACAACTCAAAAGAGAGAAGGGGAAAAGTCCTCTTCTCTCATTTGGGTATTTTCAGACAACTGATTTTGCGGCGCCCGTAGCCGAAGGTTTGGCAAATTCCACGGACGCCGTTTACGGATAATTATGAAATTCTTCAAAAAGACGCTCATTTTGCTCTGTTCTGTGCTTGCGCTCGCCCTTTCGATCGCGATCGCGGCGTGCGGGGGCGGCGGCAAGTACAAACTCTCCTTCGAGACGTTCGGCGGAACGAATATCAAGTCCATCAAGGCCGACGCGGGGGAGGACATTTCCGACCGCCTTCCCGACGATCCCACGCGGGATGGGTTTGTGTTCGGCGGGTGGTATCTCGACGCGAACTGCACGGGCGAGGCGCAGACACTTCCCACCGTCATGCCCGAGGGGGACGTCGCCTACTACGCCAAGTGGACGGTTGGCGGCGTTGCCTCTCTCACACTGGACCCGGGCAAGGGCGGTGTTCTGGAACCGACGAAGGTCGATGTGGACATCGGCGCAAATCTTCTTGAATTTCTTGCGACCTGTAAACAGCCCACGCCCTACGAGGGGCTCACCTTCGCTGGCTGGTACAGCGGGAATACCCCCATCGACGAGGAGGACACCATGCCCGCTTTCGGGCTGACGCTCACCGCAAAATACACGGCTATGTACACCATCGAGGTGTACCGCGAGAGCGTCGACGGCGTACCCGTGAAGGACGAAACGCCCGTAACAGGGTCGGCTTTTTACGGCGAACCCTTCTCATGCGCCGATGTTCTCACTCCGCCCGAGCACTTCATGCTTTCGGCGGGCGTGGGCGGCGTCATCAAGACGGATTCCCTCGGCGCCTCGGATACCTTTACGGCATATTTCCTCCGTGAACGGTTCTATATCACCTATTCGCCCAACGCGCCGCAGGGGGCGCAGGCGGAGGGAGATACCCCCATGCAGTCGGTGCCCTACGGTGCGCAGGCGGCGCTCGCTCCGTGCGGCTATACGCTGAGCGGAGCTTCCCGCTGGCGCTGTGCGGGCTGGGCGGAAGATCCGCAGGGCTCCAACTTCCACGGCGTGGGGGAGCAGATGGAAGTCACCGGCAACATCACCCTCTTCGCCGTCTGGGAAAAGGGCTATACCGACGTGTTCGGCGGGCAGGACGTGCTCTATCCCGCTTACGCTGAGCCCACAGTCATCCGCCTTGTCCGCGAGGGCATGGAGGATAAGACGGGCACCTACGACGCCGCAACGGGTCTGTTCTCCTTCAAGGAGGGCGAGGCCGCCATGCTCGACGGCAGGTTGCTTGCGGGTACGGAAGAATTCTTCTACTTCCGCGATACGCTGGAGGGAGAATACAATGACCTCGACGGCACGGGCGCAACGCTTGCGATGAACGCGGGCGGCGCCGTCGTCTACACCGATCAAGAGGGCGCCGCGCATACGGGCAAGTATTCCATCGACCCCGATACGGGCTACTTCTTCTTCGACGACAATGCGGGGGAGACGGGGGATTTCTTCTACAACCTCTTCACATTGATCGACGGGGACGGGGTCGTGTTCCGCCGTCAGAGCACGGAGGAGCTCGGCTACTATTACGACGAGGAAGCGGGCGTCGTGCTCTATCTCGACGGCCTCGGCGGGCTTCGCTACTACTACAACGACAATAATTTTGAATATCAGGACTATTTCGGCGATCCCATCTACGTCGCCTACGGCTACTACGAGTGGATGGAGGGGGCACAGCTCTTCCTCGCCTACACGCGGGATATTTCCGTCACCCTCAAGCAGTTCACTTTCTCGCGGACGACAAAGACGGGCGTTACGGCCAAGGAGGAATATCCCGACATGCCGTCGGACGCCGCCCTCAAGGGGACGGTCGATTTAGACGACGGCCTTCGCGGCAGCTACACCGCCAAGCGTGAGGATTCGGAAAACGAGCTCTATCTTGACGGCTATGGCGCGGGGACTTTCGGCGAAAAGGAGGGCGTCTACGAACTCTTCACATGGCTCTATAGCTACGAGGAGGAGAACGGCGAGGTGACGGACGATTACTTCCTCGTCCGCTTCACCCCCGAGGACGGGAGCGAGATCGTCTACTTCCGCCTCGATACGGCGTACGGCGACTACGAGTTTGACCGCGTGTTTACCCCCGAGGAGACGGCGGATTATGCGGATTACGACTTCGGCCGCTACGAATTTACCGACCTCTTCCTCTTCAACGTCACCTTCGACGGCTTCATCATGATTTTTGAGAACGGCGACGCCGAGGTGTGGACGCAGTACGGCATCACCACGCAGGGCAACATTGTGTACGTGCTCTATGTGGACCTCGTGAGCCACGTTCAAAAGGAGGGCGATACTTACACCTTCCAGCGGACGCAGACCGATACGGGTGTCGACTATGAGAACGAATTCAGCTTCACGCTGGACACCGAAAAGCACACCATGTCCGTCATTTTGCCCGCGGTGCACGACACAGCGCAGATCGCACCGGGGCTCACGCTCGACTACACCGCGCGCAAGGCGACCTATCAGGGGCAGGACGTCAACTATTGGTACACCATCGGGCACGTCGACTTCTACACCTTTGAAGTAAGCGATACCGAAGAGCTCAATTATTGGGTGGAGAGCGGCGGAAGGATGGACTTCCACGCCGTCTCCGCCTCGGACGTCTACGACCTCTACGTGCTCCCGGGGGAGGAGGATCTCTACTATTCCCGCCTCATCTTTACGGGCAACGACGAGAAGGTATTTCTCGCATTCATGCTCGAGAGCGGCATGTACCGCATTATCGGCGAGGGCCGCATTGAGGAGCTCGAAAACGGCGACAGGCACTTCACGCTCACGAGGCACATCTCCGACTTCGGCGAGGCAGAACTCCGCGAAACGGGGTACGACGCCTTTGACTTCCGCATCGCCGAGGAAGATCACACCTTCCGCAAGAAGTCGGCGCAGACCAACTACACCAACTTCACGACGGAGGGCTACGGCACCTTCGTGTTCACCGATGCCGCGAACGTCGCCCACAGCGGGATGATCGTGGAAAGCATCGGCGAGGGAGAGAGCCGCCTCATCTACTTCTTGGAGACGCGGACGACGATCATCTTCCTCCTCGCGGTGGATGAGAGTGATCCCAACAGGCTCGTCTCCGTCACGGCGGACGCTGGCTATTGGTACGAGATGAACGACAACCAACTCATCTCCCAATACAAGTACCTCATTCTCAACGGGCAGGGCACGGCCTTTTACTACGAGATTGAGGACCTCACGGGTGAAATGCTTCCCGTCGTGAAGGGGACGTACACGCGCTCTGTCCGCTATGCTGACCCCTATTCGGCGGAGCCCTTCCCCGAATACACCGTCACCCTCAACGGCGAGACCGCCAATTACCTCCTCGCGACCTACCTTGTGTACGACAACACGGTGGGGGAGGCCGTGCAGCTCTCCCTCTACCAGAAGCAGATCGCGCATCGCGTGGGAGAATTTTATGTGCGCGACGGCGGGTGGATCGAGAGCGTCGGCTATCCCGGCGTTCTCGCCACCTACACCGATCCCCTCGGCATCGTGCACGAGGGCAATATGTACATCGGCGAGGTCTCGGACGGCATTCACGACCACACATTCAACAACGACGTCACGGGCACCCATGTGCGCTTCTGGGAGTATGTGAACGGCAACCCCACGAGCACCGAATACATCTTCGAGATCGTGTCGGGTGAGCTCGTTCCCCTCACGCTTCCCTACGGCGACTACGCATTTTCCGCACCGCGCGGCGTTCGGGAGAGCACCGTTTTGCACCTCGATGGGCGGGGCGCGGCGACCTACCGCATCGGAAATACCAATCCTATAAGAGGCACTTATTCCGCCATTCGCGGCACGGAGGAGTATCGGTTCACCTCCGCCACCCGCTCCTTCCGCTTCCGCCTCACCCGCGTGACGGAGGACGACGAGGATATCTATCTCTTCGAGGAGTACGACGAGGACGCGGCGCTCACGCTGTATAACGAGGCGGAGTGGTCTCTTCTCCTTCTCGACGGCTACGGCGGCGCGGTATTCATCAACCGCTACGGCGACCACATCATCGGTAGCTACGGGCTGTTCTCGGCGGGCATGGGCGCCTTTGAATCGGAGAACTACAACTTTGTGTTTTCCTATGCCGAGGGCAGCTATGAGACCGTGGACCACAGCGAGTATGTCGCCACCTACTATGCGGAAGACTTCGCCTCCGTCATCTTCACGGCAACGCGCGTCATCTTAAACGGCGAGGAGTACTTCTACACCGTGAATGAGGGCACAGTGAGCCTCTTCGACGTCGTAGACGGCACCGCCGCAGAGAGGGCCACCGTTCCGCTTCCCAATGGCGCAACTTACACCTACAACTCTGTCGTCTATCGTCTCTACGAGGGAGGGGAACTCACCTTCACGGACAATGAATTCAATAGGGCAGAGCCCATAGATCTCGTCTTTACGCCCGACGGCGCCGCGTTCACCGTTTCCGCCGCCTTCGGCGGCTACGAGGAGGGGTACACCGTCACCGTCGCCTATGAGGGCGGCGAGGCCAAGGTGACGCTCGGCTACAGGGCCCGCACGATGGACGCCCTTCCCGAGGAATACGCCCTCACACTGCACTATGCGGCGGGAACGAATACGTTCACTGTTATCCCCGAGGGCGGCAAGGGGACGTACACGCAGGCGGGCGAAGCAACCAACATCATCGAGTTCGATAACCGCCGTGTGGGCGCCTACTCTGTCGCTCTCCACGACGAGAACGCGGGTGATACGCTCATCATCTCGCTTCAGGCCATCAAGGACAGCGCGGGCGCCTCTCTCGCCTTCCGCGGCAGCGCCGAGATCATGGGGGAGGAATCGGTTCAGTATTATGGACAGGACCACTCCAAGGTCGTCACCATCGAGGGCACGGACGGCATTTCCTACACGATCCGCTTCTTCCTCGATGAGGACGCCCACACCTTCACCCTGCGATCCGTCGTCATCGAGAAGATGTTCATCATCGAGGGCGTCGGCGAAGTCACCTTCGTCCAGTTGTGGGCGGCAGGCTCCGAATACGGCGAATTCGGGCAGAAGGACCTCGTCTCCGTCTCCATGCGCGAGACGGGCGTCGAGACGAATATCTATTCGGGCGAGCTCGGCGAGGGCAAGGCCGCGCTCGTGCGGCAGGGCCTGCACTCCACAACGGGCAGTTACGACTACGAGGCCTACGTTTTCGACCTCACCTACGACGCAAATGGCTTTGTGTCGGCGGCAGTGAAAGAGGGCGATTACAGCTACGCCGAGGCGTTGCAGGGCATCGAATTCAAGATCCGTTTTCTCTTCACGGGAAGCGGCGATACCTTTGAGATTGCCTACATTCTCACGTTTTCCGTGAACGACCGCTCCACAAACGCAACGTTTGTAAAGAACACCGACGGCAGCTGGACGATCACGACGGCGGATAAGGTCTACAGGGCCATAGCCACGCAGAATGCCTCTGGCGCCATCACCCTCACCGTCACCGAACAGCAGTAACGCTTTCCGCACTCCATTTACCCCCACTCTGTGGGGGTAATTTTATATAAAAAAAGCCCGACCTAATTCGTTTTGAATTAGGTCGGGCGTGGTGCACCTTCAGGGACTCGAACCCTGGGCCCATTGATTAAGAGTCAATTGCTCTACCAACTGAGCTAAAGGTGCATATTGGTGGTCCATCCGGGAATCGAACCCGGGACACCTTGATTAAAAGTCAAGTGCTCTACCATCTGAGCTAATGGGCCGCCGTTGGCTGGGGTGGCTGGATTTGAACCAACGCATGCGGGAATCAAAATCCCGTGCCTTTACCACTTGGCGACACCCCATTAGAGACAAAGTTTGGGGCGGGCGACAAGAGTCGAACTTGCGACCTCCAGGGCCACAACCTGGCGCTCTAACCAACTGAGCTACACCCGCCGCGTATATGGCGCGCCTGAAGAGATTCGAACTCCTGGCCCACGGCTTAGAAGGCCGTTGCTCTATCCAACTGAGCTACAGGCGCATAACCTGACTTTGCATCGAAGTTTCGCGCATCTCTTTTTGCGAAATTGGAGCGGGTGATGGGAGTCGAACCCACGCGATCAGCTTGGAAGGCTGAGATTCTACCGCTGAACTACACCCGCACCCACAACGCTTGTTTATTCTACCAAAGTTTTCATCATATGTCAAACGTTTTCACCGATGTTTGGAATAATTTTTTCTTAAAATTTTCATGCGGAGCGTTGCGCCGTTTCCAAACGATGCAGAAATCAATCCACCCGTTCAAGGTAGAACGAAACGGGGCGGAAGCCGTCGTTGCAGGAGATCATGGCCGAGGCGGGATCTTTCATCCAGCCGTCGTAAAAGTTCCCTTCTCCGCGGAGGAGGGAGAGGGCGAAGGGGGAAAGCGTCTCCCAAGCGCTCTCGCAAAGCCCTTCGGGTTTTCCGTGTCCGTCGAAGAAAAACACCTGCCCCGTCCGAATATCGCAGGGGTGGGGAATGGGGTTCTCGTACCGTTCGATGAGGTCGTCGTACCGCGCCCTCTTCATAACGGTGATCTTGACTTTTTTCAATGTTTTCTCCTTCTTCACTCCGTTTTTTCGCAACATTCACGTAGCCATTATAGAATAAAAAGCGGGATATGTAAAGCCGCTTCTACGAAATGGCCGAAAAACGTTTGAAAATTTCTTTTTTGCGCGTCAAAGCATTGAGAGGGGGAAAGAGGCAAGAATGATGTTTTTGAAGGCCATATCTCGGACATGGGTGCCTCATTTTTGCTCAATACGATTTGGCGAAGCCGCTCGGCGCGCATACGGGGCGGTTAAATTTTCTCCGCCCGTCTTCAGCCATGAAGAGGCTTGCGAAAGGTGCGTAGGGCGGGAGCGGCGGGGTGGAGCGGAGACGGGAAGCGCAGGCCGCTTTTCCCCGCGATTCTTGATTTTTCACTGCCGTCGAGCGAGGAGACAAAAAAGTGAAATGTGAACTTTTGTTAAGAATTTTGGCCGAAAAATGTGAAATTCAATATAGTATATAATATAATTCGACAGAAATAAACAAAAAGCGAAAATTATGAACAATGGGGGGGGGGTGAGGGGCACCTATTCGTAAAGATTTGATTTTTTTGGAAGGCTATGCTAAAATCACTTTACATTGCCCACATTATTGTAAGGAGAGATAGAATTAAAAATTCTATCTGAAGTAATCCAAGGAGAGCAAATGCTGGAACTGAAACATTTTTCAAAGAAGTATGCAAAGAACCCGAACTATTCCGCAAGGGACGTCAGTTTCTCCGTCTCGGCGGGGGAAGTTGTCGGCCTCGTCGGCAGTAACGGCGCAGGGAAATCCACCATTATCAAGAGCATCATCGGCGTTCTGCCCTTTGAAGAGGGGCAGATCGAGGTGGGCGGCTTCGATATTGTCCGCCAGCCAGAGAAGGCCAAACGGTTGATCGGCTATGTTCCCGACGACCATTCCGTCTACGATAAGCTGACGGGCAGGGAATATATCAACTATATCGGCAGTCTTTACGGCGCGACGAAGGATGAGAAGAAATTCGTTATCGACGTCCTTGCCAAGCGTTTCGAGATCAGGCATGCGCTCGATTTCCAGATCGCGGGATACTCCCACGGGATGAAGCAGAAGATCTGCATTTTGGGCGCGCTCGCCCATCATCCCAAACTCTGGATCCTCGACGAACCGATGGTGGGCCTCGACCATCAGACCATGATGTCTTTGTGCTCCTTCATCCGCGACTATGCCGATGATACCCATTGCGTGCTCTTCTCGACGCACAACCTCGACGTCGTCGGCAAGGTCTGCGACAGGGTGGTCTTCATCAGGCGCGGACAGGTCGCGAACATCATCGACCTGAGGAAGAACCGCAACTTCGACCTCGACCGTTATTATATGCAGCTCAACGGAGAGAAGGGGGCGGAGACCTTCGGCAAAGCTCCCGCGCCCGCGCCCGCACCCGCGTTCCCTGTAAGAATCTATAACGTGCCGCCCGCATCGTTCGAGGCTCCCGTGTATCCCGTATATCCCCAAACGCCTTATTCGGCGCCCGCCGCGCCCCGCACGCCCTCCCGGGGGGACAAGAATGGCTCCGAGGTAGACCGCAATGCGTGAGTTTATTCGTCTGCAATTGAAGTTGAAGTGGGGCTTCAACCGCAACAACAATAAGGTGAGCGCGGTCATGACGGCATTGGCGGCCCTCATCGCCGTTGCGGTCGTTCTGGCGCTCGTATGGGCGCTCACCTTCGTATTGCGGGCGAGCGTCGCCGTCAGCGCAAAACAGCTCGCCCAGTTGTTCATCACCATCGTCATGATCGGGCTTACCGTGGCCGCGACGGGGATGCAGATGAAGAGACTCTTCCGTGCGCCCGACCTCAATATCGCGGCGCGTTTCCCGCTCAGCCCCTCCAAGCTCTTCACGAGCTATCTCATCCTGAATTATATCGACCTCTCGATCTATTCGGCCGTTTTGTTGCTCCCCATCATGCTCGTTTTCGGGTTTGCAATGAACTGCATCACCGTCGCCTACGTCTTCGGGATCCTCATAGGGATCGTCCTGATGCCGCTCATCCCGTTTGCACTCTCGATCTTTTTTGCGATCCCGCTCGTATATGCGCTCTCCTTTCTCGAGAAGCACGGGATCGTCCGCCTCATCCTCTTTGTGATCTTTTTGGTGGGGTGCTTTGTGCTCTATTATTACATCCTTACTGCGCTTGCCCGTTTCTTTATCCATCGGAATTGGGAAGAGGGCACGCTCGAGATCTGGAAAAATCTTATCACAGGGTTAGACGGCTACTATAATCCCGCATACTATCTCGGGAACGCCATCTTTTTTGAAAACTTCTGGCTGGGCCTCGGCGCACTGCTCGGGGCGGGCTTGCTCCTGAACGCATGCGGCGTCGTGCTGGCGCGCGCTGTCGCGTCGAATATCCGCAGGAAGGCGCTCGAACAGGGTTCGGGCTTTTACCGCAGATATTCGGAGATCGACACATTTGGAAGCGGAAGGGCCATTCTGCGCTATAGCTTCAAGGAGATCATGCGCACCAAGACCTACTCCTATTTCTATTTGGGCGTCGCGATCTCCACCCCCGTCATGGTCTTTTTCTGCAACAAGCTCGTGACGATGGTGGGAGTGGCGCAGATGGGCTCCGGGATCAATTTCGGGGCGTCTATGCTCGTGGTCGCCGTATTCATGGCCATGATCTGCTCTTTCACGGGTTCGATCTTGAGCGTGGAGGGGAAGAAATTCTACATCACCAAACTTATGCCCGTATCCTACCGCAAACAGCTCACTGTGAAGGCGATCCTGAACATCGGCGTGAGCTTGATCGCCTTGGCGATCAGTGCAGTCGTGCTCGCGGCATTGAAATTCATCAACGGTACGCAACTCGGCGTTCTGATCGCCGTGCAGTTCGTTCTTGCCGTCGGGCTCGTATTCAACGGGATCAATCTCAATCTTGCCAATCCCAACTTAAAACCCAAGGCGAACGGCGAGGCGGAGGAGATCAATATCACCTTCATGCTCCTGATCGGGCTCGTCGTCGCCGCCGTCCTCGGCACCTGCGGCATCGTCCTGCCGCGCGTCATCGAGAAGGGCGATGTACTGACCTATCTCGTCTGCGGCGCCTTGGTGATGACCTATGCCGTGATCAACGTGTTGGTATTCTGCTTTACCGTTGAGGAGAAATACCGCAGGATCGAGGTATAAACGCGGGCGAAAGCCTAAAATCTCCTTAAGGGAAGAGCTCTTCCCCGCGGATACCGAGAAGAATTTATCCCTTCCGCAAGCCGGGCGGAACGAAATATCGCGAAAAGAGGTATTCATATGAAAAAACTTATGGTTTCAACGATCATAATCCTGCCGCTCATCATTTTGGCGATCCTGCTCGTGAGCGGCGCGATCATGAGCCTCGTCACACACATCTATGTGGAGTCGGTCGAATTCGTCGATAGCGGCGCACTCGTCCTCGTCATGGATAACGAGAGCCAGCCGCCCGCCGAACAGGTCGAGGTGACCGTTCTCCCGCTCAAAGCAAAGAACCGCGATCTCCTCTTCTCCGTAGAAGAAGGGGGAGAGGAGATCGTCTCCATCGATGAAAACGGCGTCGTCAAAGCGCGTTTCTATGGCGAAGCCTATATTACCGTAACCAGCAAGGAGAACAAGGCGGCCTCTGCGACGCGCAAAGTCATCGTCACCGATTCTTCCGTGCACGCCCTCGTCATGAACGGCGGCTTCTCGAGCGAGCTCTATGAAGATGAGACGCAGAAGATGTCGGTCACCGTCTACCCGCGTGAAGCGGAGAACCCCTTCATTTTGTGGTCGAGTTCAAATGAATCCGTTCTCAAAGTGAGCCCCAACGGCAACGTGACCGCCGTGGGCGAAGGCAAGGCGACGGTCACGGCAACTTCCGCCGATAATCCCGAAGCGCAGGCCTCTGCCGAGATTGTCTGCCACAGCCGCATCACGGGGCTGAACGCAGAGGAGCTCGATCCCTTCGTCACCTCGCTGAGGGAATGCTCGTTCCCCGCAGTCACGCCCATGCCCGAGGGGGTCATGGCGACGGTCACCTACCGTTCGAGCGATCCTTCGATCGCGACGGTAGACGGAGAGGGGCATATTACCTTCTCACGGGAAGGGCACGTCACCGTCACGGCGACGGCGACCGATTTCCGCGGAAACACCAAGGAACAGAGCAAAGAATTTACCTCGACGGACGGCTATTATCTTTGGCCCATCTTCGGCGACCGTGCATATACCCTCGATTTCGACGAATATTTCAACGATCATAAGCCCCTGCCCATTCCATTCGGGGAGGCGCTTGCGGGTTCAGACCGTGAGTTCATCGAAGATAAATACGACGTCGAAGGCGTGCTCGATTTCAACGAAGAAGAGAGCGAATTCTATTTCATCGGTCCCATGCCCGACGGGCTCGGGGAAGTGCGGGCGACCGTCAAGGTGAAATACTACAATACCGATACTAATCAGCTTGAGGAGAGGGAGGACTATTTTGTCTTGACCGTGCTCCGCGACGCGCAGAAAGTCGCCGTCTCCTATGGGAAGACGTCGGACGTCGCGACCGTCGTTTTGGGAGAAGGCGAGAACGTCTTTACCTTCGGCGATGCCTCGGGTGCACACGCGAAGGTCACCGTCGAGCCCTCCAACCACACGAACACGCTTCGCTATGAGCCCGTGGGCGAACTTCCCGCAGGCGTGACCTTCACGGATGGCAACAAGCTCACCTTCCAAAAAGATCAGGCGGGGAAGGTTGCCGTAAAGGTCTTCCTCGAAGACGGTGAAGGCAACATAACGGCGTCGACAACGGTCACCGTCTTCTATGCGCCTCCCGCAAAGGACGAAGAGGGCGAGCCGACCCAAAAGGGCGTTGAGATCGTCGAAGGGGAAGAGGGCCAAGATCCGCCCGAACAGCCTCCGATCGTCCTCTCGATGGGAGCCTCTGGCGAGGCCGACGAGAAGGAAGAGGGCATCCTTTACTTCAATGAACCCGCCGCTACCAAGGTCACCTACGAGGTTGAGAAGACGGCCGAAGATCCCGCCGAAGAAGCCGTCAGGATCGAAGAGCGCGGCGGCGTCCAATATATCGTGCCGCAAAAGGGCGGTTTCGCGACCATCCACATCGTCGTCACGCCCGCCGAGGCGGCGGCGATCGATCCCGCCCTGCGCCGCGCACAGGAAGCTGCCAACGCAGAAGGCGTGAGGATCTATACCTTCCGCGTCTATGTCGACCGCCCCGTCAGTGTGCAGGACTTCGGCCTTTTGTTCGACGGCTCTGCGCCTTATTATAATCATGTAGATGGGCTCTACACCTTCGGCACGTCGAAGGCCGAGGTCGGATACACCTTCACCGTCACAGAACGCGACGGCTCGATGCAGGGCAAAAAGCTCTATGTGAAGTTTGCAAAAACGGTACAAACGGGCGAAGATGACGCGAACGCATTTTCCGATAAAATCGCATTCGGCGAAGAGCTCGGCGAGCTCGAAGCGATCTTCGGCGTGGAATATACCGAAGAGGCGGCAACCCTTCTCGGCGAAGCGCATAAGCCGCTCAATATCTCGCGCACAGTCACATTGAAGCGCAATGCGACGGGCGTCACCCTCACCTATAAGGGGGTAGAAGTCGATAGCATTTCGACTTCGCAAAAAGTCCTCACGTTCACCGCGGAAGAGACGCAACTGCCCGCGCAGATCGGCGTGAAAGTGACCCCCGAAAATCACAAGAATAAGCTCTCTTATTCCATTTCGGAGGGCGAGGGCGTCGCCTCCGTCACAAAGGACGGCACGCTCACTTTCACGGGGACGGGCGAAGTCACCGTCAAAATCTCCCTTCTCGACGACGGCGGCAACGAAGTTTGCGTTGCAACGATCCCCATCTCCTATGCGCCTCTCGAAACGGGGAACAAGGTCGTAGAAATCGTAGAAGGAACTTCCGACTACAACCTCCTTCTCAATATTACAGAGGAAGGAAACGATGAGGGTATCATCGATTTCACAGCGTCCGCAGATACGGCCGTCGAATACAAAGTTGCCAAAGGGGATGGCGTCGTCACCCTTGAGGAAAAGGAAAACGGCTGGCATATCGTGCCGAAGAAGGGCGGCTTCGCGACGGTCACGCTCACCGTGACGAAGGCGGGCGAAGAAAAGACTTACACCATCCATGTCTATGTAGACCGTCCCGTTCAGGCCGATGATCTCACCGTGATATTCGACACAAAGGAATGTGCGGATCTATTCGGTACGACCAAGACGAGCGTCCCTTATACCGTGACCTTCACGGGAGCAGAGGGGGCTATGGAGGGCAAAAAGCTCTATGTGAGCTATAGCGGCACGAAGGATGCGACGGCCAAGGCGGGCGAGCTCTCACAGTCGGGCGAGATCAAATTCGGCGCCGCGTTCCGTAATCTTTCCGTCACCTTCGGCGTGGAATACGATGCCGAGAGCACGGCCGTATTCGGGCCAGAAAACGGCGTCACCTCTACCACGCGCACATTGGAGCGCAATGCGGATACCATCAACGTCACCTATAAAAATGTGACGACCGTCAATATCATGACGGACGAAAAGACGCTCACCATCGGCCAAGACATCGCCGTTGCCGTCCTTCCCGCGACGCACACGGATACCGTATTCTATTCGGTCGAAGGCGACTGCGCCACGCTCTCCGAGGGCACAAACCGCGTCATCACCTTCCAAAGTGCGGGGACTGTCACTCTCAAGATCGAAGTAAAACGGGGCGAGGCCCTCTCCGTGGCAAAGTCGGTCGTCATCTCTTATGAGCCCGCGGGCGCGACCAGCAAGGGCGTGGACATCGACGCTTCGGGGACGAAGAACGTCGTCCTTCCGCTCTTCAGATCGCAGGGCGACGAGGCGACCAAAGAGGCCCTGCTCTACTTCACGGTGCCCGAGAGCTTCCAAGGAGAAGTCTCCTGCGCCGTAACCGAGGGCGAAGGTATCGTCTCCGTCGAAAAGAGTGCGAGCGGCATCTGGCACATCGTGCCCAAGAAGGGCGGCTTCGCAACGGTCACCGTCACCGCGGGCGATACCCGCACCGTCTCGGTGTATGTCGACCGCCCCGTCCATGCCGAAGATCTCACCGTCACATTCTCCAATGATAAGGTGAGCTCCACGGATACGGCCTTTACGACGAGCCTTTTAACCGTCACCTACACCCTCACCGTTTCGGACAATGAAGGCTCTACGGTGGGCAAACTCCTCTATATGAGGGGCTACGGTAAAGAAGGTGAAGAAATATCGGGCGCAAAGGGCGAGACGTCGCTCACGGGTACGATCGGGTTCAAACAGGATAGCTACACGCTCACATTCGGCGTGAAATATGATAGCCGGGCGGCGGACATGGGTGCCACGAATGTCCTCGCATTCGTCAGCCGCACCGTGAAGACCACGCGCGGCGACCTCTCCGAACTTCCCACCGTGACCTATGGCGAAGGGACATCTTTGAAGGAAAATTCCGCCTTCACGCTCGAAAATATCGGAAGCACGCTCGTCTTCAAGGTCGATACGAGCTCTTTCACTCCCGCAGATTTTGAGCTTACCTATGAGAAGGTGAGGATCGACGGAAACGGTAACGTCGGCGTTGAGATCGCCGAAGACGGCAAGCTCGTCACTCTTTCGGCGAAAAATCCTGTCGCGGAGCAACCGATGAGCCTTACGGTCGGCGGGCGGACCTTCAGCTTCAAAGTCACCGTAAAAGCCAAGGCCGACAAACTCACCTTCCAATACGGAGGCAAACCGTTGGAAAATGAGGGGAGTTACACGACCCTCTTGAATGGCCTCTCCATTGAGGTCGCGGCCTCCCGTGTCGACAAGATACTCGTCACCGATGCAAGCGTTGAGTATAGCCTTGGCGGCGACGTATGGCATTCTGTCAAAGACGGCAAAGTTTCCGTCGATTTCAAATCGCAGGAGGACCAGATCCTGCAATTCAGATCCGTTGACGGCGGCATAACGGGGCAACTCCATCTCGAAAAGGTGCACCTTGAAAACTTCTCTCTGGACTTCATCGTGGATACCGACAATCAAGAAGTCTCCGTCGGCAAGATCGATTCGGGAAATTGGCCTTCAAGCGTCGCCTTCTGCCTGCCGTCCAATATGAAAGGCAGTGTAACGGTCAAAGTGCACACGAGCAAGCCCTCCAAGGAAGAGCTTCTCGGCGGCTTCGGCACGGATGCCGATTTCCCGTCGATCATTTCCGCCAAAGTAACGGCAGAAGGTTGGAGCGTGTCTTACAACGCCATTCATGATGCGGCCAAAGAGGATGAGATCGTCATAAGCACCGTCTCCGACGGTACGGCCTTTAACGAGACCGTCACCATTCAATGCGGTGAGAAAAAGGTAACCGTCGGGCTCTCCCGTATCAGGTTGACCTCCATAAACTTCATCGGCGAGGATGAAAGCTTCGATATGGGTACCTACCAAGATGTCCACAAGGGCTATCAGCAGGTGCGCGTCTTTGCCAAGCACAGCGATTACGCCGAGGGCGGTGTAAGCAAAGTCGTCGATTACTTCAAGATCCCCGTCACGGCGCTTAATAAGGTCATAGGGAGCAGCCAAGAGGCAACCGAGCAGGATAAGGTCGATCCTTCCTTGCTCACATGGACGTTAACGCGCTATAACGATAAAACGGGCGAACGCAAGATCGTTGCAAGGCAGGTGGGCCATACCGTCACATACGGCAGTGCAACGTACACGATCGACGATACGGACGGCGACGGCAATTACGAATTGCAGGGCGCGCCTGCGGGCGTCACTTGGGTCGATCCCTTCAGCGAACAGGGCTATGCCCGCATCTATTTCGGGAATTTTGTCGGTCTCTCCGAGGTGGACGTACAGAACGACTACTTCGGCGACTTCGGCGAACAGGGCGAGAAGTGGCAGCAGGCAGAGACGCACGAGGATGACTACGACAAGAGCGGCAGGCAATTCACGCCTTCCGCGGGCGCATTCTCCTATCTCCGTATCGAGGCGGGCGACGGCGTAGCGAATGGCGTCAATACGCACTTCAATTTCAACGTCCTTGCAGACGATACCCTCGTCAATGTGTTCAACGCCACGGGGTACTACGCCAACCAAAAAGTCGTGCTACACAGCAATTTGTATGGCAACGGCGAACTCGATAGCGACGCGGGCAAGAAAGCTGAAGCCGAGGAGAACGACCAAATTATGAATAAGGTGTTCGTGCAAGCAGACGAAAGCAGCCCGAAGGAGTATGCCAAAGATACAGTTTACGGCAACGGCTATCAGGTCAACTTGAATTCGCTGAACAATATGATCGTGGGCACAGGCTCCACGGCCACCGGCGGCATGATGAACCACGACGGACAGGAAAATACAGGCAACGCAACGCACTTCACAAGCCTCTACAACGTGACAATGAAGGGCAGGAACGATGACGAAAAAGTAAATTCTGCGAAATTTGCAATTCTCTTTAATATCAAGAATGTCTACTATACCGACTTGCAAAATTACAGCAAGATGAACCCGAAGGGCGGTAGCATGACAATCAAAAACTCCGTACTCCGCAACGTTGCCGTGCAGGCAGTACAGTTGTGGAACGAGGCAAGTAATCCCGCCGCCACCCGAGGGTATTGGTCGGTTTATTTTGAAAATGTGGCAATCGTCAACGCAACGAAGGGCATTTCGATAGAAGGTAGTTCGGACAAGGCAACTTCCAAGTACCATACGGTTTACATCAAGGGCTTCTTAGACGCGCTGAATTATAACAATATTGAAGGCTTAATGGATCAAATCGGGAAAAATCTCGGCGGCGCAGGTGCCATGATGGAGCAAATCACCAAAGTGTTAGGCGGTTCACAATACTGCGGTCAAACAAAAATCGGTAATTATGTTGAATGGTTCGGTAGCAAGGAGAGAACAGTCACAATGAATAGCAGTACCAAGGTCTACGACGGGTATAAAGATATTTATGTGAATCCTGTTATTGTGGACACCGGTGTTGATGGGGAAACGAAGAGGGCCGACGCTGCCCCGATCGGCGGTTTGGCCGGGGCCATCAAAGGGTGGGACGGAAGCGCGTACGTTAATGCTTTGGAGAATGATACGGACGCGAAATTGGCGCGGCCCTTATACGGCTCGGATCTTGTCAGTCAGATGTTTGGTAATGGGCTTATAACGGCATACACATATAATGCTCAAAACAGTACCGACGGCGGATTTGTTGACGCACCTTCGGCCGGTAACTACCATAGCAGAATTCAGCTTGTGCTCAGTCGTCCCGAACTTGGGAAACTCTTCTCCAATGAGCGCGATATCCGCCTGTTGTGTCAATATCTCGATGTCGACGGCGAAGGAAATCCGATCAGAAACGACGACCATATCCTTTGGCACATGCAGAAGTGCTACCGCGATATTTCACTCATCACAACAAGGACGCAAAACCACGAACAAGCATTGAAAGAATCTCTTCAAAATGCGATTGACAGTAAGATTTGGGATGGCCAATGGCCCGACGGAACGACCTATGAGCAGGCTCTTGCCGCAAGTCCTGTTGCCGCCCTCACGCGCATGCTCTCCGAGACCGTCCTCCCCGGCAAAGACGACTGACCCTACCCTTTCCCTCGTCCGCGTCATCCTGCCCCGTCCTTCGCGTCATCCTGCCTCGCCCTTCGCGTCATCCCGCCCCGCCCTTCGCGTCATCCTGCCCCGCCCTTCGCGTCATCCTGCCTCGCCCTTCGCGTCATCCTGCCTCGCCCTTCGCGTCATCCTGCTCCGCCCTTCGCGTCATCCTGAGGAGCGGAGCGACCGAAGGATCCCCTCATACGAAGTCCGTTGCCCCCTCCCTTGGGGAGGGGGAACAAAAGGGAGTGGGGAGTCCCAAATTGTCCGACCATATCAACCCCTCTCCTTGGGGAGAGGGGTAGGGGTGTGGGGCTAACTCACGCGGAAGCGCTTTGCGGAGGATTATGTCTATGATCGTTAAACTCGGAAACGGATTTTATTTCCTTTATATCGGCATTGCGGCCGTGTTCTTCCTTCTCTTGCTCCTCATCTTATGGAAGAGGGGCGAGAGGACGAAGCGCGCCGTGCTTCTCGCCATTCTATTTTTCAACTTTGCGCTCCACTATCTCAAACAAGCCTTTCCTCCCTACATAAACGACCAGCCGCAATCTCTCAGCCGTTCCACGGTTCAAAACCTCTGTGCCGTCTCGACCGTCTTTTTCCCGTTTATTTTCCTCATCAAAAAACAGAATATTCTGCATGATTTCATGTACTTCATCGGAATGTGCGGGGGATTTGCCGCGCTCGCTTTTCCGACGGAAGCCTTGGGCATGCCTGCCTTTGCCTTCGATACCATCCGTTTTTATCTCTGCCACATTTCGCTGTTTGCCGTGCCGCTCGCCTCGGCCGTTCTCGGGCTCTATCGGCCGCGGCTCTCCCGTTTTTGGGCGATCCCGCTCCTGTTCCTTCTTTGGGAGACGGTCATTTGTCTCAACGAATTTTACATGATCGGGGTGGGCCTCGTAAAAGCAAAGCCCGCCGATCTCCTGAACGCGGGCTTCCGCAACAGCAGTTTTGCATTCGGGGTGCGGCCCGACTTTGCTTGGGCGAAAAAGCTGTTCGATCCGCTCGTGCCGTCCTTCTTCCGAACAGACGCATTCCATATCAACGGGGGAAAGCCCTTCTATTTCCCCGTGCTTTGGCTCATTGTGCCCGCTTTCGTCTATCTCATTCCCGTTTACGTCGTTCTGTCGTCACCCTTCTGGATCCTGTCGCTTGTGCGCCGCCAAAAGCAGAAGCGTGCCGCAAGATGAAAGGTCCTTCCCCGATGGGAAGGACCTTTTCATTAAACGTTGAAGCAACTGCCGCCGATGAATTCGCGCAGGAGCGAATTGCAGGGCACGAGCGATTCGTCGTCGATCTCGCGGAAGTATTTCAAGGTCTTGATGAGCCTGTTCGCCGTGAGGTATTGCGGGTCGGAGGGCTCGATCTTGGTAAGCGCCTCCATTGCCCGCCTCTTCAAGACGCAGAGCTCATAGCCGAGGCTGGAGTTGAACACGAAGTCTGCGTTCTCCTGATTGGGATAGATCCACTTGAATTCCCCGTTGCGCACCGACTGCCACATATCGATGGTGGTTGCGGCGGGGCAATTGCGGAAGTTCATATCCCGCACGATGCGGCGGATGAGCCGTGCGCTCGTGATGGAGAGGGGAGAATGGTTATCGATGTTGAGCTGGACGTGCGGAGCGATATAGATCTTGAACTTCTGGTGTTTCGGAATGGATTTCGTGAGTTTTTCGTTCAAGGCATGAATGCCCTCGATGATGATGGGCACGTTCTGTTCGACGCGGATGGTCTTGCCCGCTTCCCGCTTTCCGACCATAAAGTTGAAGCGGGGGAGGGTGACTTCTTCGCCGTTGATGAGGTCGAACAGATCCTTGTTGAAGAGCTCGATATCGAGGCAGTTGATATGCTCGAGGTCAAGTTCATCGGCATTCTTTCCCTGTATTTTGCAGATCTTTTCCTTCTCGAAATAGTAATCGTCGAGGGAGATGGTGACGGGGTTGATCCCGCGGGACAAAAGTTCGATGCGGAGGCGGTTGCAGAAGGTCGTCTTTCCGCTCGAGCTCGGCCCTGCAATGGCGACGAGACGGACGTTTTCGATCTCCTTCTCGATGGCGTCGCCGAGGTCGGCAAGCTGGCGGTTATGATGGGCCTCGCAAAGTTGGACGAACTCGAGCACTTCGCCGCTGTCTACCTTGTGGTTGATGTCGCATACTGTCTGCAATTTGGTCTTCTCCGCCCAGTCGAATGCGCGTTGCAACGTCTTGCAATAGACCGATTCCTCCTGAAATTCGGGGATATTTGCATCCAGGTCGTGGCGGGGATATTGGATGATGAGCCCGGGGCTGAAGGGGGTGATTGTATAGTTCTGGATGCAACCCGTCGAGGGGACCATGTAGCTGTGCAGATAGTTGTAATAATTCCCGCACTTATAGAGATGTACCGTGTTCTCGGGGCGGTATTTTAAGATCTCGATCTTATCGTCGAGATGGAACTTCTTATAGATCTCTGTCGCCTCCTCGATTGTCACCGTGACGCGCTCGATGGGGAGGTCCGCTTCCACGATGCGCTTGACTTCCGCAGAGATCGCCTCGACTGCGCGGGCCATGTTGAAGCTCTTTGTGATGGCTTGGCAGGAGATCGCCCGCGAAATGTTATAGGAGAAGCGGATCTTCACGTCGGGGAAGATGTTATAGAACGCCATCGCGATGATATAGCGAAGGCTGGCGTTATATGCCCTGCCCGCTTCGGCATTGCTCAAATTGAGAAGTTTGACGGTCATTCCGTCGTTCTTCTCGGAGAGAATGTAGTGAAGTTCTTTTACTTGCGCGCCCACCTGGCAGACGACGAGGTTCTTCCGATCCTTCTTATCGACGAGGTCCAATACGCGCGTGCCTTCCTTTACGGAGAGTTCTTTTTCGTTGAATTTTACCCTTATCATAGTCCTTTTCCCAAGAAATACCAATGGTTTGATATTGCATTATACTACAAAACCCCCGCCATTGCAAGGGGTTTTCTGAAAAATTTTATCTACTTTTGTGATTTGTAATCAAAATATTGGATACTGCCCCGAAAGAGAACCGCCCCCGCCCTTATTCGAGGCTCGCAGAGCCGAGAGGATCTTCCCTCCATGAGGGAGCACGGTGATAATATCACACCAGACTCGTCTTGCTTAAAATCACGTTGCTGATGGCGCCAAGCCCTGCGGCGAACAGAGGACCGCCCGCGACACAGAGAATGACGTTGAACGCGCCCGAATTGAGCGGCGTCATCATGGGGATCATCGTAAAGAGCAACATTCCCGCCGCGAGAGAGCCGAGGATAGAGAGCCAAAGTTTTTGCTTCCCGACGGTCGCAAGCGTCAGGGCGATCGACACAAAGACGAGCGCAAAGAACAATTTGCTTATCATGCAGGCGATAATTCCGCCCGCGCTTGCGCCTACCGCCGCGACGTCGAAGGAAAGTCCCGCGATCCCGCCGCCTATCATCGCGCCGATGAAGTAGAGGACGAACATTCCCACCGACGCCGCAAACAGCACGATCGTTTTGGAGAGGACGTAATCGAGCTTCTTCGCGCGCACCGTGAACAGGTTTTTGACATATCCACTTCGGAAGTCCTCGCCCACGAAGAGACACACGAAGATCGCCACAAGGAAGTACAGGAGATTGATATTGCACATACTCGTAATATCCATGCTCATAGCATTTCCGCCCGCCGAGCCGATCGCCTGCCAGACGTTCGTAAACATCGCTGCCTGTGTGCTCGCTTGTGGGTCAACCTCCGACATGCCCCCCATGAAAGAGGTCATAACAAGAATGATTATAGGTAGCGCAAGGCTGATGCCGAGCATGATATACACGGTGGGCATCGTGAACATTCTACGGAAGTCCACTTTGAGCATGGTTTTCAGGCGTTTTCCAAAATCATTGATTTTTATATTCGCGTTCATGTTATCTTCCCTCCTGCATAAGATTGATATAGTATTCTTCGAGGCTGATTTTTGCCGTTCTGATTTCGCTTACGGCGATCCCGAAGTTTGAGAACAGATACTTTGCGGCATCTTCTGCATATATATTGTAAACGCGGATCTCGCCCGTCTGTTCGTCCATATCTGCCCGTCCGAACGCTCGCTCCAAAATCGCTTGTGCCTTTTCCATGTCGTTCGTTTTAAGGGCAACATAGGTCGGGCAGTCGGCGTTGAGCTGTTCTGCCGTCATTTCTCGAAGCATTTTGCCGCCGCGGATAATGCCGTAATGGGTGGCGATTTTTTCAAGCTCGCCCAAGATATGCGAGGAAATGAGAACGGTCGTGCCGCATTTGGAGAGGTCGGTCAAAATTTCCCGCATAATACGCATACCGTCGGCGTCCAGACCGTTGATAGGCTCGTCAAGAACGAGAAGCGCGGGGTTTCCGAGAAGTGCAAAGGCAATGCCGATGCGCTGTTTCATGCCGAGCGAGCAGTTCTTGAATTTATTGCTCGCCGCGCCGTCCATGCGAACGAGGTGCAGAACGCGCCGTATTTCTTCGTCCTCGTTTCTGATTCCGAGGTTGGCGGCTTGCAGTTTCATATTGTTCCAGACGGTGTAATTGGGGAAACAGCCGGGGGCTTCGATAAGAACGCCGATTTGCGAGCGGACATTTTGGTCTTTATGGTCTTTTCCCCAAAGTTTGATTTCGCCGCCGCTCGGTTGAATAAGACCGCAAATGAGCTTTTCGGTCGTCGATTTGCCGCTTCCGTTCTCTCCGATGAAGCCGTAAATCGCGCCTTGCGGCACGGTCATATTCAAACCGTCCACCGCGCGTTTTTCCCTGAAGGTTTTGGTTAAATTTCTGATTTCGATTGCGTTCATGACAGTACCCCCTTAATACACGTCCCTGCGGTACAAAATGACCGAGCCGAGAACGTTATAGATGACCGCCCAAATACAAGAGCAAGCAAGGCACACGAGGACGGATAGGAAGTTTGCCGAAAGACAAGCGTACACCGACGAACCGTAGAGGAAAATGTTGAGAGCCGCCGTATTTCCGACGAGTGCCGCCGCACCGATGACGGGGATCCCCGTGCCGAGGACGAAGCAGAGGGCAATCGAAATGCCGAACTTCCTGCGGAAGATGATATTGATAAAAGTGTACAGGCTCGCCCAGCCGAGGCTCATGATCATTTTGCCGAGGATCGCGCAGACAAGCGAGCCGCCGTTGATGGCAAACGGAAGTCCCGTCGCCGCTCCCGCGATCATTCCGCCGACAAGATACGTTCCGCACATACACACCATAGAAAACGCGGAAACGAGGGTTTTGCTTATCATATAGTCCTCTTTCTTGGCGTGGGTGGTAAACAGTTGCTTGACGTACCCGCTCCGATAGTCGTGTCCGATGAAGATAGACACCATAATACCGCCGAAGATAAAGACCATGTTCATGTTGGCGTATTCGCCCATATCGTGTACGATATAAAGCGGGCTGTCTGCGGCGATGATCTGCCAAGCGTTCGAGAACATTCCCGCCGTTTCGCCCTCGCCCATTGCTCCCATAGATACAAGCGCGGGAATGAGTGCCGCAATCACGATGAAGATATAAAAGAGCGGCGTATGAAACAGGCGGTAGAAGTCCACGCCGAGCATACCTTTTAATCTTTGGAAGAAGCTCGGTTTCTCGAATTGCAACGTTTTCGTGTTTTCCATATTACACAGCCTCCTTTCCGCTCATAAGGGAAACATAGTATTCTTCCAGCCCGATCTTATGCTTTTTCAGCTCGCTCGGCGCGAAGCCGTTCTGCATAAGATAAGCGGCGAGCCTTGCCGTGTCGTCCACGTCATAGACGCGAAGCTCGCCTTCCTCGAATTTGACGTTGCACCCGCCGCGCCATAAGAGGTCTGCCGTCGCTTGCAAATTTTGCGTCTTTAAGGAAACATAGACTTGCGAGCGGCTGTCCATTTCCGAGGCGGCAATTTCTTTTATCATCTTGCCCTGACGGATAATGCCGTAATGGGTAGCGATTTTTTCAAGTTCGCCCAAGATATGCGAGGAAATGAGGACGGTACAGCCGTAGTTTTTGGTAATGTCTACGAGAATTTCCCGCATGAGCCGCATACCGTCGGTGTCAAGTCCGTTGATCGGCTCGTCGAGAATGAGAAGCGCGGGATCGCCCAAAAGTGCCATTGCAATGCCGATACGCTGTTTCATGCCGAGCGAACACTTCTTGAATGTGAGTTTCGCGTTATCTTCCATACGGACGATTTTAAGTACCCGCGCGATTTCGCCGCTTCTGTCTTTCAGTCCCAAATTGATCGCCTGCATCATAAGGTTCGCGTACACGCTCGACGAGGGAAAACACCCCGCATTTTCAATGAGCGCACCCACTTTCGCACGGACACCCGCGTCGGTATAGGGTTTTCCGAACAAAGTTATCTTGCCCTTATCGGGGACAAGATGTCCGCAGATACACTTTTCGGTCGTTGACTTTCCGCTTCCGTTCTCACCGATAAAGCCGTAGATCGCACCCTGCGGCACGGTCATATTTAGCCCGTCGAGCGCGTACATTTTGCGGAAACTCTTTGTCAAATTTCTGATTTCGATTGCGTTCATAGCCGCCTCCTTATTTTGATACTTCAATTATAAAACTTTGGGAAAGCAAACACCACAACATAAATCCCAAAAAATGTCGGTTTCAGAAAAGTTCTTTATAGGAGCGGGGCGAAGATCTTTACGAGCGCGCCCACGAACCGCCGCCATATCGTTTGTTTGAGCATATCGCTCCGATATTCGATTGACTGTCCCTGCGTAGCGAGGAAGTCCTTTTCCATGTCTGCGATTGCCGCGCATTTATGCATCCAAACGCCGTTTTCAAAGTGGTGGACGAGCGAACGATAGTCGAGATTGACCGTGCCGACGATTGCCGTCTCGCCGTCTGCCGAATAGGTTTTTGCGTGGATAAAGCCTTTCTCGTATTCAAAAATCTTTACGCCTGCCGCCATAAGGCGCGGATAGTAGCTCCTCGTCATCAAAAAGACGAGCTTTTTATCGGGAATGTGCGGCGTGATGATACGAATGTCCACGCCTCGGAGCGCGGTATTTTCGATTGCCGAGGCAAGCTCATTGTCGATAATGAGATAGGGCGTCGTGATATAGACATACCGTTTTGCGCCGTTTAATAAATTCATGATCGCAGTTTTTGAAACCTGCCTGTCATAAATGGGTTTGGGACCGTCGCCGAACGGAATACAGTAGCCCTCGGCTCTCTCGTCGGAAGTCCTGTAATAGTCCCCGAAATTGTCCGTCGGCTTTTTGACGTTCTGATTGTAGTCAATGAGGAACAGCCTCGTAAGTTCATTGACTGCTTCACCCTCCAAACGAACGCCGACGTCCTTCCAATGTCCGTGTTTTACGATGCGGTTGATGTATTCGTCGGCAAGGTTGACGCCGCCCGTGTAGCCCACCTTTCCGTCGATGACGGTGATCTTTCGGTGGCTTCGGTTGTTGAATTTGTTGTTCGCCTGCCCGCCGAGCTTGGAGAACGGAACGCATTTGATCCCCGCCTTTGCAAGTTGCTTGTAATAATTGCCGGGGAGCGTCATCATGCACCCTATATCGTCGTAGACGACGCGAACTTCCACGCCCGCCTTTGCCTTTTCTTTCAAGACATGGAGAATGGAATCCCAGAACTGCCCGCCCTCGATGATGAAGTATTCCATAAAGATAAACTTTTCGGCGCGTTTCAAGTCCTTGATAAGCGCGGGGAACAGCTCGTCGCCGAGGGGGAAATATTTAATTGCCGTCCCGAAGTAAAGGCGGGACGAAGAGAGCTTTGTAAGAGAGACCGCCTGCGAATATACGAGTTCGTCCTGCTCTTTTAAGGCGAGAAATTCCGCCGAATCGTCTTTTCCCGTTCTTTCCGATTTTGCCCGTTCCACGTTTTTTCGCTGTTTGCGATTGAGCTTGCGGTCATAAAACATAAAGTAGAGCATAAACCCGATAATGGGAATGAGCAATACGAAGAACAGCCACGGGAGCTTATAATCGGGGTTATCGTTCCGTGCGATGATGCTGATCGCAACACCCACTTGTGTTGCGACGACGGCAAAATAGAAGTAGGGAACATAGATCGTGATAAGGCTGAGTACCGCGATCACGGCGGCGATTTCAAAGAAGATAAGGAGAATATTCAAGATATAACGGAGAGGAATGTACGATACGACTCTCTCCTTTTTTACTCCGTTCTCCATGACTTCAATCGTCTTTTTCATTTGAACTCTCCCATAAAATCAGCCGCCGCCCGCAGGCGGCGGAAATATCCTTTACGACTATTTGCCGAAATTCTCGATTTCACTTTGAATAGCGTCCATGAGTGCCGAAACTTTTTTACATTCGCTCTCGCCGCAAAAAACGATGCTCGAAATCGTCGTTGCGCCCTTGAAAGAGGAAACGGCGAGCTGAAAGTGAGGGGCTTTGTGCAGTCCGCTGTAACCTATGGCGTTTACGACTTTTGCACCGCCGAAGGAAAGTTTTTCTTCGTCGAGCTTGCCCAAGTTCGTAAAATCGGTATAGGCGCCTGTTTGCATTCCCCGTACAGTTTCAAAAATTTGTCAAGCGACAACTTTTCATATTTCGATTCAAGCAACATCGGGCCCAAAATGTCGTTTTTGGTTTTCTTTTGCTTGTTCATCGCGCGGCTCACTTTCATTAAACTTTGGGCGAATGTCTCATTCTTTTTCAGTTTCACGTTCAGATTGTAAGTCCCGCCAAGATTGGCGATCCCCGTCTCTTTGGTCGTATATTTGCGCAAGTTGACCATGCAGGGGAGATTGATTTTTCTCGTGGAACATAGTTTTTCGATCGCCCTTGCATAGGCGGTCAAGAATACGTCATTGAGCGTTGCCCCTTGCGCTTTGGCGGCGGTGTGAACTTTTGCCATCGTGTCTGCGGCGATTGCGCGCTCGTAAACGCCTTTTTGTTCGGGTTCGATCTTGCCGTAAACAGGCTTATTTTTATAGCCGCCTATCATGGAAAACAGCATTTTCAGCATAGAAAGCGGGTTCGATTTTACGCCGCTTGCAACTGAGGAAAATTCCCTGTTCATCAGCACGGACTGTTCTTTTGCATCTTTGCCGTCATAAAGTTCGCAGAGAAGATAGATCAGATTTTTGAAGCCGATCCCGTCGCAAACGAGATGGCTCACCGTAATGACGAGCAGATTTTTCGATAGTGTGAACTTGATGAGTTTCTCGTTCGTATCAAGCGATTCGGTCAAAAGATTCGCTTTCTCCGCCGTATCGTCGACCGTGACGAGATCATTTCCCACCAAAGTTTCCTGCTCTACAAAAACGTTTCTCGCGCTGTCGTAGCGGCACTTCAAAAGCGGGAACACCTCGATCAGGCGGTCGAGGGCGGAGATAAGTTTTTCCGCATCCAACGCGCCATCGAACTCAATCAACTCGTGAATGAACGGCTCGTTGTACTTCGTATTGATATACTGCATCAAATCGATCGCCTGCACTTTGTATTCTTTCATAAGATCTTCTCCTTTTTATGAGTATATTATAAATGCTTTCCTATCCGAAACACCACAACATAAATTCGCATAAGTGTCGGTTTCAAAAAAAATTCCGCCGCCCATAGGACGGCGGAACACAAATACTTTTATTTTTTCCGAACAGGAATTTCCTTTACGATGCGGCAGGGATTTCCGACGGCGACGACGTTTGCGGGAATATCTTTCGTGACGACCGAACCTGCGCCGATCACGGCGTTGTCTCCGATCGTCACGCCCGGCAATACGGTCACGTTTGCGCCCAGCCAAACGTTGCTACCGATTTTGATGGGCTTGTCGTTGAATACGCCTTTCAGGCGCTCGTCCGGGTCGATCGAATGGTTGGTGCAAATGAGTTTGCAACCGGGACCGATCAAGGCGCAATGCCCGATGTCGATGATATTCGTATCGAGGAAGGTGCAGTCGTAATTGATCATCGCCATTCCGTGAAAACGGATATTCTTGCCGAAACTGCAACGGAATCCGTCCTCGATAAAGACGTATTGGTTATATCCCGTCACAAGCTCTTTGATGATCTCCGTCCTCTTGGGATCGGACGGTTTGAGAAAGTGAAGCTCGTGGAGCATATCCTTGACTTTGCTTTGAAAGAGGAATACTTCTTTGTCCCTGCGGTCGAACTGCTCGCCCGAAAGTGCTTTTTCAAGTTCGGTCATGGCGTTATTCCTCCACGATTTGGACGGCGTACTTTTCGTCCAAGCCCCGCTCCTTCAAAAAGGCGTTGAACTCTGCGGCAAGTTGTTCTGCGGAGTATTCGGCGGGTTTTGCGCCGGGGGTTACGCTGTGCGCACGGATGCTTGCTTGCGTCTTTGCGTGAAGCTCGTCGAGCTTTTTTGCGGTGTCCGCATTGGCGTTCTTCGCGCCCTTCTTGATGTTTTCGATGACGAGGCGGCACTTCGCCTTAAAGCCTTTGGTGTGCAAAAATTCTTTGAACTCCTTGTTTTCCTCGGAATTTTTCACGGCTTCGATGTTCGCCTTGTCCTGTTCCTTTTGACGGCGGGTATTTTCGCCCATTTGCTCGAACGCCACCTTGAATTTTGCGACGATGCCTTTGGTATGGCAAAATTCCTCGAATTGCTTTGTGATCTCTTCCTGACTGACTGCATAGTTTGCATTGTAGTTTTCCATGTTCTTTCTCCTTATTTCTATAAATTTTTTATTTTTTTCGGAATGTTTTAAGAGAATTCCGAATTGCTCTTCATAGGTCTTTGCCGAAAGGAATTCGCGAAGATCGTCTGGCGTGAGCGCAGGATCATCATCGGATCCCGCTTCCGCCGTCAACTTTATGATTTTGATTTTCTTTGCCATTTTGCCATATCTCCTCCGCATTCTCGATAAAATTTTAACGCCGTTTTTTCCAAAACACCACAACACAAATCCCGAAAAGTGTTGGTTTCTGAAAAGTTTTTCGGAAAGAAAAAGACGAAGTACATTTTTTATAGTTGTTTTTCGCAGAAGAGTTTGATATAATACGAATCAGGAGGCAACAATGAACAAGTCCGAAGCCAAATTCCATAACACCGCCGTGAAAATGGACGACGCACTCGTCGTCCTTCTCGAACAAAAAGAGTTTTCCGATATTTCCATTATGGATATATGCGAAAAGGCGGGCGTCAACCGCTCCACCTTCTATGCGCATTATGAAAATTTATACGACCTCTTAAAGGAAACGCAGGAGCGCGCTGTGTTGGAATTTTTCGTGTCGTTCGGCGCCTCCTTCGGTGCGGCGGACTTCTCCAAAATGACGGCGGACGAACTCATTTTCATTTCGCCGCAATACCTTGTGCCGTACCTTACCTTTGTCAAAAAGAACAGGCGGCTATACGAGGTCTACAATAATTCGGGGGCATTCCAGATCGGGGAAATGGATAAACAGCTCATTGAAAACATCTTTGTCCCGATTTATGCAAAAAACGGCGTGACGGACAAAAAAATCGTGGAATATATGTCGCATTACTTCATCAGCGGCGTGACCGCAATCACGATGGAGTGGGTAAAGCGCGGTTGTGAGGACGATATTCTGTTCATCTGCGAAGTGATCGCTATTTGCGTAAGGCCGTATGCGAAGAGCGGAGGCGGTATCTGAATTTTTGGGCGGGGAGTGTTTTTGCAATGAAAAGCGGCAAAGAAGGGAAATTCAAGAGGGAAATAGACAGGGTCATGCACGACTATGCGCACAGGACCTTTCTTTCCTCTTCCCTCTCCATGGTGGCGACCGCCGTGTTCGGGAGCTACAATCTCTATTTAGGATTTGCCTACCATGCGGCTTGGAACTTTGGCATCGCCGTCTACTTTTTACTCCTTTGTATCTTGCGGGGATATGTCCTCTTTTCGGAAAGAAAGCTGTATAAGCGTTGCCCCTCCGAAGAGGAAAAGGAGGGGAAAAAGAAAAAGCTCTACCTTGTGCAGAGCTTCTTTCTCCTCGTTATCGATATCGCCCTCATCGCGCCCGTCTCCCTCATGGTCATGCAAAGGCGGGAGATCGGATATACAGCGATTCCTGCGATCACGACGGCGGCTTATACGACGTATAAAGTTATTTTGTCCACTATGAACTTCATCAAGAATAAGCGGCAAAGTGATTTGAGCGTAAGGATTTTGAAGAATGTCTCCTTTGTGGACGCGCTCGTCTCCGTCTTGACCCTACAATATATCCTTGTCATGACGTTCGGCGACGGGATCGGGGGAGGCATGCTCTTTTTGTGCGCGACAACGACCTTCATTTTGTGGGGGATCATCGTCGCAGTCTCCGTATTCGCCCTCGTCAGCGCGGTTCGGCTAAGGGGGCAATCTCCCGCAGACGACGGCAAAAGATAGCCTTCCCGATTATTTTTGCAATTTATCGTAATTTGTGTGTCATTCCCGTTTGTTTTGTGTTATAATACATATGGTAGAAAAGAAGAGGCAATGAAGACTTTATATGTGACCGATCTGGACGGCACGCTTCTCACAAGGGAGGAGCGCGTCTCGCCCTACAGTATCGAGAAACTCAACGGTCTTGTTGAGCGGGGGATGCTCCTCACGTTTGCCACGGCGCGCTCGGCGCAGAGCGCACAGGGGGCAGTGCGGGGGCTTCATATCAACGCGCCCGCGATCCTCTATAACGGCGGTCTCATTTATAATTACGGCACGAAGGAAACGCTCTTCCACTGCACCTTTGAAGAGGAGCAGAAGTGGTATGTGTTCTCCGTTTTGCGGGAGCGCAGGATCGCCTTTATCGTCTTCGGCGCATGGGAGGGGAGGGAACGCCTCGCTTGGTACACGGGCTTGGAGACGGCGGGCATCCACCGTTATCTCTTCAGAAGAAGGGGGGACGAACGCCTTTCCCCCGCAGATACCGTGGAGGACCTTCTCAAGGGGCATGTCTTCTATTTCAAGTGCATCGGCCCGCGCGAACAGCTCGAAGAGGCGTGGAATATCTTAAAGTACGATAGCCGTTTCATCTGTATCTTCCACCCCGAGACCTATTCGAGCGACTTTTGGATGGAGATCTCTCCCCGCGCGGCGACGAAGGCTTCGGGCGTGCAGTTTCTGCGTTCCCGCCTCGGATGCGACCGCGTGGTCTGCTTCGGCGACACTTCCAACGATTCCGATATGTTCGATATATGCGAAGAGAAATACGCCGTGAAAAACGCCGACGATTGGCTCAAAGCGAAGGCGACGGGCGTGATCGGATACAGCGAGGAAGACGGCGTCGCCAAATGGCTTTGCGAACATTTCCGCCCCGTCACATAAAGAGATAGATGGAGCGGAAGCCCAAAAAGAAGCAATACACGTTGAGCACGGCGATCACGGGAAGGAAGATCATGAGCGTCATGCTGTTTAAGCGGTAGCGCATGGCGAGGAGGGTGGCGAAGATGCTCACAGCTCCCCCCAAAAGGGCGGTGAGGACGAGTTTTCCGTCGCCCGCGCGCGAATCTCCCGTCTCATCGCCGTCGCGGAGCGCCTTGATGTAGCGGATACCGTAGAAGTTCACCGCGAGGATATATACCGAAAAGAGGATATACAAAAAGATCATATAACGGCAGTATGTGCCGTTTTCTTAAAATTCCCTCGTCGCTCGAATGAAGGAGGCAGTCAATGGAATCTTTGAGAGAATTGTATAAGATCGGGAAGGGGCCTTCGAGCTCCCACACCATGGGGCCGATGCGCGCCGCACAGGATTTCTGCAGGAGATTTCCCCAAGCGGTGCGCTTTTCCGTTGTTTTATACGGTTCTCTTGCGCGGACGGGGAAGGGGCATCTCACCGACGTTGCCATTCTCGAGGGTTTTGCGCCCCGCCCCGCGGAGATCTTTTTCGACCTCGAAAAGAAGGACCTTCCCCACCCCAACACCCTCTTGATCACGGGGTTCGACGGGGAGGGGAAAGCGGTCGGCTCTTTGGAATATCTCTCCGTCGGCGGGGGGACTATCCGCGTCGCGGGAGAGCCCGAGGAGGAAAAGCTCGACGTCTATCCCTTCGCAAATTTCAGCGAGATCATGGCCTATTGCAGGGAGAAGAACATCTCCCCCGAAGAAGTCGTATTTACCTTTGAAGACGCCTCTATCCGAGAATTTCTCACGGGGGTGTGGCATACGATGCGCGCGACCGTGCGGCGGGGATTGAAGGCCTCGGGCGTGCTCCCCGGGCCGCTCGGTGTGGAGCGCAAGGCCAAGACGCTCTTCGAGACGGTGGAACGGGACGAAGAGCCCGAATCGCGCGAAAAGCGCATCATGTGTGCTTTCGCCTTTGCGACGGCGGAGGAAAACGCGGCGGGCGGAACGATCGTCACGGCTCCCACATGCGGGGCGAGCGGCGTCCTTCCCGCTGTGCTCTACTATCTTTCGCATAAACACGGTTACACGGAAGAGCGCATCGTCGCGGCCCTCGCGGTCGCGGGGCTCATCGGTGTTACCGTCAAGCAGAATGCCTCCATAAGCGGCGCGGAAGCGGGTTGTCAGGCGGAGATCGGCACGGCGACGGCCATGGCCGCCGCGGCGGTGGGGAGGCTCTTCGACGCCTCGATGGCAGAGATCGAATATGCCGCGGAGATCGCCCTCGAACACCAGCTCGGCCTCACCTGCGATCCCGTCGGCGGCTTCGTGCAGATCCCCTGCATCGAGCGCAACGCCGTTGCGGGGCTTCGCGCCCTCTCCTCGGCCCAGCTTGCAAAGGTGCTTGCGGGCACGCGGAAGATCACCTTCGATACCGTCGTAGAGACGATGTATTCGACGGGCAAGGATCTCTCTTCCCGCTACCGCGAGACGGCGGAAGGCGGCCTCGCCGCCATCTACAAAGGCTGCCATTGAGTATCGAAAGGCTTCTCCCTTATGAAGGGAGAAGCTGTCACTTTAGTGACTGATGAGGGTTGGGCTTCCAATTACGTCATTCCGAGCGTAGTCGAGGAATCACATTATTATAATGCGGTGATGTTTCGACAAGCTCAACATGACGATTTTTGAATGCGGTGATGCTTCGGCACGTGCATACCGCGCGGTTCAGCATGACGAAATTAGAAGCCCGCTTTCACAAAATCATAACCGCCGAGGCGGACATGGTACTCACCTCGGCGGTCTTTCTATTCTTTCGGCCTTATTCCTTTACCCATTCTACGGGCCTTCCCGTCCCGTCGTAGTGCCACCAATTTTCGCTCTCCGCCCACTGCTCCGCCGTCGGCTCATTTTCGGAGAAGTAGTAGATCGTCACAGGATGGATAGAATCCTCGAAATTTTTCTCTGCGATTTCAATTTTATCCCAATCCGTCTGTGTTCCCTCGTAGAGGACGAATCCAAGGGAACAGGCCATAAACGCTCCAAATTTGATCGAGGTCACGCTCTTGGGGATTACAATGTTTACAATTGAATTGCAACCATTGAAAGCCAATTCCCCGATCGTCGTCACACTTTCGGAGATGGTAACGCTTTTAAGTAAGAAGCAACCAGAGAACATCTCACTTCCAATCGAGGTCACACCCTCGGGAATGACGACTTGTTCGATTGACTGGTCATTTCGGAATGCGCTATAATAGATCTCGTAGGTTTTTTCCGTCGGACTCGAAGCGGGAAGCGCAAGAGAGGTCTCATGTCCAATATAGTGGAGAAGCAAACTCTCCTCTTCGTCCTCAAAAAAGAGGAACCCATCGTCTGTCAAAATCTGCTTGCTTTCCTCATTTTCAGTATATACATATTTTGTATAAAGGGCGATTTGGCCGAAAGTCTCCGCGCCCTTTTCAATCGAAAGATCGGAGAAATTCCAGATTTCCAACATACTAACACACCCGAGGAACGACAGTTCCCCGATTGAGGTCACACTTTTCGGAATCACAATGCTTGTGAGCGAAAAGCATGTGTGGAATGCACAATCTCCGATCGTGGTAACAGTTTCGGGCATCTTGACAGTTGTAAGCGCTTCGCACCCGTAAAACACTCTGTTTGAAATATCAGTCAAGTTTTTTGGAAGTGTAACCGTTTTAAGTGAAGAACAAGAAGAAAATGCGCCTTGCCCGATCTCCGCGACGCTATCCGGGAGAGTAATACTTTCGAGCATGCAATACCCAAATGCGTCTACCCCGATGGATCTCACGCCGTCGGGAATCTTGATATTTTTAAACGCGCAGAGTTCAAACGCATAATTTCCGATTGTTTCCAAACTCTCAGGTAGTGTAATGCCTTTTGACAAAGGAGTATGGGCGAACGTCCCGTTTTCAATTTTGGTCACACCATTCGGGATCGCAATGCTTTCAAGCGAATGGAGATCGCTAAACGCTCCTTCTCCGATGGTTTTTATGCTGTCGGGGAGCACAATGCTTTCAAGATCGAAAAGGTGGGGCATAACAATGTCGCTATCTCCATCGGGGTAACCCATAAACGCGCCCTCACCGATCGCGGTCACGGGCAGACCTTTATAATAATACGGGATCTCGATCGCGAGATCGTTGCAGTCATCATCGACACCGGCCACGGTATAACTGTCGCCCACTTCGTTCAACTCATATCGAAGATGAAGTGCGTCGGCGTATGTAACATTGTCCGTCGTGTAGCCGCAACGGGTGCAACCGTTGTGGGCGGAGTAGCCGCTCTCCGAACAGGTCGCCTCTTTGGCGGGGAGAGGTTGAATATCGTGCCCGAGTTTCGTACCCGTCTTTGTGCGCGTTTCGCCCGTTTCGCCGCATGAACAGTGCTGTGTCTCCGTGCCGTCTTCGATGCAGGTCGCGTCGTCGTTGTAGACCCAAGCGAAGCTGTGGGTGTGGCCTTCATCCGTCCCACCTTCGTCCTTTCCGCCACATGCGGCGACGCCGAGGGTGAAGCTTGCAACCATTGCAAGTGCAATAGCCGTAGTCAAAAGTTTTTTCATAAAACAACTCCTTAAAAAATTATTTGCGGGCAAATAAAAAAGAACGCTCCCAATTCAGGGAGCGCCGCTTCGAGTATCCCCGAATTGTTTGCGCTACAACTTCCACACATATGGAAAAAAGGATACACCGATGCCGCTGTATCAGTATGTGTGGAATATTAAGTTGTAGCGCATTTTCAGTATAGCACAACGGGCAATTTTTTACAAGGAATTTTTGGAAAGTATTTTGGTTGTTCTCCAAGAGGGGATTTTCTCATACGCAGTCCGCAAGGCTTCTCCCTTGGGAGGGTAGGGTGGGTACCGTGTCATCCCGAGGCTCTTAAGGAGCCGAGAGGATCCCCTTAATGAAAACAGTGAAATTGAGAAACAGCGCGGCATTCTAATCTTGTCATGCTGAACGTAGTTGAAGCATCACATTATTATAATGCGGTGATGTTTCGACAAGCTCAACATGACGATTTTTGAATGCGGTGATGCTTCGACACGCGCGTGTCGCGCGGCTCAGCATGACGAATGGAATGACACCCCCTCAGTCTCGCTTGCGCGAGCCGTCTCCCCCTCGAGGGGGAGACAAGGGTGTTATAACTATAAAACGCCGCGGCGGTGCCGCGGCGTGTTTACAATGAAATCTTTATTGTTTGTTGGCCGAAAGATAGGGGGTGAGCGCCTCTGCGAGCTGATCGGGGCAGGAGGTGTTCTGGCGGCAACGGATACCCTTGAGAAGGGGGACGATCTCGTCGGGCGTCTTGCCCTCCACGAGGCGGGCGATGCCCTGCAGGTTGCCGCTGCAACCGCCGATGAATTTAACGTTGTGGATCTTGTTCTCCGCATCAAGATCGAAAATGATCTGTTTTGAGCATGTACCTTTTGTCGAGTAAGTGATCATGGCTTCCTCCCTTGTTGATTTAATCTACCAATGTTTCATAGACGACGGAGTAGAGCTCCGAGGCCTTATCTTCCCACTTCTTATAAATAGCATTCGCCGTCTTCTTATCGGGGACGACGAATTTAAGTTCCAGCATGGGCTGGACGGGGGCGAGGATCTTCAGAAAAACGGTGTAAGTCCCGTCTTTATTCTGATAATAATCGGCTTTGCACTCCTGCCTTGTGCGCAGTTTCGAGCTGTTGTTTTTTACGAACCGCGAGATCTCTTCGCGAAGGGACAGGGGGATATTGATATAGAAGTTCGCAAGCGTCTCCCTTCCTTCGGGGGTGATAGTGTAGAGGGTCTCCTCCACGCCCGGGATCGCGCAGATGAACCCGTCGCCCAGGATCTTGCGGATGAGGGCCACGCAATCCATATAATTGATCCATGAATTGGAAGAAGAACAAATATCGAGAAGCGTCCTTTCCGAGAGGGGGCTCTCCATCTTGTCGAAGACGAACAAGAGTATTAACTTGTTGACCGAAGTCTCGCCTTTGATCTGCATGAGAGAGTTTCCCTGGTACGCTCCTTATGGAATGTTCTCTCATTATAACGAAAAAGTTGGATAAAATCAAGATATTTCGGGAAAAAAGTCTTTAATATTTTTCCGAATTATGTTATAATGAACAAAAGCATGCACGGGGCGTTTGTCCCACGGAGGAATTATGGAGAACGAACAGGCGCGCATCGGAAGATTTCTCGCCGTCTGCACCGAACTTGTAGAGGGAAAATTCGCCGACGCCGAAAGGAAGATCACGGAGGCGCTGAAGGCGATCGCGGAGAGCAAACAGCTCACCGAGCTTTTCACCGCCGTCACGCAGGAATTCGATTATGCGTGGGCCAAGGAGACCTATCTCCGCTATCCCGCGCGGGAGGGCGCGTCGAAGGGGGAGATGCTTCTGCCCGCAGGGCGGAGCGAGATCCTCGCCTTCGTCTTCTGCCTCTTCGTCGAAATAGACGCGGGCGCGGTGAAATTCAATGAATTTCTTCTCAAATATTGCTATGTAGACGGGAGCTATACGGCCAGCTATTCCATTTTTGCGGAACGCGTCATCCGCCCCTTCCGCGATATCGTCTATGATTGCTTTCCCGCGGCAGGGCGCGCGGCGCAGATGAGAGGGGAGCGGAATGCGGCTTTGCAACGCCTCGGCCGTCTCTTCGAGGCCGAACGGGCGCGTATGGACGCATTCGGATTGCGCGACGAGGAACAGGCCGCCTTCGGGTCGATCTATGAAGGCGTCACGGCGGCCGTCCAAAGGGAAGAGACGGGCTTTCTTCCCGCTCTTCTTTCGGGATACCGCTATTTCCTCCGCTATATCGGCGGGGAGAACGACGACAGCGCGGCCATCTTCGAGCTCGCTTCCAAACTGTAAACGATGGATCTTGTAGAAAAAACAATCAAAAAACAGGTCGTCTTTGAGGGTAAGATCCTGCGCGTCAGGCAGGATGAGGCCTCCCTTCCCGACGGAAAACCGTGCACCCGCGAGGTCGTCGAGCACCCGGGCGCGGTTTGCGTGCTTTGCATCAAGGAGGGGAAGGCCTTCTTCGTGCGGCAGTTTCGCTATGCGATCGGGGAAGAGAGCCTCGAGTTGCCCGCAGGCAAGCTCGATCGGGGGGAAGCGCCGAAGGACGCCGCCCTTCGGGAACTTGAGGAGGAGACGGGCGTTAAGGCCTCCCGCGCAGATCTTCTCTTTGCGATGTATCCGAGCCCGGGCTATACGAACGAGGTCATCTACGTCTTCTCGGCCGAAGTAAAGGAAGAGGCGGGAAGCCATCCCGACGAAGGAGAATTTCTCTGCGTTGAGCGCATCCCCATCGAAAAGGCCTATACCATGATCGAGGACGGGCGCATAAAAGACGCAAAAACGATCGCCGCGCTCCTCTTCTTTAAGGCGCATGACCGCACATAAAAAATTTGCAAAAAACGATCCCCGCGCAAAGAATGCGCGGGGATCTTCTCTACGGGATCGGATTCCAAACCTCAGTTGTTGCAACCGCAGCCGCCTCCCAATCTTCCGAGAAGATCGGAAAGGCCGCCGTTCTTGCCCACGCAGTAGGCGATCGCAACGAGGAGCGGCCAGCCGCAACCCGTGAGCAATCTCGAGTTCAGAATGTTCTGGCCACACGAACCGAGGAGAAGCAGGATGATGAGCGTCCAAAGGCAGCTGTTGCCATTCAAGCAAGACATAGTTTTTCCTCCTTATTAAGCGCCGCAGAGTATGTATCGTTCGGGTTCTGCGGTTTTCTACCACATCGTATGCGGAGAAATGAGAAAATTGTGCTTTCTTTCTCTCATTCGTTTGCCAAATCTTTGCGCCTTTGCTATAATGGAAGATGAAAAAACCGTTTGGGCGGAACGCGACGGCATGCGCGTATCCGCTTGCGGCAAAAAATTTTTTCTGCGGATACTCCCGCGAAGGGGAGATCCGATGGAGGTAACTGAATATGAAAAGAGGCAAACTTCTCTCGGCGCGCAACATCGCTTACTTTTCCGTGCTCCTCGCACTCGTCGTCGTGTTGCAGTGTTGCGGCGGATTTTTCCGCATCGGGCCGACGTCGCTCAGCTTCGTGCTCGTGCCCATCGTCCTCGGCGGGATCTTGCTCGGCTGGATCGCGGGGGGAATCTTGGGGCTCGTCTTCGGCTTCATCGTGCTCATGTACGGCGTCGCGGGCACGGATGCGTTTACTGCCACGCTCCTTGCCGACAGTCCCGTGATGACGGTGCTCATCTGTCTTGTGAAGGGGGTTGCGGCGGGCGTCGTTCCCGCGCTCCTCTACAAGCTCATCGCGAGGAAGAATACGCTTGCCGCGGCCATCGTGGCTTCCGCCTCGGCGCCCATCATGAATACGGGGCTGTTCATCGTCGGATGTCTCATCATAAACGGCACGATCGCGGGGTTCACTGCAAACGGCACGATGAATGAGATCGTATATTTCCTCTTCATCGGTTGCGCGGGGTGGAATTTCCTCATCGAATTTGCCATAAACCTTGTGCTCGCGCCCGCCGTCCACCGCGTCGTCCTCGTCGCGGAGAAGGCGCTTAAACAGAAAAAGACCCAAAAGACACAACCCGCGGCGGAAGGCGCGGGGCCCGTCAAAGAACAAACGGAGAACAATTCGTGATCATCTGTATTGACATCGGAAATACCAACATAAAATATGCTGTGTTCGAGGGAAAGGCCGTACGTCTCTCCTTCCGCGTGGCGACGGACCTCAAGAAGACTTCCGACGAATACGGCGCCCAGCTGTGCGAGATGCTCGCCCTCAACGGCATTCAAAAAGAAGAAGTAAGCGGGGGGATCTTCTCCTCCGTCGTGCCCTCGCTCGACTATACCATATCGCATATGCTCAAGGTGTATCTCGGCATTTCGCCCAAAGAGGTGGGGCCGGGATTGAAAACGGGCCTCCGCATGCGGGCGGATAATGCAAAAGAAGTGGGGGCAGACCGCGTGGTAAACAACGTGGCGGCCATCAAAAAGTACGGATGCGAAAAGCCCATGGTCATCGTCGATTTCGGCACGGCGACCACTTTCAACGTCATCAGCACGGAGGGGGAATTTATCGGCGGCGTCATCGCCCCGGGGATCAAGGGCTCGCTCGATTCCCTCGTCATGGGGACGGCGAAGTTGCCGCGCGTGGAGATCGAGGCCCCGAAGAGTGTGATCGCCACGAGCACGGTCACCAATATGCAGGCGGGGATCGTATTCGGCTTTGCGGGGCTCGTCGAATATATCGTGAAAAAGATCAAAAAAGAACTCGGGACGCGCGAAGTTCTCACCGTTGCGACGGGCGGGTTCTCCGAGGTCATGGCAAACGAGACGAAGTGCATCGACGTCGTAGATAAGATGCTCACGCTCGACGGCCTCAAATATTTATACGATTTGAACGATTGGGAGGATGCAAAATGAAGAAGATCGGAGTTGCCGTTCTCGGCCTCGGCGTCGTAGGCGGCGGAGTGTATAAGGTCCTCACGGAGCACAGGGAATTTTATCGGACGACGCAGGAGCTCGACCTCTCCGTCGAGAGCGTTTTAGAGCCCCGCCGCGAGCGCATAAAAGAGCTGGGCATTCCCGAGGAGAAGGTCGCGGCCAACGTCGCGGAGGCCGTCTTCAACCCCGACGTGCAGGCCGTTGTCGAGTGCATCGGCGGCGCAGAGATCGCCCGCAACTATGTGCTCGCCGCGCTTAAAGCGGGAAAGACGGTCGTCACCTCCAACAAGGAGCTCATCTGCAAGTATTCCCACGAGCTCGAGCGCGCGGCCAAGGCGCACAACGCGGGGCTCTACTATGAGGCGAGTTGCGTGGGCGGCGTCCCCGTCATCAGGACGCTTCTCGACGGCGTGCAGTCCAACGAGATCGCCTGCATCATGGGCATCATCAACGGGACGACGAACTACATCCTCACAGCCATGACGGAGCGCGGCATTTCATACGAAGAGGCGCTTGAAGAGGCGAGGACGCTCGGCTATGCCGAGGCCGACCCCACCGCCGACATCGAGGGATTCGACGCCGCCTATAAGCTCTCCATTCTCGCCTCGCTCGCCTTCCACACAAAGGTGCCGTTTGCCAAGATCTTCCGCGAGGGCATCGGCAAAGTCACCGCAGAGGACATTTCAGACGGCGATCCGCTCGGGTACAGGCTCAAACTTCTTGCCATCGGAAAGCGCACGCATGCGGGGATCGAAGTGCGCGTGCACCCCGCCTTCATCAAGAAGGAACATCCGCTTGCAGGCGTGGGCGGCAATTTCAATGCCGTCTTTGTCGAAGGCGATCCCGCCGGCGAAGTGATGCTCCTCGGCAAGGGCGCGGGCGAACTGCCCACGGCGAGTGCGATCGTCTCCGACCTCATCTTTGCGGCGACGCACGGCGAACACCGCTATTCGCCCTATAAAAATACGGCGACCCCCGATAAGAGCGTCGTCTTCTGCGACGATTTCTCATGCGCCTACTTCATGCGCCTCACCGTCTCCGATGAACCCGGCATCTTATCGAAGATCGCCGCCATTCTCGGAAGATGCGGCGTCTCCATCGTCGAACTCAGCCAGACGCGGCGGCAGGATGGCAAGGCAAAGCTCGTCCTCGTCACGCACAAGACGCACGAACGCGCCGTGAAGGGCGCCGTCGCAAAACTTGGCGCGACCGATTTCGCCTCCGTCGAATCGGTCATACGCGTCGTATCCTGAATTTGAAACGGCGGGCCGCCCCGCCGTTTTTTGTATGCCATGAAAAAAGCGATCATTCTCATAAACGCCTATACCCACTTTGAGGCCGAACTCAACCAACCGAGGAGGATCGGGGAGGAGCTTTCAAAGCTCGGCGTAGAGGCCGAAATCTTGAGGAACAGCCCTTCTGCCATCGAGGCGGAAGGGGACTTTTGCGTATTTCTCGATAAAGATAAATATGCCGCCCGCGCGCTCGAAAAGAGGATGCGCCTTTTCAACTGCGCCGAGGCCGTCGAGACATGCGACGATAAGATGCTCACCTATCTTGCCCTCAAGGGATTGCCGCAACCTGATACGGTCTCTTCTCTCCTCTGTTACACGCCGGGTGCGGCCGTTGAAGAAAAGTTTCTTGCCGAAGTGGAAGGGCGGCTCGGCTACCCCGTCGTCGTAAAGGAGAATTTCGGCTCATTGGGGAAGCAGGTCTATCTCGCGCGGAACAGGGCAGAGCTCGCATCTCTCGCGGAGAGGCTTCGCCCCGTGCCGCACCTCTATCAGAAGTTTATCGCCGAGAGCGGCGGAAGAGATGTGCGCGCCATCTGCGTGGGGGGCGAAGTCGTCGCCTGCATGAAGCGGACAAACGAAGGGGACTTCCGCTCCAACCTTTCTGCGGGAGGCAGGGGGGAGAGACGGGAGGCGGACGGGGAACTTTGCCGCCTCGCAAGAGAGGTCTGCGCCCGCTTAAAGCTCGACTACTGCGGCATCGACCTCCTTCTCTCGAAGGAGGGGTATCTCGTCTGCGAGGTCAACTCCAACGCCTTCTTTGGCGGGATCGAGCAGGTCACGGGCATTAACGTCGCCGCAACATACGCCGACCACATTTTCACCGAAATGTACAAAAAATAGGGCAGTATCTCCCATTTTTTCGCCAAAAACAAAGTACTATGCCTCACATAGTACTTTGGGAAAGTCCAAAAAACGCTCCCAAACTACGGAAGCGTTCCTTTTTTGTAAACGAAAACCACGCGATAGTCGCGTGGTTCAAAAAAGGCTATGCCGATGAACAGAAAAAGAAATGTAGAGCAATGAAAGGGAAGAATGTCCCTTGGCTGCCCCTTGAGGGGGAGCTGTCGAGGCGAAGCCGAGACTGAGGGGGTGTCATTCCATTCGTCATGTTGCCTCGCGCGCATTTTGATTGCACGAAGCGCGGCACGAGCTCTGCGCGAAGTAACGAAGTCGAAACATCACCGCAATATAAGCGACACCCCTTCCGTCACTTGTATTGCTCGTGACACCCTTCTCACGCGGGTAGTGCCCCGCGTTCGGTCAGCGTTTGCGCGGGCGTATGCGCAAACGCCAAGAAAATTTTGCGCCAAAGATTATCAATCTTTGGCCAGATATGCAAAATTTTTCCTCAAGGGGTGGGCAAGGATAAAGACCCGTCCGGGGCGGGTCGCAAGTAACAATCGCGCCGATTGGCAGGTCGTCACATGTGCGCGTGGCGCACGGACTAGTAATCAAGGGCTGTGCCCGAAAATGAAATACCCCGCGTTTTACGCGGGGATAATTGTTTGTTTTAGCCGACGATGAGGTTGACGAGGCGGCCGGGGACGACGATGCACTTCTTCACCGTCTTTCCCGCCGTCTTTTCCTGCACTTCGGGGAGGGAGAGGGCGCGCGCCTCGATCTCTTCGTTGCCTGCACTGCTCGCGATCATCGCCTTACATACGATCTTGCTGTTGACCTGCACCGCATACTCCTTCTCGTCGAGGACGAGCGCGGCGGGATCTTCCTTCGGATAGCGTTCTTCAAAGACGGAATATTTTCCGCCGAGGAGATGCCACAACTCTTCGGCAAAGTGAGGTGCGCAGGGGGCCATGAGGAGAATAAGGTCGCGCACGGTATCCTTGAGAAGGGCGATGTTTTTCTTCTCCAAGCCGTCATATTTATAGATGGCGTTGACGAGCTCCATGAGGCGGGCGATGGCCGTGTTGAAGGAGAACGCCTCGAGATCCTTATTCATGCGGGAGATCGCAAAGTTTCTCGCATAATTGAGGGCCTTTTCCTCCTGCCCGAAGGGCTCTTCCCCGCGGGGAAGTTTATAGTCGCGGACCTTCAGGGCGATCTTCTCCACGCGGTCCATGAACCGCGCAATGGCCTTGATGCCGTCGTCGCTCCACGGACCGCCTTCCGTATAGGAGAAGCCGAACATGAGGTAGAGTCGGAAGGCGTCGGCACCGTATTCCTTCACATATTCATCGGGGGAGACGACATTGCCGTGCGATTTGGACATGCGGTTGCCGTCGGGCCCTAAAATGACCCCTTGGTGCACGAGCCGCTTAAAGGGTTCATCGAAGTCGAGGTATCCCATATCGCGGAGGGCCTTGGTGAAGAAGCGGGCATAGAGGAGGTGCATGCAGGCATGTTCCGCCCCGCCCACATAGGTATCGACGGGAAGAAGCCTGTCCACCGCCTCGCGGTCGAAGGGGAGCTTCTCGTTGTGCGCATCTGCATAGCGGAGATAGTACCAGCTCGAGCAGACGAAGGTATCGAGCGTATCGGGATCGCGCTTTGCCGCTCCGCCGCAGACGGGGCAGACGGTATTCATGAACTTTTCGTGTTTGGCGAGGGGGGATTTCCCGTCGGGGCGGAACTCCACGTCATAGGGAAGGCGGACGGGGAGATCTTTCTCGGGAACGGGCACCGCGCCGCATTTTTCACAATGGATGACGGGAATGGGCGCCCCCCAATAGCGCTGGCGGGAGACGAGCCAATCGCGCAGACGGTAGTTGACCTTCTTGCCGCCCTTGCCGAGTTTGGAGACCTTCGCCGCGATCGCGTCGCGCGCCTCTTCGCCGAAGAGACCGTCGAATTCGACGGAACCGCTCACGATGCCGTCCTCTGTGAAAGGGAGCTCTGTCTCGCCTCCCTTCTTCTCGATGACCTTTTCGATGGGAAGATGATATTTCGTCGCGAAGGCAAAGTCGCGCTCGTCGTGTGCGGGGACGGCCATCACCGCGCCCGTGCCGTAGGAGGCGAGCACATAGTCGGCAAGGTAGATGGGAACGCGCTTTCCGTTCAGAGGATTGACCGCATATGAACCCGTAAATACGCCCGTCTTCTCGCGGGTGGAGGAGAGGCGTTCGATCTCGTTTGCCTTGGAAGCATAGTCGATATACGCCCTTACGGCCTCCTCCTGTTCGGGCGTCGTGAGTTTGAGGGCAAGGGAATGCTCGGGCGCAAGCACGATATAGGTGACGCCGAAGACGGTATCGCAACGCGTCGTGAATACTTTGATCTTATCGCCGCTCTCCGCGTCGAATTCGATCTCGCAACCCGTCGATTTCCCGATCCAATTACGTTGCATGTTCTTGGTCTTCTCGGGCCAATCGAGCTTATCGAGCCCCGTCAAAAGCTCTTCGGCATATTCCGTGATCTTGAAGAACCACTGCGTGAGATTTTTGCGAACGACCTCGGAGCCGCACCGCTCGCACCTGTTTTCGACGACCTGCTCGTTCGCAAGCACCGTCTGACAGGAGGGGCACCAGTTTACGGGGGCTTCCTTCCTGTATGCGAGGCCCTTCTTATAGAGCTGGAGGAACATCCACTGCGTCCACTTGTAGTAGTCCTCTCCGCACGTCTTCACCTCGGCCGACCAATCGAACATGGCGCCCATGGCCTGAAGCTGGCCCTCCATGGTGGCGATGTTTTTCTCGGTGGAATCTTTGGGATGGACGCCCGTCTTGATGGCGTAATTCTCGGCGGGAAGGCCGAACGCGTCGAACCCCATGGGCTGGAAGACGTTATAGCCCTGCATGCGCTTGAAGCGCGCATACGAATCGGTAGGGCCGTAGTTATACCAATGCCCGATATGGAGTTTTGCGCCCGAGGGATAGGAGAACATCTCGAGGACGTAGAGCTTGGGGGCGTCCGATCTCTTGTCAAATTCGTTGAGATGGGTCTTTGCCCACTGATCTTGCCACTTTTTTTCTATTTTGTTCATATCCATAACGGGATATATTTTACTCTTGGAGGAAAATAAAGTCAAGTAAACGCACACCATCTTCCATAAATAAATTGTGCGGCAACGCATACAATAAGGGTGTGGAAGAAGTCGTCGTATCGGATGGGAGCGCAAGGAGCTCCTATATCACATATCTCTATAATGCGGTTTTGGGGGAGATCGTCTCTTCGGGCGGAAGCGGGGAACTCGTCTTCGGCGAAGAGCGCACGGCCTTCCGCATGCGTATCCAAAAGGACCTTGCGATCTCCGTCGTGAAGGACCGCCTTGCGGAGGTGCTCGGCATCGGCTATAAATATGCCTTTCTCAAAGAAAAGCTGCACGCGTGCCTCTCCAAGCGGGAGACTAAGCTCCTCATCGCCGCCCTCATCGCCGCCGATTACGAGGGTGACAGGGCGTATATCCGCGGCAAGATGGGCGATATAAAGGAGTTCGCCGTCGACGGGTTCTACGCCTTCCGCCTCGCCTCCCTGCGCGAAAAATGGACGCGCATCGTCGAATACATCCCCGAGAGTTTTTCTTCGCAGGACCTCAAAAAGTTCTGCGAATTCCTCGTGGGGGAGAGCAAGAACAAGATCTATCTGAAGGGGCATGCCGTATTCGGGGAGAACTTTGCGCCCCTTCGGCGAAGCCGCCTTACGGGGGAGGAAGACGTGGAGACGGAGATCATGCTCTCCGATGCGGGGTTCATCTACTGCCTCGGCGAGGTGGAGGATGAGCTGGGAGATTTTCTGCAAAAATATTATGCCGAACGCGCGATATTTTCTTGACAAACGGCGGAAATCTTTTTATAATGAAACGCGATAAAGACAAGTAGCGCCGCGATCGGCTTTTCAGAGAGGGGGCTCATGGCTGAAAGGTCCCCAGGCTCCGCGGAGGGCGAAACCGCTTTACCGTTTCCTTATAAAACTTCAAAAGAGGGGTCCTGCTTTGCGCAGGGCAATTAAGGTGGAACCGCGCGAACATCGCGTCCTTAAATCTCCCGAGAGGGGAAATTTAAGGCGCGTTTTTTGTTTTTACGCGAAAAACATAGTACTATGCCACACATAATGGAGGGAATATTATGCAAATTACCTTAAAAAACGGCGATCAACTCACTTTGGAAGAGGGGGCTACGGCCCTCGCCGCCGCACAGGCGATCTCCGAAGGGCTCGCCCGCTCCGCCGCTTGCGCCCGCGTCAACGGCGTCCTCGTCGATCTTTCAACGCCCCTTCGCGAAGGCGATGCGCTCGAGATCGTCACCATCAAAGAAAAGGAGGGGCTCGAGGTCTACCGCCACACCTGCGCCCATGTGCTCGCGCAAGCCTTAAAGACGGTATATCCCACCTGCAAACTTGCGATCGGGCCCGTCATCGATAACGGCTTCTATTACGACGTCGATTTCAAGACGCCCATCACGATCGACGATTTTGCCAAGATCGAGGCGGAGATGAAGAAGATCATCAAGAGCAACCTGCCCATCGAGCGGTTCACCCTTCCCCGCAAGGAGGCGATCGCCCTCATGGAGGGATACAGCGAGAACTATAAGGTCCAGCTCATCGAAGATCTCCCCGAGGATACGACGCTTTCCTTCTATAAACAGGGCGCGTTCACCGATCTCTGCCGCGGCCCGCACCTCCCTTCGACGGGAAGGATCAAGGCCTTCAAACTCGTCTCCATCGCAGGGGCTTATTGGCGCGGGGATGAGAAGAACAAGATGCTCACCCGTATCTATGGTACCGCCTTTGCCAAAAAAGAGGAGATGGACGAATATTTCGCCATGCTGGAAGAGGCGAAGAAGCGCGACCATATCAAGCTCGGCAAGGAACTCAAGCTCTTTGCCCTTCTTCCCGAGGGGAGAGGCTTCCCGTTCTTCCTGCCGAACGGCATGACGCTCAAAAATATTCTCGTGGACTATTGGCGGAATATCCATAGGAGAGAGGGCTATGTCGAGGTCCAGACCCCGATGATCATGACCCGTACCCTTTGGGAGAATTCGGGCCATTGGGAACATTATAAAGACAATATGTATACGACCAAGATCGACGGGGAGGATTGCGCCATCAAGCCCATGAACTGCCCCGGCGGCATGCTCGTCTATAAACTTTCGCCCAAGAGCTACAAAGATCTTCCCATCCGCATGGGAGAACTCGGGCTCGTCCACCGCCACGAGAAGAGCGGCCAGCTCCACGGGCTCATGCGCGTGAGATGCTTCACGCAGGACGATGCGCATATCTTCATGCTACCCGAACAGATCGAAGAGGAGATCAAGGGCGTCGTGAGGATCATCGACGAGGTCTATTCCCTCTTCGGCTTCAAATATCATGTCGAACTCTCCACCCGTCCCGAAGACAGTATGGGCTCGGACGAAGATTGGGAAAATGCGACGAACGCCTTGAAGAAGGCGCTTGAAGATCTTCATCTTCCCTACGAGATCAACGAGGGCGACGGCGCATTCTACGGCCCCAAGATCGACTTCCACCTCGTGGATGCCATCGGCAGGACATGGCAGTGCGGCACCATCCAGCTCGATTTCCAGATGCCCCAACGCTTCGACCTCGAATACGTGGGGGAGGACGGCGAAAAGCACCGCCCGATCATGATCCACCGCGTGGTATTCGGCTCGATCGAACGGTTCATCGGCATCCTTATCGAACACTATGCGGGCAAGTTCCCCGTCTGGCTCTCGCCCGTACAGGTGAAAGTGCTTCCCATCACCGACCGCGCCGCCGAGTATGCCCAAAAGCTCACCGACGAGATGAACGCCATGGGCATCCGCGCCGAGGCCGACCTCCGCAAAGAAAAGCTCGGCAGAAAGATCCTCGACGCCGAGAACGAGAAAGTGCCCTATAAGCTCGTCATCGGCGATAAGGAGATGGAGGAAGGCACCGTCTCGGTTCGCCGCCGCGGCGAAGGGGACATCGGCGCAATGAAAAACGAGGAATTTTTTGCCCTCGTTAAGAAGGAAAACGACGAAAAGACGGTATTTTAAGGCTTCGCAGATCTTCCCATTTTTGGGGGAAGGTGTCGCCTTCGGCGACGGATGAGAGAGTGGCAGGAAGCGTCATTCTGAGCCGAAAAAATAATCATGAAAACGCGGAAGGCACTTCCCGAAGGATTCCCTCGTACGAAGTCCGACCCCTCGCTGTCCCTGAAAGGGAAAGTACCCGCGTAGCGGGGGAAAGGGTTCGGTGTCGATTTATTGCCCGTGCAAGATGAATTGCACGGGTAATTTCTTACAAAAAAACAGTTGCAAATGTCTCTTTTCTATGGTAGAATAAAAGTGCGTCACAATCGAATACTATTCTCGTATCGGCTACAGCGGCATAGTTGTATCCTTCTTTTTCCGATTCGAGAAAGATTGTGACGCAGACAATATGGGTACTCTACGCGGGCGCTCCTATTGTCGGAGCGTCCTTATTTTTTATCACGGAGGAAAGAGAAATGAACAAATGCAGCAAATGCGGAACAGAGTTTGAGGGAAAGTTCTGCCCCGAATGCGGGGCGCGGTACACGAATTTGAAGACGTGTCCCTCATGCGGAGAAGTCTCGCCCGACGGGGCAAAATTTTGCAGGAATTGCGGGTATTCTTTTGAAAACGAGATGCCTAAATGCCCGCCTCGGGCGGAGAGATCGCCGAGAAGGTCGAACAAGAAGGTCTATCTCATCCTTTCCAATTTGCCGCCCATAATTTTCCTGATATATTCCTTGCTGATATTCGGGTTTTTGGGAGCTTCTGTTTTCGGCGGGTTTTACGACGGCGTCCGATACGGCTATCAGATCATCAATTCGACTTCCACCCTGCGGAATCACTTTATCGCGATCATGGCTTTAGCGGTAGGGGGGATCCTGATCGCCATTGGATACCTTGTCGCCCATTTTCGCAAAAATAGCGAATCGGAGGATTATTGCACGGTTATGGCCAACATATTGCTGATCGGCCAGATCGTTCTTTCTTCCATCGTCATCGGCAAGGTAAGGAGCGACATGGGCGGCGAATTCATTTCCCCCGGAGCTTGTCCGATTTTACTTCTCGTCTTTTCGTTGCTGGTTTTCGTTACGATCATTGTCATCTACTTTACGGCGGGACATTTTTATTCGGAGAGTGATGCCTGCTATATGGTTTCTCCCGAAGGATACGCATTGTTTGAGAAAGAGATCTCCAAAATTGCGCCCTTTGCCTTTGAAAGTTGCGGGGAGCTCATGAAGGCGAATGTTCCCGAGGGGATCACGGAGATCGGCGACAACGCATTTTCGAGGTGTGCGGGCTTGAATTGGATCTCTTTGCCCGCCTCTTTGAGCAGGATAGGGGACTATGCGTTTTATGGTTGCGGCGATTTGCACGATATTGTCTATGCGGGGACTTCTTCCGACTGGGATGCGGTCGATAAGGGCTACGGGTGGTGTCTTGCGACACACGGGCTTGTTGTGCACTGTGTCGACAAAAAAATCACCCCGTAATTTTCGCAAAACCTCGTCAAAATGAGTTGACAAGTCTACTACAGTGTGATATATTGATAGCAAGTAAAGCAGAGGTCAACCCTTCTCCCCGCGATCGCGCAACGGCGCGACGGGCCAAAAATTCGGTAAGAACGCTCTAATGGCGCGATTTTCCGACGGGTTGCCTCTCGGCGACCCGTTTTTTTGTCTGCAAATCTTTGCAGGGCATCCGAACGGGAAGACGCAAATAAATTTTTTGAGAGGAATATGGCAGTCAACAAAAACAAGCATCAGATCAACGGAGAGATCCGCGACCGTGAGGTGCGCCTCATCGGTTCGGATGGCGAAATGCTCGGCGTAATGTCCGCCCGCGACGCTCAGCGCCTCGCTGACGACGCGGGGCTCGACCTCGTGAAGATCTCCCCGAGCGCCATCCCGCCCGTCTGCAAGATCATGGACTACGGTAAGTTCAAATTCGAGCAGGCAAAAAAGGATAAAGAGAACCGCCGCAACCAGAAGATCGCCGAGCTCAAGGAAGTTCAGCTCTCCATGACGATCGACGTGGGCGACCTCAACGTCAAGGCCAAGCAGGCGCAGAAGTTCCTCGAACAGGGGAACAAGGTCAAGGTCACGATCCGTCTCCGCGGCCGCCAGATGGCGCATTCCAATCTCGCGAAGGATGTCATCAATCAATTCGCGGAGGGGCTCAAAGAAGTGGCCGTCGTCGAAAAGCCGCTCAACATGGAGGGGAGGAATCTTATTCTGATCCTCGGCCCTATCAAAAAATAAAGCGCATTTGCGCACACCCGCAGGGGCGTTACGCAGGCAATAAATTTGTAAAAACATATCGTGGAGGATAAAGCAATGCCCAAACAGAAATCGCACTCGAGTTCCAAGAAACGCTTTTGGCTCACGGGATCCGGCAAAGTGAACAGAGCTCACGGCGGAAAGAACCACAAGGCCGAGACGAAGAACAGAAAGAGAAAGAGAAACTTGCGCAAAGTCACCCTCGTCTCCGAGACGCAGGAGAACACCGTCAAGAAAATGATTCCTTATAAGGACTAACAGGAGGGACAAGCCATGAGAATCAAGAGAGGCGTCAACGCAGTCAAAAAACGCAGAAAGATTTTCAAGCTCGCGAAGGGGTACTTCGGTTGCAAGAGCAAGAATTACCGCATCGCGCGGCAGGCAGTGATGAAGTCACTGCAATATGCCTACGTCGGAAGGAAGAGAAGAAAGCGCGATATGCGCAATCTTTGGATCGCACGCATCAACGCGGGCGCAAGGCTCAACGGGCTTTCTTATTCCAAACTGATGCACGGCCTTAAGGTCGCGGGGATCGACCTCAACCGTAAGGTCCTTGCCGATCTTGCCGTGACCGACGCGGCCGCATTTGCCGAGATCTGCGGCAAGGCGAAAGCTACACTTTAAGCATAAAAAAGCCTTTCCGAGAAAGGCTTTTTTGTCACTATGGTCATCACATCCAAACAAAATCCCGTCGTCAAAGAGCTCGCTTCTCTTAAAGAAAAGAAGGGGAGAAGGGAGCGCGGGACGTTCCTCGTCGAAGGCGATAAGATGGTCCTCGAGTGCATGGAGAGCGGAATGGAGATCGTCCGCCTCGCCCTTCTTGCAACCAACGAGCGGCTCGCGCTCGCCGGGGCTTCCCCCTTCAAAGAGCGCCTCGATCCCGCCGCGATCGTTTTTCTCGGGGAGGACGCCTTCAAGGCCGTCTCCGATGAGAAGACCCCGCAGGGCATCGTCGCCGAAGTCAAGATCCCGCAGTGGGCTTTGAAGCCCCCCGATGAAAGTTGTATCCTCTTGGACGGGGTCTCCGATCCCGCCAACGTGGGGGCGATCGTGCGGACGGCGGCCGCGGCAGGCTACCGCAAGATCTATCTCGCGGATTGCGCCGATCCCTATTCTCCCAAGAGCGTGCGCGCCTCGATGAGCGGGATATTTTACACCGAACTCATGCGCGGCACGCGGGAGGAAATTCTCGGCCTACTCAGCGGAATTTGCATGGTCGTCGCGGACATGGGTGGCACGGATGTGTTCTCGTGCGCCCCGCCCGAGAAGTTCTGCCTCTGCATCGGTAACGAGGGAAACGGCCTTTCGGAGAGCGTGCGGAAGAGGGCGGATCTTACCGTGGGAATTCCGATGGAAAACATGGAGAGCCTAAACGCCGCCGTATCGGCCGGGATCTTGATGTATGAACTCAAAAATCACCGTAAATAAGGAGAAACAATATGAGCGGTCATAGCAAATGGCATAATATACAGGCAAAAAAGGGTAAGGCGGACGCCGCAAGAGGGCGGCTCTTCACCAAGATCGGCAAGGAGATCGCCGTCGCCGCCAAGGGCAACCCCAACCCTTCGACCAACTCCAAACTCGCCGACGTCATCGCAAAGGCGAAGGCGGCAAACATGCCCAACGATAATATCGAGCGCGCCATCAAACGCGCCGCGGGCGAACTCGCGGGCAAGGATTTCAAAGAGCTCACCTACGAAGGCTACGGCGTGGGCGGTTCGGCCGTCATCATCACGACGCTCACCGATAACATCAACCGTACGGCTGGGGACATCCGCGCGATCATGTCGAAGTGCGGAGGCGCGCTCGGCACGACGGGCAGTGTCTCTTATATGTTCGAGAACAAGGGACTTATCGTCGTCGAGGCGACGCCGGGGCTCACGGAGGACGAAGTGACCGACCTCGCCATCGAAGCGGGGGCAGACGACGTTGTCGCCACGGAAGACGCCTTTGAAGTCTACACGTCTCCCGCGGCCTTTTCCGAGGCGCGCAAGATCCTCGAGGGGAAGGGTCTCTCCTTCCTTCAGGCAGAGATCACGATGATCCCGCAGAACAAGATCACGCTTGAGGGAGAGAAGCTCGAGAGCTTTTTGAAGATGCTCGATAAGCTCGAGGAAAACGACGACGTGCAGAACGTCTATCACAACGTCGATCTTCCCGAAGAGGACGAAGAGGAATAATTTCAGGAAACGAAAAGAAAAGACGGAGTTCGCTCCGCCTTTTTTGTATAGATATTTCCCTCGTTTTCGCGCCATCTTGAGCATAAACGGCCATACCATGTCCGAGAAAGACCATTTCGGAAGGTCCCCTTATGAAAGGCCTTCCCATATGAAAAAAAATCGGCGCAGCGCCGATTTACTTCTTTCTGCCGAGTTCCTGTAGGGCCGCGGCGAGGAAGAATTCCGCAGTGGAATTTTCCAGAACGAGAGAGCCCGCCTCTTCGGGGGTGCACCACTTGGTTTCGGCGATCTCCTCGTTCAACCCGATCTCGCCCTCCTCGGCCGTAACGAGAAAGCCGAGCATGAGGATGTCTTTCGCGTCGTGATAGCGCGAACCGAGATATTTCCACTTGACGGCCGAAAGACGGGTCTCTTCCTTGAGCTCGCGGGGGATAGCCCTTTCGGCGCTCTCTCCCTTTTTGATGTAGCCGGCGAAGAGTTTGTAATGTTCGTCCTGCACATGCCGCGCGAGCAAGACCTTATTCTCCGCACGGTTTACGACGACCATCGAAACGGCCACGGGGAAGAAGGGGAATTTATACTTGCCGCACGTTTCGCAATAGGGCACGAGCCCTTCGTTCTCGAGGAAGCGAAGCCCGAGCTTGGAACCGCAATCTCTGCAAAACATATATTTCCCTCCTATCGTTTTTCATCATTTTAATCCCATTTATTGTATTTGTCAACCTAAAACGAAAAAATTTCACATACTTCCATACGAAAAATATATAGGAAAAAGGGGAGAGGTGCGGTAAATTTTCTCTCCGCCCGAAAGGGATGACCAAAAATTATTTGACAATGCAAAACAAATCGTGTAAAATATATTCATAAGTAAGCGGAGGAAACGTTATGACAAAACGAAAAACGTTCGTAATTTTTATTTTTTCTCTATTGTTTGCCCTTTCGGCCCTTCTTTTTGCGGCAATGGGCGAGAAAAAAGCGTATGCTTTTTTTGAAGAACCTGCCTCCGTCTTATCGCTCGATAAGGGCGACGGGACGTTCGATCAGGCAGAACTTTCCGACCTATACGGGCTTTTGAAGACGGGGGCGGCGCAACTTTCCGATCTCGATGATTTCGCCCGAAACGATGGTGAGTTCGCAACGGGAACGGGTGCATCGGGTTTTGCGACGCAAAATATCGTCGTGGAGCTTGGGCAGAAGAAGTGGACGCCCGTGCACCTCACAAAAGATAAAGAAGGGCACACCGTTCTCACTCTCTGGCTAGCATGGACGGAGGATACACAGCCTTGGGCGGTAGCTTCTACCGACGGCTATCCGTGGAATGAAACGCCGCAGACGCAGTTCGATCCCTATCCCATGAACATGTATTCCTCGAGCTATCTGCGCGCCTATCTCAACGGCACGGACTATCTTGCCGCGCAGGGAGAGGGGGCGCTTGCAAACGGCAAGGAGGTGCAATCGGGCGATTGGGCGGTCTTTCTCTCCACCTTCGGGAACTATCTCGATACCCCCGAGGAAATTGCCTATCAGGCGAGCGAGCGCGCGATGCAGATCTTGCCAAAATATTGCACAAACAGAGGCAATACGGCCTATGAATACGACCTTTTGAACGAAGGATATGCCGAGACGGGCCTCAACTACAATACGGCTGACGGCTTTGATTATCGCGAAAAGGCGGGCTACACCGATTGGAAGCAGGATAAGCTGTGGCTTCCCTCGCTCTCCGAGACGGGCTGGGGGAGTTGGACAGACTACGAGACGGACGCCCACGGCGTTATTTATTTCACCGACGGCGAAAAGAAGGATGCCGGCATCTGGAACACGACGTGGGAACAATGTTTTATCGGAAGGTCGCAGGCGGTGGATCTTTGGCTTCGGTCGGGGGACACGCAAAACGACATTGCGCGACCTTGTGGGGATCTCGTCTATACGTTGAGCAATACGGCGAGCTACGGTGCGATCAACGCCGCGAGAAAGCATTATGTCCGCCCCGCCATCCACCTCGACCTCACCGCGGCGGAGGGCGAAGAGCCCGATCCCAACGAGAGCGTCGGAAGGCCTTCCGCCGAGCCCTCGCAATTTGAATACGACGGGACGGAACACAGCCTCTTTATCGAAAATTACACGAAGATGAACTTCTCCCAAGTTCCCGAAGGCGCGGCCTTTGCCAACGGCAGGCTGACCGCAAAGGATGCGGGCACGTACACGCTCACCGCGACCCCGAAGGGGGGAACGTGGAAGGGAGAAGAGGGAGGAGATCCCGTCGCCATCACCCTCAAGATCACGCCGAAACATGTCGACGTTTCGGTATCGAACGGCTTCCATGTCTTCGGGAATGCGCCCATGCCCCTCGACGCCTTCTTCCTCCGCTACGGCAGTGGTAACGGCTACGACGTCTTTATTCAAGATGAGGGCATCAACGATCTCCAGGGCTTTTCGCCTGCATTCACCCGAAACGGGAATTCCTATCCGCTGAACAGTCAGCTTCCCGTCGGCTACTACAAAATTGTCGCCCAGAACGGCGTATATGGCAACTACGATGTAACTTTCAATTTCACCGATGAATCGCGCTATGTGGTCTGCCCCGACGATGGGCTTGCCATTTCCGTGGGCGAGGAACTCGTCATCGACGGCACCGTCACGATTCCCTATACGGGAGAAAATGTGCATGTCAAATACGACAACAAGCCCTCGGATTGGAGATCTTCGAGCGTCTCCTATGTCGGGAGCGACGGCGTGAGCCAGAAGGGTCTTCCTATCGAAGCGGGGGAATACACCGTCACAGTGACGACCAACGTCGGCTCATACTCCTTCAAGCTCATCATCGTGGATAGCGGCGATCCCGTCAAGCCCGAGGAGACGCGGCTCAACAAACGTGAAAAATACAGCGGGAAGACCGTCATCCTCTCCATTCCGCAATACGGAAAACTCAATATAGGGACGCCGACGGAAGGCTCTTCCTATGCAGACGGGATCTTTTCCGCAAAGGATGCGGGGACGTATTCGCTCACCGTAACCCCCAAGACGGCTTGGACGGACGGCACGCAGAGCCCCGTTACCTATCAGATCGTCATCGAACAGCGCACGCTCACCCTCACGGTGGCACAGGCGGGGCACGTCTATGGCCGCACGCCCGCCACCTTGCACTTTATCGCGGGCGGAGACGGGTTTGCCGCGGGCGAGGATCTCGAAAGTCTCGGCCTCTCCTTCGTCTTCACCCTTACAAAAGATGGGCAGACCTACCCCTTAAGCAGTGATCTTCCCGTGGGTGAATATGCCGTCTCGGCGAAACTTGCAGAGGGGGTCTCGGCACGCAATTATATCGTGAAATGCGAAGGCGGACTTTACGTTGTTGAAAGGGTAACCTTGGACATGGGTGCCACGAAATTCGTCATCGACGGGGAAGAGATCTCCTATTCCGCCCTCGGAAAAACATATAAGGCGCAATATGACGGAAGCGAAAAGGCGGTCTTGATCGAGGGGCTTCCTGCAGGCGTTACGGCCACTGTCGTCTATATGCGGGATGGTGTGACGCTCTCGGGCGCGCCCACCGAGGCGGGCGAATACACCGTTGAGATCTCCTTCACTTTGCAAGACGCCGAAAACTATGAGGCGCTTCCGAAACTCTCCTTTACCCTCACGGTCGAAGAGAAATCGGAGGTCGATCCCTCCGATCCTTCCGATCCCTCCGTCGATCCCGAAGAGGAGGGAGACGGAAAGGGCAAATTCCCCGTTTGGGGATATGTCGTGATCGCCTTCGGGTCGGCGGCCGTTGTGGCGGGACTCCTCGGCGTCGTCGTCCATGCCGTGAAAAAGAAGAGAAAGTAAGCCCACGGCACTTGTAACAAAAATATTCCTCCCGCGCTACAATGGTATGTATGCGCATATGTTTTGTGACAAAGGGCACGCTCGGCGAATATTCCGAAAACTACGCGGGCGGCAAGGCGGACATCCTCTGTTTTTCCTTTCAGGCGCTCGGCGATGTGAGCTATGAGCGCGAACTCAAGGGGGAGACGAGCCTGTTTGAAGATGTCGCCGTCCTTTCCCGCGAAGAACAAAACGTCGTTATTTCGGGCTGTTTTACCAATGCCCGCGGGATCAGGAGGAAATCGGTGGTCGTCGCCGAGAGAGGGAGGATCTTGGGCGTCTCGGACATGGCGTATCGCATCGACGGCGGCGAATACCGTTGCGGTGCAGGGGTGAAGATCTACGATACGGGCGCGGGAAAACTTGGCGTCATCGTCGCGGAAGATCTCTTCTTTCCTTGCGTTGCCGAGACGCTTTCCGTCTGCGGTGCGGAACTTGCGATCTGCATCTTTGAACAGCCTGAAGGCGGGTTGGAACAGACCGTCATGCGGTCGCACGCCTTTTTATACGGTGTGCCCGTGTGCGTGTGCGCCTATGGGTTTGCCGAGGCCGCCGACATCGGCGGGAAGCTCCGCTTTGCCTCCCCCAAGAGCCCTTGCGTCTACGATTTCGAGCGGGAGCAGGAGTATCATCTCGTGGAAATGCGGCGGCGCGGGCTCTTCCGCAGAAAGAAGAGCGGATTTTAACAAAAAAGCGTTTTCCCTTCGGAAAGCGCCTTTTCTTTTCTGATATTTTAATATCGTTTTTACTTCAGGATCCTTGCGCTGGCGATGGCGAGCGCACCGGGGCCGATATGGCAGGAGACGGAGAGAGAAAGGGGATCGACGAAGACGACGGGCACGTCGGGGAAGGCGGCTTCCACTTCCTGTTTGAAGATCATCGCCTCGGCCTCGCTATCGGTATGCGCGATATGGAGGGTCATTTCGCCCGCCTCGGCATATTCCTTGAAACGGGTGGCGAAGTCGTTCTTCATCGCCTCAATCATCACGTTCTTCGCCTGCCGCAACGTTTGCACCTTTTTAAAGGCGTCCAACTTTTCCCCTTGGATCTGCAACACAGGCTTGATCTTGAGGATGGTCCCGATGAGGGCCGCGGCGGGGGTGAGGCGGCCGCCTTTTTTCAAATATTTCAGCGTTGCAAGCGAGATATAGATACTGCTGTCGAACTTGGTCTTCATGAGATATTCCTTGATCTCTTTTGCGCTCTTGCCGCGCTTTGCAAGTTCGATCGCATCATAGACGCTCTGCCGCTGGGTGACGGAGATGCGTTGGTTATCGACGACCTGCACCCTTCCGCCGTAATCCGCGGCGAGGCGCTCCGCCGTATGGCAAGATTCGGAAAGCCCGCTCGACATGGGAATGTGGACGATCTCACTGCCGTCTTCGAGGAGCTTGTCCCAAAGTTCTGTGACGTTCAGAGCGGCGGGTTGCGAGGTCGAGACTTGCGCGTTCGATTTCAAAAGTTCGTAGAACCCGGGTTGGGTCAGAGTGATGTCCTCAAGATATTCCTCCCCGCCGATGAGGAAGGGCATGGGGATGACGTAGATCCCGAGTTCTTTTGCTTCCGCCTGTGTGATCCCGCTGTTGGAATCGGTGACGATCTTGACATTTGCCATTTTCATTTCTCTCCATAATATTCTTGCCGACATTCATTCATTTTGTCAACAAAATATATTATACGCGGATTTTGTCGATTTGTCAACAAAATTAAATAAATATCCGATAAAAATTTTATAATTTTTCGCCGTTGACAAAATCTTCGGGATTATTGTATAATGTCCTCAAAAGAAAGGGGAGGAGAACGGCCATGTACCGAATCCTCAAAAGAGAACAGTTGAACGCCTCCCTCGTGCGCATGGAGATCGAGGCGCCTCTTGCGGCAAGGAAGGCGCTTGCAGGGCAGTTTGTCATCCTCCGCGCCGATGAGCGCGGGGAGCGCATCCCCCTCACGATCGCGGATTTCGACCGCGAACGGGGGACGGTTTCCGTCATCTTCCAGATCGTCGGTGGCGCGACGATGGCCCTCGCCCAAAGAAGGGAGGGGGAATGCGTCGCCGACGTCGTGGGCCCGCTCGGAAATCCGACGGAAGTGGAGGGCCTTACAAACGTGGCCGTGATCGGCGGGGGCGTTGGGTGCGCCATCGCCTATCCCGTCGCGAAGAGATTGCATGCGATGGGCGCGCGCGTCACCGCGATCGCGGGCTTCCGCACGGGCGATCTTGTCATTTTGCAGAGAGAATTTGCCGAGGTCGCAGATCGGCTCATCCTTACGACGGACGACGGAAGTTTGGGCGAAAAGGGCAACGTTTGCGTCCCTTTGAATAGGCTGCTCGAGGCGGGGGAACGTTTCGACGCCGTATTTACGGTAGGGCCTCTTCCCATGATGAAATATGTCGCGGAGGCGACGCGGCCTTACCGCCTGAAGACGATCGCGAGCATGAACCCCATCATGATCGACGGTACGGGCATGTGCGGCTGTTGCAGGCTCACGGTGGGCGGCGAGATGAAATTTGCCTGTGTGGACGGGCCCGACTTCGATGCGCATCTCATCGATTTCGGCGAGGCGATGGGGCGGCTCCGCACCTATTCCGCCTTTGAAAATATGGCGCGCGAGCGTCATTGCAACCTCTTCCAAAAGGAGGTGAAATGAGATGCAAAATGTAAATATGACGGAAAAGAGGCATACCATGCCCGCAAGAGATCCTTCAGAAAGGTGCTCAAATTTTTGCGAGGTCATGCTGGGATACGATGAGGAGACGGCAATAAGCGAGGCGCGCCGCTGTTTGAATTGTAAGGCGCGCCCCTGTATGGAGGGCTGCCCCGTCGGCGTGATGATCCCCGACTTTTTAGCTCTCGTCGCAGAGGGGAAATTTGAAGAGGCGTATGAAGTCGTCAGGCGCACCAATGCCCTTCCCGCCGTCTCGGGAAGGGTGTGCCCGCAGGAGACGCAGTGCGAAGGAAGGTGCGTGCGGGGGAAGAGGGGAGATCCCGTCGGCATCGGCTATATCGAGCGCTTCATCGCCGACCGCCATATGCAAAAAAACGATTGCATCCCCCGAAAAACAATTTCCAACGGGCACAAGGTCGCCGTCGTCGGATCGGGCCCCGCGGGCCTCTCGTGTGCGGGGGAGCTCGCCGAGCTCGGCTATGAGGTGACCGTCTTCGAGGCGCTTCACCTCGCGGGCGGCGTACTCGTCTACGGCATTCCCGAATTCCGTCTTCCCAAAGAGATCGTTCGCCGCGAGACGGAGGAGTTGCGTGCATGCGGCGTTGAGATCGTCACGAACGCCGTCGTCGGCAGATCCTTTTCCGTGGAAGAACTCATGAAAGAGTACGGGTTCGAGGCCGTCTTCCTCGGCACGGGCGCGGGACTTCCGCGGTTCATGGGCATTCCCGGGGAGAATGCGCGGGGGGTCTTTTCCGCAAATGAATATCTGACGCGCATCAACCTCATGAAGGCGTATGAGGAAGGGGCGGAGACCCCGCTCTTTCCCGCAAGAAAGGTGGCCGTCGTCGGCGGGGGGAACGTCGCCATGGACGCCGCGCGGTGTGCAAGGCGCATGGGGGCGGAGGTGACGGTCGTCTACCGCCGTTCCGCGGCCGAGCTTCCCGCCCGCCGCGAGGAAGTCGTGCATGCCGAAGAGGAGGGAGTGCGCTTCCGCTTTTTATGCAATCCCACCGAAGTTTTGACCGACGGAGAAAATGCGGCGATCGGCCTTTGTTGCGTGGAGATGACGCTCGGCGAACCCGATGCGTCCGGCAGACGCCGCCCCAAGCCCAAGACGGGGAGTGAATTTACGCTGGAAGCCGATTGCGTCATCATGGCGCTCGGCACTTCGCCCAATCCCCTCCTCGGAAGGACGACGGACGGACTTCAGACGGGTCCGCACGGGGAGATCGGCGCCGACGGGGCGGGGAGGACATCGCTCGAAGGCGTATTTGCGGGAGGGGACGCCGTGACGGGGTCCGCTACCGTCATTCTCGCCATGGGCGCGGGCAGAAGGGCCGCGAAGGCCATCGACGAATATATCCGCCGTCAAGCGTGCCATTCCGAGCCCCGCAGGGGCGAGTAAGCCCAATTACGTGTCAAGCGCGTCATTCCGAGCCCCGCAGGGGCGAGAGAATCCCCTTATACGAAGTCCGTTGTCAAGCGTCATTTTAGGAATAAGCCGATAAAAAACTCATAGAATACCATATGAGTTTTTTTTATAAACATCGCATCGCCTTTGGATTTTCCTGTCTTGCGCTTGCGGTCGCCGTAACGTTTGCCTTCTGTTTTTTCGCGCTCTCGCGCGCCGCGGCAAAATCCCTTCGGCTCACCGTCGTGATCGACGCGGGCCACGGCGGGGTGGACGGCGGCGTCGTGGGGACAACGACGGGGACCAAGGAGAGCGACATCAACCTCTCCATCGCCCGTATCTTGCAGAGGGAGTTTGAGGAGGCGGGCTTTTCTGTGGTGCAGACCCGCCCGACCGAGGCGGGTCTATACGAGGCGGCGACGGCGGGCTATAAGCGGCGGGATATGCAGAAGCGCGCGGAGATCATTCAAAAAAACGCGCCTTCCGTCATGATCTCCGTCCATCAGAATTTTTTCTCCGATCCCGCGAGAAGGGGGGCGCAGGTCTTCTACAGAGAGGACAACGACGCCTCCAAGACGCTCGCCTGCCTCGTGCAGACCTCCCTCAACTCCATGCCGGAATGCGTGAAGAAGACGGCGGCGCTCGCGGGAGACTATTTCGTCCTGAACTGCTCGGATACCCCGTCGGTCATCGTAGAATGCGGATTTCTCTCCAACCCGCAGGATGAGGCTCTTCTCATCGGGAGAGAATATCAGGAAAAGATCGCGGCCGCCATCGCCGCAGGAACGCTCACTTTCCTCTCCTCGGGGGCGAATGCCCTTTAATCGGTTGACAAGCGCGCGTTTTCCATGATATACTCATGGAGATATGAGCGTCTATGCAAACATTGGGAAGCATGAGCTTCGCTATTCCGATTGTGATTTCAAAGACGAGATCAAGCTCTCGTCGCTCCTTTCCCTCACGCAGGAAGCCGCATGCGCGAGCGCGGACGAACTCGGGTTCGGCTACGACGATCTCAAGCCGAAGGGGCTGGGATTTATCGTCGTACATACCTATTGCGCCTTCCGCCGTCCCATTCTGCTCGGCGATGCGCTCACAGTGGAGACTTGGCCGCTCCCGCCCCGCCATGTATTCTTCGAGAGAGATTACCGCGTGCGCAACGCAAAGGGGGAGGAGGCCGCCGCACTGGCTTCCCGCTGGTGTCTCGTCGATCTGAAGACCTTCTCCCTTCTCACGCCCGAAAAATTGGGGGAAGCGCATTTTTCCTGCCCTTACCGCGACGAGAAGGCGGTAGAACCTCCCGCATGGAAGATCCCGAAGACGAACGGGGAGGAGGTGCGCCGCTATAATGCCGCCGCGAGCGACTGCGATCACTATCTTCACGTCAACAACGCCCGCTATCCCGATCTCTTCCTCGATTGCTTTACGATGGAGGAACTGCGGGCCCGCAGGATCAGCGCCTTCCAGATCGCTTACATCAAACAGGTCAAGGAGGGGGACGAGCTCCTCTTCACCCGAAGCGACGGGGAAATGTGTTCCACACTCGAGGCGTATGCGGGCGGGGAGCTCTGTTCGCAGTTCAAACTCTACTTTTCGTAAACGGCTATGATCTACCTCGACAATGCCGCGACGACGCGGCCCGATGAAGAGGCGCTTGCGCGTGCACAGCGTTTCGCCTCGGAAAATTACTTCAACCCCTCCGCGAGCTATGGCGGAGGTTTTGCCGTGTCCGCCCGTTTGAAGGAGGCGCGGGAGAATTTGCTCTCCTACATCGCCGATCCCGCAAAATTTGAACTTGTCTTCACTTCGGGCGGCACGGAAAGCGATAATCAGGCGATCTTCTCGGCCGCGAGGCGGGGGAATGCCGTGACGACGGCGGGAGAGCATGCGGCGGTGGAACGCGCCTTCGCCGAACTCAAAAACCGCGGCGTGGAGACGCGCTTTGCGCCTGTCGACCGCTATGGAGCCGTCGATGCGGACGCCCTTCTCTCGCTCGTCGATGAGAAAACTTCTCTCGTTTCCGTCATCCATGTCAACAACGAGACGGGGGCGCTCAACGATATAGCGGCCATCGCGCGGCGCGTAAAGGCCAAAAATCCTCGTTGCGTCTTTATGAGCGACGGCGTGCAGAGCTTCGGCAAGATCCTCGTCCGCCTCACACAGGAGATCGACCTCTATGCCTTCAGCGCCCATAAGATCGGCGCGCTCAAGGGCACGGGGGCGCTCGTCAAGAGAAAGAATTTCTCCCTCGCCCCCCTCATCCACGGGGGCGGACAGGAGGGGAACTTACGGAGCGGGACGGAGAACGTCCTCGGCATTCTCGATTTCGCCTACGCCGCGGAGAAGAAGTTTTCTTCTCTTTCCGAGGATGGAAAACGCCTAAAGCGCTACCGCGAGATGCTTTGGGATATGCTCGACCACGGCCTCTTCATGCGGATTTCGCCTTCGGAGGGCTCGCCCTACATTCTCACGGTGAGCGCGGAGGGGGCGCGCGGCGAAGTTCTCTCCCGCATGCTCTGGGAGAGGGGTATCGCCGTGGGGACGGGGAGCGCATGTTCCTCCAAACGCCGCTTCAGCCGCGTCCTTACGGCGTGCGGATACGGGGAAAAGACGCTCGACGGCGTGCTCCGCGTGAGCTTTTCGCCCGAGACGGCGGAGGAAGAGATCTGTTTTGCCGCAAACGAGATGAACGCGGCCGCAAAAGAATTTAAGGAAAAACTGTAAGATGGAAAGAGTGATCATCATCCGCTATGCGGAGATCCATTTGAAAGGGAAAAACAGGGGCTTTTTCGAGCATGTCTTTGCCAACAATCTCGAGAGAAGCCTTCGGGGCATCCGCCATGAACTGCACCGTACGAGCGGGAGATGGCTCATCGAGAAGTTCGAGGAGACGCGCACCGAGGAGATCGCCGAGCGCATATCGAAGGTCTTCGGCGTGCATTCCTATTCCGTAGGCTACCTGATCGGCAGTTCCATGGAGGAGATCTTCGAGGGGGCGAAGCTCGTCGCGCCGCATGAAGGGACGTTCAAGGTCGAAACGCACCGCGCCTATAAGCAATACCCTCTCAATTCTATGGAGATCAGCGCAGAGATCGGCGGAAGGCTCATCGAGACCTATCCCGCCCTTCGCGTCGACGTGCATTCCCCGCAACACACCGTCTATGTCGACGTGCGGGAAAACGGCTCGGCGCTCGTCTTCTGCGCCTTCGGAGAGGGGGCGGGCGGCATGCCCGTCGGAACTTCGGGAAAGGGGCTCTTGCTCATTTCGGGCGGGATCGATTCCCCCGTTGCGGGATATATGATGGCCAAGCGGGGCATGACGGTGGAACTTCTGCATTTCCATAGCTATCCCTATACCAACGAGGGGGCGAAGGAGAAGGTCGTCTCCCTTGCGAAGATCCTTTCCCCTTATACCCTCGTCACAAGGCTCACGACGGTGAAGGTGACGAAGATCCAGGAGGAGATCCATGCGAAGTGCGCCGCCGAGCTCAACGTGACCCTGCTCCGAAGATTTATGTTCCGCATCGCCGAGAGGTTCGCGAAGGAGCACGGCCTGCAATGCCTCATCACGGGGGAGAGCCTCGGGCAGGTCGCAAGCCAGACGATCGAAGGGCTCACCTCGTCGAACGCCGTTGTCTCTCTGCCCGTCCTGCGTCCGCTCGTCGGCTTCGATAAAGAGGAGATCATCCTGCGTTCGCGCAAGATCGGCGCCTATGAGACCTCGGTCCTTCCCTTCGAGGATTGCTGTACCGTCTTTCTGCCCGAGCATCCCGCCATCCGCCCCGCCCTCTCCTTTATCGAGGAGGAAGAGGGGAAGCTCAACGTTCAGGCGCTCGTCGAAGAAGCGCTTGCGACGGCGGAAAAGATCGAGTTCTAATCCTGCCACCAATCCTCGGGAAGAGAGGGGGAGGCCTCCTTGATCTGTACGCTCGGAAGCTCCACGGGTTCGCCCGCATGGCCCTTATAGAGGGGGATCACGGTGTAGCGGTACCGCTCGCCCGCCCTCACGGAATTATCGCAAATATCATGGCAATATGCGCCGTCGTAAATCGTGGTGACTTCACCGCGATTTTCTCTTTTTATGAGGTATGAATAGTACTCTGCCTGACATAGTTTTATGGTCACACACCCGTTTTTGACGGATATTGTGGGGGTTTCTATCGTGGGGTGGGAATATTTCGTGCTCTGCTCCTTTGGGCGGGCGCTCTCTTTGAACCACTCCTCGAACCCTTCGATCGGCGGTGCAACGGGGTCGGAGAGGACGAGCGTGTGGCGCGTTTTATAGGTCTCCTTATCGCACATGAGCTTCTCCACGCCGCGGGGGACGGGGAGCTCTTTCGGCGTCCTCTCCCTATAGAGCGTTTCGAGCGCCCTTTTTGCGAGGTTGGCAGGGACGCCTCCGCCCGTCGCATCGACGGGGGAATTATCGCGGTTTCCCGCCCATACGGCCACGACGTCTTCCGAGGTGAAGGCGATGGTGTAGGCATCGAGATTGCCCTTCTCGCCCTCGGCCGTCCCCGTCTTTGCGCCGACGAAATAGGGGAGGGATTTGAGCCGCTTGGCCGTCCCTTCTCTTGCGGCCGTCTCCAGCATGTCGCGCATCAAAAAGCACGTCTCCTCCGAAAACACCCGCCGCGACGGCATATCTCTTTTGTAGAGCGTCCTTCCGCGGCCGTCTTCGACGCGCTGGATCGCCGCCGAGGGGGCGAACATTCCCCCCTTTGAGAAGGTCGCATAGCCGTCTGCAAGCTGTTTGACGGTAAATCCCTCCCGCATGCCGCCAAGCGCGAGGGCTAGGGTGCGGTCCTCCGCGGGAACGGGCATTCCCATCTTTTCGAGATAGCCCGCGCCCCTATCCACCCCCATAGAGTTCAGGATCTTCACGGCGGGGATATTCACGCTACGGGAGAGAGCGTAGCGGACGCTCATGTAATCCCCCGTCGCGCCGCCCGCGTCGTCGGGCATGTAGCCCGAAAAATTTGTCCGCTCGTCGAGAACGGCGGTTGCGGGGGAGATGAAATCCTCTTCGATCGCAGGCCCGTATATGAGGAGGGGCTTGATGGTGGAGGCGGGAAGGCGCTTCACCATGCCCGCCGTCGTATGGTAGGCCTTTATGGCGTTATCTTCCACCGAACGCACAAAGAGGGAGACGTCGCTCCCCGTATCCGCCTCCTCGAGGACGCTTTGCAGGGCGGGATCGTATGCCGTAAAGACGCGCAGTGACGCGAGATAGGCCGTTCCGGCGCCGGGGAACAGGTCGGAGAGCTCATCATAGACGAGGGAGAGATAGGAGCTCTCGCGCCTCTTTTCGGAGGGGGACGCGGGAAGGGGCTCCGAGAGCGCGGCGGCATACTCCTCTTCGCCGATATAGCCCTGTTCCTTCATGAGGGAGAGGACGAGATTCCGCCTCGCAAGGCACTTTTGGGGATCTTTGAAGGGGGAATATCGGTTGGGGGAGCGCACGAGGGCGGCGAGCATGGCGCTCTCCGCGGGCGAAAGCGCGGATGGATTCTTTCCGAAATAAAAACTTGCGGCGCTGCCGATCCCGAACGCGCTGTGCCCGAAATAGATGGAATTCAGATAGAGCTCCATGATCTCATTTTTCGTATAACGCCGTTCGAGCGCGCGGGTGAGTTTGAATTCCTTAAGTTTGCGGGTGAGCGTCTTTTCGCTTGAAAGATGGGTGTTCTTGATGAGTTGCTGGGAGATGGTGGAAGCCCCTTCGCGGAAGGAAAAACTTCGTATGTTTTTGAGAAGGGCGCGGCCGATCCCGCGGAGATCGAACCCGTGGTGGGAATAGAACCGCTTGTCTTCCACGGCGACAAAGGCCTTCGGAAGATAGGGGGGAAATTCCTCATAAGGAACGTCTTTCTCGAGGGACGCCGCCTCGATCGGGTTTTCCTCCGCATCGAAGACGGCCATGCGGCCCGTCTCGAGGACGAGTTTTTTTGCGTCGAGCGAAATGCCCTTCGTCACGCCGAGATAATAAAACAAGGCGAAGAGGAAGAGGGCGAGGAGCGTCCCGAAGAGGATGCCGAGGGCGGTAAGCGTACGTTTCATCGGTTTTAGTATTTGCCGCATGATAAAAATTTTTCGCAAAGCGCGTCCGCTTTTCTTGAAAAAATAAACTTACTATGTTATAATAGCTAATAAGAAGCAAAAACGCGTTTTTGGTAAGCGCGCCGCTTTAATCCGAACAAGCCAATAAGATTTTGCGTCGACCCATTCATTGCAAACAAATCAACTATGACACTCCAACAACTTATCGACAATAGTAACCGCATCGTCTTCTTCGGGGGAGCGGGCGTCTCGACGGAGAGCGGCATCCCCGACTTCCGCTCGGAAGACGGGCTCTACCGCTTGAAGTACAGCGTCCCGCCCGAGGAGATCCTGAGCTCGGGATATTTCTATCGCCATACCGAGGAATTTTATCGGTTCTACCGCGATAAGATGCTCCCGCTCGACGCAAAGCCCAACGCCGCCCACCGCCAACTCGCCCGCTTGGAGGAAAGGGGGAAGCTCCTTGCCGTCGTCACGCAGAACATCGACGGGCTCCATCAGGCCGCGGGCAGCAAGAAGGTCTATGAACTCCACGGCAGTATCCACAGGAATTACTGCCTTCGTTGCGGGAAGTTTTATCCCGCGCGCTATCTCGCGGAGGGGGAGGGCGTGCCGCATTGCGATTGCGGCGGGCTCATAAAGCCCGACGTCGTTCTCTATGGCGAACCGCTCGACGGCGGAACGGTGGAAGGGGCTGTGCGCGCGATCGAGGAGGCAGATCTTCTCATCGTGGCGGGGACATCTCTCACCGTCTATCCTGCGGCGGGATTTGTCGATCTCTTCCGCGGGAAACATCTCGTCCTGATCAATCGGAGCGAGACGCCGCTCGACGGGAAATGCGAACTCGTCATCCGCGAAAAAATCGGGGAGGTCTTTTCCAAACTCAACGTATGAAATACCACATCGTCACTTACGGCTGTCAGATGAATTTGCACGAGTCGGAGAAGATCGCGGGCATTCTCAAGGAGACTGGATATTCCGAAAGCGCCCCCTTGGAGGAGGCGGATATTATCGTCTTCAACACCTGTTGTATCCGCGAAAACGCCGAGAATCACGCCTTCGGCAATATCGGCGCGCTCAAAAAATTAAAGAGAGAAAAGAAGGGTCTTCTCATCGCCGTCGGCGGGTGCATGGTGCAGGAAGAGGGCAAGGCGAAGCTCCTCAAGGAGAAATTTCCCTTCATCGATATTCTCTTCGGTACCCATAATTTGTGCGAACTTCGGGCCCTCATCGAGAAGAAACGGGCACAGAAGAAGGCGGTCATCTCCCTCCTCGAAGAGCGGAAAGAGACGGAGGACGGCGTCACCCCCGTGCGTACGAGCTATCCGAACGCATGGGTGAATATCACCTACGGGTGCAACAATTTCTGTTCCTATTGCATCGTGCCCTATGTCCGCGGGAGGGAGCGTTCCCGCCGCGCGGAGGAGATTTTGCGCGAAGTGCAGGATCTCGTCGCGGGCGGCTATAAGGAGATCACCCTCCTCGGGCAGAACGTCGATTCTTACCGCGGGGAGGACGGGACGAGCTTCCCTGAACTTCTCGACAGGGTTGCCTCCATCGAGGGGAAATTCCGCGTCCGCTTCATGACGTCCCACCCCAAGGACTTCACGGAGGAACTTGTCGCCGTCATGAAGAAGCACCAAAAGATCTGCAAGCATCTGCATCTTCCCGTGCAAGCGGGGAGCAACCGCATCTTAAAGCTCATGAACAGGCGCTATACGCGGGAGAAATATCTCGAGGACCTTGCGCTCCTTCGGCGGGAGATCCCCGACGCCATGGTGACGACCGATCTCATCGTCGCCTTCCCTACGGAGACGGAGGAAGACTTTGAAGAGACGCTTTCCCTCGTCGAAGAGGCCGATTTTTCCTCGGCGTTCACCTTCATCTATTCTCCGCGGACGGGCACCAAGGCGGCGGAGATGGAGGGGAGGGTCCCCGAAGACGTCGCAAAGGAGCGCATCGGGCGGCTCATCGCCCTCGTCAACGCCAAGACGCGCGAAAAGAGCGCAAAATATGTGGGCAAGACGGTGGAGATCCTCTGCGAAGATTACGATGAAAAGAAGGGGATGTACCTCGGCCGCGACGAGTACGGCAGGATGGGGTACTTCAAAAGCGACAGAGACCGCATCGGCGAATTCGTGAAGATCACGGTCGTCGAAGCAAACGGGATCTCTCTCTACGGAGTGGAAGCTCCCTTACGATAACGAAGGACGGGAAAACTATGGCACTTTCTCCCATGATGGAACATTGGCAGAAGATCAAGGAGGCATATCCCGATTGCCTCGTCTTCTATCGCCTCGGGGACTTCTATGAAATGTTCTTCGAGGACGCCGAAAAGGCGAGCCGCATCCTCGACCTTACCTTGACGGGCAGGGATTGCGGCCTCAAAGAGCGTGCGCCCATGTGCGGCGTTCCCTATCACGCCGTCGACGCCTATATCCAGAAGCTCGTCGAAAACGGCCAGCGCGTCGCCATCTGCGAACAGCTCTCCGATCCCAAGGCCTCCAAAGGCATGGTGGACCGCGATGTCATCCGCGTCGTCTCGGCGGGCACGGTCATCGAGGGTTCGCTTCTCGACGAGAAGAAGAGCAACTATATTGCCTGCGCCGTCAAAGAAGGGGAAAAGCTCGCCCTCGCATGGGCGGATATTACGACGGGGGAATTCTCCGCCTCCGAGGAGGAGAGCGCGGAAAAGCTCGTCTCCGACCTCATCAACCTCTCTGTCGCCGAGATCATCTGCAACGACGGAGCGCTCTTCGCCCTGAAGGAACGCCCCGAGACGGAGCGCATCCTGCCTCCGCCCTCATGCTATCTCCCGTGGGCATTCCGCAGGGACGCCGCCGTAAAATCGCTCAAAGATCAGCTCTCCGTCTCCTCGACGGACGCACTCGGCGTGCCCGAAGACTCTGCGGCCGTCCTCGCGGCGGGGGCTCTGCTCGCATATTTGCGCGATACGCAAAAGCATGCCCTGAAAAATATCAATACACTGAAATATTCGGACGGATGCAAGACGATGAAGCTCGATCCGACGGCCGTCCGCAATCTCGATATTCTCAAAAATAACGCCGACGGAAAGAAGTACGGCTCGCTTTTATGGCTTCTCGATAAGACGAGGACGCCCATGGGCGGAAGGCGGCTCGCCTCCCTTCTCACCGTCCCGCTCGCAGACAGAGGGGAGATCGAAGAGCGGCTCGACGCAGTAGACGAGCTCTACAAGGCGACCGTCGTCCGTATGGGCCTCTACGATATGCTCGGGGGAGTAAAAGATATTGAACGCCTCACGGGGCGCATCTCCAACGGGAATTTACAGCCGAACGATTGCCTTGCGCTCTCCGCATCCCTTTCCGTCGTGCCCAATCTCAAGTTCCGCCTCACGGGCTTTACCTCCCGTCTCCTCATGGAGGTGTATCGCGACCTCGTGGATACGAAGAAGGTCTGCGATCTTCTCGATTCCGCCATCGACCCGCGCGCCACGACTCTTCGGGAGGGCAACTATATCAAGGCGGGATACAATGCGCGGCTCGACGAACTGCGCGACGCAAAGGCGCACAGCCAGACCCTTCTCGCCCAGCTCGAGGCGCGGGAGCGGGAGGCGACGGGCATCCGCACCCTCAAGGTGGGATATAACCGCGTCTTCGGCTATTATATCGAAGTGAGCAACTCCTTCAAGGACCGCGTTCCCTATACCTACACGCGCAAACAGACGCTTGCGAACGGCGAACGGTATGTTAATGAGGAGCTGAAAGCGCTCGAAAATAAGATCTTGGGGGGAGACGAGGAGGCTGCGCGGCTTCAGGAAACGCTCTATTCGGAGCTCCTCGGGATCCTCGAGAGGAACATTCCCGTCTTCCAACAGATCGCCTCCGCAGTAGCCTTGCTCGACTGCATCACCTCGCTTGCCGTCGTGGCCAAGGAGAACAAATTCGTCCGTCCCGTGATGAAGGACGAGGGAGCGCTCATCATCGAAGAGGGGCGTCACCCCGTCGTCGAGAAGGTCTCCAAGGAACGGTTTGTGCCCAACGATTGTCTGATGGACGGCGGCGAGAACAGGACGATGATCGTCACAGGTCCCAACATGGCGGGCAAATCCACATACCTGCGTCAGGTCGCCCTCATCGTCTTTATGGCGCATATCGGATCGTTTGTGCCTGCCAAGCGCGCCGAGATCCCGCTCACCGACCGCATCTTTACCCGCATCGGCGCGAGCGACAATCTGATCCTGGACCGCTCCACTTTTATGGTGGAGATGACGGAAGTGGCAAATATTCTGCGGAACGCGACGGCGCGGAGCCTTCTCATTCTCGACGAAGTGGGCCGCGGCACGAGCACCTTCGACGGGCTCTCCATCGCGTGGTCGGTCGTCGAATATTTGAATGAACAGGTGCGCGCAAAGACGCTTTTCGCCACCCATTACCATGAACTTACGGAGCTCGAGGGCAAGCTCGGCGGCGTGAAAAATTATAAGATCGGCGTGCGTGAGATCGGCGGTTCCATCGTATTTTTACGCAAGATCATGCGGGGCGGCGCGTCGCGCAGTTTCGGCGTCGAAGTCGCCTCTCTGGCGGGCGTTCCCGCCGAAGTGACCGATCGCGCCAAGGCTATTTTGAAGACGCTCGAGCGGAGAGAGGCCCGCCGCGTCGGTACGGACAAAGAGACGGAGACCCCTTTGGAAGAACAATTCAACTTCAAAGAAGAGCTCGCGGAGATCGACGTCAATGTGCTTACGCCCATGCAGGCGCTCGCCATTCTCTCGGAGTGGAAGGAGAAAGTCAAATGAAGATCCATGTGCTTCCGCGCGAAGTGTTCAATAAAATTGCGGCGGGGGAAGTCGTCGACCGCCCCTATTCCGTCGTTAAAGAGCTCGCCGAAAACGCCATCGACGCGGGGGCGAGCGAGATCGTCGTGGAGATCGAGTGCGGCGGCAAAAAACTCATCCGCGTGACGGACAACGGCGGAGGGATCGAAAAGGACGATCTGGCTTTGGCCTATCTCCCGCATGCGACGAGCAAACTCACATCGGCGGAAGATCTCTTCGGCGTGACGACGCTCGGCTTCCGCGGCGAGGCCATTGCCTCCATTGCGGCCGTCTCCAGAATGAAGATCGTCTCCAAGACGGAAGAGGGCGATGCCTATTCGCTTTCCTGCACCGGAGGTGCGCTCGGAGACCTTGTGCCCGCGGCGGGGGCGAAGGGGACGGAAGTCACGGTGGAAGATCTCTTCTTCAATACGCCCGCCCGCCTCAAATTTTTGAGATCGGACCAACAGGAAGAGGGGGACGTCGCCAACATGATGGCGCGCTTCATCCTCTCCCGCCCCGAGATCTCTTTCACGTTCATCGCAAATGGAAAGATCAAATACCGCTCCTACGGCGACGGGCTCTCCTCGGCGGTCGCAAACGTCTATGGCGCGGGCATTTTGGGCAATCTCTTTGAGATCAATGCAGATAAGCACGGGATCAGACTGCGCGGATTTATCGGCGACCAAAACTTTTCCAAGCCCAACCGCACCTATCAGAGCCTCTTCGTCAACGGCCGCTACGTCGTGAACCAGACGGTCTCCGCCGCGCTCACCAACGCCTATGCAAGCTATCTCATGAAGAGGCAATATCCCTTCTATGTGCTCTTTCTCGATCTCCCGCCCGAGATCGTGGACGTGAACGTCACGCCCAACAAATCGGACGTCCGTTTTGCGGATAACCAGATCGTCTATGGGAGCGTCTATTCCGTCGTCTCGGCCGTCCTCGACGGAAATTCCCGCGCCCTCGAATATCTCGCGGGCGTTCCCGCGCCCAAACCGACGCCCATGCAAGAGGCGATCCCGCTTGAAAAAAAGCCTGCATCGGAAACGCTTGAAGCGCTTCCCGCCATGTCTTACGACGAGGCGAAGAAGGAGCTTGAGTTCGATATTCCGCCTGTTGCGGCCAAGGTCAACCTTCCGCGCCGCATCTTTCCCGATCCCTCCGCAGCTTTTGAGGTCAATGCGCCCGCACAAGAGGCGCAAAAGCCCGCCGAGGACGCCTACGAAGAGAATAAGAGAATGCTCCTCGAGGAGGAAAAGCGGCAAAAACAGCAGAAGGTGGACGTGCGTTCTCTCCGTTTTAAGGGGGAACTCTTCCGCACTTATCTCTTTTACGAGAGCGGGGACGACGCCTATATCGTCGATCAGCATGCGGCGCACGAACGCCTGATCTATGATAAATTGCGCGAAAAGCTCGATAGCCGCACGGTCGTCTCCCAGCCCATGCTCGTTCCGTTTGTCGTGACGCTCAACGGCCCCGAATTTGCCTTCATATGCAAACAGCTCCCCATATTGGAGGAGATCGGCTTCGAGGTGGAAGAGTTCGGCGGAAATTCCATCAAGGTCTCCGCCGTCCCTTCCGACCTTATGGGGATCGATCTGAACGCCTTCTTCGGGGAGATCGTCGCAACAATGGAATCGCTCCGCGCCATCAAACTCGGCGATCTTCTGAAGGACAGGCTCGCCTCTGCGGCATGTAAGGCCGCCGTAAAGGGCGGGGAATTCCTCACCGAAGAGGAGGCCGCGGCTCTCATCGCCCGCATGGACGGGGATATGGGGCTCAAGTGCCCGCACGGCCGCCCCGTCGCCGTTCATCTCAAAAAGAGCGAGATGGAAAAGCTCTTCAAGCGCATCGTATGAGAAAACTTCTCGTCATCTGCGGGCCTACGGCCTCGGGGAAGAGCGCCCTCGCCGTCGAATGTGCGAAGAGGATCGGAGGGGAGGTGGTCTCCTGCGACGCCTTTCTCGTCTATCGAGGGCTCGACATCGGCACGGCGAAGCCGACCGAGGAGGAGCGGCAGGGCGTCCCGCATCATATGATCGACGTCGCGGAGGCGGGCGAAAATTTCTCCGTGAGCGATTTTGAGCGGCTTGCGCTCCCCGTCATCGGGGAGATCTTCGCGCGGGGGAAGACGCCCATCCTCGTCGGCGGAACGGGCTTCTATCTGAACGCCCTGCTCTTTTCCCGTTCCTTCGGGAACGCGCCCGCATCAGATGAGATCAGGAGAAAGTACGAGGAGATAGAGCGCGTCGAGGGGAGGGAAGCCCTTCACAGAAGGTTGGAGGAAGTAGACCCCGAGAGTGCGCGAATTCTGCATGTGAACGATGTGAAGAGGGTAGTGCGCGCGCTCGAGATCTACGAGCTTACGGGCAAAAAGAAATCCGAACAGCATGATGGGATGCTGCCTCGTTTTCCCTATGAGGCCTTTGCGTTGAACTTCCCGCGGGAGGAACTCTACGCCCGCATTTCCGTCCGCACGAAGAAGATGATGGAGGCGGGGCTCGTCGAAGAGGTGCGGGGGCTCCTTCAACGGGGGATCGGGGAACATTCGCAATGTATGCAGGGGATCGGCTATAAAGAAGTGGTCGAATGCCTGAAAAACGGCAATAACGAGAGTACTATGTCAGACATAATCGAGAAAAATACGCGCAATTACGCGAAACGGCAGATAACTTTCTTCAAGAAACTGCCGAATTTGCATTGGATCGCGCCCAAACAAAACGAGGCATGCGCCGAGGAGGTCTTACGCATTTATGGAGATTGAAGAGAGGATCCGAAGGGCGGAGGAATGCTTAAAAGAGCAATTTTCAGAGATCGACGAGGTTGCGCTTTTCAACACGGAGAAGGTGCTTACCGCCTTCCGCGAAGAGGAGATCGCCCTCCGCCATTTCAACCCCTCCACGGGCTACGGCTATGGCGACGAGGGGAGAGAGAAACTCGGAAAGGTCTTCGCGCACGCATTTGGGGCGGAGGCGGCCGTCGTCTCGCCCGCCCTTCTTTCGGGCACGCATGCGCTTACCGTGGCGCTCTTCGGCGTCTTGCGCCCGCGCGACAATATTTTATTTATTACGGGAAGACCTTACGATACCATTCAAGGCGTCATTTGGGGGGAGGGAAACGGCTCTCTCAAAGATTTTGGCGTGGGATATAAGGTCGTCCCGCTCGGCAAAGAGGGGAAGGTCGATTTCGCGGCCGTCGCCCAAGCCCTCGAAGAGGGAAAGTTCCGCATGGTCTATATCCAGCGCTCTCGGGGATATGAGCTCCGCGACGCCTTCTCCGTCGATGAGATCGGAAAGATGTGTGATTTTGTGCGCGGCCGCGGCTTCGGGGGGTGCATCTTCGTCGATAATTGTTACGGGGAATTCGTCGAAAAACGCGAACCTTGCGAAGTCGGCGCAGACATCATCGTCGGAAGTCTCATCAAGAACCCCGGTGGAGGGCTCGCCCCGACGGGCGGCTATATCGCCGGCAAGGCCTTGTTTATCGAACAATGCCTCCGCCGCCTCACCGCGCCCACCGTCGGCGGGGAGATCGGATCCTATGCCTATGGGTATTTGCCGTACTTTCAGGGGTTCTTCCTCGCGCCGCACGTCGTCGCGCAGGCCCTGAAGGGTGGGCTTCTCATCGGGAAATGTATGGAGGAGCTCGGGTTCGAGAACTTCCCGAAGATCGGCGCGCATCCCGCGGATATTACCCGCGCGATCCGCTTCAACACCGAAAGGGAGCTCACCCATTTTATCCAATCGGTGCAGGAGGTCTCCCCCGTCGATAGTTTTGTAAAACTCGAGGCGTGGGATATGCCCGGCTACGACGATAAGGTCATCATGGCGGCAGGGACCTTCGTGGCGGGGGCGAGCATCGAGCTTTCCGCCGACGCGCCCATCCGCAAACCCTACACGGCTTATTTTCAAGGCGGGCTCACCTACGAGCATTGCTCCCTTGCCTGCCGTGCGATCTTAAAGAAACTTGCGTCATCCTGAGCCGATCAAGACAAAACGCAGTCCATGTGGGCCTATCTCCGAAGGATCCCCCCATACGAAGTCCGCGGATGGAAATGCCGCATACTTTTCCCCTCGAGCGAGGGGTTTTTTCATCCAAAATTTTCAAAAAATGCTTGACAACTTCCCTCTGCGGTGATAGTATTATGATATCAAAATAATATCACATAAGGAGGCCGATCATGCAAGTGAAAGATTTTGATAAAATTACCGAAAGGCCCGCGAGGGAAAAGAACGGCTGGGCGATGCTCGCCGTCGTGATCGCAGTCATTCTTGGCGGCATCGCGCTCTTTGTCGTGGGCGCGGTCTATCTTCATCTCCATGAAAATGCGGCATTTGCCGCCCTCATGGTGCTCGGCGCACTGCTTTTTGTCGCAGGGAACGTGCTTACGAAAGGATTCAAGCTCTTACAGCCCAACGAGGCATACGTTTTCACCCTCTTCGGGAAATACTTCGGCACCATCAAGCGGGATGGGTTCTTCTGGGTAAATCCCTTCTGCGCATCCGTCAACCCCGCCCGTCTTTCGATGGGGGGAAGGAAGCTCTCCCTGAAGGCCATGACGCTCAATAACGACAAGCAAAAGGTCAACGACGAAGAGGGGAATCCCATCGAGATCTCCGTCGTCGTCATCTGGCGCATCACGAATACGGCGAAGGCGGTCTTCAACGTGGAGAACTACATGGCATATCTTTCGACGCAGTGCGATGCCGCCATCCGCCAGGTCGCGCGGCAGTACCCCTACGACGTCTCTACAAACGGGGACGAGACCTCCCTCCGCGGCAGTGCGCAGGAGATCGCGGAGGTGCTTCGCGCCGAACTTCAGAACCGTACCGAAATGGCAGGCATCGAGATATTGGAAGCACGCATCTCCCACCTCGCTTACGCACCCGAGATCGCGGCGGCCATGCTGCAACGCCAGCAGGCGTCCGCCATCATTGCGGCAAGACAGAAGATCGTGGAGGGTGCCGTCTCCATGGTGGAGATGGCACTCAACAAGCTCTCTGAGGAGAACGTCGTCGAACTCGATGACGAACGCAAGGCGCAGATGGTGAGCAACCTTCTCGTCGTCCTCTGCGGCAACCGCGACGCCCAGCCCGTCGTCGGCACGGGATCCATTTATTAAAAGCTCCAGCGTATTTTATAAAGGAACATCATGGAAGAATTTTTGAATACATCTTTGGGTATCGATGGAAACGGCACGCCGCTTCCCGGCGACTTTCGGGGAACATGCACGGGGGGAATGGGTATGAAGGATGAGAAGACAAAAAAGCAGGTCCCGCTCAGGCTCTCGCCGTCGCTCTATCAGGAGCTTTTGCGCTGGGCGGACGAGGAGTTCCGCTCGCTGAACGGGCAGATCGAGTATCTGCTCACGGCTTGCGTCAGAAAGAGAAAGGGCGGATCTTCCCTTCAGTCCGACCATAGTGGAAGGAGGCAGAAATGACAGAAGAAGGTTTGACATCACTCATCATATCGATCGTTCTCATAGTAGTCGTGACGACGGTCATCGTCTTGGAGATCGTCTGGATCAAAAAAATGCGCAAGAAGTATTTCTACCGTTTCCTCTCCCATGACGTCGTGTTCGAGATCGCGGCGCGCAGTGTCCGTCTCTTTGTAGACGGAAAGTTGGAGGACGAGCTCGGCGGCGCACGCATCTGCATGCTCCATGCCACCGTGGAAGATACCGAGATCAAGGCACACTACTATCTGCGCGGATTCCGTCCGATCGTCACCGTCTCGGCGGGGGATACGCCGCTTCAACTCATTGGGATGGGGAAATAAATGAATGAAGAAACCATAAAGGACGCTTCCGAGGGAGCATCCTTTTCATAAACTTTTCAAGAAGATGCGCGGACGAAGCTACTTCCCGAATAAGATAGAGGAGGGGAGGAAAGAAAAAGACGCCCCCTCAAAGGGGACGTCTGCAACATACTGCGGATGGTTATGCGGCGAGCGAGGCGAGCTTTTTGGCGAGCTTGGCCTTCTTGTTCGCGGCGTTGTTCTTGTGAAGGATCCCCTTGGAAGCGGCGGAATCGATGGCGGAGACCGTCTCGGGATAGAGCTTTTCTGCAAGAGCTTTGTCGCCCGCATTGACGGCGGCAAGGAACTTCTTGATCTGCGTCTTGAGGGCGGACTTGATCGTCTTGTTCTCCAAGGTTTTCTTTTCGGTGACGAGAACGCGCTTTTTCGCGGATTTGATGTTGGGCACGGTATTTACTCCTTTGATGACCTTTCTTGATAACCTTGCTTATTTTAACATAAAATCCGTCCCTTGTAAACTGTTTTTCGGCTTATAAAGGTAAAAAATTCATAAAAATTGCAAAGAGGTGGGATATGTTCGGATCAGATCGCCCGAAAGTGGGCGTCTTCGACAGCGGCTTCGGCGGGCTCAATGTGCTGAAGGAATGCGCAAAAAGGGCGTGCGGGATAACTTTTTTCTATTTTGGAGATAATTGCAACGCCCCTTACGGAAGCAGAACGGCAAAGGAGATCGAGGCGCTGGCGGAGAGGGGGTTGAAGGCCCTTGCGCGGCATAAGGTCGACGTCGCCGTCCTCGCATGCAACACCGCGAGCGCAGTCTGCCTCGAGAGCATGCGGAAAAAATTTCCCTTTCCCATCGTGGGAATGGAACCCGCCGTTGCGCCCGCGGCCGGGCGTTACCGCCGCATCCTCGTCCTCTGCACGCCCCGCACGGCCGAGAGCGAGCGGCTCAGAAGACTCATATCCCGCCACCCTTCGGCCGAGATCGAAGTCTATGCCGCAAAGGACCTCGCGGGGGCAATCGAGGAGAGCCTTCTTCGCAAAAGGCCGCTCGACCTCGGCGAGCATCTTCCCCGAGGAAGGTACGACGCCGTCGTTTTAGGCTGTACGCATTATTCTTTCTATCGGAAGGAAATTGCCGAATTTTACGGCGCAGAGGTGTTCGACGGGGGAGAGGGGACGGCTTTGCAGGTCCTCGGGGTGCTTCAGGCAGGGACGGCTGACCACGAGCGGCCACACGTGACCCCGCCCATACAAATGTTTGAAAAATGTAAAAAAGGAACAAAAAACAGGATCGTTTTTGTCGGACCTTGCAGAAAAATGAACAAATGTATCTTTTTATCAAACATTTGTTCCATTTGAACGGAAAAAATTTTCATAAATCTATCAAAAATTTTCTCCAGAGTGGTTGACAGTGGGCAACCTTTATGCTATAATCAAATCAACACGGGGAACCGTCACGAAGGTAGATGCAAGATGAAGCTTTTGAGCGGACAAGTCAGCCATACGCTTGACGCCAAAAACAGGATCCGTATTCCTGCAAAATACAAGAACGCTTTTGAAAAGCAAGCGCTCTATTTTGTTTCATACGGCGACAAATGTATCTTCGTGCTTCCCGAGTCCGCTCTTCAGGCGAGGCTCGAGCGTTTTTCCTCCATCACGACGGCCGAGCCCGAAAAGCTCTCTGCCAAGCGCAGGATCTTGAGCCAGATCGAAGAGGTGGAAGAAGACGGGCAGGGCAGGACGGTCCTTTCGCAGGCGCTCCGCACAAAGGCGGGCATCGTGAAGGACGTCGTCACCGTCGGTATGGGCGACTTCATTGAGATCTGGGCGAAGGAGAAATTCCTTGCCGACGAGAAGGAGATGTCCGTCTCCGAAGCGTTCGAGATCCTCGGGTTCTGAGATGGCCTACCATCTTCCCGTACTTCTCCGAGAAGTTCTCGAAGGGCTTGCGGTCAAGCCGAACGGCGTCTATTTCGACGGAACGGTGGGCGGCGCGGGCCACTCCGAGGCGATCTTAAAACAAGATCCCACCATAAGGCTCATCGGAACGGATAAGGACGGCGACGCGATCGCCGAGGCGACGGGGCGGCTCGCTCCGTTTGCAGGAAGGGTCTCCCTCCACAGGACAGATTACAGGAACTTTGCCGCAGTCCTCGATGAGGAGGGGGTAGAGGCGCTCGACGGATTTTTGCTCGACTTCGGCGTCTCGTCCCATCAGATCGACGACGAAGAAAGGGGCTTTGCCTACCGCAAGAAGGATGCGCCCCTCGACATGCGGATGGACCGCAGGAGCGGCCTCACCGCAGAAGAAGTTGTTAATACCTACTCCGAAGAACGGCTCCGCCGCATCTTCCGCGAGTATGGGGAAGAGGCTTTTTCCTCCCCGATCGCACGGGGGATCGTGCGGGCGAGGGAACGGGAGAGAATTGTTACGGCGGGGCGTCTCGAAGCCCTCGTCGAAGAGGGGATCCCCCCGAAATTCCGCTCGGCGGCATGTGCAAGGAAGGTGTTTCAGGCCATCCGCATCGAGGTGAACGGCGAGCTCGACGGGCTCAGAGAGTGCGTCATCGGGCTCATAAGAAGGCTGAAAACGGGCGGAAGAGCTTGCATCCTCACCTTCCATTCGCTGGAAGACAGGATCGTCAAACAGGCGATGCGCGACCTTTCGACGGCGTGCACCTGCCCCAAGAGCTTCCCTGTATGCGTATGCGGGAAAAAACAGGAAATCAAACTCCTCACCAAAAAGCCGCTCACGGCAACGGAAGAGGAGATCGCCATAAATCCGCGCAGTAAGAGCGCGAAATTGAGGGTCGCCGAGAAACTTTGAATGAATGGGCGGCGCCGAGAATATGATATTAAGGAGAAATCGTCATGTCAGACGCTATTATAGAGAAACAGGCCGAATTCGTCGCCGCACAGGCAGAGCATCAAAAACATATCGCCGAAAATTACAGAAAGTTGCTCGACAGCGCTTCTCCCAAGACGGAGGAACGCGCGCAACCCGCCTATCAGGCGCCCGCGCCCGCACCCATGCCTGCGCCCGCGCCCGTCTTTACGCCTTCGGCGGACGCCTCTGCGCGTATCCGCGATTATAACGCATACCGCGTTCCCGCGGGACAGCGCACCCTCGCGGACGGCAATGCGCCGGCCGCAAGCGAACTTGTGATGAGCGTCCCCGCCGCGGCGGCACAAAAAGCGGCCGCTCCGGCCACTGTACGCGCCCATGCCGAGGAATCGGAGGACGCGCGTCCCACGCCTGCGACCATGGCGATGCTCACACGCGACGAGGAGGCGGAAGTCGAGGCAAAGCACCCCGGATTTTTTGCGGCGCTTCCCGCAAAACTGAAGGTCGCGCTCTTCGTCGTCATGTCGGCCATTCTCGTGGCGATCGCGGTCATCTTCATCAACACGAGCGTGCTCCGTTCGATGGATAAGCAACTCGACGCAGAAAATGCCCAAATCCAACAGCTTGAAGAGCAGCGGGAGGAGCTTCGGCAACGCTTTCAAGAAGTGACCGACCCCGACGCCATCGCCCAATGGGCAGAGGAACAGGGCTGGGTCAAGAACTGACACCCGGAGGTCAATTCCATAAAAAAGAAAGAATTTTCGCTTTCTGTTCTACAAAAGAGGTTATTTGCCGTGCTCGCGGCGATAACCTTTATTTTTTTGGTTTTTCTCGGCAGATTCTTCTATATACAGGTAATTTGGGAGGACGAACTGCACTATCTCGCCCTCGACCAATGGACGCGTGAGATCCCCGTCAATGCGGGGAGGGGGCAGATCGTCGACAGAAGCGGCGAACTTCTCGCGGGCAACCGCCCCAAATTCGGCGTCTATGCCCGTGCGAGCGCCGTAGAAGACGCCGAAGCGAGCGCGCACACGCTTGCCGAAGCCCTCGGCTCATCCTATGATGAGATCTATAAAAAGTTGACAGACAGGTCGAGATCGGAGATCGTCATCGCGCGGAGCGCGGAGAAGGAGCTCGTCGAGAAGATCGAACAGACGGAGATGAAGGGGGTCTACTACGCCCGCAACGACGAGCGCGTCTATCCCCACGGGGCGCTCGCCTCGCAGGTCATCGGCTTCACCGCCTTCGACCGCTCGGGCACCACGGGCGTCGAGGGATATTATAACGCCTATCTCGCGGGGGAAAACGGGGAGATCCTGTTCGATACCGATCTGGTCGGCGTAGATCTCAAGGGGGCGACGGCGGCCTATCTCCCCGCCAAGGACGGGCTCAACGTCAAACTCACCTTGGATTACCGCATACAGGCCATCGCCGAGGAGGTGATGGGGAGGGCGCTCGAGGAGCACAGTGCGCTCGCGGCCCGTGCAATCGTGCTCGACCCGCAGAATTTTTCTGTGCTCGCCATGGTCAATCTTCCTTCCTACGACCTGAACGACATCCCGCGCGACGATATGGAACGGCTGAATGCGCTCTCGCGCAACTGCCTCGTCTCCGACGTGTACGAGCCCGGTTCGACCTTCAAGATCTTCACCGCGGCGGCCAATATCGAGGAGTACTTGCAGGGCAACCGTGCGGCATTTTCTCCCCAACACATCTTCTCGAGCGCGCGCACCCGCGTCGTCGACGGCACGACCATCCGTTGCTGGAGCGACCATAAGAACGGCAAACATTCCAACGAGACGCTTGCCGAGGCGCTCAACAACAGTTGCAACCCCTGTTTTGTGGACATCGCTCTCTCCCTCGGCAAGGAGACCTTTTACGACTATCTCGCCGCCTTCCGCTTCGGGCGGGCGACGGGAGTGGATTTTTCGGGGGAGGCCATCGGCATGTTGCTCCCCGAGAGCACCTTGCGCGACTGCGATTTCGCCCGCATCGGCTTCGGGCAGTCCATCGCCGTCACCCCGCTCCAGCTCGCCTGCGCGGCGGCGTCGGCCGTAAACGGAGGCTATTACTATGCGCCCCGCCTCGTTTCCGAACTCTATTCCGACGACGGGAGCGTGCGGGAGAAGATCGCCGCCCCCCTCGTGGGAAGGACGGTGAGCGAAAAGGCTTCGGCCATGCTCTCGGAGATGCTCGAAGGGGTCGTAAGGGACGGGAGCGGCAAACATGCTTACATAGAGGGATACCGCGTGGCGGGCAAGACGGGTACCGCCCAAAAATATGAAAACGGCGCCATCGCGCAGGGGAAATACGTCTCCTCCTTTCTCGGCTATTTTCCCGCAAACGCGCCCCGCTATCTGGCGCTTATCATCGTGGACGAACCGCAGGGGGTCTACTATGGATCTACCGTCGCGGCGCCCTGTGCAAAAGAGATCTTTGAAGGGATCATCGATGTCATGGACATTCCGCCTGTGGAGGGATAACTTATGAAACTTTCCGATCTCGCAAAAGAAGTAAACGGCGTCTTGGCCGGCGGAGACGCCGAAATCAGATCGCTTTGCACCGACAGCCGCGTGGCGGGAGAGGGGGATCTCTTCTTCTGCTATCGCGGAACTTCCTCCGATTCGCATGCCTTTGCCGCGCAGACCGAGGCGCGGGGCGCCGCCGCAGTTTTGTGCGAGCACGACCTCGAACTCTCTATCCCGCGGCTCATCGTGAAGGACGGCAGGGATGCGATGGCGCGCGTCTCGGCGGCCTTCTACGGCCATCCCGAGAGGAAGATGAAACTCATCGGCGTGACGGGCACGAACGGCAAGACGACCACGGCGCACATGCTCTACTATATCTTGCTCGCCGCGGGCAAGCGCGCAGGCCTGATCGGAACGCTCGGCGCGCGGTATGGCGGCACATTCCTGCCTCCCGCCCTCACGACGCCCGATCCCGTTGCGCTCTTTTCCCTGCTCGCCGATATGGCGGAGGCAAAGACGGAGTATGTCGTCATGGAGGTCTCCGCGCACGCCCTTGCGCTCAAAAAGACGGGCCCGATCGTCTTCGAGCTCGCGATCTTCACCAATTTTACGCAGGATCACCTCGATTTCTTCGGCGATATGGAGAAATACGGCGAGGCGAAGAAGAAGCTCTTCGTGCCCGAACGTTGCCGCGAAGCCATCCTCAACAGCGACGATCCCTTTTCGCGCGAGCTGGAGGGGAAGATCCCTGCGACGACTTACGGGCTCGAGACGCCCGCCGACTGTTTTGCCCTCGTCGAGAGCGAGGACATCGGCGGGTTCCGCCTTCTGCTCAATCTCGAGGACGAGCTCATAGAGACGGAGCTTTCCATGGCGGGCAGGCATAATGTTTATAACGCGCTCGCGGCGGCGGCCGCCGCGAAAAAACTCGGCGCCACCCCCGAACAGATCGCCGAGGGGCTCTCGAAGACTTCGGTGGAGGGAAGGCTGGAGCGCGTCGGAAGCCACGCGGGCGGGGAGATCTTCATTGATTTCGCCCACACGCCCGACGGGTTGCAGAAATCCCTCGGGGCGCTCCGTCCGCACTGCGGGCACAGGCTCATCCTGCTCTTCGGATGCGGAGGCAACCGCGACCGCAAGAAGAGGGCCAAGATGGGGCGGATCGCCGCAGAGCTCGCCGATTTTTCGGTCATCACCTCGGATAATCCCCGCTATGAAGATCCCGCCGCGATCATGGCGGAGATCGCCGTCGGTTTCGACGGCGTATCCGATGACTATACGGAGATCGAGGAGCGGGAGGAGGCGACGAAATATGCCATCTCCATGCTCGAAGAGGGGGACGTCCTTCTCATCGCGGGGAAGGGCGGCGAGCACGAGCAGGAGATCATGGGGGTGAAATACTCCTACAACGATCGGGACGTCGTCCGTTCTCTTTTGGAGAGGCTGTAATGCGCGGCGCCCTCATCTGTCTTTTGCTTTCGTTTGCGCTCTCCGCCGCGCTTTGCGCGGCGGCGATCCCGCTTCTCAAAAAACTCGGTGCGGGGCAGAACATTCTCTCCTATGTGAAGGAACATAAGGACAAGGGCGGAACGCCGACGATGGGCGGGCTCGCCTTCATTCTCGCCGCCGCCGTCTCCGCCCTCATCCTTTGCGGCTTTGGGGACAAGCCCTTCCGCGTCGCCCTCGCGGTGGGGCTCGGGTATCTGCTCGTCGGCTTCCTCGACGACATGCTCAAGAAGCGCAGGCACGACAATTTGGGGCTTCGGCCCTATCAGAAGACCCTCTTCCAACTCGCGGTGGCCGTCGTCGCGAGCGTCTATTGTTGCCTCGAAGGTCTCACCGTCCTATCCGTCCCCTATACGAAGATCACCTTCGACATCGGCTGGGGGATGCTCCCGCTCGGCATCTTCGTCTTTATCGCGACGGTCAATTCCGTCAATCTCACCGACGGGCTCGACGGGCTGGCGGGCTCCGTCTGCGCCTTCTTCTTCCTCTCATTGGGGACGCTCGTCCTCTTGCAGGGCGGGGGAACTTCCTCCTCGCTGTGCTTTTGCCTCGTGGGCGCGCTTGCGGCATATCTCATCTTCAACACTTCGCGCGCGAGCGTATTCATGGGGGATACGGGCTCTCTCTCCCTCGGAGGTTTTGCGGCGAGCATCGCGCTCTTCACGGGAAATGCGCTCGTCATCCCCATTGCGGGCGCGGCCTTTGTACTTTCAAGCATATCCGTCATTCTTCAAGTAATATACTATAAAAAAACGGGCAAACGGATCTTTCGCATGGCGCCGATCCATCACCACTTTCAGGAGAAAGGGTATTCGGAGGCGAAGATCTCTTATACCTACGCCGTTCTGACGGCTGTACTCGGCGCGACGCTTCTCCTTCCGTTTGCCTGAATCCCCGCAAGATCTGCGGGGAAAGGAGTTGAAGAATGTTATTTGAACGGCAGATCTTTCTGGTTGCGGGGCTCTCCCGCTCGGGCGTTTCGGCGGCGCAGTACCTCGTCTCCAAAGGGGCGCAGGTCTATCTCTATGACGATGTGGACGATGAAAACGTCCGCGCGGCGCAGAACAACCTCGCGGAACTCGGGTGCATCACCGTCTCCAAGAATGAACTCGAGGAGAAGAGCGGGCGTTGCGACGTGCTCGTCTTGAGCCCCGGCATCCCCGTGGATCATCCGCTTCCCGTTTCCTTCCGCCGCGCGGGCAAGCGCATCATCGGCGAGGCGGAGCTGGGCGCGCTCGCCCTCGCATGCCCCTGCATCGCGGTGACGGGGACAAACGGCAAGACGACGACGGTCACCATGCTCGAGGGGGTCTTCAAAGCGGCGGGGAAAAAGGCGATCGCCTGCGGGAACGTGGGGCGGCCGCTCACCGCCTGTCTTTCCGAACTCGGGACGGACGGGATCGCCGTCGCCGAGATCTCTTCCTTTCAGCTCGAAACGCTCTATTCCCTCCGCCCGCACGTCGCCGTCGTTCTGAATGTGACGGAGGACCACCTCAACCGCCATTACACGCTGGAAAATTACATCTATCTCAAATCGCGCATTCTGAAAAACTGCGCCGAGAGCGAATATGCCGTCTTGAACTATGACGATCCCGTCGTGCGCGGTTTTGCCGAGAAGACCAAGGCGAAAGTCGTCTGGTTCTCCCTGAAGGAACGCGTTGCGGGGGGATATGTCGCCGACGGCTTTTTCTGTTATCAGGGGGAGAGGGTCTGTTCGGAGGACGATCTCACCGTAGACGGCAACCACAATCGCATGAACGCCCTCGCGGCCATGTGCGCCGCAAAGCTTTTCGGCGTCCCCAACGGGGCGATCGCGGCGGGTTTCAAGAGTTTCCGCGGCGTCCGCCACCGCCTGCAGAACGTGGGGGAATTGGGCGGCGTGACATTCATCGACGACTCCAAGGCGACCAACGTCGATTCCGCCGTGCAGGCGATCTCAAGCGTGAAAGGGGAGAGCATCCTGCTTCTCGGCGGCAAGGATAAGGGATATTCCTACGAACCTCTCTTCGACGCCGTAAAAAATTCGGGCGTCGTGCACGCCGTCATCTATGGCGAAAACGCCTTCCGTATCTTGAGCGCCGCCCTCAAGCGCGGATTTACCGCCGTCACCCTGTGCCGTCCCTTCGATATGGCGGTGCGCGTCGCCTATCTCACGGCCAAGCGGGGGCAGAACGTCCTTCTTTCGCCCGCCTCGGCGAGCTTCGACGCCTTCAAGAGCTACGAGGAGCGCGGGGAGCGGTTCGTCGAGATGCTCGGGATCTTGCGGCGCGAGAGCCTGCAAGCGCAGAGGGAAGAGCCCAAGGAGGAAGAAGAGGGCGATGATGAGGCGGAAGAGCTCGAATAGCGGGGCGCAGGCGGCCGCGCTTCCCCTTGCGCGGGGGAAGCGCGCGGCGCCGTTTGCGGAAAACGGGAAGGGGGATCTTCTCTTTCTCGGCGCAGTCGTCCTCCTCGCGGCGTACGGGCTCGTCGCGGTGTATTCGGCGAGCAGTTACAACGCACAGGTGCAGTACGGAGATCCCTTCTTTTTCTTCAAAAAACAGCTTGTGGGCTTCGTGCTCGGGCTTGCCGCCATGGCGGGCGTCGCCTTCTTCGACTACAGAAAACTCCGCAAATTCGGTCTTCCCGCCCTCATCCTCTCCCTTGTGTTGCTCGCGCTCGTCTTCGTGCCGGGAGTGGGGAAGTCCAACTACGGCGCAACGCGCTGGATCGGGTTCGGCGGTTTTACCGTGCAACCTTCGGAGCTCGCCAAATACGGGTTCATCCTCTTTACGGCGGGGTACTTCGCAAAAGATCCCGCGCGGCTCCGCACCTTCAAGGGGATCTTGCCCGTGCTCGGGGCGGGGATCGCGATCTGCGTCCTCATCATGCTCGAACCCAATATGTCCGTCACGATGTGCGTGGGGGCGGTCATGGTGGGCATGCTCTTCCTCGGCGGCATCAAGAAATCTTCGCTCGCGATCATCTGCATCCCCGTGATCTTTCTCGTTCCCGTGCTCATTCTCGCAGAGCCTTACCGCCTGCGCCGCCTCTCCGCCTTTATGGACCCGTGGGCTTCCCCGCAGGAGGAGGGCTACCAGCTCATCCAATCGCTCTACGCCCTCGGAAACGGGAATTTTTTCGGGACGGGCCTCTTCCGCTCCCGTCAAAAGTACCGCTTTCTTCCCTTCTCGGAGAGCGATTTTATTCTCTCCGTCATCGCGGAAGAGACGGGCTTTTTCGGGGTCTTATTGCTCTTTTTCGTCATCGGGTTCATCGTCTACAGGGGGATGCGCATCGCCAACGCATGCGATAATTTCTACGGCTATATGCTCTCCGCGGGAATAACGCTCGCCTTTGCGGTCCAGTCCTGTTTGAACGCCCTCGTCGTAAGCGGGTGTATCCCGCCGACGGGTCTGCCGCTCCCGCTCATCTCGGCGGGGAATACCTCCCTCGTCGTGACCATGGCGGGGATGGGGCTCGTCTATGCCGTCTCAAGGCACAACGGCAAGAAAAAATTCATAGGATATACTACGAAGTAGAAAGAATACGGACGCCCGACCTCTCGGGTTTTTCCGTATTTTCCGAAATACATAAGGAGAGACCTATGGATAAATTTGTGATAGACGGCGGGAGGAGACTCTTCGGGGAACTTCGCGCGCAATCCGCGAAGAATTCCGTCTTGCCCCTCCTCGCCGCTTCTATTTTGACGGAACAGCGGGTGACGATCTGCGGCGTGCCCATGATCTCTGACGTCGCCTGTATGGCGCAGATCCTGCGCGAGATCGGCGCGGAAGTCCTCTTTCAGGGGGAGAACGCGGTCATCGACAGCGCGAATGCGACCGAACACCGCATCTCGTCTGCCTTGACGAAGGAACTCCGCTCCTCCGTCTTCATGCTCGGCGCGCTCCTGTCCCGCTTCCGCCGCGCGGCGTGCGCCTATCCCGGGGGATGCGACATCGGGCTGAGGCCCATCGACCTTCACCTCAACGCCTTAAAGCGCATGGACGTGAGCATCGAAGAGCGGGACGGGTATATCCTCTGCGCGTGCGACCGCCTCAAGGGGGCGGACATCGTGCTCGACTTTCCCAGCGTGGGAGCGACGGAGAACATTCTCCTCGCGGCCGCCCTTGCGGAGGGGAGGACGACGATCGAGGGCGCGGCGAAGGAACCGGAGATCGTCGATCTCCAGAATTTTTTGAACGCCATGGGAGCGAAGATCGTCGGTGCGGGGACGGATACCGTCGTGATCGAGGGCGTGAAGAAACTCCACGGCGCGGAGTTTCGCCCCATAAAAGACCGCATCGAGGCAGGGACGTACCTTCTCGCCTGCGCCGTCTGCGGGGGCGAAGTGGAGGTGGAGGGCGTTCGGCCCGACTGCCTCGGATTACTTTTACATAAATTACACGAAAACGGTTGCAAAATCCATACAAAAAATGATAAAATAAGGATAACGAGTTGCGGCCGCCTCAAGTGCAACAGGCGGATCGAGACGATGCCCTTCCCGGGCTTTCCCACCGATCTCCAAGCGCAGGCGACGGCGCTCAACGCCTCTGCGGAGGGATGCGCGCTCATCGTGGAAAATCTCTTCGAGACGCGTTACAAGTATGTGCCCGAACTCAGGCGCATGGGCGCGGATATCGAAGTCAACGGCAGGAACGCCTTCGTAAGGGGCATCCCCCGCCTGCACGGAGCGACGGTGAGTTGCGGGGATCTGCGCGGCGGTGCCGCCCTCGTCATTGCGGCGCTCGGCGCGGAAGGGGTGAGCGATGTGCTCGACCTTTCCCATCTCGACAGGGGCTATTCGGGCTTGAGCGAAAATCTGAAAAATCTCGGCGCAAAGATCAAGCGCGTACGCGTGTGATCTTGGGAAGGAGTACGAATGAAGACGAGAACAAAAGTGATCTTATCGACGCTGGCCGCGCTCTTGCTTCTCGCGGCGGCGATCGCGGCGGGGCTCAATGCCGTGTTTACGGTGACCTATGTCCGCGCCGATTTCACCACGTTCTCCGAAGAGGGAGACCGCGATGCGGAGGAGCTCAAGCAAAAGCTCGACCGTTTCGTCGGGAAGAGCACGACCTTCCTCGATCTCGGAGAGATCGAAAAGACGGTGAAAGAATATCCCCACTTTTCCATCCTTTCCCTTGGCAAAAAGTTTCCCGCCACCGTGGAGATCTCGCTCGCCGAACGCAGGGAGGAATACGCCTTTTGCGCGGAGGACGGAAGTTTTACCTTCCTCGACGAGGAGGGGAGATTTTTGACGGAGGGCAACCAAGATACCCTCAACCGCTCGGGCGGGCAGAATATTCTCCTCAAGGGGTTCTCGCTCTCCGTGGCGGAGACGGGCGAAGCGGAGGGCGAATATTTCGCAGATCTTCTCACCGTCATGGGCGAATTTGCGAAGGTCCTCCCCGAGGTCCGCGTCAACGTCGTCTCCGTCGAGCTCGATCTCGGCACGACGGATCTGAATTTTGTCACATTCCGCATCAGGATGAAGGAAGGCGTCGTCATCGTCATCAGGACGCCTTTCCTCCGCGCCGCCGAGAAGGCGGCCATGGCCGCCGCATCCTATAACGCCCTCGGCGACGAGGAGCGGCTTTACGGCTTCATCACGGTTTTCGAGACGGCGGAGGGAGAACTTCGCAGCGTCTATGTGCGAAGCGATCTTTTCTCATAAATGGCTCTTAAGGAAAACACCCGCAAGTCGGGTGTTTTTTCATGCCCGTGTGAAATAATTCATGCAAGTTCTTGACATGGGGGGCCCGTGTTTGCTATAAT
>CANQFB010000002.1 GCA_947598205.1 uncultured Clostridia bacterium
AGAATTGCTTTTTGATTTACGATACTGTTGCTGTCGCCCTCGTTCTCGTCGTCCCTCGATAGACGGCAGTAGAGGGCTGTGATCTTTGCACCTCCGATATTGGTCTTGTATTGTTGCGTTGAAAGTTGTCTTTTCATAGATTTACTCCTTTGGAATGACAGCCTTCAAGCGAGTCCCGTATCATAGCTCTTTCGAGCTTTTTCCATATTGTTTCTTTTGCTGTGTTACTTTCTTTTACGATCACGGTATAGACCGTGTTCCCGATTTCCTTTTGATAACTGAATTGCTTTTCGTTCAAGTATTCTTATTCGAGCGCTTGGAATATCCCTCGCCCTTATAGCGCTGAATACTATGTTCTCTTTCCATCGCGTTTCCTCCTTATATGTAAAGTCGTTACTCGGTTTTCTTCATCGCCTCCAATTCCGAGGGGAAGAAGTCATCGTACCCGTCCATAATCTTACCGAGTGATAGATCATGTTCGGCGGCATCGTCCAACAAGGCTTTGTAGCCTGCTTCGATCAGTTGGACTTTGGTATAGCCATACTTTTCGAGAAAAGCATTTATCTGTTCCGCTTTCTCGCGGGGAACGCTCGTTCCCCAAGTGGCGTTTTTCGCTTTGCGCTCCGCTTTGTGCTTCTCTTCATAACGCTTGTCCTTGACAGACCTCGGTTTCTTTTCCATAATAACCTCCGTGAAACATATCAATCGTATTCATACGACACATATATTTTACACTATCTCAGCCGAAGAGTCAAGGAGTTTGCGCTATGAATCTACGCTATTTTTATTTGCCCAATAATTTCAGCCCTTCAAGTTCATAGTTCTCCAAATAATCGGGCGTACACGCATAGCAACCTTCCGTAAACGATTTGCCGAATTCGTCCGCACAGGCGTTGAAGATCGAAGAGAGCATCGACTTGTTGATGGTCGCGTTCAGATTTACTTCATTCAAGAGTTGGATGAGCAGTTTGCAGAACTCTCGCGGCGCGCCTTCCTGCGTGAATACTTCAAGCTCTTTCGACGCGGGCGGCAGTTCCACTTCTCCGCTTAACTCTTTGCGTAGAGCGGGGAGTCCGTAGAACAGCGCCGAGCATATCACTTTGTTGAAGTTGTTGTACTCAGGGTACTGCATGATCTCGTCTATCTGCTCCAATAGCGATATGTCCGTAATGCGGATATGGCGATCCGCGCTCTTTTCCGTTTCTTTCTTCTTCATTTATCCTCCTGTAGTTGTCTTTGAATGTCCCAAAGGGGAAGGCGGGTTTCCCGCTTGCCCCCAAACCTCGAAAGTGGGAATTTGCCCACTTTCCTTATCCTGCTTCCCTTTTTTCCGAAAACCGTCCCACTTTTGCTTTCCGTTTGCTTGTCGTTACGACCTCGTAATTTCATTGTAATGGGACAGGACTTTGTAGAGGCTCGAGCAGTTTCGGTATTCCTCGCTCTTCCCCAAGCCGATGTCTAACCATACCCAATCTACGCCATTCAAAAGCGATTTCCGCGAAGCGTACAAGTCGTTTTGGATATGCGGATGCAAGCGCATAAACTCGTCGAAGTCGATGCCGACGCCGCTCTTTGTCTGTTCGTTGATCTGTTCGTCCGTAACCTTTACGCGCGGCGCGTTCCCGCCGATCTTCCCAACCTTACTGCGTGTTTTGGAAAGCTGTAACTTCCGTTTTGCGAGTTTGTAATAGGTGTCCACGGGGGATATAAGTTTGAGCGGTTCTTGCTCGTTCAAAGCATAATTGTAGACCGCTCTTATAAACTGTCCCGCTTGCTTGTCATCCATGAGAGGCAACGCCTCATAGAAGTTTCGGTGGAACATAAAGTGCTTCATCTGCCTGTTCAAACCCTTCGGTGTTCGCCCGCTTTCTTGCGCTTCTTTGTCCACGCAGAGGGTGTCTACAATGTTCCCCCAAAGATAGACGAGTTTCTTATCCGTGAACGTGGGCGGCGTGTCCTCAAACGCATACGCGCACATGGCGCGAAGCAGTTTGCCGCGTTCTTCGTCCGTAAGCGTATCCATAAGTTCCGCATACAAGTCATAGAACGTGAATTTTGTGAGTTGTGTTTTTCCTTCCATATTACCTCCTAAAATTTGTAGTTCGCCGCTGTTTACTGACTGTGGCGGAAGTCAAAAATCCCGCATTTGAATCACCTTCTACTATGGTATGGGGAACATTTTGGTGTAATTGTTCACACGAATTTTTTTCTCCCACTTTGGTATGGCGGAATTATTTCGCATTTGATACGCTTTTCTCGTCATTTTTATATGGGTGAACTTTTACGGCAGATGTAACATTAAAGTTTTCTTGCCGTTGCGAAGTCGTTCGCTTCACACTTTTATATGGGTGAATCTTTTTGAGGTTCGCAACCTCAAAGTTTTCAGATTGCGGCTTAATCATCGCTTCATACCCCTCACTTTGGTATGGCGGAATTTTTTTGCGGTTTGCAACATCGAATCGCAAAAATTTTTTCTCCCACTTTGGTATGGTTGAATTTTTTCGGCAAATGCAACATCAAACCGTAAAATTTTTGTATTTCCCGCGCTGAGAACATCGCCGTGCAATACCCCTTCACTAAGAAGGGCGATTTTCGGGCAAAATCGTAGCCCCTAAATCGAAAATTTCATCAAAATTTCTTATTTGACCTGTGGCAAATTTGCCGAAATGGGGAAGCAGGATAAGGAAAGTGCCACAACGCACTTTCGACCGTCAACAAGCGGGAAACCCGCCTTTAAAAGTAACATTACACCCACAATATTTTAGAAAACTAAATATTTGTTTTAGAAGTGTTGACATATGAAGTAAAATGGTGTAAAATTTTGGCAGGAGGGATTTATAATGGTGAGCTACAATCTGTTATGGAAAACTTTGATTGATAGACATAAAAAAAAGACGGACTTGATTGCGGAAGTTGGCATTAGCTCTGCAACACTAGCAAAACTAAGTAAAAACGAATATGTCAGCATGGAAACAATTGTAAAAATTTGCAATTGGCTTCACTGTACAATCTCTGACATTTGCGTTATTGTTGATGCAAAACATGAGGTATGTTTATGACAAAAACTATGACGAAACATGATAAAATATTTTTTTGCAGATTGTTTTGTTATGCGATGGATTTCTTTGGCATAAAAGCAAAGTCATTGTGTAATGCTGCAGATGATGAATTTACAGAGTCATCTGTCTCATCTTGGCGGACAAGAAATCCTCCAGGCGCAGAAATAGAATTTCAGTCTTTGGTAAAAGCTGTAAAAATTTGCCTTGACAACAAACATGCAGGTGATTATTATGATAAGAAAAAATATGTAGAAGATCTAAAATCAATAATATCCGATTACCATTGTACTATCCCTGAATTTATAGTTAAGTGGACAGATTATTCAATAATCGATTTGGCGGTTAGAACGATTGAATTTGCCTACTCGCAACCTAGGCTCATATCCAACAAAGTAATCTCAAAGACTGAGACATTAACGGTACACGGCGTATCTCGTTCTTACGCAAGAACGGAAGCGGTCGTTTTTGATTTTGATGGAACACTGACAACTACGAATAAAGTTAGGACAACATGGGAATCCATTTGGACCATGCTAGGATATTCGGTTGATGAATGTATAAATCTTCATTTAAAATTCAGTAATGGCGAAATCACACATGAACAGTGGTGTTTATTTACCGAAGAAAAATTTAAGGCTAAACATTTACATAGAGACCAATTGGTGCCGCTAATTGAAAGTACGCAGCTTATCCAAGATATTGATAAAGTGTTTTTGGAGCTTGATCGTCGGGGCATTCAAGTATACATTGTTTCTGGCTCTATCAAATACATAATTCGTCGATGTCTTGCTGGGCTCGTAGAATATGTATCAGGGGGTATTGATGCAAACACCTTCGATTTTGATGAAGATGGTTATCTTTCTCACATAATAGGAACTGCTTATGATTTTGAAGGCAAAGCGGCCCGCATCACAAATATTGCGACCGACATGAAGATAGACCCCAATCAAATTTTATTTATAGGTAATTCATTAAACGATGAATGGGCGCATACTTCAGGCGCTCGTACACTTGCAATCAATCCAAAAAACACAAATATGTTCAACAAAGCCATCTGGGATGACTGTATTGTTCACTGTGAATCTTTGCTTGAGATTTTAAAATTTATTTAATATAGCCAACCACAACAATACGGTCAACTACAGTAAATTTGTTTTTCGCTACATATTTGCTACATTGACATGAGTTAGCCAGTGAAATATAATGATTGTGTCAATATGGCATAGCCCAATCTTTTCAAGGAGAACAGCACATGAAAAACGATTTAGTGAAAAAGGGAATCTTGGCGACGTTAACACTGTGTTTGACTTTCAGCATAGTAGCACTTATCGGAACTTTGGTATTTGATAAAAAGATTGTATATGCCACTGAGAACTGGACTTATATGAATGATCTTTCCGGAAGTTATACAATCCAATCGGCCGACCCGAATTTTAAAGGTAAGGAGTTTGATATTGTAGGAGGAGCTACATCCACTAAAGATTCAAACGCTCCCTATCTTATAGTATACGATCAATCTTCCGTACCGCAGGCAAACCATCGCTTTTCTTTCATGCCGTTGGAGGTTGTTGGCGGGAAAACCGTATATGCAATCACATCAGCAATTGACAATAACGGTCGAATTGATGTGCAAAACGGAATTTTTGCTAATAATCAACCAATCTGGTTCTATAACCAAGATGGAGATAGCAAGGGCAATGCTGCTCAGCGATGGTATGTCAAAACAAACGACGGCGGAAAGACGGTACAAATTGAACTGGCAGCAGACACACAGTTTGTTATTGGGATTGGCTCTGCTCAAATAAATGGGCATAACACCATTCGGTTACTAACGAACACGGGGGCGAATAGCAGCAAATGGAAGCTTATGCCTGTTGCGGGAGATTTTGGTGTCAACACTCGTACATATATTATGGATGACAATTCAGGTTACGAATCCACCGCTGATGAGCGTTGGAGATTTTTAAGTCCCCTCGATGACTCAAGCCAGTCGCGCATTTCTGATATAGTTAGTATTGGTGTGCATGGGGATGGGGTACAAAAGACTAAATATAACGATATTATGGCTTTTAGTATACCTTTTGATTCCAAATTTTATATTGATACTAGCTTCAATTATTCCAATTCAATATATGCCAATTGGACACGTAATCTTCCGCTTGGAAAAATGAGTAATAGCGGAGGAACTCAATTAGACTGGATGTTATCTAGTGACACATATACATTTCAAACGACATCGGACAATGGAGAAAACCACGAGGTTGGTCTTGGGGCAGTGGTAATTGAATTGTCGGATGATAATTCAACTTGGGAAAAATACCGAATGTTTAGCTTTACGTCTGATATGGAGTCTGATGTCTGGGAGATATCTGGATTCCGGGTTTCTAGCGGAGTTTATGTGAGGGTGTCATACCTGTTTGAGATATATTGCCATTGGACGACATGGCAAAGAGATTTTTTGTGGTGGGGACACGATGTTGATCATTACGAATATAAAAATGTAAAAGAGATTTCGGATACATTTTTTGTATCTGTAGACGGCTTTAGCGATGGATCTGATTTTGGCGTTATATCCGTAAAGAACCTCACTCCGGCAAATTCGCAAAACTACGAATGTGAAGGCTTTTCTCAAGAAGATTTGAAAAAAGCCGAAACTTTAACTGATGGCGCCCAGACCACAACGGGGTTCAAGATTGAATCGTTATTCCCGTCAAGCGGATATAAAATAGAAGTCGCCAAGGACGACGAGAAATTTACAACAGTTTTTTCTGGCTATTCGACAACTGCGAGTGGGTGTTATAAGATAAGAGCGACCTCTAGATTTGGGACGCAAAAGATTATCACGGTATATGTATGTTCAGATGACATAACTAAGGCATATTTTGGTGTACCATTTGCTTCTATCCCGAACGAGGATGCAATGATTCAAGGGATAAGATTTTTTGCTGGCTCTAACGAATATTTAGAGGATATTGGTCTAGATACTACTTACGGATGGGCGAAGGTGCCTGTTTATTTGAAAGGTTGCTCAATAAACATTAAATCGACTGCACGGCTATCATCTTTGATAGGGACTATAACTTATGAGGGACTGGACGGAGCAGGATCGATAGAGGTGCCCGCACAAAAGTCAACGGTATCCATTCCGCTTCAGATTCCTGGTTTTTATTGCGTTAATCTCGCGACGTGCAATAACGATGGCGATATCACCCATTTTAGTGCAAACTTCTGGGTAGTGGATCATTCGATTGGACCCGAAATCAATAAACAACTTTTCTCTCTTACACATGAGACGTATGACCTAATACCCGTTTACTATAGCGTGGATATGCCCCGTGGACCCTATACTTATATTGATGAGAACGAAAATGCGGTTGAAAAACAGGGTGTCCTCAGGTATGCTTTTTCGACATATAGCGCGGCGCTAGATTTTTCACTTCGGATTCAAAAGGAATATGCATACCGATTAGATAATGGCATGTTTAGATACTTAAATGCAAAGAGCCCCAATGCCCCGCTGAGTGAATTTGAAGTTTTTGAAGAGATGTATCGTGTTGCAAAAGAAAATGTTAAACTGAATTATTTTTCGCACTCAAATTTGATTTCCATGGTTGGTACAGATACAGCAGGTATTATAAGTAATAAAGGCTATGTTTATTACTTGGGCGAAGAAGCGTTCAACGGCGATGCTAAAAATGCCGCACCTATAGTCGCCTTGAATAAGGCAGAACGCGATGCACTGACGGCACGACAGGGCTTTCTAAATAATTTTACATTCGTTTCTATGCCGCTCGACAGCTATTCGGTGAAACTCATTTCTATAGATGGAACAGAGTATGAAATTGCATATGATATTCCTGTTGGAGAGCAACTGATAAAGCTCGGAGCAAAAACGGGTATCTATACAGTGGTGGAGACATCTGCGTTTGGCGTTACGACACAATATACCGGAGTCTACATCAATCAAAGCGAGCCGACTGAAATGGTTGTTGATTTGTTACTAGGGGCACAATCCGAAAAAATTTCCTACAATCAAAATGGAGAGGTCTACAGGTGCAAAGGTGGATTCACACTTGTGTCAGCGAAAGATGCATTTGACACACACGGGCTAATCTGTGTGACCTATAATCGTAGCGAAACTCCTATCGATATTGCAAGACTATCCAATGTGACATTTGACCAAACAGGAACTTATCTAATAAAGGTCGAGGATCGGTTTGGAAGAAATTATCAATTCACCATCGTGGTGGACTAGGGAGGAAATATTATGAAAAGACGCTTAACTAAAATCACGGCTCTCCTTTTGACACTTGTACTGTCTTGCACATTTATACTTACAGCGTGCAATTCCAAGAATGAAAATCGTAATGAGGGACAAAAGCCAGACATCACCATAGAGGAGCCTAGTGTTTCTGAACCTGGTAATGATACGCCGCATAATCCTGAAGCGGGAGAGGATGACCCTCCAAAGGTTGATCCTCCAGTTATCCCCGACGAAAGTAAGGGCGTAGAAATTGTTTTGCCCGAAAACGTAGATCGTGAAATTCTTTCTTACACATATGCATCAATCTCTTTAGATTTGATGTCTTATGGATATGAAGTTTTTAATGGCTATATCACGACTTCGCGTGGTGATGAATACGGCATTGCTTATACTGATTATGAAGATGCTATTAAGTTCGAAAACGATGAAAAGATATATGTTTCTACTGGCTTTTTAGCTTTCTCCATCGATGAATCGATTAGTGGAACCGACGATTTGTTAATCGTCCAACCCGTAGATGAAAATGCCGAGGATATTGTTGATGAATCCTATGGATATGTATTGGCCTGCATCGAAAATGGAATCCCTGCTGGGCACTTTGTTGTAAACAATACATATGTTATATATGTAGTCGAAAACGGAAAAGTTGATATTAAAGCACTTGAGAATAAGCCAGAGAACTATGATTTATCGCTTGGGACTATTTACGACTATGACAAACAAGATGTCATCTATGTCCCCTTTGATGATATCGACTCCTCTCCAATAGGATATATCCCACTAACAGAAGAAATAGACTATGAAGCAATTAAAACAAATCTTTACAATGTTATCGCGGAACAGCAGTCGAAAGGCTATGCGATTCAAACAATCACCATCTCCTTCTTGTCTGTCGATACGTTAAATGCGCTATATGGCATTTTAGCCCAAGGTGATACGTTAAACGGTTACTCATTTGATACATTGAATGGAATTGAATTTGATAGCGCAAAACAGTACATCCATTTCAATGAGGATGGTTCTATTACGCTGAAAGATTTGCCTCCTATTCCCGTTACTCAATACAAGAGTATTTTTGATTGGCTTGTTGATGCGTTGGTTTTGGTCGGGGCTGGGGCATTAGCCATCGTAAGTATTACATTCCTTGGGCCTGCTGGAGGTGTCATTGCGGCGGGAGTGCTTGGAGCAGGCATAGAATACTTTAGCCAAACTGTATTAGGCGGAAAGAAGTTTTCAGAAGTGAATTGGGCAAAAGTCGGAATTATGGCAATTTCTGGTGCACTTGGTGCCATGGTTCCTTGCGCTGGTACGCTAGGATATATCGCTGCAGGTGCAGTTGGGGGATTGACAAGTGCTGCGCTCACTGCCGTGGACGGCGGAAGTTGGGAAGACATCCTCGTATCAGCTACCACGGGCGCATTGACTTCCATGCTCATGCACGGATTGTTTTCCTCATGCTTTCCAGCGGGAACACAAGTTCTAACGCAGAAAGGTTATTTGCCAATCGAACTCGTAACTGTCGGTACGTTGGTCGCCTCTTACAATATTTATGCTAATAAAATGGAGTGGAAGCCTGTCCTCGAAACATATACAAACTATACAAATAGCTTGGTTCGTGTTAATTTTTCAAATGGTGATAGCATTCTCTCCACGGCAACACATCCATATTATGTACTCTCTTCCAATGCTTACATCTCTGCGGGACAGCTAAAGGCGGGTGATGAACTCTTATCAATTAATGGTGAGCTTTTTGTCACGTCGATTGAGGAAATTTGTTTGACTTCGGAAATCCCAGTCTATAATTTTCATGTTGCCGATAACAACAACTATCTGGTTGATGACTCAAGTGTACTCGTCCATAACAGTTGCAAACACCAAGGGTCCGAGTGGAAAAAAACGAGAAGTAACTTTTGGCAAGAAGAATCTAAATTGCAAAAGTATGCTGGGAAGTTGTATGAACTTACAGATGATAACTTGGCGTTGATGTCAAAAGGAAAAGCACCGCTAGATTCCTTTAATAGGCACCTTGAACTGCATCATATAGAAGGCATAAATAACAACATGTCCAACATTATTCCACTAGATAAGGCAACACATACCGCTTTCCATCAAGCAAAAGGTTATGTTGGTTTTACGGCACAGGATTTGATGGATTTTCTTAAGGAAATTAACCTACTCGATATCTTTTTCTAGGAGGGTTTTATGAACGCAATCATTGAAGATTACTTAACGATAAAAATCGATACTAAAACATTTGTGCAGTCAATATTAAACGACAAAGACCTGCAGAATGAGATAAGTGAGTATCTACCGACTGCGGAAACACAGGCAAGCAGAAAATGGGAAAGTTTTCCCTACATGTTGTCGTTGCGCACGCACGGTTTTAATTTGATGCTTATGCTTCAACGGCGATTTTCCAATGGCGTCACACCATCGGGAAAAAGCGGATTATATGATTTTATATATAAGATAGTAACACTTAATGGCTATAGATTTGAATACAATGATTACTATCGAAAACGTTTTCAGTTACTTATGGATGTCGTACCAGATTATGTCGGTGGTAACGATGCTGAAGAATATATTGATTCGTTTGTTTCAACGCTCCCTGTTTCACTAAATGCAGATCGGAAAAAGAAACAAATAAAAAAAATGATAAAAATTTCGTTTTTGTGTAAAGGGAAGAACAAACCAAAATGGATTCAAGAGCCAGAATGGCCTGTAATCGACAAGCCTTTGACTTTTATTTCGCAACATAAGAACGGAAACAAATATACCTATATCTTTGAAGATATGGACACGATGAGGCACATGGAAATAATACAATATGCATAATGCTTAACAAGCATAGTTGGTTAAAGTTTTAAAATAATGATTAAAAACACTATACTTCTTGCAGTCAAATTAAAGAAGTCAAGAGAAAACTCTTGACTTCTTTAATTTGACTCGCCCAAAGGTGTATTCCGATATAAAATTAAGTTTTTTCTTGATTCCCTATGGAATACACCCTTTTGGGCGCTCTTTTCGTGATATAAAAGAGGAGCGAGAATTCCCAAGAATGGGATTCGCCCCGCGCGCAACGCTCGGAATACGTCATGCTGCCCCGCGCGCATTTTGATTGCACGAAGCGCGGCACGAGCGCTCTGCGCGAAGTAGCGAAGTCGAAGCATCACCACATTATAATAAGGTGATTCCTCGGCGTTGCTCGGAATGACGATTTGGAAGCCAACCCGCATTAGTTGCCTGCAGTGACAGCTGCTCCCTTTCAAAGGGAGCAGCTCTTCCTTCATCCTCGTCCGCTTGATTTTCTTTCCCCAATATGGTATCATGATAGCGAACATAAGAAATTTTGCGGAGGAGATCATGACGAAAGCGGAAATTGCAAAAACGATCATCGACATTTGTCAAAAAGACGCCTCTTTCTGCAAAGATCTGAAGGGCGGCGACCCAAAATTCTTTCTATCCCAAATCACAGAGGATATGTCCGAAAAGGACTTCCTGTTTGCGGTAGATCGATATTTAGCGACTTTCCAAGTGTGGGGGCATCTCTATTTTTATAAGAAACAGCTTTCAAGTTATATCGGCTTTCATGTCAGAAGATATGAAAACAGCCTTTTCATTACCCATGCGGAAGAAAATCTACCCCTTTCAAAGGGGGATGAGATTGTCGCCGTTGACGGGCAGTCGATCGAAAAAACTGCCGAAAAGTTCCCCGAGTTTTTCAAAAGCGATCTGCCCGACCGCCAAGGTGAACGCTGGGAAACCGTCATAGCAAGTGCCGACGTAATTACCGTTCGTTCCGAAAAGACAATCGATTACTCCGTTCGGACAGATGTCGAGAGGGGGATTGGAGAACCTTCTTGCGTATGCAAGTTTCTCAATCAGGATTGTTACTACATAAAACTCACCAATTTCTTTGACGAAGGAGATATTTCGTCAATCGCGAATTATGCCTCAAAAGATATAACTTGCACCAAAAATCTTATCATAGATTTAAGGAACAACTGCGGCGGGAGCGATACCGTATTTTTGCCGCTTCTGAAATTTTTGCTTGCCGAGGACGATATTAAGTGCGGCAAGCCGATCTTTACGGGAGAAGATGATATCCTATATACCGAGCGGAATGCAGACGGACGAATTAAGCTCTATAAAGAGTATCTCGAAAGCAGCACTTCCGACGAAGTTCGGGGGTATCTCATCGAGCGAATAGAAGAACAGACAAAAAACAAAGGAAAAGGTTTTTTACCTGCAAAACCCGATGAATTTTTGTTCCCGACAAGCGGCAGGCGCTCTCCCGAAAAGGTCGTTGTGCTTACCGATTATAATTGCGCTTCTTCGGCGGAAAGTTTCGTGGAGATCGCTTCTCGTTTGCAAAAAGTGACGGTAATCGGCCGTCCCACAATGGGAGTCAACGATTATGCCAACCTTACATATTTCGACTTTGGAGAATATGTTTTGCATTATCCCACCTCGCGAAGCAAGGCGATCGACCGCGGGGAAGGGACGAGGGGGAAGGGGCTTCAGCCCGACATTTTCATTCCATGGACGCCGAAACATATCTTTGAAGACATCGATCTTTCCATAGCGCTTAATTGGTTGACGGCATCAACTCCCAAAGAGGGTAAAAAGAGCCAATGATAGTTTGGATAAAAGAGCCCGACGTTGAAAAACGTCGGGCTCAATCATTCTTTGAGGCAATGTCAATGTTCTTCTGGATTGTCAAGAAGGCTCTTAATTTTTCCCGTGATTTCTTCTACTAACTGGCCGACGGTAGAAGCCGGGATCTGTTCGGAAGGGGGTAGGTCCCCATGCCCCTTCTTTTTTTGCTGTGCAAGAGAAATCGCGGCCTTTTCGTCTCCGTAGGTGCTGAGAATATGGTAGATTTTCTTCTCGGCCTTCTCATACTGATTATTGGTTTTTTTCTTATAAAGTTCGGAAAATTTTTTACAACATTCAACCGATGTCGTCCACTTTGGCATCTTGCCGAAATATGCGGAAAACCATATCTCTATACACGGGTTCGACCACGCGACGAATATATCGTGCTGTTCTGCTTTACGTATGATTTCGTCAAAATTCGGGACTTCATCGCGATCAAAAACAATACATTTTTTGCGGTATTGTCTATCCTTTGCCGCAAGAGCTAAAACACGATCGACAAGATCTTGAGTTTTAGCATTATTGACATTGATCACCAGCTTTCTCTTCAGATTTTGCGGAATGGCATCGCGTAAACCCTCGAAATAGTTACGTTCAGTCTCTTTTGTATCGGTTAAAATCAAGTAATAGAACAATCGCGTTTTGCGCGTAGATTCAGTTCTCGGCTTGCGCCTTCCTCTTCTTTCGTCACGGCTCATATCTCACTCCTTAAAGAAGTTGAAAGGTTTTAATTCAGGGATTCCGCCATATTTTCCTACAAGATAATTCTTCATATAATTTTCGTCTTTTCTGATTTTTTCTCCATCCTCATCTTCAAATTCAGCGAGAGAATAAACCGACGAGCACCCGTTTTCATCTTTATCGACAAACCATATCTCATCTCTGCGTAAAAGGCCGCTATTCAACTGCCATGCATCGTGCGTGGCAAAGATAAGTTGTGCGTGATTGGGGTTGGTTTCGCGATCCAAAAACATGCCGATAATGGATCGCACGAGAAGAGGATGAAGATGCGCGTGGATCTCATCGATTATCATAACGCTGCCCGAAGCAAGCGCCGAGTAGAGGGTAGGATACAGAGAGAACATCTCCAGCGTACCGGTCGATTCTACGCCAAAAGGAAAAGTCGTCGTTTCGGATGAATCCATCATACGGTGCACCGTTTGTATCTTAACGGACGACCGTTTCTCTTCATTATCAACTTTCTGGACAACAAAATTCTGGATCCCGCGATCGAAAGATGAGAGAAATTTTACTGTCTTTTGTTGTACTGCTATTTCGTTTACAAAATTTTTCGGCATCATGTGTGAGCGGATAAAATTCTCTCCGCTATCGCCAAAGTCGACAAATCTTTGTGCCGCGAACCAATTTTTTACGGTTTCCAATATTTCGATTTTAAGTGTTGCACCAAGGGAGACGATCAAGGTCTCCCTGTTCAAAGAGACCTTAAGATTGTCGCGTCGCTCTTCTTCTATTCCGCTTAGATCAAGCGTTTCATCATCTCGGTAAAAGACGCAACGCATCTCTTCACGGTTACTTTTTTGTTTATTCAGCCATTCCTCACGCACGCCCGTTTTGTCGATCGTGAATCCGTAATTATAGGTCATATTATCTTGTCCCGCGTTGAAGTAAACTTCAAACAGCGAAACGCCGGAGGCGCTTTCCGAATGGAGCAAGAAAGGAGTGGCAAGCCGCATTTCATATTCATCTGATTCTGATTTTCCGCCATAGTTCAAAGAATCGCGGACATAACGATTCATATAATGAAATGCAGCCAGGATATTGGATTTCCCGCTCGCATTTGCACCATATATGGCTGCTACGGGGAGGATCCGGTCTTGTCCGAGATGAACGATATGATCCTTAAATTCCGTTCCCTTTGTTGCGGTCATATCGATGATTGCCTCATCCTTGAACGACAAAAAGTTTTGGAATCTGAATTGAAGTAACATTTTATGGACCTTCTTTCTTTTTCTTTCCAATTTATTATACATCAAAAAAAAGAAATGTCAACAAAACAAATGAGATTTTTTCTCCGAAAATAATATATTTTTCTGTCAAATTATGGAAATTTATTATAACAAGTGAGATTTTTTCTCATGAAACGCAAAGTAATTGCAATAGATTTTTTGTGAAAATCAAGCATTATGCCCTTGACAAACGGTGAAATTTTTGGTACAATCGTTCGCGATGGCGAACTCAAAAGGAGACAAACATCATGTATGATTTCAAATTAAAGGTCGAGGGGATGCACTGCGGCATGTGTGAAGCGCATGTGAACGACGCCGTGCGCAAGGCCGCTCCCGATGCGAAAAAGGTCACATCTTCCGCCTCCAAGGGGGAGACGACGTTTTCTGCCGAAGAGGATTGTCTCGAAGCCGTGAAGGCGGCCATCGAGGAGATGGGCTATCGGGTGCTCTCGGCGGAGACCCTTCCCCACGAGAAGAAGGGTTTCTTTGCCCGCCTCTTCAAAAAATAAGGGGGAAGATCGGGCATCCGTTTGCAAAGGGGGAAGAAATGAGGACGCACGAATCGGAAGAAATGTATCTCGAGACCATCCTGCTGCTCGGCGGGAAGGGGGGCGGCGTGCACGCGATCGACGTCGCGGGGGAACTCGGCTATGCGAAGTCGAGCGTTTCGCGCGCCGTCGGGCTTCTTCTCGGGAAGGGCTATATCTCCGTCAACGAAGCGGATGAGATCACGCTCACCGAGAGCGGCCGCGCGAAGGCGACGGATATTTACGCCCGCCATCGCGTCATCACCGAGCTTCTCATGCGCATGGGGGCGGACGAAAAACTTGCGGAGGAAAATGCCTGCCGCATTGAACATGTCATCTCGCCCGAACTTTTCGAGATCATGAAGAAGTTTTCCAAGAACGCCTGAAGGCAATAAAATTTCAAGAAAAAAAGAAGGCAGGGAGATCTCCCTGCTTTTATCATGTTCCCCGCTTTCGCCGTTTGACGCGTTCCGCGATGAGCCTTATCAGGAGGTAACCGCCATAGACGAGGAGTGCGGCGGGAAGGTAACCCGAGAAATCGATCAGTACGTCCTTAAAGGAGGCCCCGCGCCCCGCCGTAAAGAGGGGAAGTTGCAAGATCTCCGTAAGCCCCGCGAAGGCGAAGCCGACGAGAATCAAAATGGCAAAGATGATAAGCCGCCTCTTCCATCCGCCCTTATCGAAGAGGGCGGCCGTCGTGCCGAGGAGGGCGCCGAGGATGAGGAAGGCGCCGAAGTGGCCGAATAGCTTCCTGATGATGCGCCCCCAACCGCTCACCCCCGAACTGAAGGATTGCTTTGCGACGGAAAGGAGGATGGTGTGCTTTTCGGCGAGCCCGCCCCCTTCGCGCGAGAACTGCGCGTTATCGGCTACCTCCACGGTGAGCACGACGCTTTTGGCCGCCGCGCGGTAGGGAAGGATCACGCCGTCCTCGCCGATCTCTGCGACGGCTGGGTCGGAGGAGGAATAGCGTACGAAGATCTCCGCGGGATCGGCCGAGAGGGCGAGAGGAACATTTGTCCCCGCGCGCACAGAGAGGGCATATTCGCAGTCGCCCTCCGTCTTTTGCAAGGGCGTTGCCTCCCCCGAAGAGAGCGAGACGTTGAGCGCGCTGTTGCATACGGTGAGGGCGGCAGAGACGGAGCATTCGGGGAATGCGGCCGAAGAGACGGTCACGACCGTCTCGCCCTTCTTTTTGGCCTCGAACGCGCCCGTATGAATATCGACGGATAAAATATGCGGATCGGAACTCGTATAGATGAAGCTATCCGAGGGATCGATCGCGGACATGGGTGCGGCGGAAAACGTCCCACGATCTCCGATGTAGACGATCCCGTCATGAATATTTTTAGGGAGAGCCAGCGAGAATGAGGAGGGAGGAAGGGGGAGAACGCCCTCTGTCACCTCGATCGTAGCGCGTGCGGTGAGCGCCTCTCTTTCCCCGTCGAAGGGGGTATAGACGGCGACGACGTCCGTCTTCCCGATCCCCTTCGCATGCACGATCCCTTCTTTGGAGACGTCGGCCACGGCCTCATTCTCCGAATAAAATTTCACGGACGCCGTCGCATTTTCGGGGGTGAGGGCGGCGTTGAGCCGCACCGCTTCGCCCTCTTTCAGCAGGATGCTCGAGCTCCCGTCTTCAAAGGTGAGGGAGAGCTCTGTCGCGACGATCTCGAAGACGTTCACTTTGAGCTCTGCTTCGATCCCGTCCCCGGGGAGGGAGACGGTGACGACCGCCTCTCCGATCCCTGCCGCGGTCAGCTTTCCTCCGACGATCGCGACGACGCTCTCATCGCTCGTCTTCCACTCCGCGTTGCGGTGGTTAGAGGAGGTGTTTTCGGGCAGGAAGGAGAGCGCGGGCTTCACGCTCTTCCCGATCGCAAGCGAAAGCTCCTCCGTCTCTTTTCCGCCGATCATAAGGGAGAGAGCGGTGGGGGGAACGTCGCGCACCCCGTCGCCGCCGAGATCGGTCATCACGTTGTCGATGACGTTGCCCACCGCCTCGCTCTGTCCCGAAGAACGGCTCCCGGGGAGGAGGGCCTGCACGCACAAAAAGACCATCTCGACGATGGCGAGTGCGAGGAAGAGATATTTGAAGACGGTCTTCGCCTTGGATCTTTTTGCGGAATTTGTCATTTCCTTTATTATATCATACGATTTTGCATATTTCAAGGGGAACGGGCAAGAATTTTCCCCCGCGCACGTCCCCTTTTCGCCCCCGTAAAAGAAAAATAGTACTTTACAAACGGCATGGCATATGGTATAATAAAGAAAAAAAGAGGCGCGCTATGCGGTGTTTATATTGTAATTGCACAGAGAGCAAAGTGATCGATTCCCGCTCCGCGGACGACGACAGGTCCATCAGGCGGAGAAGGGAATGTATCGGGTGCGGGAGAAGGTTCACGACGTACGAGACCATCGAAGTCGCGCCCATTCTCGTCGTAAAAAACGACGGGACGCGTCAGGCCTATGATATGACCAAGATCAGGCGTGGCATCATCAAGTCGTGCGAAAAGCGGCCCGTGCCCGTCGAAAAGATCGACGCCCTCGTAGACGACATCACCAAACGGGTGTATAATTCGATGGATCAGGAGATCTCCTCCAAGGAGATCGGCGAGATGGTCATGGACGGGCTCAAAAAACTCGACGAGGTAGCCTATGTGCGCTATGCCTCCGTCTACCGTTCGTTCAAAGACATCTCCTCCTTCATGGCAGAGCTCCAGAGCATGATCGAGAAAAAGGAAAAAGAGAACAAGTAAATGGAGAAGAGAAGGGTCAAGATCGGCGGGGTGGAGCTGGGAAGCGGCCACATCGCCGTCCAGAGCATGACGACGGAGAAGACGAGCGACGTGGAAGCAAGCGTCGCTCAAATTCTGCGCCTCGAGGAGGCGGGATGCGAGATCGCCCGCGTCGCCGTCCGCGACGAAGAGGACGCCCGTGCCATCGCAAGGATCAAGCCGCGCATCCGCATCCCCCTCGTGGCCGACATCCATTTTTCCCCCCGTCTCGCAGTGCTCTCCGCGGAGGCGGGGGCGGATAAGCTCCGCATCAACCCGGGCAATATCGGCGGGGACGGGGAGATCGCCTACGTCGCCGATTGCGTCCGCGCCCATCATATCCCCGTCCGCGTGGGGGCGAACTCGGGCAGTATCGAGCCCGAATTTTTCAAAAAATACGGCAGAAGCGCCGAGGCCCTCGTGCAGAGCGCCCTCCGCGAAGCCGCCCTTTTCGAGCGTTTCGGGGTGCACGATCTCGTGATCTCCGTGAAGGCTTCCGATGTCCGCACGACGGTGGAGGCCTATACCATGCTCGCAGAGCAGGCTTCATATCCGCTCCATTTGGGAGTCACGGAGGCGGGCGGCGGACAGATGGGTCTCGTAAAGAGTAGCGTGGGGATCGGCGCCCTCCTTCTCAAGGGGATCGGCGATACCGTCCGCGTCTCCCTCACGGAAGATCCCGTGGAGGAAGTTGCCGCCGCGCACGCGATCTTGCGCGCCTGCGGGCTCGAGAAAGACTATGTCGAAGTGGTCTCCTGCCCGACCTGCGGCCGTTGCGAATACGATTGCATGGGCCTCGCCGCACGCGTTTCGGAGCGCGTGAAGGGCATAAAAAAATCCCTCAAAGTGGCGGTGATGGGGTGCGTCGTCAACGGGCCCGGCGAGGCGCGGGAGTGCGACCTCGGCATCGCGGGGGGAAGGGAGTATTGCGTCATCTTCGAGCGGGGGAGGGAGAACGTCCGCGTCGCCGCCTCCCAAGCGGAAGGGGCGTTCTTCGCCCGCCTCGGGGAACTTCTCCGAAAATAAATCTACGGCAGAAAGATATGGCATCGAAGAGTTTGGAATATTTGCAAGAGATCAGGAAGGCGGAGGGGCTCTCCCGCGCCGTCCTCAAAAAAATATCCGTGGAAGGGGGCGAAGCCGTCTTCCACCTCGTCACGGACAGAAACTATTCTTCGGAGGACGTCCGCTATGCGAGCGAAGTCTCCCGCCGCTATGCGGGCGGGCTCAACGCCTCCGCGCACGTCGTCAAGTCCGTTCCCGACGAGGAGGGCGTCCGCCGCGCCGTTGCAGACAGTCTGCGCCTGCGCTTTCCCGCATTCGCCGCCTTCGTCTCCCCCGAAGACATCAGGATCGTCCTCGACGGGAACGGCGGCCGCTTCTTCATCGGCGTGAGCGAGATCGAGCGCGCAAAGGGGCAGGAAGACGGCATCATCGACGCCCTCTCTTCCGAACTCAACAGGACGTTTTGCGGGAATTGGTCGGGCGAGCTCGTCGCCGAAGAGAAGGATCGGGGCGAGATCGAGCGGGAGGCGCCTCCCCCCGAGGAATTTGTCGCCGCGCCCCGCTTCTTCGAGGTATGCGGTTATTCGGCCATCGACGGGGCCGAGCCCGCGCATGCGATCTACATCGCCGATCTCGTAAAGGAGATGCAGGGCGTGACCGTCTGCGGCACGATCTCCTATATCGAAGAGCGGGAATCGAAGGGCGGCAAGCCCTACTTTTCCGTCACCGTCGCCGATGCGACGGGGAGCATCCGCGCCCGCTATTTCCCCCGCAAGGCCGCCATAGAGAAGGTGCGCGCCCTCACACAGGGGACGAGCGTCGCCCTCACGGGGGACAATGAACTTTATAACGGCAGTCTCTCCTTTCGCGCAAAGGCGGTCGATCTCGGCCGCCCGCCCGAGGGGTTTGTGCCCGAAGAGCGGCCCTCGCGCCCCGTCCCCGCCCGTTACACGGCGGTCTTCCCCGCGCCCGCATCCGATTTCGTACAGGCCGATCTCTTCGGCTCGGCGCCCCTCCCGCAGGAGCTCATCCGGGGGAAGTTCGTCGTGTTCGACCTCGAGACGACGGGCCTCAACAACACTCCCGGCCCCACGATGGACCGCATCATCGAGGTGGGGGCGGTCAAGATCGAAGGGGGAGCGATCACGGAGAAATTCTCCACCTTCGTCGCCTGCCCCACAAAGCTCTCGGCGGAGATCGTCTCGCTCACGGGCATCAAAGATGAGATGCTCCTCGGCGCGCCCGACGTTTCAGACGTGCTCGCCGATTTCTATAAGTTTGCGGCGGGGTGCACGCTCGTCGGCCACAATGTGCAATTCGACTGCCGCTTTATCCGCTACTACGGCGAAAAAGAGGGATTCCTCTTCGACCACCGCCAGATCGACACCGTGACCTTCTCCCAGCAGATGCTCCGCCTCTCCAACTACAAACTCAACACCGTTGCCGATCACTACGGCTTCACCTTCAACCATCACAGGGCGTACGACGACGCCTTCGTCACGGCCAAGATCTTCATCGAGCTCGCCCGCGAAAAGGGCGGTCTCCCGTTGTAAACGGGAAAAATTGTAAATTTTTCGGAAATTGCTTGTAAACGCTTGCAATCGCCGTCAAAACATGATATACTGAAGTTACTTGATCGATGAAAAGAGATTGAGAGCGGGTCGCCGCTCTCAATTCTTTTGTAAAGGAGGGGCCTTCGGGCCCGCGGAGGCTCGCATGAAAGTAAAACCCATCGAAGAGATCGTCGCCTATCTTTCGCCCATCGCCAAGGAGACGGGCGTGGAGATCGTAGATGCGGCATGGGATATGCGCCGCCGCTCGCTCACCCTCTTTATCGACCGCGAGGGGGGCGTGGACCTCAACACGTGCGAGGCCTTCCACCGCGCCGTCGACGGCCCGCTCGACGAGCTCGATCCCACCTTCGGGGCCGCCTACACCCTCAACTGTTCCTCGCCGGGGCTCGACCGCCCCTTCAAAACGGAGCGCGATTTTCTTCGCCATATCGGCGAGAAGGTGGAGGTGCATCTCTATGCGCCCTTCGAGGGGAGCAAGTACTTCGAGGGCGTCCTTCTTTCCTATGAAGAGGGCGAGATCCTGCTCGCGGCAGAGCAGGGCGAGCGGCGCATCCCCTTCGGAAAATGTGCGAAGGTCTGCCTCCTCATCGAAGTTTAGAGCTTTGCCCCACGCCTTCGGGCGGCGGGGAGAAAATATTACGAATATAAAACATTGGGAGAAACTTTATGGTCAACAAGGATTTCTTTGCGGCGCTTGCCGACTTGGAGCATGAACGCGGCATCAACGAAGAAGTGTTCATCGGCGCCCTCTCGAGCGCCCTCTCGTCCGCCTATAAAAAGCAGATGTTCGGCGAGACGGCAAACGTCGAGATCCGTTTGAATCCCGAGAAGAGCACGATCCGCTTCTTTCTCGTCCGCACCGTCGTCGAAGATACCGACGAGGAGCTTGCCGACGGGCAGATCATGCTCGAAGACGCTCTCGCCATCAAGAAGACGGCGAAGGTGGGGGATGTGCTCACCGAGGAATTTGTCCCCAAGGATTTCTCGCGTATCGCCGCCCAGACGGCGAAACAGGTCATCCTGCAGAAGATCCACGAGACGGAGCGCGACAATACGCTCTCCGAGTTCTCCGATAAGGAGGGCGAACTCATGACGGGCCTCATCCGCAAGGTGGAGGCCGCCAACGTCTATATCGAGCTCGGCAAAGGTCAGGTCGAGGGCGTGATGCTCCCGCAGGACAAAGTGCGCGGCGAACGATATGTGACGGGCGATAAGATCAAGGTCTATGTGAAGAAGGTAAAGAGTGGCGGAAGGAATGCGCAGGTGCTCGTCTCCCGCGCCGCCCCCGGTCTCGTGAAACGCCTCTTCGAGGAAGAAGTCCCCGAGATCAAGTCGGGCGCGGTCATCATCAAGGCGGTCTCCCGCGAACCGGGCCACCGCACCAAGATGGCCATCACCTCCATGGATCCCCGCGTCGATCCCGTGGGCGCATGCGTCGGCAATAAGGGCGCGCGCGTCAACGCCGTCGTCGCCGAGCTCGGCGGCGAGAAGATCGACATCATTCCCTACAGCGAAAATCCCCTCGAGTTCATCGCGAAGGCGCTCTCCCCCGCGACGGTCATCTCCGTGACCCAGCTCGGCGAGAAGTCCGCCGTCGCCGTCGTTCCCGACGAGAAACTCTCCCTCGCCATCGGAAGAGACGGGCAGAACGCCCGCCTCGCCGCCCGCCTCACGGGCTGGAAGATCGACGTGAAGAGCGAATCGGCGGCCGCCAAACTCGATTTCGACAACCCTCCCGAAGAGGGCGCGGAGGAATAAATGGAAGGCGGGAGCAAAGTCCCCATGCGGACATGTATCGCCTGCCGCACGGAGATGCCGAGGAGAGATCTTCTCCGCATCGTGAGAAGCCCCGAAGGGGAGGTCAAGCTCGATTTTTCGGGCAAGCTCCCGGGCCGCGGCGCATACGTCTGCAAGAAGGAGGCGTGCATTCGGCTTCTCGGGCGGAAGAGACCTCTTTCGCGGATCTTCTCCGTCCCCGTTCCCGAGGAGGTCTACAGCCGCCTCGAGGAGGAATTTCTTGACGCAAAAGACTAAAAGCTATCTGGGATTTGCGCGGAGAGCGGGCAAACTCGTCCTCGGCGTGAACGCCGTCTCGGCCGTGCGGGGAGAGGTCTTTCTTCTCGTGGCCGACAGGGCGGCTTCCCCCAATACCCAAAAGGAGATCGGCTCCCTCCAAAGGCGGTTTTCCTGCCCGCTCGCCGAGGTAGACGATCTGGAATCACTCACGGGGAGATCCCTGTGCAAACTTGCGGCGGTGCGAGATCCCAATCTTGCCCGCGCGATCCTGCAGGACATCAAAGAATAACGATCCCTTCCAACGGAGGAATTCATGGCATACGAAAATATCGAAAAATTGGGTGCGATCAAGGCGGATAGTGCGACGGTCTCTTTGAAAGAGACGCTTATCCAAAGCGAGAGAAAGCTCTCCGATCTCCTCAAAAAACTTGCGGAGGTAGAGGCCGCGGAGTTGCAACGCCGCGCCGAAGAGGCCGCCCGCAGGGCGGAGGAAGAGCGGCTTGCCGAGGAGGAAGCCCGCCGCAAGGCCCGCGAAGCGGAGGAAGCCGCCGCGTTGAAGGCGGCCGAAGAGGCCAAGAAGGCCGAAAACGAGCCCGTTCCCGAAGAAGGGGGGAAGGCCGCGGAAGCAAAAGCCGCGCCCGCCGTCCCCGCCAAGGAGGCCGAACCCGCAAAGCCCGCAAGGCCCGCAAAGCAGAGCGAGCCCCGCCGTCCGCAGACGCCTCCCGCATCCCAACCCGCAGGGCAGAGGACCTTCCGCCCCGACCAGAAGCAGGGGCAGAGGCCTACCTATACGGCGCCCGTCCGCCCCGCCGCGGGAGGAAAGCCCTCCTTCACGCCCCGCACGCAACCTCCCGTGCGCCCCGGTCTCGGCGGCCGCCCGATGGGCGGCATGCGCCCCGTACCCGCTCCCGCGCCCCTTCCTCCGACGCGCAGGGAGACCCAGAAGAAATTCGATAAGACCTATATTGAGAAGTCGCGCGGGCCCGCCAACAAGCGTGCGCTCCAACGTCAACAGGGGGCGAGCATCGGCGACTTCGATAAAGAGAGCGGCTACAGGAAGGCCCGCTTCGGCAAGAAGGTGAGGAAGGAGACGCAGGCGGTCAAGATCGACCACGCCGTCGTCACGAGCCGCGAGATCCCCATTAAGGTCCTCTCCGAGAAGCTCGGCATCTCCGCCGTCGAGATCACAAAGCGCCTCTTCAAAGAGGGCGTCATGAAGACGGTGAACGAATCGGTGGATTACGACGATGCGGCCTTCATCGCCCTCGAGCTCGGCATCGACCTCGAATATAAGCCAGAAAAGACGGCGGAGGAGACCCTCATCGAGGAACACGGGGCGGACGAAGGGGAAAATCTTGTCGTGCGCGCACCCGTCGTCACCGTCATGGGTCACGTCGATCACGGCAAGACCTCCCTTCTCGATAAGATCAGGAGCACCAACGTCACCGCGGGCGAGGCGGGCGGCATCACGCAGAGCATCGGCGCCTACACCGTCTCCCTTCCCGGGGACAGAAAAATTACCTTCATCGATACCCCCGGCCATGCGGCCTTCACCGCCATGCGCGCAAGGGGGGCGAAGGTCACGGATATCGTCGTCCTCGTCGTTGCGGCGGACGACGGCATCATGCCCCAGACGGTGGAGGCCATCGACCACGCCAAGGCGGCGAACGTCCCTATCATCGTCGCCATGAACAAGATGGATAAGCCCAACATCTCACCCGACAAGGTGAAGCAGGGGCTCATGAATTATAACCTCGTCCCCGAGGAATGGGGGGGCGACGTCATCGTCGTTCCCGTCTCCGCCAAGACGGGCGAAGGCATCGACCAGCTTCTCGAGAGCATCTATCTACAGGCGGAGATGCAGGAACTTCGCGCCAATCCCGACCGCCGCGCCAAGGGCGTCGTCATCGAGGCCAAGCTCGATAAGGGCAAAGGGCCGATGGCGAGCGTCCTCGTGCAGAACGGCACCCTCCGCACGGGGGATAACCTCATTTCGGGCACGACGATGGGCCGCGTCCGCGCCATGATCGACGATCAGGGCAGGACGGTCAAGGAGGCAGGCCCTTCGACGGCCGTCTCCGTCCTCGGGCTCGAAGACGTCCCCAATGCGGGCGACGCCATCTTTGCCGTCGAGGCCTCCCTCATGAAGAAGGTGCAGGAGGAGCGCAAGGATAAACAGCGCCAGTCGCTCGATATGCAATCCTCGGGCAAGAAGTCCTTCGAGGAGATGTTCAAAGACATCGAGAGCGGCGCACTCAAACGCCTCAACGTCATCATCAAGGCCGACGTGCAGGGTTCCGTCGAGGCCGTCCGCGCCTCGCTGGAGAAGCTCGATAACGAGGAAGTCAAGGTCAACGTCATCCGCGCGGCGGCGGGCGCCATCACCGAGAGCGACGTCTCGCTCGCCGATTCCTCGCAGGCCCTCATCATCGGCTTCAACGTGCGTCCCGACGCTAAGGCCAAGACGCTCGCCGAGCGCAGCCATGTCGAAGTCAGGATGTATCGCATCATCTATGAACTTCTCGACGAGATGGAGGCCATGCTCAAGGGCATGCTCGCACCCAAATACAAGGAGACCCTCATCGGGAAGGCCGAAGTCCGCCAGACGTTTCAGGTCACGGGCGTGGGGACGGTCGCGGGGTGTCTCGTCGTCGAGGGCAGGCTCATCCGCGGCGGGAAACTGCGCATCTACCGCGACAATATCATGATCGTCGAGGGCAACGCCAAGACGCTCAAGCACTATAAAGACGAAGTGAAGGAGATCGCCGCAGGTCTCGAATGCGGTTGCGCGATCGAGGGCTTTAACGAAGTCCGTATCGGCGACTTCATCGAATGTTACCTCGTCGAGGAGGTCAAGGCGTGACGCGGAGAACAGAAAGGCTCGACAGCGAGCTCCGGAAGGAGATCGCCGCCATACTTTCGGGCCCCCTCAAGGATCGCGACCCCCGCATCTCGGGGATCTTGAGCGTGACCGAGGCCGACGTCTCTCCCGACCTCAAGACGGCGAAGGTCTACGTCAGCGTCTTCGGCGGCACGCCCGAGAAGAACGCCGAGACCTTTGCCCTCATCCGCGAGAACGCGGGCTTTGTGAGGAGGGAACTTGCGCGGGTCATGCGGCTTCGCACCGTGCCCGAGATCACCTTCCTCGCCGACGGCAGTTTTGAATACGGGGCGAGGATGGACAAGATCTTCTCCGATCTTCACAAGGACGAACAATGAATACCATCGAAGAAATCGCAAGACTTCTCAAATCCAAAAAAAGCGCGGTCATCTTTACGCACATGCGGCCCGACGGCGATACGCTCGGTTGCGGCATGGCGCTCGGCCGCGCTCTCTCTTTATGCGGCCTCCGCTGTGAAGTGGTAAACGAGGGGGAGATCCCCGAAAAATTCGCCTTTCTCTCCGCGCTGAAGGAGATCGCGCGGCGGCCCTCCTTAAGCGATGCCGAACTGTATATCACCGTGGATACGAGCAGCGAGGGGCGGCTCGGCCTCTTGGAACAGACTTTCCGCGCCGGCGCAAAGAAAAAGATCACCGTAAATATCGACCATCATGTCTCCAACACCCGCTATGCGAAATATAATTTCGTGCGCGCCCGCGCGAGCAATGCGGAAAATATCGCGGAGCTCATCGCCTCCCTCGGCCTGAAGATCGAGGGGGAGATCGCCCGCTTTCTCATGCTCGGCATGGTGACGGATACGGGCGGGTTTTCCCACGACGACGTGAACGGCGATACCTTCCGCGCGGCGGCCGTCGCGGCCGACGGGGGGGCGAGCGTGCATGAGATCGCTTACGAGACCTTGAGCCGCCAAAGCAAATTGCGCGCGCAGATGGCGATCGACGTCTATTCCCATCTCCGCTTTCTCTCCGAAGATACCCTCGCCATCGCCGTCATCTCCCTCGATGAACTCGCCCGCTTCCGCCAGAAGCCCGAAGCGACGGAGGGCATCGTGGACTTCGCCCTCACCATCGATCCCGTCGAGGTGAGCGTCTCCCTTCTCGAGGTGAAGAAAGGGCAATACAAGGCCTCCTTCCGCTCCAAGGGAAAGGTGGACGTCAACGCCGTGGCGGGTTCGTTCGGCGGCGGCGGCCATGTGCTCGCCTCGGGCTGTATGTTCTTCGGCGAGCTCGAGGAGATCTGCGACCGCATCCGCTATGTCGTCTGGCAACATACGGAGGGCGTATGACGGGGTTTTTATGTGTGGATAAGCCCGAGGGACGTTCCTCGGCCTTCATCGTCAACGTGTTGAAGCGCGTCACGAAGACCCCCTGCGGCCATATGGGGACTTTGGATCCCTTTGCTTCGGGCGTCCTGCCCGTGGGCGTGGGGAACGCGACCCGCCTCTTCGACTTTTTTCTGGCCAAAAAGAAGACCTACCGCGCCGTCTTCCGCTTCGGGGCGACGACGGATACTTTAGACCCCGAGGGGGAGATCGTCTGCGGCGGGCGCATCCCTTCCGCAGGGGAGATCGCCTCTGCGCTCCCCGCCCTTACGGGGGAGATCGAACAGGTCCCGCCCGCATACAGCGCAAAGAGCGTCGCGGGGAAGAGGAGCTACGAGCTCGCAAGGAGGGGGGAAACCGTCCCGCTCGCTCCCAAAAAGGTGAGGGTGGAGGCCTTCACGCTCCTTGGGCAGACGGGAGAGGATACCTTTGAATTTTCCGTCACCTGCGGCGCGGGCGTCTATATCCGCGCCCTCGCCCGCGACATCGCGGCCGCCCTCGGCACGCTCGGCTATTGCACCGCCCTCCGCCGCACGGCGAGCGGCTTCTTTACGGAAGAACGCTCCGTTCCATTTTCAGAGATCAACCCCGATACATGGGAGAAATACCTCATTCCCGCCGACCGCGCCATCGATCTTCCCGCGGCCGACGTCGCCGACGCCCGTCTCTATAACGGGCTCGCCATCGGGACCGACCTTCCCGACGGCCTTTTCAAGCTCTATCGCGAAGGCGAATTTTACGGCCTCGCACGGGCGGCGGGGGGGCTTCTCAAAACGGAGAAAAAACTATGCTGACCTTTGCGTTCGGCGAAAAGATCGCCGAGCCCTGCGCGCTTGTCCTCGGCGGGTTCGACGGCTTGCACCTCGGGCACCGCGCGCTCCTCGCCGTGGCGAAAAAATACGGCCTCCCTGTCGCAGTCACCACCATCTTCGGCGGGAAGGGGAAGGCGCTCTTCACGCGCGCAGAGCGGGAATTTCTGTTCGCACGGGCGGGGGTGGACTTCGTGTGCGAGATCGCCTTCACCGAGCAGTTTGAAAACACTTCGGCGGAAGATTTTCTCGCAACGCTCCTCGAAAATATCCATGCGCGCATCCTCATTTGCGGCGAAGATTTCCGCTTCGGGAGGGGCGTTTTGGGCACGGCGGAACTCCTCAAACGCCATGTCCCGAACGTCCTCGTGCAAAAAACAGTGAAATATTTCGCGGAGGAGAGCGGGGGGATGCGCAAATTTTCCACCACCGCCTGCAAGGCCGCCCTTAAGGCGGGCGATCTTCCGCGTTTGAACGCCTCCCTCGAGACGCGTGATTTCTTTGGAAGCACGTATTTTTTGCAGGGAGAAGTGGAACACGGGCGGAAGGTGGGCAGGACATACGGCTTTCCCACCCTCAACCTCACGCCCCCGCCCGAAAAACTTCTGCCGCCCGACGGCGTCTACGGCGGGCTGTGCGCAACGCCGCAGGGGAACTTCCCGACCATTCTGAATATCGGTGCGCGGCCCACGTTCGGCGTCGGCGAGCGCAAGATCGAAGCATATTTAGACGGATTTTCGGGCGACCTCTATGGGCAGACGGTGCGCATCTATCCCATCGAATTCTACCGTCCGATCGAGAAATTTCAGTCCGCCGAAGCCCTCAAAACCCAGCTTCAAAAAGATATTTCCCGCCTTCAAAAGGCTTCCCCCATTTATGGGGGAGGCTCCGCCGTAGGCGGTGGTGGGGGTTGAGTTTCAAACAGCGTCATCCTGAGCCGTAAAATATTTATGAAAACTGTGAGCTCATCCTCGAAGGATCCCCTATAACGTAGGTCCTTCTCAAACAACCATACGACCAAAAACGCGGCACCCATGTCCGCGAATGACCTTTCAAAAAGGAGAAATCCATGATAAAATTCGGACCGAGCGGCAACAGCCTTTCCTTCGCGGCCGAAGGCTATAAGCACACCGAGGAGGCGGCCGCCTTTGTAAAGGAGCGCGGCCTCGATTGCTACGAATATTCCTTCGGGCGGGGGATCCACATGACGGAGCAAAAGGCGCTCTCCGTCGCCAAGGCCTTTCGCGAGGCGGGCGTGGAGATCTCCGTCCATGCGCCCTACTTTATCAATTTCGCCAATCCCGACGACGAGATGGCGGAAAAATCATACGGCTATGTTTTGGACAGCGCGAAGATGCTCCGCCTTCTCGGCGGGCGCCGCCTCGTCTTCCACCCTGCCACGCAGGGGAAGGACGAGCGCCCGATCGCCGTGGAGCGCACCAAGGAACGCCTCAAAATTTTGCGCGATAAGATCTACATGAGCGGTCTCGAAGATCTCATGTTCTGCCCCGAGACGATGGGTAAGACCGCCCAGATCGGCACCATCGAGGAGATCGCCGCCTTTTGCGAAGTGGATCCCATCTTCACTCCCTGCGTGGATTTCGGGCACGTGAACGCCCGAGAACAGGGGAGCTTGAAAACGAAAGAGGACTACCGCGTCCGTTTGCAGTATCTCATCGACCGTCTCGGCGTTGATCGCATGAAACATTTTCATGTGCACTTTTCCAAGATCCAATACGGCGCGAAGGGGGAGATCCGCCACCTCACCTTTGCCGACGAGGTCTACGGTCCCGAATTTGCGCCCCTCGCCGTAGCCCTGAAGGAGCTCGCCCTCGAGCCCTATATCGTCTCCGAATCCGACGGCATGCAGGCCGAGGAAGCCGCGGAGATGAAGCGAGTTTATCTCTCCCTTTGAAGAGAGGGAAGGTCAGAGGGATGCGGCGGGCAATTCCTTGCGAGCTTTTTCAAAAAAACCGTTGACTTATAATGGTATATTTGCTATAATATGAGTATGTTATCCGAGAAACTTCAAAAAATATATGATGCGGCGGGGGCGGATGCGCTCTTTTTGGAGAGCGATTTCCTCCGCAGATACCTCACCGATTTTTATTCGACGGACGGTTTTGTCCTCGTAACGGCCGAAGTCTGCACGCTCGTCGCCGATCCGCGCTATTTCGAGGCGGCGAAGAAGAAGTTCAAAAACAGCCGCATCCGCGTCGAAGAAGGCGGGATCAAGGAGGCGTTATCGCTCGCCGAGCCCTATCATACGCTCGGCGTTCCCTATCCCTTCACGAGCGTCTCCTCCCTCCGCAGGTATGAGGAAGCGGGGCATAGCACCGTCGATTGTATGCCCGCTTTCCGCTCTGCCATGCTCGTCAAGGAGGCATGGGAGATCGACCGTATCGCGCGGGCTTCGGAGATCGCGGAAGATGCCTTCAACGAGCTCCTCGGCGACATCAAAGAGGGCATGACGGAGACGGACGTCGCCGCCATTCTCGAATACTATATGCGGGCATACGGCGCGAGCGGCACCTCCTTCGATACCATCTGCGCCTTCGGCGAGAACGCCAGCATGCCCCACTACGAGACGGGGGCGCGCAAGCTCAAGTTCGGCGATCCCGTCCTCATCGACTTTGGTTGCAAATATGCGGGATATTGTTCCGACATCACCCGCACCTTCCTCTTCGGCGACGATAAATGCCACGAGGAATTCAAGAAGATCCACGCGATCGTCCTCCTCGCCCACGAACTCGCGAAGGAACGCATCGGGGCGGGCATGACAGGCAGGCAGGCAGACGCGATCGCGCGCGGCTACCTCGAATCCAAGGGCCTCGGCGGCATGTTCACCCACTCGCTCGGCCACGGCGTCGGCCTCCAGATCCACGAGGCACCCAACCTCTCGCCCCGCAGCGAAGATGTTCTGGAAGACGGTATGGTCTTCTCCATCGAACCCGGGGTCTACATTCCGGGTGTGCTCGGCGTCCGCATCGAGGATACCGTCCGCCTCGCAGACGGGAAGGTGCGTTCGTTTATGGAGAGCACGAGCCGCAAGGCGCTCATCATTTTATAAAAAATCGGTTTAACGATAAGGAGATACTTTTATGGCACAGATCTTGGCAGGCGACATCCGCAAAGGCACGACGTTTGAATATAAGAGCGGCGTCTACACCGTCGTCGAATTCCAGCACGTCAAGCCCGGCAAGGGCGCAGCATTCGTCCGTACGACGCTGAAGAACGTCGTCACGGGACAGGTCCTTTCGGACGAGACCTTCAACCCGACCGCAAAGCTCGAGACGGCGCAGGTCGAGACGAAGAAGATGACCTATTCCTACAACGACGGCGAATTTTACTACTTCATGGACGACGAGTTCAACCTCACGCCCCTCAACCGCAGTCAGGTCGAGGACGCGCTCAAATATATCCGTGAGAACGACGTCGTGACCGTCCGCTTCCTCTACGACAATGCCTTCTCTGTCGAGCCCGAGAACTTCGTCGAACTCAAAGTCATCGAGGCGGAACCGGGCGTGAAGGGCAACACCGCGACCAACGTCACCAAGGCGGCGAAGGTCGAGACGGGCGCCGTCTTCCAGGTGCCGATGTTCGTCAACGAGGGCGATACCATCAGGATCGATACCCGTACGGGCGAATACATGTCGAGAGTGTAAGATGAGAATTGTCGCACAGCGCGTTTCGCGTGCGACGCTTTCCGTAAGTGGCGCGCCCGTCTCCGAGATCGGATACGGGCTTGTCGTTTATTTCGGCGTGAAAGCGGGCGACGGCGAGGCGCAGGCGGAAAAGTGCATGCAGAAGGTCGCCGCACTTCGCGTCTTCGAGGATGAAGCGGGCAAGATGAACCGCTCCGTCCGCGACGTAAAGGGGGAAGTGCTCCTCGTCTCGCAGTTCACCCTCTTGGGCGACGCGTCGCGCGGGAACAGGCCGAGCTTTACCGAGGCCGAACGGCCCGAGCGCGCAAAGATGCTCTATGAATATGCGCTTTCCTCCCTTGCCGATCTCGGCGTTCCCGTCCGCGGGGGCGTCTTCGGCGCGGATATGCGCATCGAGCAGGTCAACGAGGGGCCCGTCACCATCATCTTCGAGATATAAAAAGGGGCGCAAAGCGCCTTCTTTTGCACACAAAAGCATGGGTTTGGAGGCAATATGGGATTTTTTGCCCGCATCCGTTCCTTCTTTACGGGAAGGAAAAAACATCAGCCCGTCCTCGGCATCGCCCTCGGAAGCGGCGGAGCCAAGGGCATGGCGCATCTCGGCGCATTGAAGGCCTTTGAAGAGGAGGGGATCTCTTTTGCCGTCATCACGGGGGCGAGCATCGGCGCAATCGTCGGTGCGCTCTATGCGCAGGGCTATTCTTCGGCGGATATGGTGAGCATCGTCGAGAGCCTCAACACCAAGGAATTCGCCAAGAATCTGAAGCCCTTCGCCGATCTCACGTTCGCCGAACGCTATCTCGAGCCATATCTCGAGGGGGACATCGGCGAGCTCAAAAAGCCCTTCGCCGCCTCCGTCACAGAGGCGAAGAGCAACCGCAACGTCGCGCTCAAGAGCGGGAAGACGGCCCGCGCCGTCACCGCTTCTGCGGCCATCCCGCCCTTCTTCCGCGGCGTGGAGATCGACGGCGTGAAGTATTTCGACGGCGCTTTTTCCAATGCCGTTCCCGCAGATATTTGCCGCGAACTCGGCGCGGAGTTCGTCGTCGGGATCGATCTTTCCGCCTTCACCCGTCCCGATGAGGAGAAGAGCCGCCTCCAGCGTATCCTCGGCTCGGCCATCAGCGCGATGACCCCCGTAAAATACCTCGACGACTGCCGCACGCGCGGCTATGAACATTCGGATATCATGCTCCGCCCCAACCTTCTTTCGTACAGCGCGACCGACGTCTCCCGCGCCTCTATGGCCGAGATGTTCGAGATCGGATACAGGGAGGCGAAGGAGCACATGGCGGAGATCAAAAATGCGATCGGGGAGGCTTCCCGTGGCAAGCGGGCCCGCCGTTGACCCCGTCCGCGCGCGGAAAGATCCCGAGCGCCGCGCCCTCATCAGGCGGATCGTCACGATAGGCGTCTCGGCGGCCGTCGTCCTTCTCATTGCCGTTCTCGCCTACTTCTTTCCCTATCGCAGTCTTCTTCCCGCGATCGCCCTTCCCGCAAGAGGGGAGAAGGAGACGCGCGTCCACTTCATCGATGTGGGCGAAGGGGATGCGACGCTCGTGGAATTTTCGAGCGGAAACTGCCTTCTCATCGACGCGGGCGACGGCGATTTTGCCCACGGCGAGAAGATCGTGCGATACCTGCGCGGCGTGAAGATGGAGCGCCTAACCGTCGTTGCGACGCATTCCGACGCCGACCACTGCGGCGGGATCGCCGAAGTCTTGCGCAATTTCAAGGCCGATCTTCTCTATCTCCCCGTCATCGGGGGAGAGACGGGCGCCTACCGCGGCATGCTCGACGCGGCAAAAAAAGAGGGCGTCGAGACCAAACTTCTCACCCGCTACGATGTCATTGAAGACGAGTCAGGCGCATACGCCGTCTGCCTTTCGCCCTATTCCATCGATGAAACGGACGAGAACGACGCCTCCGCTCTCCTGTATCTGCATGCGGACGGAGTGAATTTTTTGTTCGGGGCAGACGTCTCTTCCGTCCGCGAGCGGCGGCTCATGCGGGAATATGCGGCAGATCCCGCCATTTTTGACTTCGGACCATATACCGTCGAACTCGATCGGATCGACGTTCTCCGCGTCTCCCATCACGGCTCGGCCTCTTCCTCGGATGCGGATTGGCTCTCCCTTCTCGGAGCAGAAGCGGCCGTCATCTCCTGCGGGCAGGACAACCGTTATAGCCATCCCGCGGAGGAGGCGGTGGAGCGGCTTGCGCTCTATTGCGGCGAGATCTATCGCACCGACGAGCTCGGCGACCTCATCGTCACCCTCTCAAACGGGGCTTATCAAATCGAAGACATTGCCTCTCTTTAAGGAGTTTTTATGAAGATCACGACGGCGGGGGAATCGCACGGCAAAGGCCTTTTTGCCATCATCGAAGGCTTTCCTGCGGGTGTCCCCTTGGACATGGTACCCATCAATAACGCGCTTGCCCGTCGGCAGAGCGGCTTCGGAAGGGGTTCTCGGCAGGGGATCGAATGTGATCGCGCCGAGATCTTGAGCGGAGTTTTCGGCGGCGTCACTTCGGGCAGTCCCATCACGGTCGCCGTCTGGAACCGCGACTGCGGGGAGGGGAAGTGCGCTCCGCTTACGGCGGTAAGGCCGGGGCACGCCGATCTTACGGGGACATTGAAATACGGAGGAAGCGATGCAAGGGCGGTCTCGGAGCGGGCTTCCGCGCGGGAGACGGCCGTCCGCGTCGCGGCAGGGGAGATCTGCCGTCTGCTCCTCGAAAAACTCGGCGTCTCCCTCTCGGGCTACACCTGCGCCATCGGTCCCGTTTCGGACGGCGCGGTATATCCCTTTGAACGCCTTTCCTCCCGCGACGGCGAGACGGGCATGCTCGATCCCGCGCTCTCTCTGCTTGCAAAGAGGGAGATCGAAGCGGCGAGAGCTTCGGGCGATACCCTCGGCGGCGTCTGCGAGATCCGCGTGAAGGGGTTGAAGAGCGGCTTCGGAAGCTGTATGACGTATGCGCAAAAGCTCGACGCGCGCCTCGCTTCTGCCATCCTCGGCATTCAGGCGGCGAAGGGTGTGGAATTCGGCGCGGGATTTTTCGGAGCTTCCCTGCGGGGGAGCGCCTTCCACGACGAGATCTTCTGCGAAGAGGGCCGCATCTTCCGCAAAACCAACCGTGCAGGCGGCATCGAAGGGGGAATGTCGAACGGGGAGGAGATCGTCCTCCGCGCCGCGATGAAGCCCCTTCCCACCCTGCAACGCGGCCTTGCGAGCGTCGATCTTGCGATGATGAAGCCATCGGTTGCCGCGGCAGAGCGGGGGGATGTATGCGCCATCGTCGCATTTGAACAAATTTCAGAGAGCGTCGTTGCGGCGGAGATCTGCGCCGCCGTCTTGGAACGGTTGGGCGGGGATACGGTCGATGCGCTCGCGGCGCGCTATGGGGAATTGCCGCTATGAACGAAATTACGATCAAGGCGGAGCGGGAAGAGGTCTGCAACGTCCGCATAGGGCAGGGCATTCTTTCAAACCTTTCCCGATCTCTCGAGGGGAAAAAGCCCTTCCTTTTGACCGATGAGAACGTCTTCCGCCTCTATGGGAGTGCGCTTTGGAATGCACTCAAGACGGAAGATGGCTATACCATGTCTGCGGGTGAGACTTCAAAAACACCCGAGACGCTCCTATCTCTCCTTACGTTTATGGCGCAGGCGGGCGTGGACCGCAATCATGTGCTGATCGCAGTCGGCGGGGGCGTCGTCCTCGATCTCGGAGGGCTCGCCGCCGCGCTCTATATGCGCGGGATCGATTTTTTGGCCGTCCCAACGACTTTGCTCGCCGACGTCGATGCGGCGATCGGGGGGAAAAGCGCCGTCGATTATTGCGGCGTCAAGAATCTTTTGGGCGTCATCCGCCAGCCCCGCACCGTCCTCATCGATCCCGATTTTCTCAAAACCCTTCCCCGCCGCGAACTCGTCTGCGGGCTCGGCGAGATGGTAAAACACGCCGCGCTCTCGGGCGGGCTCTTTGAAAAACTTTGCGCGCAGGAGGATCTTTTCGACCTCGATTTTCTCTTTTCGCTCATTCCCGAAAATATGCGTTTGAAGGCGGAGATCGTCGGGCGCGATCCCTTCGATCGGGGCGCGCGCATGGCCCTCAACCTCGGCCATACGACGGCGCACGCCATCGAAATGACAAATGGGGGACTCTCTCACGGCGCGTGCGTCTTGTGCGGCATCGTCTATGAGGCCGAACTCGCCAAAAGATTTGCCGCCAACTGCGACGGGGAATATCTTCGCCGCCTTGAAGCGCTCTGCGCCCGCATCCTGCCCTTCTCCCCCAAAGATGCAGACGTTGCCGCCGCGGCACGCCTTGCCCGCCTCGATAAGAAAAACGGGGAGGGCGTCGTCTGTATCTGTCCCGCGGCGAAGGGGGAATATACCCGTCTGGAGCTTCCCTTTTCGCAATACGAGGGGGCGCTCTGCGAGATTCGGAGGTCGCTATGATCCGCCTCGGCGTCGTCGGGGAGGATGTCTCCCGCTCTTCGAGCCCCGCCATCCATGCCTTCCTCATGCGCCGACGCTTTCTGAAAGAGCTCGTCTATGAGAAGGTCAGCATACCCCCCGAGGATTTTCATAAACGCATCGGGGAGGTCTTCTCCCGCTTCGATGGATTGAATATCACCGTCCCCTACAAAGAGGCCGTCCTGCCCCATCTGAAGGAACAAAGGGGGGTGGCGGAAACGCTCGGTTCGGTGAATACCGTCTTGACCGGCGGGCGCATCGGCTACAATACCGACTATCACGGTTTTATGTATATGCTCGCGGATGCGGGCGTGGATGTGAAAGAGAGGAGCGCCCTCGTGCTCGGCGCAGGCGGCGCGGGCAGGAGCGTCGTCAAGGCGCTGTCCGATTTGGGCGCAGAGGTCTTCGTATACGAAAAGGACCTTTCCCGTCTGCAAAAGTTCCATGCGCGCCTCCCTGTCTTCACGCCCTGCGAAAGGGTCCCCGAGAGGGAGTTCGGCCTCATCGTGAACTGCACGGGCGTCGGGAGCCGCCAAACGGAGGGAACGCTTCCCATTATCGGATATGAGAGCGGGGAGAGCGATTCGCCCGAACGCCTTCTGAAGGTATGCGGCGGCGCGGCCGACCTCATCTACGGGCCAAAGCCTTCGCAGTTTCTCCGCGTGGCGGAGAGCTATCGAAAACTTGCGATCGGCGGTGGTGCGATGCTCTTTTTTCAGGCATATTTTTCAGATTGCATCTTTTTGGATGAAACGCCCGACGGCGCCGAGGCATGCAGTCTGTGGAAACAGTACAGGGAGAACTTATGAAGATTTTGGTGATCAACGGCGTCAATCTCGGTCTCACGGGCAGCCGTGAAAAGGAGATCTATGGCACGCAGTCCCTCGGGGAGATCAACGGGACGATCGAGGCCTTCGCAAGGGAGCGGGGGCATCAGGCAGACTTTTTCCAGAGCGACATCGAGGGAGAAATCTGTACGGCTATCGCAAAGGCCGCCCCGCATTACGACGGGATCGTGATCAACGCGGGGGCGTATTCGCATTATTCCATCGCCATCCGCGATGCCATCGCCGCCTCCTGTATCCCCGCCGTCGAGGTGCACATGTCCAATCTCCTCTCGCGCGAACCTTTCCGCCGGACCTCCGTCCTCTCGGAGGTGTGCAGGGGGACGGTCTTCGGCTTCGGCATGAAGGGCTATCTCCTCGCGTTGGAGAGCTTCTTTCTATGAATTGGGTCCTTATCGGCATGCCGGGCGCGGGCAAGACCGCAGTCGGAAGGGAGCTTGCCCTCCTCACGGGGCGGGAATTTGTGGATACCGACGAAGTTCTCTCCTCCCGTCTCGGCGATATTGTCGCCCTCTTTCGGGATAGGGGGGAAGATGTTTTCCGCGCGGAGGAAGAACAACTCTGCCGCGGGATCGCGCAAAGGGAGGGGCTCATCGTCGCCACGGGCGGCGGGACCGTTCAATGCGGGGAGACAGCCGCCCTTCTGAAAGAGCGGGGCAAGCTCATCTTCCTGCGCGCAACGGAGGCGACCCTTCTATCCCGCCTGAAGGGGTGCAAAGATCGGCCCCTCCTGATGGGGGATCTTAAAAAGAACCTCTCCGCGCTCATGGAAACGAGGCTGGGGCAGTACGAGCGGGCGGCAGATCTCGCCGTCGATACCGACGGGCTCTCCGCAAAGGCCGTCGCAAAGAAAATTTTGGAGGCCATGGAATGAAATATGCTTTGATCTCGGGGGGAACGCGGGGCATCGGCCTCGCCACGGCGGAGCGCTTCTTTCAAGAGGGCTATCTCGTCCGCGCGCTATATTCCTCCGACGAGGAGGACGCAAACAGGGCGCGCCGTCTCCTTCCCCATGTCAACTTTATGAGGGCGGACGTATCCGACGAGGAGGCCGTGAAGGCCGCCCTCGAAGATCTTCCCCGCATCGACGCGCTCGTCGCCAATGCGGGCGTTTCGCTCTTTTCGCAGGTGCAGGATACGAAGTGGGAGGACTACCGCCGCGTGATGGACGTGAATATGGGGGGCGTCTTTCTCCTCTGTAAACACGCCGTAAAAAAGATGCTCGCGCAGGGCGGTTCCATCGTCACCGTCTCCTCCGTCTGGGGGGAGAAGGGGGGAAGTTGCGAGAGCGTCTATTCCGCCTCGAAGGGGGCGGTCATCGCCTTCACGAAGGCGCTTGCGAAGGAACTCGCCCCCGCGCACATCACGGTCAACTGCGTTGCGCCGGGGGTCGTCGATACGCGCATGAACGCCCGCCTCACTCCTGAAGAGAAAAAGGCCCTCGAAGAGGAGATCCCCCTCGGGCGGATGGGGAGATGCGAAGAGGTCGCCTCCGCCGTTTTCTTTTTGGCGAACCATCCCTATATCACGGGGCAGACGCTCGGCGTAGACGGGGGATTTTGCCTTTGAAGGGCGCAAAAATGCCCATATTCGCGCATCTGCGAAGTACTATGCGTGACAAAGTATTGGGAAAAGCGGGTATTTTTGTAAATTTTCGGAAAAAATTTCTCTGAAAAAGAGGAGTTTTTTTTCTTTCGCGCGAAATATAAACTGATGAAAGAAAAAACATATGAGAAGGAAGCGGCGTTCCTGTCGCCGTATGCAACTTTATCCAAAGATACGCGCGGCAGAAGGCGCGAAGAGGAACCTTGCGCCATGCGCACGGACTTTCAGCGCGACCGCGACCGCATCATCTACTCCAAGGCGTTCCTCCGCCTCAAGAATAAGACGCAGGTCTTCTTCGCGCCCGACGGCGACCACTACATGTCCCGCCTCACGCACACCCTCGATGTGAGCCAGATCGCCCGTTCCATCGCGCGGTGCCTCTCCCTCAACGAGGATCTCTGCGAGGCCATCGCGCTCGGCCACGATCTCGGCCATACCCCCTTCGGCCATGTGGGCGAGAGAGTGCTCGACAGGATCTCCTCGTGCGGGTTCCACCATCACGAGCAGTCTCTCCGCGTCGTCGATCGGTTGGAAAAGGACGGCAAGGGCCTCAACCTCACCTACGAGGTGCGGAGCGGGATCGTCAACCACACCCCCGCGGGCCATCCCGAGACGCCCGAGGCCGAGATCGTCCGCCTCGCCGATCTCATCGCCTATATCAACCACGACATCGAAGACGCCATCCGCGCGGGCTATCTCAAGAAGGAAGATCTCCCCAAAGGGCCCATCTCCCTCCTCGGCGGCCGCACTTCGGAGCGCATCGACGCCGTCATAAAGGACATTTTGCGCGAATCTTACGATAAGCCCTATGTGAGGACCTCTTCCGAGATGGGGGAGGCGCTTGCCGAACTTCGCACCTTCATGTTCGTCAACGTCTACGAACAGGCAAATAAGATCATACAGGAGAGCGCGGAGCGCATGCTCGGCGCGCTCTATACATATTTTTACGAGAAGCCTTTTGAGCTTCCGCCCCTCTACCGCTCTGTCGCGGAGGAAGACGGCGTTCCCCGCGCCGTATGCGACTACATCTCCTCCATGACCGACCGCTACGCCATAGGCGTATTCAAGAATCTCTTTGTTCCGCGCGAGGGAGTCGTATGAGCGGAGGGGATTTTGCGGATTTTCTGCGCATTCTCAAGGAGAAGAACGACATTACAGACGTTATCGGCTCCTATGTGAAGCTTGAGCGGCGGGGATATAGCTATTGGGCGTGCTGTCCTTTTCATCATGAGAAGACGCCCTCCTTCGTCGTCAACGCCGCCGACCGCTACTACCACTGTTTCGGATGCGGAAAATCGGGCGACGTCATCACCTTCGTCAAGGAATACGAGAATGTCGATTTCCGACAGGCGGTGGAGATCCTTGCCGCGCGGGCGGGGCTCGAAGTGCCCGCCGCAGACGACCGTTCCGCCGAGGAGGCCGCCGAGAAAAAGAAAAAGCGGGACAAGCTCCTCCTTCTCTTGCGCGACGCCGCCCGTTTCTATCTCAACAATCTCTACTCGGGAAGGGCGGGCCCGCATACCGACTATGCGGCAAAGCGCGGCCTCCTGCCCTCGACGATGAAGAAGTTCGGCCTCGGCGCCTCCCTCGATTACGGCGGCCTTCCTGCCTACCTTCTTGCGCAGGGCTATACCCCGGAGGAGTGCGTCGAGAGCGGCGCATGCGTCAGGACGGACGAGGGCAGGCTCATCGACGCGCAGGGAGAGAGGCTCATCATCCCCATCATCAACAACCTCGACGAGGTGATCGCCTTCGGCGGAAGGGTGTTAGTGCCCACCGACCGCGCCAAATATAAGAACACGCGCGAGACGATGCTCTTCAACAAGAGCAAGAATCTCTTCAATATCAACCTCGTCAAGAAGGAAAAGCGGGCGGGCGGTATTCCCTCCCTCATCATGGTGGAGGGATATATGGATACCATCTCCCTCTATCAGGCGGGATTCCGCAACGTCGTCGCGAGCATGGGCACCTCCCTCACGAAGGAACAGGCGCGGCTGTGCAAGCGATATACAGATACCGTATATATCAGCTACGACGGCGATTTTGCGGGGCAGAAGGCGAATTTGCGCGGCCTCGACATTCTCAAGGAAGAGGGGCTCAAGGTCCGCGTCGTGCCCCTTCCGGAGGGGCTCGATCCCGACGACGTGGTGCGAAGGCAGGGCGAAGAGGGGTATCGGAAGTGCCTCGATGAGGCGATGCCGCTGATCGACTTCCGCATTCTCGCCTCGCAGAGGAAGTACGATCTTGCCGATCCCTACGAGAAGCGGGAGTTTGTGGGAGAGGCCCTCTCCATCGTAAAAGAGGCCGAGAGCGAGACGGAGCGCGAAGAACTTCTGCGGCGCATCTCCGAACGGTCGGGCGTCAGCTATTCTGCTCTCCAGCGCGATCTCGACGCGGTGACGCGGGAGAAGAAAGAGGTGGATCGCCCCGCCCCCGCTCCCGCAAGGGAGGAGAGCGCAGACGGCGAAAAGAAGGCGGCCCGCTTCGTGCTCGCATGCTGTCTCCTCTCCAAGCCCTTCGCCGCAGATTGCGATCTTGCGGCCTGTGATTTCTCCGACGAGGAACACCGCACCGTTGCGGAATACATCCTCCGCGGGAGAAGGGAGGGGAGCGTCCGCCCCGGCGGGCTCTTCGAGATCATGTCGCCCGACGGCGAACTCTCGGAGATCTTAAACCTCGATTTCGGCGACAATCTCGAGGGCGAAGCGGCGGAGAGGTACTTCAAAGATTCCCTCCTCGCCATGGAGCGTCGTTCGCTCTCGGCGCGCATCTCCAAAGAGCGCGAGAGGTACGAGGAGAGCACGATGCAGGAGGAACGCAGAGAGATCCTTCTGCGCATCAACGAATATACGAAGAAACTGAACGGACTCAGGCACAAGGGAGGTAGGCTATGAACGTGACGGAAGAAAAAATGAACGATCTCATCGGCGAGATCGCGGCGGAATACAAGATGAAGGGGAGCATTTCGACCAACGCCCTCTGCGACGCGCTCGAAAAATACGATCTCTCCCCCCAGCAGATCGAGCAGGCGTACAGGGTCCTGCCCGAGATGGGCGTCAATGTCTACGACGAAGACGAGCGCGACCGCGAACTCTTTGAACAGGCGCTCTCGGACATCGGGCTCGACGATCCCGTGAAGATGTATCTGAAGGACATCGGCAGGGTCCCGCTTCTCTCGGGCGACGAGGAGATCGAACTCGCCCGCAAGATGCAGGAGGGGGACGAGGCCGCAAAGCGCCGCCTCTCCGAGGCCAATCTCCGCCTCGTCGTCTCCATCGCAAAGCGGTATGTGGGGCGCGGCATGCTCTTTTTGGACCTCATTCAGGAGGGCAATCTCGGCCTCATGAAGGCGGTGGAAAAATTCGATTATCAGAAGGGCTTCAAGTTCTCGACGTATGCGACGTGGTGGATCCGCCAGAGCATCACCCGCGCCATCGCCGATCAGGCCCGCACCATCCGCATCCCCGTCCACATGGTGGAGACCATCAATAAGCTCACCCGCGTCTCGCGCATGCTCCTTCAGGATAACGGACGCGAGCCCACTCCCGAGGAGATCGGCGAGGCCATGGGCATCGACGCGCAGAAGGTCATCGAGATCCAGAAGATCGCGCAAGACCCCGTCTCTCTGGAGACGCCCATCGGCGAAGAGGAAGATTCCCATCTCGGCGACTTCATCGAGGACGACAAGACGCAGACCCCGGGCGACAGCGTGACTTCCATCATGCTCAAAGAACAGCTTCTCGACGTGCTGGATACCTTGACCCCCCGCGAGGAGAAGGTCCTGCGCCTGCGCTACGGCATCGACGACGGCAAGCCCCGCACCCTCGAGGAGGTGGGCAGGGAGTTCAACGTGACGCGTGAACGCATCCGCCAGATCGAGGCGAAGGCGCTCCGCAAGCTCCGCCATCCCTCGCGGAGCAAGAGACTGCGCGATTTCCTCACCTGATGAAAGAGCGCATCGCACACATCTGTTCCCTTCTCTCAAAAGCCGAAGTCTTCGCCGACGTCGGTTGCGATCACGGCTATATGGCGGAGTACATGCTCGAAAAAGGGCTGTGCGGGAAGGCGTATATCACGGACGTAAGCGGGAAGTGCCTCAAAAAGGCGGAAACGCTTCTCGCCCGCTATATCGCGGAAGGAAGGTGCATCCCCGTCGTGTGCGACGGCCTCGACGGCCTGCCCGAGAGGTGCGGCTTCGTGCTCATCGCGGGGCTGGGCGGCGAGGAGATCATAAAGATCCTCTCGCGGGCATACATACCCTCCCGCTTTTTGCTACAGCCCATGAAAAACAGCGAAAAGCTGCGCCGTTTCCTCATCGGGCGCGGCGCGAAGATCGAGCGAGATTACACCTTCTGTGAAGGGACGAGCGTCCGCAAATATTACGATATCATTTTGGGAAGTGCAGAGGGAAAAGATCGCTATTCGGAGCGGGAGTTCCGCTTCGGGCGGGACAATCTGAACGGCAAATCGCCCTATCCCTTTCTGTTCCGAATGCAGGAAGAACTCGAAAAGACCTTGCAAAGGCTTCGCTCGGCAGGGCGCGGAAAGGGCGCGGCCGCCCTTACGGCAAGAAAAAAAGAATTGGAGGAGATCATCCATGAAGTGCAGGCAAATTTATGAGATCGCCGATAAGATCGCGCCCTTCGCGCTCTCCGAAGAGTACGTTTCCCGCCTCGGCTACCACGATAACAGCGGGATCATTCTCGATTGCGGGGAGGAGATCGGGGGCGTCGTCTTCTCTCTCGACCTCTCCAAGGCGGCCATTTCGGCGGCAAAAAATGCGGGGGCGAACCTCATCTTCACCCACCATCCCGCCATTTGGAACGGCGTCATGAAGCTCGAAGAGGGGGGGAATGCGGAGAACATCCTCGCCTGTATCCGCGAGAAGATCTCGGTGATCTCCGCCCATCTCAATCTCGACGCCGCACCGGGCGGGATCGACGAGAGCCTCATGAAGGGGCTGGGCGGCGAGAAGCCCTCCGCGCTCTATGAAGAGCTCTCGGGCGGCGCATACGGCAGGGTCTATACGGTGGAAAAATGCACCCTCGAGGAGTTCGTCGAGAACGCAAAGAAGACCTTTTCCACCACCCGCATCGTCTCCTACGGCAACAAGAAGGTACGAAAGGTGGCAAGTTTCTGCGGCGGCGGGTTCGAGGAAAAGTCGCTCGCCTTCGCGCTTGAAAAGGGCGCGGATACCCTCGTCTCCTCCGACGGCAAGCACCACCTCGTGCAGGAGGCCGTGGAGAAGGGGCTGAACGTCGTCCTTCTCACCCACTACGCCTCGGAGAACTACGGTTTTTTACGCTTTGCGGGGCGGATGAAGACAGAACTTCGCGGGAGCGTCCCCGTCTATTCATTCACGGACGCCCGTTTCATTTAAGAAAACATTACAAGGAGCAATATTATGCCTGTATCGAAGGAACTTTTGGAATATCAGAGTGTGGACGGCTCGCTTCGCAAGATCGAGCAGGAGGTCGCCTCGAGCGACGAGCGCAAGAAATATCTACAGGCGCGCAAGGTGATGAAGACCGCCCTCGATAAGCTCGACGCGCTCGACCGCCATGCCGCCGATCTCATCCGTCTGCGCGACGAACTTTCCCTCAAGGCCGCCGAAGCGAGCAAGGGGATCGAGGAATACGACGACATCGACGAACTTTTAGAGGGGGGCGCCGACGTCGCCTTCTATAAGAAGAACGCGCAGGGGCTCTTGGAACGCCTCCGCACCGTCAAGGCGGAGCTCGCCAAACTTCTCGGGGAGATCGATTCCATCTCCGCAGAATACAAAAAGCTCATGGAACAGGGCAAGCAGGCCAACAAGGTCTATAAGGAGAACAAGGAGAAGGCCGAGAAGATCGAAGCCTCGCATGCGGGCGACGTCAAGGAGATCAAGGCAAAACTCGGAGAGATCGGCAAGAAGATCGATCCCAAGATCCTCGAACTTTATAACAACAAACGCAGAGAGGGGATCTTCCCCGTCGTCGTACAGCTCAACGACTGGATGTGCGTATGCGGCGTGGAACTGCCCTTGCTTCACAGAAGCGAGCTCGAAGGCGGTAACATGATCGAATGCGAACACTGCCGCAGGCTCATCTATAAGGCATAGCAAAGGGGAAGAGATTTGCATACCATGAGGGTATGCAGGAACTTCTCGCCGTCGTCGATCTCAAACGCATCCGAAGGAACGCCGAACTTATAAAAAGCAGGGCAAAAAGGCCGCTTCTCGCCGTCGTCAAAGACGATGCCTACGGCCACGGCGCGATTGAAATTGCGCACACTCTTTCAGACATGGTATGGGCATTTGCCGTCGCAACGGTGGAAGAGGGGGTGCGTCTCCGCGTTGCGGGGATCGAAAACAGGATCCTCGTTCTCACGCCGCTGCTCTGCCGCTTTGAGGCCGAAAGGCTCTCCGCCTACGACCTCACGGCGACGCTCTCTTCCGCCCGCTTTTTTACCTTTGCGGAGGGGTTGCCGCTCACCGTCCACCTCGCCGTCAACACGGGGATGAACCGCTACGGCGTCCGCCCCTCGCTCGTCGGGAGGGTCTGCCGCACTGCCGCAGAGCGGGGCATTTTGGTCGCGGGCGTCTATTCCCATCTCTATGCGCCCTCCGACGAGGCCGCCCGCAGGGAGCAGAGGGCGGTCTTTTCTGCCGCATGCGAAAAGGTCAGAAGCTATTTTCCCGAGGCTCTCTGCCACCTCTCGGCGACGGGGGGGATCCTCTCGGGCGAACTTTGCGACGCCGTTCGCGCGGGGATCTCCCTCTACGGCTACCTTCCCGAAGGCTTTGAAGGAAGGCTTCCCGTAAGACCCGCCATGAAGATCTATGCGGCCGTCGCAGAGAGCAGGGCGCGCTTCGGCGGCGGCGCGGGCTATCAGTCTGCCCCCGCCGGCGCGACGCATTTCCACACCCTCCGCGCGGGCTACGGCGACGGATTCTTTCGCGAAGGGGGGCTGGGCGCCGTGGGCAAGCTCTGCATGGACGCCTGCGTGCGCGAGGGCTATGCGCGGGCGGGGGAGCGCCGCCTCATTCTGAAGGACGCCGCGGCCTATGCGCGCGAACACGGCACCACGGCCTACGAGGTCCTCGTGCGCATCGGGGAACGCGCCGCAAAGACTTATCTTTTTTAGGAGAACATTTTGCGCATCATTGCAGGAAAACACCGCGGCAGAGTGCTCGCGGGATTTCAGGGGGAGGACATCCGCCCCACCTCCGACCGTGTGAAGGAATCGCTCTTCCAGATCTTATCGCCCCGTCTGCAGGGGGCGAGGGTGCTCGATCTCTTTACGGGAAGCGGCGCATTGGGCCTCGAAGCCCTCTCCCGCGGGGCGCGCTATGTCGTCTTCAACGACGTCTCCCGCGAGAGCATCGCCTTGGCCAAGAAAAATCTCGCCGCCCTCAAAGAGGAGGGGGAGATCCATTGCCGCGACTATGCCGACTGCCTGATGACGGTATCGGGCAAGTTCGATCTCATCTTTTCCGATCCCCCCTATAGGGAGAACTATACCCAAAAGATCTTGCAGATCGTATCGGAGCGCGACCTTCTCACGGAAGGGGGGCTCGTCGTCTCGGAGAGCGAGCGGGAGGAGACAGCTCCCGCTGGCTGGATCAGGGCCGACCTGCGCAGTTACGGCAGGACGAAGATCGCCATGTTCCAAAGGAGCAGACCATGAAGAAATGTATCTTTGCGGGCACGTTCGACCCGTTCACCCGCGGCCATGAGGACACCGTGAAAAAGTGCCTCGCCCTCTTCGACGAGGTGGTCGTCGCCGTGGCGGAGAACAAGAACAAGCATTGCCTCTTTACGGCAGAGGAACGGGCGGAGATGGTCCGCGCCGTCTATCAGGGGGAATCCCGCGTGAGGGTGTGCGTCTGGGAGGGGGTCATCGTCGATCTTCTCAAGCGGGAGGATACGCCCTTCTATGTGCGCGGGATCAGGAATACCGTAGATCTCGAATACGAGACGGACGATTTTTACGCGAGCCGCGATCTCGACGGGAATTTCGTCGAACTCTTTATCCCTGCCGAGCAAAGCCTGCGCCACATCAGTTCCACCCTCGTCAAGAATGCCCTCTCCTTCGGCACGCCCTTTGAGGACTATGTGCCCGAAGCCGTCTATCGGGCGATCGTCAACAGGAAATAATATGTTTACAAGGCAAGTACGCATTCCGCCCGCGGAAGAGATCGTAGGAGAACTCCCTTTGGGCGAAGATCTTCGCGCCGTCCTTTGCGGGCGGGACAAGCTCATCAAGGATGTCTTGGCGGGAAGATCGAAAAAATTCCTCCTCATCGTAGGCCCGTGCTCCGCGCACGAGCCTTCGGCCGTCTTGGAATATGTCCGCCGCCTCGGAAGATTGCAGGAAGAGACGGGCGAAAAGCTCGTCCTCATTCCCCGCATCTACACCGATAAGCCCCGCTCCAAGGGGGTGGGCTATAAGGGCATGTTCTCCCAGCCCGATCCGGAGGAGGGAGAAGATATTCTGCGCGGCATCAGGGCGAGCCGTTCCCTCCACCTCAACGCCATTGCGGAGAGCGGGCTCTCCGCGGCCGACGAGATGCTCTATCCCGAGAGCATCGCCTATCTTCAGGACGTCCTCGGTTATGTCGCGGTGGGGGCGCGTTCGAGCGAGAACCAGCTCCACCGCATGGTCGCAAGCGGGCTCTCGTTGCCCGTCGGCTTCAAAAATCCCACGGGCGGGTCGGTCGAGGCCATGCTCAATTCCGTATATGCGGCAAGATGCGGGCAGACCTTTCTCCTCGGCGGATGGCAGGTCAGAACGGAGGGCAACCCCTTTGCCCACGCCATCCTGCGCGGCAGGGTAGACGAAGAGGGACGCGACGTCCCCAACTATTTTCCCGCCAATATCGAGCGGGCGGCCGAAATCTTCCAAAGGATGGGAAGCGGCGTTCGCGCCCTCATCGTGGATACCAACCATTCCAATTCCGGCAAGCAGTTCAAGCGGCAGATCGGGATCGCGGAGGAGGTCATGCGCGCTCGCGGCGGGAGCGGGGTGTGCAGGGAGCTCGTGAAGGGGCTCATGATCGAGAGCTTTCTCGAGGAGGGGCGGCAGGACCGCGCGGAGATCTTCGGGAAGTCGATCACCGACGCCTGCCTCGGCTGGGAAGATACCGAGCGGCTCATCCTCGGGATCGCCGAAAAGGTCTAAAAGAGGGCGAGCGAGAGGAGAAAACAGATCCCCGCCGAAAGCAGTCCCTGTAAAAATTTTACGAGGGCGAAGGGGAGCATCTTCACTCCCGCGCGCCTGAGAAAGGCCCCCTCCTGCACGAGGACGCACAGCCCCCCGAATGTCACGAAAAAACAGCATGCAGCCATTGCGGCGGGGGAGGCGTAGGGGGCGCACAGGGCGCATCCCGTCGTCATCTCGAGCAGTCCGCAAAGTAGAGTCGTCACGGGCGTCGGGAGCGAAAGCAGGGCACCCATGTCCGCGATCATCTGCCCAAAAGCGTAAAAAAGGGCGATCGCCGCCCCCACGCAGAGGACGGAGAGTGCGGAATTTAGCAGAAGGTCCGAAAGGTCGGTCTTCTTCGCGCTTTGCAAGGGGGGAGGGCTCGGCGCGGGCTTTGCGCGGATGCGCATCAAAAGGCACACGAGAATGATCCCCGCAAGATGGGAAAAATAGAGGATATATCCGCAAGACGGGCTTTGCATCATGCCGCACCCCACCGCCCCGACGAGGAAGGCGGGGCCCGAAGTCGTCGCAAGCGAGGCGACGCGGAACACCTCCTCCCGCCCGAGCCTTCCTCCCGCCGCGAGATCGGCGACCGTTCTCGCCCCCACGGGATAGCCCGAGAGCGCGGAAAGGAGCGCGGCGCACCCGCCCTCCCCCGAGACGGCGAAGAGTTTCCCCATCGCAGGCGAGAGGAAGCGCGCCGTCTTGCGATAGATCCCGAGGTTGGAAAACAGGGCGGTCAGGAAGAGAAAGGGGAGCGTCGCGGGGAGCACGCTCGCCGCCCAGAGCGAGATCCCGTCGAAGACCGCCTTGCTGTAGCGGGCGGGGAAGATGAGAAAGAGCGCAAGGCTCGTTACGATCGCGAGGGAGAAGAGGGCGGATCCCGCCCGTTTTGCGAGCTTCATATTCAAACGGTATGCGGAAAAGAGGTGGAATATGAGAAAGAAACTCGGCTTTGCGCTGGGCGCGGGGGGCTCCCGCGGCGTGGCGCATATCGGCTTTTTGCAGGCGATGGAGGAACACGGCATCCGCCCCGATTTTATCGCGGGCAGTTCCATGGGCGCGGTCGTCGGCGGCGTCTATGCGGCGGGCGTCACGCCCGAACGGATGCACGCGCTCGTCAAGGATCTCAAGCTCCGCAATATCGCCTCCCTGAATCCCGTCCCGATCAGAAAAAACGGCCTCATGAAGATGAAGCGCGCGAAGAAGCTCCTCGCATCCGTCATCGGGGAAAAGACGTTCGGCGACCTTGAGATCGCATTTTCCTGCGTGGCGACAGACCTCTTGCAGGGGAAGAGCGTCGTCCTTTCGGAGGGGAACGTCATCGACGCGATGCTCGCCTCGAGCGCCATTCCGGGCATCTTCGCCCCCGCGAAGATCGGCGAATATGAGATGCTCTCCGACGGCGGCATTCTCGACCGCGTTCCCGCCGATGCGGTCAAGCGGATGGGGGCGGACGTCGTCGTCGCAGTCGACGTCCTCGGAAGTCTCATGGAGAAGAAGCCCACGGGCAAGCTCATCAACACCTTCCTCCGCTATATCGACGTGATGGATTCCCGCCTCACCCTCCTCGAGCGGGAGAGAAGGGAGTCGATCGACCTCTGGCTCGAGCCCGAACTCGGCGGCATGGACCAATACAAGCTCAAGCAGACGGAGTTCGCCTACAAGCAGGGCTATGCGCTCGGAAACGCGCACGCCGCGGCGATCAGAAGGCTTTTAGAGCATTGAAACGTGTAGGGCAAAATCAAAGAAATTTCGGCATTTCTCGACGGGAAATGCCTTTTTTCTTGCCCCGAAAGCCTTTATAATGCCCCTTACGGAGCGGGAAATGGTCGTCTATTTTGAGTATGCTTTTCTCGAAAATTTCATGATCGACGGGGCGCTTTTATATCTTGCTCTCAAATGCGCGAGGCTGAAGGCCAAATGGTACCGTCTCCTCCCTGCGGCGGCTTTGGGCGCGGCGGAGGCCGTCCTTCTGCCCCTCGTCATCCTTCCCGTATGGGCGCTGTATATCGTGAAGATCCTCGGCGGGCTTCTCCTTCCCATCGTCGCGGCGAGCGGGAAGAAGTTCAAACCCTACCTCGTCACCGCGGCCGTCTTCTTCCTCCTCACGTTCTCCCTCGGCGGCATTCTCACGGCCGTGTATTCCTTCTTCCGTCTCTCCTATGCGGAGGGCGGCGGGTATCTCATCGGGCAAGCCCCCGCGGGCCTCGTGCTCGGCGGCGCGCTCGTCTTCTCCATCGCCGCATTCGTGTTCATAAAACACTTCTACCGCCTCAAAAAATTGAGGCAAAACCTTCTCCCGTGCACGCTCACGGCGGGCGGGCGCGACTTCCATTGGCAAGGTCTCATCGACAGCGGGAACATGCTCACCTTCCGCGGGAAGCCCGTCTGCGTCGTCTCGGCGGCGGCCATCTTCGCCCTCTTCGGCCGCGAGATCAAGGAGGAGGGCAGAATGACGGTATCGACGGTCAACGGCGCCAAAGACCGCCCCGTCTTCGCGTGCGACCGCATGCAGATCTCGGCGGGGAAGAGAACGTTATACAGAGAGGGCGTCTACCTCACTGTCGGCGAAGTCGGCAAGCAATATCAGCTCATCTTGAGCACGGCGCTCATGGAGGCATAGCGTGAAGATCTTTTCCAAACTGCTCGCATATCTTCTCTCCCGTAAGGGGAGCGAAAACGTCGTCCACTACCTTTGCGGCAACGAGGCCCTGCCCCTTCCGCTCTCCCAAGAGGAGGAGGCGGAGATGCTCGGCAAGCTGGAGAAGGGGGAGGATGCCGAACAGATCAAGGCGAAGCTCATCGAGCACAATCTGCGCCTCGTCGTGTATATCTCTCGAAAATTCGAGAATACGGGCGTCGATCCCGACGATCTCATCTCCATCGGCACCATCGGGCTCATCAAGGCCATCGGCTCCTTCCGCGCCGATAAAAATATCAAGCTCGCAACCTACGCCTCGCGATGCATCGAGAACGAGATTTTGATGTATCTCCGCCGTACGGCGCGCCTCAAGAGCGAGATCTCTTTCGACGAACCCATCAACTCCGACTTCGAGGGAAACGAACTCCTCCTCTCCGACATCCTCGGCACCGACAGCGAGACGGTGTACGGCGGCGTCGAATCGGGGGTGGAGAAGGAGCTCCTGCGCGACGCATTGAAGCGCCTTCCCGACCGCGAACGCAAGATCATGTATATGCGCTTCGGGTTGGGCGGCGGCGAGGAGATGACGCAAAAAGACGTCGCCGACGCCTTGGGCATCTCCCAAAGCTACATATCCCGCCTCGAAAAGAAGATCATCGAGCGGCTGAAAAAGGAGATTTCCAAACTCGTTTAACGCCCTTGCATAACTTTTCGCAAGTTGCAAATACTTCCGTCCAAAGGTACATAGAGGAAGCTCTATCGGAGGTGAAGTATGCAGAGCAGGGTGTTGATTTGCGGCGTGGATACGTCGGGCCTTCCCAAACTTTCGGCGAAGGAGAACGAGGAACTGATGGTCCGCCTCAAGGCGGGCGATAAGGCCGCCCGCGAAAAGTTCATCGTGGGCAACATGCGCCTCGTCCTCTCCCTTGTAAAGCGTTTCTGGGCGAAGAATGCGGGCGCGGACGACGTATTTCAGGCGGGTTGCGTGGGGCTCATAAAGGCCATCGAGAACTTCGATCTCTCCTTCAACGTGAAGTTTTCCACCTACGCCGTCCCCATGATCATGGGAGAGATGAAGCGATACCTCCGCGACGGAAACAGCCTGCGTGTCTCCCGCTCCATCCGCGATACCGCCTACAGGATCCTGAAGGTGCGGGAGCAGATCGAGGAGCGCGACGAGGAGGCGACCATCGAAAAGATCGCAAAGGAGATGGAGGTGCAGGAGCGGGAAGTGGTCTATTGCCTCGACGCCATCTCCGATCCCGTCTCCATCTATGAGCCCGTCTACAACAAGTCGGGGGATACCCTCCAGCTATTGGACCAGCTCTGCGACGAGACGCAGAGCGACGAGGTGTGGACGGAGCGCGTGGCCCTGCGCGATGCCATCGCGCGGCTCACCGACCGCGAACAGAAGATCCTGCGCCTCCGCTACTTCGAGGGGAGGACGCAGACGGAGATCTCTGCGGAGGTGGGCATCTCGCAGGCGCAGGTCTCCCGCCTCGAGAAGAACGCTCTCGTGAGCCTCAAGCGGGAAATTTCTTGAAAACCGTCACATTTCGCCCCCGTGCGGCATACAATGGGGTGTGGAAACGAGCTATGTCGAACTGAAAAAGAAGGAGACGGTCAATCTCCTCGACGGCAAACGCCTCGGGAAGATCACCGACGTCGTATTTACCTGGCCGGAGGGGAGGGTGCAGGGCATCGTCGTCCCCGGGACGAAGGGATTCCACTTCGGGAAGTCCGATCTCTTCATCGACCTTGCCTGCGTCAAGAAGATCGGCATCGATGTGATCTTCGTCGAAATACGTTCGGCCCCCAAGCCCGAAAAAAAGAGGGGAAGGTGGGAAGACGCATCCCCGCCTCCGCCCCCGCCGCCACCTCCTCCTCCGCAATACCCGCGGGACAGAAGGGACTACGGCGAATATGAATGACATGCAAAAAACGGCGACAAAATCGCCGTTTTTGCGTTTTCGCGAAGTACTATGCGTGACATAATCGCTAAAATTTCAATAATTAAATAGATTTACTCATTTTTTTGGATAGCAGTCGCACGCCCTTCCGTCGGGAAGGAAACCCGTATCCGAACACTTCTCGCAAACAAATTTCGGGGTGAAATCGCGCTCGGAGAGCTTGAGCCGCGCGAGGGCTTCGGCCCGTTTTTTTGCGGCCGCCTCCATGCGCGCCGTGATCTCGGGCAGGGTGGCGGGGGCGAAGAGTTCCGCCTTTGCGAGTTCGATCTCGCCCTTCTTGATCTCGGCCTCCGCCTCGCGGAACGCATCGTCGCGTTCGGCGATCGCCTGCGCCCGTTCCACATGCCGCATGGCGTTTTGTCTTCTCGCCGCATAGAACCGTTCGCGTTCGCTGCGCGCATCGGCGGCGACGGCCGCCTCCGAGCGGAGGGCGGGCTGTTCTCTCCTTTCGGGCGAGGCCTCCTTTTCAGGGATCTCGGAGGGGGTGAATGCCCCCTGCCGCTTCCATTCCGAGAGAAGTTTGTTCATGTAGGGAAGGGGGGATGCGGCGGCCGCGCTCCTTGTTGCCGCCTCGAGGATCATCTCGTCCGAGAAATTCCAACTGCGCCACACGGCCACCATATCGAGGGCGGCCTTCGTCTTTTTGATGACGCCGCATATCGATTGGATGGAACCGAGAAGGCGGAGCTGTCTGTCGCGCGTCTGGCAGTATTCCTTCACGCCCGCCCCGTCGACGACGCCGCCGAGATACATCTCCTCGAGCAGGGCGTCCATCTCGGGGAAGCCGTACGAGAGGCGGAGGCAGAGCCCCGCGACGAGGGAAAGGCTCTCCTCGTCGTAGCCCCGTTCCAGCCATTTTTCGGCGTATTCTTCGGCATACGGGCGGGGGTTTTGCACCTTGACGCCCAATTTGCGGGCCACTTTGAAGACGGCGGAGGAGAGCTCTTCCCTGCGCAAGAGATAGGCGCGCGCCTCCCGCTCCGTCTTCGCGTCCTTTTCGGCAAGTTCCGAAACGAGCCTGTCGAGCGATTCGAGCGAACCCTTTTTGAGCGTCTCCGCACAGGCGTAGACCGCCCCGAGTTCCATGCCCGCCTTCTCCCATTTTTCAAGGAATTCATAGTCGCCATCCTGCGGCTTGCGATAGATGCCGAGGAGAGAGAAGATGCGGGAGAGCTCCTTTTCGTGCACATTGAAATCGGCGAGGTCGGCCTCGACCTGTTCGTATGTAAATTTATAGCTCTTCACGAGCTTTTCCGCCTTGTTCAGGATGTGGGAAGAGGAGAGGCGCGCCCCGTCCTTTTTTGCGCAATATTCCACGACGAGGAGGAAAGCCCCGTGCTCCATGGGGTTGTTTTCGAGAAATTCAAGGATGCGCCTGTGTTCGTAGGGCTTGAGATCCTTGCCCGCCTTTTGCAGAAGTTTATAAAGTTCGCGGTTGAATTCGAGATACTTCTCGGGGCGGATGGGCTTGGGTTTTCCGACGGCCGCCGCTACGGGCAGATATTCGATGTAGAGGGGATCGCGCGAGAGCACCTGCACGAGCCCGCATTCCTCCCAGAACCCGAAGATGTCCACAAGTTTTTTGAGGGGGATGCGGAGCATCTTCGCGGCGTTTTCCGCATCGAAATCCTGCGCACGGTTGCAAAGATAGAGCCCGTAGAGATAGGCGCGGACGGCGTCGCCGCCCGCCTCGGGCAGGTACTTCGTGATGAACTCGTTTTCCACGCTCGTGAACGAGCGTTCGGCGTAATCCTTGGAAAAGGCGCAAAAAGACATGTCGATCCCTCCGAAAAACCTATGGTTTTTCCGCTTTAACATGATCGCAACGCTTGCTTTTTTCAAACAGACGTTGTATAATAGTATAGCATGGCCGTGCGGAAAAAGCAATGCCTTTTCCCCCGGCAAAAAAATTTTTCGGTTTTTGTTCGCACATGAAGATCTTACATACATCCGATTGGCATCTCGGGAAGCGGCTCATGGAGCGCGAACGCCTTCCCGAACAGAGAGAGGTCTTGGATGAGATCGTCTCCCTCTGCGATGAAAGGGGCGTCGAGCTCGTCCTCATCGCGGGGGACGTCTTCGATACCTATCTTCCCCCCGCAGAGGCGGAAGAACTCTTTTTCGATGCCGTGAAGAGGCTGTCAAGCGGTCGGGCGGTCGTCATCGTCGCAGGCAATCACGACGACGGCGTGCGCCTTTCCGCCTCCGCTCCCCTTGCGGGGGAGAGGGGGATCTATATCTTCGGCGGGCATAACACGCCTTCTGCGGGGGGCGGCGGGCCCGTTTGCGCCCTCGAGACGGGGAGAAGTTATATCGTCATCGGAAACGGGGCGGGGGAGCGCGTCTATATCAACGTCCTTCCCTATCCCAACGAGGCGCGCCTCAAGGAGACGAAGAGCGATGAGACGTACGCCGAGAAGGCGGCGCGCTGGATCGCGGGGGGGGACGAGCATTACGACGGCACATCTCCCCACATTCTCCTTACGCATCTGTTTGCGGCGGGGGCGCAGGTCTCTTCGAGCGAGCGCGACATCTCCCTCGGCGGGGCGCGCGCCGTGCCGAGAGAGATCCTGCCCGACTTTGGCTATACCGCCCTCGGACATATCCATAAGTTCCAGAAGATGGCCGCAAGGGCATATTACAGCGGTTCCATCCTGCAATATTCCTTCGACGAGGCCAACACGGAAAAATGCGTTCTCCTCCTCGAGACGAAGGGGAGCGACGTCGCAATTTCCGAGAAGATCCCCCTTCGGTCGGGCAAAAAACTTGTCCGCCTCGAGGCGGACGGCGCAGGGTCCGCAATAGACCTTCTCAAGATGTACGAGGGCGCATTCATCGAACTGACGCTCCATCTCTCCTCCCCGCTTACGGCGGCGGAGACGGAGGCCCTGCGGGGCGCCAACGAAGGCCTCGTATCCCTCAAGACGGAAGTCGCGGGCGGGGAGACGGAGAGCGTGATCTCGCGGGCCGAGCTCGGCGCGGGCGATCTTTTCACGCAATACTATCGTTCCATGTACGGCGAAGATCCCGACGGCGGCCTCAAGGAGCTGTTTTTGCAACTTCTCGGAGAGGAGGGCGCGCAATGAGACCCGTCTATCTCGAATTTTGCGGCGTCAATTCCTTCTCGGAGCCCGCGAAGATCGACTTTAGGGATCTGCTCGAATTCGGCATCTTCGGCATCTTCGGGGATACGGGCTCGGGCAAGAGCACCGTCCTCGATTGCATCGGGTTCGCCCTCTACGGGAACGTGGCCCGTTCCCGTTCGGGGAGCATTGCCGACATCATCAACTACAAACAAGATCTCGCCTATGTAAAGCTGGAATTCGAGATCGTGTATGAAGGAAGACGCAGGACCTTCCGCGTGGAGCGCGAACTCAAGCGCAAGAACGCCTCGCAGTCGGTGCGCGTCTTTGAACGCAGGGAGGGGGAAGGGCTCGTCACGGTGGCCGACGGTTGCCGCGAGAGCAACGCCCTACTTCTGCGCATCATCGGGCTCGAACAGCGCGATTTCGAGAAGTGTATCGCCCTGCCGCAGGGGGAATTTGCGCAATTCGTCAAGGCCCAGCGCGGGGAACGGCTTAAGCTCGTCTCGCGCCTCTTCGACCTCGAGGCCTACGGCGAACAGCTCACAAAGCGGGTGAACAGGCATTGTGCCGACGCCGCGCGGGAGCGGGAAGTCGCCGCGGCCAAACTCGAGCCCTATGCGGAGTTCTCCGAGGAAAGAAACCGCACCCTCGAGGAGGAGATCGTCCGCGCCAAACAGGAGGAAGCGGGGGCCAAGAAGGCCCTTGCCGCCGCGCGGGAGGAGGCGGCCCGCCTTGCCTCTCTCGCGGAAAAGAAGGAGGAGGCGGAGAGAAACGATAGAAAGCTCGCCTTTCTCGAAGAGCAAAGACCCGCCATGGAGGAACTCGGCCGCGACCTTATCCGCCTTGAACGGGCGGCGGCCGTACTCGACGCCGCGCGGGAGGGGAAGGAACTCCGCGCCAGAAGCGATCGCGCCTGCGCCGATCTCGCACAGGCGGAGGAGCGCCTTCAGACTGCCGAAAAAGCGCTCGCTTCGACGGCGGAGTGGGATGAAGAGGCCGCCGAACGGGAGATCGAACGCCTCACCGACCTGCGCACGAGAGCGGCCTCCGCAGAGGAGATCCGCCTTGCGGCTTCGCGCGCCGAAAAGCGCCTCGGCGAAGTCGTGCAAAAGATCGCGTCGGAAAAGGAACTCTTCCCCGAATTTTCTTACGACGAGAAGAAGGAGGAGCTCGAAGGGCGGCTTGCCTCCCTCGGCGGGGGCGACCTTCTGAAATTTATCGAACAACACGGAAAAGACGCCCTCTTTTCCGAAGAATACGATCGCTTTGTATCCGATCTCCGCGCGCTCACCGAGGCGCACCCCGCCATCGGGGAGGACAGCGCGCCCCTCATCGAAACCTATACGGAAAAATCGGAACAGGGAAAGCTCGCCCGCCTCTCTTTGCGCCGCAAGGCAGAGGAAATGGAGCGGGAGAGCGAAGAGATCCGCACAGCGCTCGGCCTCCTCGAAAAGCAGAAGGGCAGATACGATCTGCACGTGCAAAGGTTGCAACAGTTGGGCACGGAGTTTGGCCGTCTGAAGGAGGAACTTGCCGACGAAAAGGCACGTCTCGAAGGCGCACCCGATCTTCGGGAGACGGACGAAAAGCTCGCCCTTCTCAAGCGTGAAAAACGTTTGATGGGCGAGAAAAAGGCGCAGGCGAAGGAGGCGCTTTCCGAGGCCTCTGCCGCCGCGGTGGCGGCGCGGGAACGCGTAAACGCCGCCCGTACGGCTTTGGAAGACGGGCGCAAACGCTTTCTTGTGGCCCTCGGAGCGGGCGGGTTTGCCTCCTTGGAGGAGGCAGGACAGCTCGCCGAAAAGTACGGCGACCCCGCCGACGCCAAACGGGAGCTCGACCGTTTCCGCGATGAACTTGCCGCCGCCTCCGCCCGCAAGAAGGAGCTCGAAGGGATCGATCTTTCCGAAGTCTCGCAGGAAAAGCTCTCCGCCGCATCGGAACGGTGCGCGGCGCTCGAGAGCGACCTCGCGGGGCTCACCCGCCGCGTTGCCCTCGCCGAGAGCGATCTCGAAAGGGGGAGACGTTCGCTCGAGACAAAGCATATGCTCGAGGAGGAGTACGCCGCCTGTTGCAAGCGGAGCGCGCTCTATGAGCGTCTTAAGAGCCTTCTCGACGGGAATAAATTCATGGAGTACGTCGCGGAGGAATATTTGCAGACGGTGGCAAAGAATGCGGGTTCGCGCCTTCTGTCTCTCACCGACGGACGTTACTTTTTGCGGTACGAAGGGGGATTTTTCGTCGGCGACAACTTCAACGGCGGAAAGATGCGGGGCGTATATACCCTCTCGGGCGGCGAGACCTTCCTCGTCTCCCTCTCCCTCGCCCTCGCGCTCGGGGCGGAGATCTGCGCAAAGTCCCTCCGTCCCATCGAATTCTTCTTCCTCGACGAAGGATTCGGCACGTTGGACGCCCATCTCGTGGATACCGTGATGGACAGCCTCGAGAAGCTCCGCGGGGAACATTTCTCCATCGGGATCATCTCGCACGTCGAGGAATTGAAGCACAGGATCGACCGTAAGCTCTCCGTCGTCAAGGCGACGGAAAAGCACGGTTCGCAAATCATCGTGGAATGAGGTAACGGTTTGGCAAATGTGATATTGACGCCGGTCACGCTGTGGAAGGATTTCGACGAGAGCCTTCCCCTTATGGAGCAAGTCGTCTCCGAGAGAAGGGAGAGGGGCGTCGTTTTCCGCGACGTGAATTTTTACGGAAGGGACACGGGCATGGGCCGCGTGAAGATCTTCGCGCGCTATGTCTTTCCCGCCGAGGCGGTGAAATTCCCCGCCGTCATGATCCTCTTCGAGGCGGGGCTTCCCTTCGACGAGAGCTTCATCATGCGCTTCGTGGAGGCGGGCTACGGTGTCCTCGCGGTCGATTACTGCGGGGAGAGGCCCGAAAGTCTCTATACCGTCTACCCCGCACGGGTGGACTATGCAAACTTCGTGCGCGCGGGGCGGCGGCTCGACCATTGCGACGACACGGCGAAGGAGACCTCGTGGTACGAATGGGCGGCGGTCGCCCGCTATGCCGTCAAATATCTCCGCTCCAAAGAGGAGGTGTCCTCCGTCGGCGCGATCGGCCTTCGGACGGGGGGCGAAGTCCTCTTCAAGATCGCACCCTATTCCTCCCTCGATTGCATGGTCTCCGTCTGCGCGGCGGGCTGGCTCGCCTATCGCGGCATCGAGAAATTCGGCGGGGAAAAACAGCCCGAGTTTGACGAGGAGAGGCACCGCTTCATCGCGGGCGTCGATTCGCAGAGCTATGCGCCCCATATCGGCTGTCCTGTGCTCCTTCTCTCCGCGATCAACGATAAGGCATATAATTACGACCGCGTCTACGATACCTTCTCCCAGATCGCTCCCTCCGTCGAAAAGGCCATCCTCTATTCGGCGCACGGCAACGGTCTGCTCGGCTCCCATTCGCTCAAGGACATAGACCTCTTTCTCGCAAAGCATCTGCGGAAGCGGAACGTCTTCGTCTCGCGGCCCATCGAATTCGGCGTCGAGGAGAACGGGGCGGGGGAGCTCGTCATCCGCGGGAAATTCGACCCTGCGGGGGAGATCAAGGAGTTCGGCATTTTCTATACGGAGAACGTCGCCGCATTTAAGACGCGCGACTGGACGCGCGTGCTCGGCTCGCACGACGATCTTCACGGCAACGAGGGCTTGGTGCCCCTGCCTCTCTTTTCGGGGAGCCGCGAGGCGCTCGTTTATGCCTTCGTGAACTACGCCAACGATTTTTCCGTCACATCCAAGATCTCCGAGATCCATGTCACCAAAGAATACGCCAACTCCAAGCGCAAGAGCAGGATCTTATATGCGGAAGAGGACGGCAGGAACGGGTTCACCTCCTTCCGCCGCCGCGCCCGCGCTGTCGCCGATTGCTTTGCGGAAGATCCCGTCGCCGCAAAGATCCTTCCGGGATACGGGGGGATCAAGGGCATCGCCGTCGGCTCGGGGATCATCTCATACCGCGTGGGAGAGCCCCGCTTCCGTCCGCCCGAAGGGGTCTCCTTCCGCTTCGACGCGTGGTCGAAATCCAATACCCGCCTGAAGGTCATCTTCTTCCGCGATGAGGAGGAACTTGCCGGGTTCGGGTGCGAAGTGCCCATCGCGGGCGGCGGCAAATGGAAGGGGATCTTGCTCGATCCCTCCGATTTCAAGTCGGAGACGGGTCTTCCTCTCGGCAGTTTCGAGGGCATCGTCTCTGTGGTATTTCTCTCGGAGGACGAAACGCTCATCAACAACGTCATCTGGATCTGATATGAAATTTGGTTTGAAAGCAACAACGGGCAGGCCGCTTCCGCAGAGCGGGGGGTCGCCTTTGGAGGGGATATGATCGAGCGTCCCGAACTTCTCGACCCGCGGAAAAAGAAGGGGGGCGGGCCGCTCTGGGCCATTTTATATGTCTTCATCGCCCTCGTCATATTTTTTCTCGTCGGGCTTCTCATCGTGTCGACCCGCTATCTCAACGTCGAGGTCTCGGGCGCGTCTATGGAGAATACCATCTTCGACGGAGCCAATCTCTATGCGGCCAAATACGGCGGAAAGGCCGAGCGCGGGGATATTATCGTCATCGACGTCTCCGATATAAAGGCCTTCCACGGGAACGGGAAAGACGTATATATCATCAAGCGGCTCATCGGCGTGGAGGGGGATAAGATCCGCCTCGAAGACGGCGAGGTCTATATCACCTATGCGGGCACGGAGGAGGAAGTGCTCTTTCCCGATCCCTATGCGAAGGGGGAAACCGATCCCCGCGCCGACGTGAACGACGGCATGAGGAAGACGGAATGGACGCTCGGAGAGGGGGAGATCTTCGTCCTCGGCGACAACCGTGAAGTCTCCGAAGATTCCCGCGCCGTAGGGCCCTTGCAAAGGAAGCATATCATCGGCGTCGTGCTCGATTGGAACTTCCAAAGCCCCGGCGGATGGGACGCGTTTTCGAGCGCGTTCATCAAATTCTATCTCGATATCATTCGATTCTTTTCGTAACATATGGAGGAAACTATGGATATTCAACTCACTGCAGACAGCACTTGCGATCTCGGCGAAAATGCCGTGGCGCGTGGCGTCGTCCTGATGCCGCTTCTCGTCATCTTGGGAACGGAGACCTATTTTGACGGCGTGAACATCGTTCCGCAGGACATCTTCGACCATGTCGCAAAGACGGGCAAGCTCCCCAAGACGGCCGCGCCCAGCACGCAGGATTACGCAGATTTCTTCCGTCCCTTCGTGGAGGCGGGCAAGACGGTCATCCACTTCAACATTTCCGCAAAGTCCTCTTCCGCACATTCCTATGCCGCCGAGGCCGCAAGGGAATTCGGCGGGAAGGTCTTCGTCGTCGATACCAAGGCGCTCTCCTCGGGGCAGGGCCTCCTCGTGATGAAGGCTTCGGACATGCTCCGCGAGGGCAAGAGCGCGGAGGAGATCGTGGAGACGGTAAATTCTCTCCGTCCCCTCGTGAACACCTCTTTCATTCCCGACCGCCTCGACTATCTCTTTAAGGGGGGAAGGTGCTCGCGCATGCAGATGTACGGGGCAAACCTCCTCAAGATCCATCCCCTCATCGAGATGGAGGACGGCCAGCTCATCGCCGATAAGAAATACCGCGGCAGTATGACCAAATGTATTTCGAGCTATATCGACGATCTGGCGGCGCAGTATCCCGCCTACGACGATACGCGTTGCTTCATCACGCACAGCACGGCCGATCCCGCGCTCGTCGCGTTCGCCAAGGAAAAGGTCGCCGAGCGTTTCCGCTTCCGCGAAGTGCTCGAAACGGTCGCCGGGTCCGTCATCACGGGCCACTGCGGCAGGAACACGCTGGGCGTGCTCTTCATCGCAAAATCAATATGATCAGGAGAATTTGACCAATGGAAAGAAAGGACGTACCCGCAAAATATCAATGGCATGTACGGGACATTCTCCCCGACGACGAGGCTTGGGAGAAGGAATATGCCCGGCTTGAAAAAAAGATCGATTTTGCCCGCTTCAAAGGGACGCTAAACACGGCGGAGAATATCCTCGCCTACTTCTGTGCGGAGGAGGCCTTCGAGCAGGAATTCATGCGCGTCTACCTCTATGCTTTTCTGAAGCACGACGAGGACGTGCGCGTCACGAAGTACGGCTCCTATATCGCCAAGGTGATGAGCCTCATCACCCGCCTCGGGCAGGAGACGGCCTTCGCCGTTCCAGAGCTCACGGCCCTTCCCGACGACACCCTTCGCGCCCTTGCGGATGATGCCCGTCTCAAGGATCACGATTACATGCTCCGCCGCCTCGTCGCGCGGAAGAAGTATATCCTCTCGGAGGCGGAGGAACGCATTTTAGCGCAGGCGGGAGAGCCGCTCGACGTCGCCAACGACGTCTTCGAGATGCTCGATAATGCCGAACTCGACCTTCCCGAGATCGAATACGAGGGGGAGAAGACCCGCCTTTCCCACGGGCTCTACAGCGTCATCTTGAACGGGAGCGACCGCGCCAAGCGGAAGGAGGCGTACGAGAAATACTATGCCGCCTACCGCAAGATCCTCGGCACGCTCGCCACGACCTATTACGGCAACGTCAAGGCGGATATCTTCCTCACCCGCGTGAGGGGGTATGAGAGCTGTCTCGACAGGGCGCTGTTTGAGGAAGACGTCGATCGCGGCGTCTACGAAAATCTCGTCCGCTGTGTGGACGAAGCCGCCCCGCTGATGCACCGCTACATCGCCCTGCGCAAGCGTCTGCTCGGATACGATGAAATGTATATGTACGACATCTATCCCTCCCTCGTGGAAGACGCCGATCTGAAGCTCTCCTATGAGGAGGCCTACGAGCTCGTCTTAAAAGGGCTCGCGCCCCTCGGCGGCGAATATATCGGCCTTCTGAAGAGGGGGCGCGACGAGGGCTGGATCGACGTATGCGAGACGGAGGGCAAGAAGGGGGGCGCCTATTCCATCGGCATCTACGGCTTTCATCCCTATGTGCTTCTGAACTATCAGAAGACCACGCACGACGTCTTTACGATCGCCCATGAGATGGGGCATTCCCTCCATTCCTACTATTCCAATTCCTGCCAGCCCTTCGCAAAGTCCGATTACAAGATCTTCGTCGCGGAAGTTGCGAGCACCGTCAACGAAGTTCTGCTCCTCAAGCACCTCCTCAAGACCACGCAGGACGAAAAGCTCAAGAAGTATCTCTTGAACTACTTTATGGACATGATCCGCACGACGCTCTTCCGCCAGACGCAGTTTGCAGAATTTGAAGAGCGTGCGCACGCCATGGCCGAGGGGGGAGAACCTCTCAACAAGGATAACCTCTCCGCCCTCTATCTGGAACTCAACAAGAAGTACTACGGCGACGCCGTCGTCCATGATGAGAATATCGCCATCGAATGGGCGCGCATCCCGCACTTCTACCGTTCCTTCTATGTCTATAAATATGCGACGGGCATCACCGCCGCGATCTGCATCGCAAACCGCATCTTAAACGAAGGGGAGAAAGCCGTGGAGGACTACAAGAAGTTCCTCTCGGGCGGATGCTCGCAGGATCCCGTCTCCCTATTGCGTATCGCAGGGGCAGATCTCGCCACCGAGGCGCCCTTCAAGGCCGCCATGGAGGAATTCAAAGACGCGCTCGAGGCCTTTGAAGCGCTCTCCTGAAATTTTCACATAAGGAAGTACCGTTATGCCCAACAATCAAATGCCGCACAATCTCGACGCCGAAGCCGCCCTTCTCGGGTGTCTTCTCATCGACGAATCGGTGCAAGCTGAAATTCTCGAATTTCTCCGCGAGGAAGATTTCTATCAGGAATCCCACCGCCTGATCTTATCGGCCATGAAGAGCGTGATCGGCGGACACAAGACGGTGGACGTCGTGACCCTCACCGACCAGCTCGACCGCGACGGGAACTTGGCGCGTGCGGGCGGCCTGCAAGCCGTGACCGAACTCTCGGAGAACACGCCCTCCGCGGCGAACTATAAACAGTATCTTTCCATTGTGCGGAGAGACAGCATCAACCGCGCCCTCATCCGTGCCAGCCGCGACATCATCGAGAACAGCCAAAAGGGCCTCGAGGAGCGCGACGCCATCGCCTATGCCGAGAAGCAGGTCTACGACATCTCCCGCCAACAGGACGGGACGATGCTCACGGGGCTTTCTGACGGCGCGGTCATCCACGAGGTCATCAAAAAGTTCGAGGATATTCAGGGCGATCCCAATGCTTTCCGCGGGCTCGAGACGGGTTTCAAGCACCTCGACCGCATCACGAACGGCCTGCAGAAGTCCGATCTCATCGTCATCGCCGCCCGCCCCGGCATGGGCAAGACATCGCTCGCCATGAATTTGGTCGAGCACGCCTGTCTGCGCAAGGGGAAGGTCGCGGCCGTCTTCTCGCTCGAAATGCCCCGCGTACAGATCGTACAGAGGCTTCTCTGCGCCCATGCGGGCGTGAGTATGGAAAAGGCGCTCTCGGGCAGGCTCGTTCAGCAGGAGTGGAAAAATCTCATGCTCGCGGGCGACCGCCTGCAAAAGAGTAAGATCTATATCGACGATTCCTCCCGCATAACGCCCGCCGAGATCCTCTCCAAGTGCAGAAGGCTCGCCGCGAACGAGGGGGGGCTCGATCTCGTGATGATCGACTATATCCAGCTCATGGGCGGAGAGACGAAATACAACAATTCCGATTTCAACCGTCAACAGGAGATCGCCTCCATCACCCGCGATCTCAAGATCATGGCGAAGGAACTCAACGTACCCGTCATCGCCCTCTCCCAGTTGCGCCGCATCCAGACGAAAGAGCCGCAACTTTCCGACCTCCGCGAATCGGGGGCGATCGAGCAGGACGCGGACATCGTCATGTTCATCAACAGGCCCGACGTTACGGCGACGCCCGATGAGCTCGCCCGCGGGACGGTCGTGAAGGGGGCGGCGGAACTCGTCATCGCCAAGCACAGAAACGGCCCGCTCGGCCGCATCCAGCTCCGCTTCTACGGCGAGACGACCCGCTTCGTCGATGTGGAAGATCAGGACCGTCCCACCGAGGAGCCCATCTTCTCCAAGAAGCCCAAAGAGGAAGAACTCCCTTCGGCGGAGGAGGCCTTCCCGCCGCAATCGGACGACGGGATCCCTTATTGACATATGGTAACGCAAATTCTCAAAGCGGAGGGGGAGGCGCTGAAAAAAGCGGCGAAGCTCATAAGGGAGGGCGAAGCCGTCGCTTTCCATACCGAGACGGTCTACGGCCTCGGCGCGAACGCCTTTTCCGACGAAGCGGTGCTCCGCATCTATGCACTCAAGGGAAGGCCCGCGGATAATCCGCTCATCGTGCACGTACACCGCCAATATGATATTTCAAAACTCATCGACGGCGAGCCGCCCTATGCTATGGCTCTGCGGAAGGCCTTTCTCCCGGGGCCGCTTACGATGGTCTATCCCTCAAAGGGAAAGGTCTCGAAGTACGTCTCCTGCGGCCTGAATACGCTCGCCATTCGCGTGCCGTCTTCACCCGCCGCACAGGCATTTTTGCGGGAGACGGATCTGCCCGTCGCCGCGCCTAGCGCCAATCTCTCCAAACATGTATCCCCCGTCACCGCGGGGCACGTCTTCGACGATTTCAACGGGAAGATCCCGCTCATCCTCGACGGCGGCGCATGCGAGGGAGGGATCGAAAGCACCGTGCTCGACTGTACGGGGGAGATCCCCCAGATCCTGCGCGAAGGGCTCGTGACTCGCGAGATGATCGCATCCGTCGCGGGTGCGTGCGGCATATACCGCGCAAAGAGGGGGGAGAAGCCGAAGAGCCCCGGCATGGCCTATAAACACTATTCGCCCCGTTGCCGTACGGCGTATTGCATGTCGGCAGAGGAGGCGGCGATGCTCTACGATCAAGAAGCCGCGCAGGGGGGCGCGCCCTGCATCCTCTGCGAGAGCGGCGTCGTTCCCTTGTTGGGCGGAAGGGACTGTCTCGACCTCGGAAGGGAGGGAGAGGAGATGGCGCAAAGGCTCTATGCGCTTCTGCGCACGGCAGAGGCCCGCGTGACCCTCCTCATCGGCATCGAACCGAAGGAGCGGGGCGGCGTCATGGCGGGCGTTCTGAACCGCTTTACGAGGGCATTCGGAGGGACGCATGAAACATAGAACGATTTTGTTTATATGCACAGGCAACACCTGCCGTTCTCCCATGGCGGAGGCGGCGATGCGCGCAGAGCTCAAGAAAAAGAAGATCCGCTGGTACCGCGTACAGTCTGCGGGGCTCAAGGCGGAAGACGGGCATGCCATGTCCGCAAACAGCATGCAAGCTCTCTCGGAAGCGAAGATCCCTTTCGCCCCTGATTTTCACTCTAAAAGGCTCACGAGGGAGATGATCGAAGAGGCCTATATGGTCGTCTGCATGACGGAATCTCTGCGCGAAGCCCTCAAAGAATATGCAAATGTTACGAGCTTTTATGCACTTTGCGGGAAGGAGATCCCCGATCCCTTCGGGCAGGGCATCGACGTCTACCGCGTCACCCTCCGCGCCATCCGCGAATGTCTGCCGCGCGTCATACAGGTCTGCTGTCCTCCCGTGGAGGATTGAACGATAAGGAGGATTTTATGAAAATTGCCATCGCAAGCGATCACGGCGGGTTTGTCCGTAAGGTGCTCGTCGTAAATTATCTGAAGAAAAGGGGATACGAGGTTTTCGATTTCGGAACAAACTCCGAGGAGTCCTGCGATTATCCCGACTACGCTCTCTCGGCGGCCGAGGCCGTCGCTTCGGGACAGTGCGATAGGGGGATCCTCATTTGCACGACGGGCATCGGCATGTCGATCGCCGCAAATAAAGTGCGGGGCATCCGCTGTGCGCTCTGCTCGGACCTTCGTTCTGCGAAGATGACCCGCCTTCACAACGATGCGAACATGCTCGCCATCGGCGCGGACGTCATCGGAAGACAGCTCTCTATTGCGATCATCAATATCTTCCTTGCAACGGATTTTTCGGGTGAGGAACGGCACAGACGCCGCATCGCAAAGATCGCGCAGATCGAAAAAAAGTATCAAAATTAAGTTTTTCTGGAGGAGATCTCCGTGCTTAAAAAGGCGCTCATCGATAAGATCGTCGAATCGCTCTCTTCCATATTGCCCATAGCGCTCATCGTGGTTGCCTTGTCGCTCGCATTGATCCCTCTCGATACGGGATTTTTCGTGCTGTTCATCATCGGCGTCTTTCTTCTCGTCTTCGGAATGGGTTTCTTTACGCAGGGGGCGGATATGTCGATGCTCGTCATCGGCGAGAAGATCGGCTCCGCCATGACGAAATCCAAGAAGGTCTGGCTCATCGCCCTTCTCTCCTTCATCATCGGCGTCATCGTCACGGTGGCCGAACCCGATCTCCAGATCCTCGCGCGGCAAGTTCCCGCAGTCGCCGAAAAGACGCCGCTCGGAAATTATCTCCTCATTATCGTCGTTGCGGCGGGCGTCGGCATCTTTCTCGTCATCGCAATGCTTCGGATCATTCTCAAGATCCGTCTCTCCATTCTTCTGATCGCATTCTACGCGATCGCCTTCCTTTTGTGCATCTTCGTCTCTCCCTCCTTTTGGGCGGTTTCTTTTGACGCGGGCGGCGTGACGACGGGGCCCATGACTGTTCCGTTCATCATATCGCTCGGCGTGGGCGTCGCATCCCTGCGGGCGGGGAAGGGGAGCAGGGATGATTCCTTCGGCCTTGTCGCGCTCTCGAGCGTCGGGCCCGTCGTCGCAACGCTCATTCTCGGCATCATCTTCAAGGCGGGCGGGATCGAGTATAATATCGACAGTGCGCTCAAGATCCCCGAGGGGGTGGTAACGACGCGCAACGTGCTTCTTGAATATGCTGACGGCTTCCGCATCCACGCCATGGACGTCGCCGTCGCGGTGAGCCCCATCATCATCTTCTTCCTTATCTTCGAGGTGGCCACCCGCTCCTTCAAGAAAAGACAAGTCCTGCGCATCCTCTTCGGATTTATCTATACATATATCGGGCTTGTTCTCTTCCTTACGGGAGCGAACACGGGGTTTATGCCCGTCGGAAGAATGATCGGCGAAGAGCTGGCGGGGATCGCGGGCGGTTGGCTTCTCATACCCGCAGGCATGCTGATCGGATATTTTGTCGTCGCGGCCGAACCCGCGGTGCACGTCCTCAACAAGCAGGTAGAACGCATCTCGGCGGGGGCGATCTCCGAAAGGGCCATGAAGCGCGCCCTCTGCATCGGCGTATCCGTCTCGCTGGGGCTCGCCATGGTGCGCGTGCTTACGCATATCAATATTTTGTGGATCTTGCTCCCCGGCTACGGCGTCGCCCTCATCCTCACCTTCTTTGCGCCGCCTCTCTACACGGGCATCGCGTTCGACTCGGGCGGCGTTGCGAGCGGTGCGATGGTCTCGTCCTTCGTCTTGCCGCTCGCCTTCGGCGCATGCTATGCGCTGAACGGGAGTTCGGAATTCATCATGACGGACGCCTTCGGTTGCGTCGCGTTCGTCGCCTTGACGCCGCTTATCACCATTCAGATCCTCGGCATCTACCACCGTATCAAGACGCGCAAGATCAAGCGCAATTTCATCGCGGCAGAAGAAAAAATCATCATCTATGAGGTGGATTGATGAGGAAAGTCCGTATCAAACCGAAGTCGGCCCTAAACATTCCCGCGAGCCGCGATCTTTCCTCGGGAACGCTCCGCGCAAAGCTCCTCGTAAGTATCGTGAACTTGCGCGACGAGAAGAAACTCAAAGAGATCTTGGACGATTGTTCGGTGGGGATCACCTACCAACTCACGGGAACGGGTACGGCGCAGTCGGCCGTTCTCGATTACTTTGGCATCGCCGAGACGGAGAAGGCCGTGCTCTTTTCCCTCTTTCCCGAATCGGACGAGGAGACCGTCCTGCGCCTTCTGCGGGAGGAGATGTCCCTCTATCTCGCAGGGAAGGGGATCTCCTTCACCGTTCCGCTTTCGGGCATTTCGCAGACGATCGCAGACGGGATCACGGGCGCGGCTACCAATAAAGTTTTGGACGGGAGCAAGATTATGAGAAGTTCAGATAGGAAATACGACCTCATCGTCGCCTGCGTGGGGGCAAATTTTGTCGAGACGGCCATCGACGCGGCGCGGGAAGCGGGCGCGGCGGGGGGAACGTTCATCAGCGGCCGTGCGATGAAAAATGAGAAGGCGGAACAGTTCGTCGGCATCTCCCTCATCAGAGAGCAGGAGGTTCTCCTCATTCTCTCGCGGAAGGAAGCCACGCCCGCCATCATGGCCGCCCTCTCCGACCGAGTGGGCGCCCAGACGGAGGCCGCGGGGGTCATCTTCTCCGTTCCCGTCGATCGGACTGCGGGCATCTCCGCCGCAGAAGAGGAAGAGCTCGCGGCAGCTTCCGATGGAGAGGACAGGTCATGAAGCGTTTGATCCTCATCGGCGGGGGAGAGCTCAAAGAGCGTGAGACATATTCGATCGACGCCTATATCGCCGCCGAAGCGAAAAAGATCGCGGGCGAGAGGCGGCCCTGCGGACTCTTCATCCCGACGGCCAGCCACGACTGCATGCCCTACTACAACACATTCCATAAAGTATATACAGGTCTTTTCGATATCAAGACGGACGTCGCCCTCACCGTGGGAAGAGAGATTGACCCTGTGAAGATGGCGGCGAAATTTGATAAGGCCGACTTCTTATACGTCGGCGGGGGAAATACCGTCTTCATGCTCGAAAGTTGGCGGGAAAGCGGTCTTCTTTCCTATATCCAAAAGTTTTACGAAGAGGGGAAGTTCGTCTGCGGGCTCTCCGCGGGGGCGATCTGCTGGTTCGAGGATATGTATTCCGATTCCGTCGTCGAAGGGGAATACGCCATGTACAAAGGTCTCGGCTGGGTGAAGGGGAAAATTTCTCCCCATTATGACCAAAGAATGCTTGACTTCGATAGGATCGTCCTGTATAATAAAGAATGCGCGTGGGGTCTCGAGAACCGCGCCGCGCTCGAAATGGCAGACGGAAAGCCCGTTTGCAGTATTTCGGACGGCGGAAAGGTGTGGATGCTCGACGGCTCCGACGGGAAAACTCTCGTCAAAAGGCAATTTTGACCGCGCGCTTCGGCCCCCGCGCCGTGTAAAAATAGCGGGCAAGGTCGCCGCGAAAGCGGCACAGCGGGTTTGACCTCCGCCTCGGCGTTTTTCCCGTGCCGAGTAAAAGTGACGGGATCTTGTTGCGGATGTGGCGAAATTGGCAGACGCGCAGGTTTCAGGTTCCTGTGGGAGACCATGCAGGTTCAAGTCCTGTCATCCGCACCAAACGAAGCGGCACCCTTGTGGGTGCCGCTTCGTTTGGTATGAATCGAGCCCATGACAGGACTTGAGGGTGGAGCATTGCAGTTCTGCTCAACAGCCCAGTGGGCTGTGAGCTGCAATGCGACAGTCGAGCTGGTAGCGAGGCGGGGTGCGGCGGGCACTACCGCCGCACGAGGCGAGAGCGGGAGCGAGCGGTTTGCGGGCGAATACATTGAATTGCAATTAAGTTTGCCGCAAACTGAACAGCACAGTGTGCTGTTCACCGGGGCGCGCCGCCAAAGGCACAAGTCCTGTCATCCGAACCAAAGCGGCGGGAGAGGCAACAGCCTCTCCCGCCGCTTTGGAATATTTTCGTATTATTTTTGTCCTAATGCTTTCCGATTGTAGGGGACGGGCAATTTTTTGCGCGCAGGAGGGGTAGCTTGATGCAAAAATAAGGCGCGGAAGTCGGCGACAAAATTTTTCCGATCGAAGATCGCCCCGAGGAGAAGGGCTATAAGCGTTATGCCGTAGTAAAGGGGAACGGCATACCATAAAATTGGCGTATAGACCCTTCCCGCGCCGCCGAGAAAGATGGCGGGGGAGAGCGCCTCCACCACCTTGATAAGGGCGTTGAAGGGGGAGTTGTTCGCAGGGGGGCCCATGATGCCCGCGGGATTGACGGCAAGGAGGCTTTGGTAGAGATGATCGGGCGCGGATTTATCGGTCAGAAGCAGGAAGATGATATTGTTGAGCAAGATCGAAAAGAGCATGCAGATAAAATAAAGCCCGAACTTCCACCCGTCGCCGTGGCAAAAGCGTACCCTTCCCCAGAGTGCGGGAAGAAGGGAGGTCAGAAGCAGGAGTTCATGGCAGATGAAGAAACGGATAAATTCCCACACGATGTTGGGGGCGAAGATATTCTTCCCGAAGAACCAAAAGGGGACGAGGAGGGCGATTGCGCCCGAGATCGTTCCCACATAGGCGATGAATTGTTTTGCGCTTCGGCTCTTGCAAAAGTGCATGAGCGGCGAAAAGATGATGAGAAAGGCACAGATATTATAGGCGGTGTTGTCGAGATGAAGCCCCCGCGCAAAGATATGGGGATAGATGATATGTTTGAAAAAATGCTGAATGATATTGACGGCCATGAGCAGAATGATGACGTTGCGCTTGGTCGTCTCTGTCGCACGGCGGAGGGGAAAATAGAGCGCAAGAACGCAGACGGCAGCCGCAAGCAAGACCAAAATATGGGAGGCGGAAAAAACTTGCAGTACCATCTTCTTTCTCCGAATGTAAAACTTACGTCCATTATAACGGAAACACTATAAGGAAGTCAAGGGATCATGCGCAATGAGAGTTGAGGGGATTCTCTCGCCCCCCTTCATAATGATTTTCCGCCTCAAAATGAGCCCTTTCCTACATAAATGAGCGGGACGAGCATTTCGTCCTCCGTAAGCGAGGCATGGTGTCCGCGGAAGTGGTGGGAAAGGGCATGATGGAGCATCACCTTGTCCGAGGCGGCGACGGCGATGAAGTCGCCGAGAAGGGCGGCATGTTCTCCCACAAAGTTTCCGCCGAAGAAATTTTGGCGGACGAGTTCTTCCGAGCGGAAGAGCTCGAAATCCCGTCCGTATTTCTCCCCGAAGTATGCGGTAAATTTTTCCGTTTGTCCTTCTTTGATCCTGAATGCCGTGGCGCGGGAGTCGAGATAGGGCGGCCACAGGAGCATGGAGAGCAATTCTTCGTCCCGATAGAGCTCGATATTCTCGCCGATGTCCGTCTGCCCGTGGTCGGCGGAGATGACGAGAAGGGTATCCTTGAGGCGGCCGAAGAGGGCCTCAAGCCCGCCTTCGAGCTTTTCGATGAGCGTTTTCGCCTCTGTTGAAGTTACACCGAAGCGGTGCATGGTGGCGTCGGGTTCGTCGAAATAGGCGTAGATAAACTGTTTGCCCGCCATGGCGCAGATGTTCTCGATGTGCAGAAGCATCCCATCGAAATCTTCCCAAATATAGCGGTTTTCATCATCGCCGTCCCAATAGGCGGGGACGACGGCGATTGCCCTGTATTCCTTGGAATATTTATAGAAAGCGACGGCGGGCAGTTTTCCCTTCACGAACCCCGTCCCGATGGGGATATGGGTGGATGATTCCGCATTGTGGAAGAGATCGACGCTCTTTCCGATCTCCTCAAAATAGAGGCTCCAGCCCAGCCAACCATGTTCCATGGGATATTTCCCCGTGAGGAAGCTCGTCGTCGCGCATGCAGTCGTGGAGGGAAAGACGGTGGTAAGTTTCTCCCGCATGTTTCTTCTGAAAAAGCTCTCTTTGGGAAGGTTGACTTCCATGGGGTGCACGCCGAGCCCGTCCAAGATGAGAAAGACGACGTTTTTGTATCCCTTTTGAAGTTCCTTTGCAAGAAGGGGAAGGACGGGTTTGCCCGTGGGACAGCCGAGACATTCTGCGAGCGTCGCAGTGATGTTGACGATATTGCGCCCGAAATCAGGCTTGATGAAAGAGAGGCTCACCTCAAAACTCCTTCGCCGCGCGGTCCATGGCGCGCTTTTGGTCGCGTTCCTTCAAAGATTGCTTCTTATCGTAGGTATGTTTCCCCTTGCAGAGGGCGATCTCCACCTTGACGAGAGCGTCTTTGAAGTAGATCCTGAGGGGAACGAGGGTGAAGCCCTTTTCGTTGACCCTCCCCGCGATCTTGGAGATCTCGATGCGGTGCAGAAGGAGCTTTCTGTCTCTTCTTGCATCGCGCGTGGAAAATGCGCCGCTCTTATCGTAGATGGCGATGTGCATGTTTTTGAGGAAGATCTCGCCGCCGCGGATCTCGCAGAAGCTCTCGCCGAGGGAGGCCCTTCCCGCGCGGAGCGACTTGACCTCCGCGCCTTCGAGTACGACGCCCGCCTCATATTTTTCCTGAATGAAATATTCAAACGAGGCGGATTTGTTGATCGCAATGATTTTCATAGATATCCCCGTGTTATAAAATGGGCAGAAATTGCACCCGCCGCGCGCCCCAATCGACGCCCGCGACCTTGATACGCAAGGCCTGTCCGAGGTGATAGACGCGCTTAAATCCCGCCAAAACCAACTCGGCTTCGCAAAATTCATAGCGGTCCTCGGGCAAGGTCTCCAAGGGAATGAAACCCTCGACCCCATTTTTGAGTTCGGCAAAGAGTCCGAAGCCCGTCACGCCCGAGATGGTCGCATCGAATTCTTCGCCGATCTTTTCCTGCATATAGCCCGCGATGTAGAGCGCATCTACCTCGCGTTCGGCCTCTTGAGCGTTGCGTTCGCACGCAGACGAGCGTTGGGAGGCCTCGCTTACAAAATTTTGATACTGCGCCCGCGCCGCCGCGGGATCGGCGAGCATCGCCTTAATGATGCGATGGACGCAGAGATCGGGATAACGGCGGATGGGGGAGGTAAAGTGGCAATATCTTTGGGAGGCGAGCCCGAAATGCCCGATATTTTCGGGGGAGTAGCGCGCCTTCATCATGGAGCGAAGCATCACCCTGTTGACGACGGGAAGAAGGGGGGAACCCTCCAACGCGGTAAGAACGGCCCGATAGTCTTCGGGCGAAACGTTTTCCGCAGAGAATTTTACGGGCACGCCGAGCCCGCGCAGAAACTGCGCAAACCCTTCGGCCTTCTCCCCGGAGGGCTTTTCGTGGACGCGGTAGATGAAGGGCGCGTCCATCTCCTCCATGATCGATGCCACGCTCTCGTTCGCGAGCACCATAAAGCATTCGATCATCTCATGCGCGAGGGTGCGGCCCTCTTCGGGAATGGAGATCTTGCCCCGTTCGTATAAGATCTTGACCTCCTTCACGTCGAGCGAGACGCCGCCCCGCCTTGCGCGCGCATCCTTCAAAATGCGCGTAAGTTCCATGGCGGTATCCACAAAGGGAATGAGGTCGGGATATTCCCGCACGGCCGTCTTCTGCCGCTCATAGATCTCCATGATCTTGGTGTACGTCATGCGGTGCTTCGAGCGGATGAGGGAAGGGACGATCTTCTTCTTGATGACTTTGCCTGCCGCATCTGCCGTCATAAGGCAGGAGAGGGCGAGGCGGTCTACGCCCTCGTTCAAAGAACAGATCCCGTTGGAGAGGGCGGTGGGAAGCATGGGGAGAACGCGGTCGGGGAAATAGACGCTCGTGCCGCGGCGGTATGCCTCGCGGTCCAAGGGGGAATTGCGCGCCACATAGGCGGAGACGTCGGCGATGTGCACGCCGAGTTCATACCGTCCCCCGATCTTGCGAATGGAGATCGCGTCGTCGATGTCCCGCGTATCTTCGCCGTCGACGGTGATGATGAGCTCATCCCGAAGATCTTTCCTTCCCCGTCCTTCTACAGGGCGTTTTGCCTGCCGTTCGGCCTCTTCTTCCGCATCGGAGGGAAAGTTCTCCGAAAGATGGAATGCGCGGATGAGGGCGCGCTCTTCGGTGAAGAAATCGCCGCTCACGCCCAACACCTCCACGATCTCTCCCGCGGGAGAACGCCCCGAAAAGGAGGTGATCTTCGCGACGGCCTTTCCGCCGTCGGGGCAACCCTTGTGTTTGCCGATGGGAATGAAGATCTCCGCGTCGTACTTTCTATCGTCGGGAACGAGATAGCCCGCCCTGTGTTCGCGGCGGAATGTGCCGACGACCTCGTCGATCCCTCGGGTAATCACGGCGAGCACCTCGCCCTCATCGCCCGTGCGGCCGCCCTTGGGGATGGCAAGCACCTTATCCTTGTGCAGGGCGCCCTTCAGGGCGCGGTGGGGGATGAAGAGATCCCGCCCGCCGTCATCGGGGGTGAAGAAGCCGAAGCCCCGCTCATTGCCTATGATCGTGCCCGTCTTTGCGCCGAACTGCTCTGCCGTTCCGAATCTTCCCAAAGAATCCGTAAGGAGTTCTCCCTCGCGAACGAGGGATAAAAGCATTTCGCGTAGGGCGATCGTCTCCCGCCGTCCCACCTTGATAGCGCGGGCGATCTCATCGCAGGTAAAGAGGGCAAATGCGCCTTCTTTGATATTTTCAAGAAGCGTCTGTTTTACGTTCAAAGTAGCTCCTGTATCCAAAGACAAAAAAGCGGGCAAGCATAAAAGCTCACCCGTTATCGCTTGCAAGTTCGGCGCGAAAGATCATTTCGCAAGACCCCAGATCGCAGGGATCTGGATGATGAAGAACACGACTGCGAACAGCCCGAGAATGCCGAGGCTGATGAATGTCCACAGCTTGAGCTTGGATTCGACGGAACGGCCCTTGTTCTTGCCGTAGAAGGTCTCGCTCGACCCGCCGAGAGCATCGATGCCCTGCGAGTTGCCGGGGGTGAGCATCACGAGTACAATAGAGACGATCGCCGCAATGCCCATGAGGATGACGAAGGTGAGGCTCACGGCGCGGTATGCCGTGTAAGACCCGGGATTTCCCGAGAAATCTGCCTCGGTGAATATCAACAGGTTGTTGAGTGCGGACAGTAAATTCATGGTTCTTTATCCTTTATTTCCAAGATACAAATCAAAGTATAGCATAGTTTGCAAAAAATGACAACTTATTTTTGCTTTTTTTCCGAAAAATTTAAGAAAACATTTTCGCCCCGCTTTATGTCCCCGAACGTTGACAAACGCCTTCGGCGATAGTATAATAAAAGCTATGGACAACGTCATTCTCATCGGCATGCCCTCATCGGGCAAGACGACGGCGGGAAGGCGCGCGGCGGAGCATTTGGGCCTGCCCTTCCTCGATTCCGACGCCTTGATCGCAAAAGAGGGCGGCGCATCCCTCCCCGAGTTGATCGAAAGGCTGGGTGCGGAGGGGTTTCTTTCGCTTGAAGAAGGCGTGAACGCGGGGGTGAGGCTCGGCGGCTGTATCTTTGCGACGGGCGGAAGCGCCGTCTACAGCGAGCGGGCCATGGCGCACCTGAAAAGCCTCGGCCCCGCCGTCTACCTCAAGATCTCTTTGGAGACGGTAAAGCGCCGCATTCCCGACTTCGCGTCGCGCGGCGTCGTCATGCGGGGAGATCTTACGACTTTGGGCGAACTCTTCTTTGAGCGCACGCCGCTCTACGAAAAATATGCCGATCTTACGATCGAATGTGATGGTCTTACAGCGGAAGAGACGGCGCAACGCATCGCCGCGGCCTTCCGAAAGGAGAAAATATGAATTACAAAGCACTTGCAGAGCGCCTTCTTCCGGGGGACTATCCTCCGCCTTCCTATTATGAGGAGAAATATCCTCCGCGCGCCCTTCCCAGGGGGGCGGAAGTCACCCGCCTCGCCCCTTCGCCCACGGGATTCATTCATCTCGGAAATCTCTTTGCGGCCATCGCGAACGAGCGCGTTGCGCACAGGAGCGGCGGCGTCTTGTATCTTCGCATCGAGGACACCGACTTAAAACGCAAGGTGGACGGGGCGGTGGAGGCCGTCATCAATGCCTTGAAATATTTCGACATCAAATTCGACGAAGGGGCCGAGATCGGCGGCGACGAGACCTATGCGCCGTGGTATCAGCGGCAAAGGGCGGAGATCTACCGTGCCTTTGCGAAGCGCCTCATCGAAGAGGGGAGGGCGTATCCCTGTTTTTGCACCGAGGAAGAACTCAACGCCCTTCGCGAAAAGCAGACGGCCAAGAAGGAGATCACGGGCTATTACGGCAAATATGCCAAGTGCCGCAACCTCACCGAGGAGGAGATCTATAAGAAGCTCGATGCGGGCATGCCCTATGTCATCCGCCTGCGCTCTTTGGGAAATCCCGAAAACAAGCTCAAATTCTACGACGCAGTGAAGGGGGAGATCGCCGTCACCGAAAACGATCAAGACGTCGTGATCCTGAAATCAGACGGCATCCCTACCTACCACTTCGCCCACGCCATCGACGATCACTTCATGCGCACGACGCTCGTCATCCGCGGCGAAGAGTGGCTCGCGAGCCTTCCCATTCATATCGAACTTTTCGATGCGCTCGGCTTTGCGCGCCCCCGCTACGGGCACAATTGTTCCCTCATGAAGCAGGACGGCGAGACCCGCCGCAAGCTCTCCAAGCGCAAAGACCCCGAACTCTCGCTCGAGTTCTACAGGAAGGAGGGTTACTTTGCCCGCGCCGTAAAGATCTATATGCTTACGCTCCTCAATTCCAACTTCGAGGAGTGGTACAGAAAGAACCCCGATGCGCCCCTCGAGGAGTTTCCCTTTAAGGTGGAGAAGATGTCGAAGAGCGGTTCGCTCTTCGATCTCGATAAGCTCAACGATATTTCCAAAGACGAGCTATCGAAGCTTTCTGTCGCGGACATGGGTACCTTCTTAAAGGTCTGGGCCGATGAATTCGGCACGGAGGCGCAACGGCATTACTTCGACGACGAGAGGCGGCTCGATGCCGTTTTGACGCTCTGCATGGGCGTGGGCGGCAAGAAGCGCAGGAAGGATTTTACCACCGCCTCGCAGGCGATGGAATTTATAAAATTTTTCTTTGAACGCACGCCCCGCGCCGATGAATATCGGGTGGAAGCCGCCGAGCGAAAGGGGATCCTTTCCGATTTTCTCGCCGCATACAGTCCTTCCGACGATGCGCAGACTTGGTTTGAAAAGGTCAAGTCCGTTGCCGGAAGGCACGGCTTTGCGACGGATATGAAGGAATATAAACTTGCCCCCGAGGCCTATAAGGGGAGCGTCGCCGACGTCGCCGAAGTTTTGCGTATCGCGACGACGGGCAGGGCCAACACGCCCGATCTTTGGACCATCATGCAGATCTTGGGCGAGAATGAAGTACACGAAAGATTAGAAAAGGCGAAAGATGAGTAAAGCAGATCTTATATTTATTGAAAATTGCAAGGATATTCTTGAAAACGGGATATGGGACACCGACCGCGATGTGCGCCCCCGTTGGGAGGACGGCACGCCTGCGCATACGGTGAAGAAATTCGGCATCGTCAACCGCTACGATTTAAGGGAGGAATTCCCCATTCTCACCCTCCGCCGTACGGCCTTCAAGAGCTGTATCGACGAACTCCTCTGGATCTGGCAGAAAAAGAGCAACAATATCCACGATCTTCATTCCCATATTTGGGATAGTTGGGCGGATGAGAACGGCTCTATCGGGAAAGCCTACGGCTATCAGCTCGGCGTCAAACACCGCTACCCCGAAGGGGAGTTCGACCAGGTCGACCGCGTTCTCTATGATTTGAAGCATAACCCCGCCTCCCGCAGGATTCTCACGAATATTTTCAATTTTGAAGATCTCCACGCGATGAATTTATATCCCTGCGCCTATTCCATGACCTTCAACGTCTCGGGCGATACTTTGAACGGCATCCTCAACCAACGCTCGCAGGATATGCTCACGGCGAATAATTGGAACGTCGTGCAATACAGCATCCTCCTTCTCATGATGGCGCAGGTGAGCGGGCTCAAGGCGGGCGAACTCGTGCATGTCATCGCCGACGCCCACATCTACGATCGGCATGTTCCGATCGTCGAGGAGATCGTAAATAGGGCACCCATGTCCGCACCCAAGCTTTCGATAGACCGTTCGATCACGAATTTCTACGACTTTACGACGGAGAGTTTCAAGCTCGAAAATTACGAGTATCATCCGCTGGATGCGAAGATCCCCGTCGCGATCTGAAAAAGGAGAAGGGATGCGCGCTATCTTTCACGCAGACAAAAATTGGGGCATCGGGAAGAACAACAATCTGATGTTCTCCCTTCCCAAGGATATGAAATTTTTCCGCGAGACGACGGCGGGAAAAGTCGTCGTGATGGGGCTTGGGACGCTCAAATCTTTCCCGGGCGGAAGACCTTTGAAAAACCGCACGAATATCCTATTGTGCCCCGAGACGCAGGAGGGCATTTTCACCGTCCACAACCTCGAAGAGCTCTTCGGAGAGGTGAAGAAGTATCCCGCAGACGACGTGTTCGTCATCGGCGGGGCGAGCGTTTATCGCACGCTCCTGCCATATTGCACCGAGGCCCTCGTCACCAAGGTGGATGCAGACGGCGGCGCAGACGTGTTTGTCCCCGATCTCGATAAAGACCCTTCCTTTGTCCTTATAAAGGAGAGCGCGCCCGAGGAGGATAACGGCTACACCATTCGCTTTTGCACCTACCGCAACAGGGATGTAAGAGAGATGTAAAAGGATTGAAAAGACGGTTTGCCATCGCAGGCCGTTTTATTTTACTTTTTTTTGACAACTTTGCAAAACTGTGATATAATTATTGGCGAATTATGTCGGATGAAGGATTTGAAATGGCCGACGACGGCATTTTAGAGCCGCTCGAAGCCTATAAAACCAAATACGGACGGGAATTTTCGCACAACTGCGAGGAATATTTTTCCTCCCTTCTCGAAAGGTCGGGCGTCAACGCGGAAGAGAACCGCGCCACCGTCGCAAAATACGACGCGGAGGCCCGCCTTGCAGACGCGGCGGGAAGGCGCGCTTCCAACCAGAAAATACTGCGGGGATTTTGCATCTTCCTGATCGTCCTCGGCGCGATCTTTCTCATCGCGGGGATCATCCTTCTCGTGGAGAAGGAGATTGCCGCGGGAGTTGCGCTTACGGCGATCGGTCCCGCGCTTATCGTCGGATACATCCTCCTTATCGTCTTATACTGTCTTCCGCGTATCAAGCGGAGCACGGAGGAGGAGAGAGCGCACCGCGCCAAGGCGGGGGAACACCTCCAAGAGGCATGGCGGCAGATGGAGGGGCTGAACGCCCTTTTCGAGAACAACATCACCAAAAAACTCATTGAAAAGACGGTTCCGCTCCTCGAGCTCGACGACTATTTCGACGTCCGCCGCTACGACTACCTGAATGGAAAATACGGCTATGAAGGAAACCCCGATCTCAACGCCTCGACGATCGGGATCCTTACGGGGGAGATCGTCGGTAATCCCTTTGTCGTCGACCGCGTGCTCGTCCACACGATGGGCACGCATACCTATTTCGGTTCTCTCGTCATCAGTTGGGTGACCTACGAATGCGATTCCGAAGGGCATTCGAGGCCCGTCACCCATACGCAGACGCTCACCGCCTCCGTCACCCGCCCCAAGCCCTACTACCGCAAGGAGACGCGGCTCGTCTACGGCAACGAGGCCGCGCCTGCATTGCACTTTTCGCGAAGGCCTTCCCATGTGGAAGATCTTGATGAACATGCGCGCGAGAACAGGGTAAAAAGGGGCGTCAAAAAGATCCGCAGAAAGCAGAAGAAGGCCATGGGGAAGGGGAGATCCTTCACCGAGATGGGGAACGAGGAGTTCGACGTCCTCTTCGGCGCGGTCGACCGCGACAACGACGTGGAGTTCCGCTTGCTCTTCACCCCGCTTGCACAGAAGAACATGCTCGCCCTTCTCACCGACAGCGAACGCTACGGCGACGATTTCTATATGCGGAAGGCGGGCTGCCTCAACTATATTGTCTCCGAACATTCGGCGCAGTGGGATATGGACGAGAGGCGGGAGAAGTATCTCTCCTATAGTCTCGATATTGCAAAACGCAATTTTATGGACTTCAACACACAATACTTTCAGTCGCTCTACTTCGATCTCGCGCCTCTCCTCTCCATACCACTCTACCAACAGCACAAGCCGCACGAATATATCTATCGGGACGTATATCCCCGCCATTTCACCGAACAGGAGACGGAATATGCCGTCAACCGCCTCGAAGAGAGCGCATTTGCCCCCTTGGGCGCGGCGACGCCGAGCATCCTCAAGACGACTTTCCTCCAAAAAGATGGGGGAAGCGATCGCGTCCGCGTCACGGCAAGCGCGTATCAAGAGGTCCCGCACACCGAATTTGTGCCCGTGTTCGGGGGCGACGGGCATATGCACAGCGTCCCCGTCGATTGGATCGAGTATGTTCCCATCTCTGCCGCGACCGACGTCGAGCTCAAGCGGCTGGGCCTCTCCGACCGTGAATTCTGCAATGAGACGGCGGGAGGAAAATACAGCGGCGCCATCTCCAAACACGGCAAATTTGCCTATGGATATAGCCACGGGATCTTGTGTTGCGTCGTCCCCGACGCCCATGCGGGCTTCGACGACGATTTCACGCTGAAAAATCAATAAAATCAAGAAAGGAGAAATAAAATGAACGAATTGGACGAATTGACAGGCCCTACGATGAAGGAGGGCAACGATGTGCGGGTGATCGCCAAACAGCTCCCCGTTACGGTCGGGACGGGCTCGAAGGTCTTCGACGTCATATGGTGGTTCTTACCTCCCATCATCGGCGGCGTTATCTGGCTCATCCTCAAGCGCAAGGCGAGAAATTATTTCATGCAACTTCAGCAGAAGATCCAACACGACGCTTCGCAGATCGATAACTATCTCGAACAGCGCGTCCGGATCTTGCAGAACTGCGCCCGCCTCCTCGATAAGGCGATCGACCTCGATAAGGATACCTTCACCCAGATCGCGGCCTACCGCAGTAAGGTGAGCCCCGAAGGGGACGAGGCCCGCAACAGCTATGCGGAAAAGGTGGGGGCGCTCGCCCGTTCGGTAAATATCGCTTTCGAGAACTATCCCGAACTTCGCGCGCACCGCGAGATCGCCGACGCCATGCAACAAAATTCCTACCTGCAACGCGAGATCACTGCGGCCCGCGAAGTGTATAACGACACCGTGAACACATGGAACCGCGAGATCTACGCCTGGCCCACCAAGCAGATCGTGGCCGCCAAGGCGGGCTATACGACGCGCATTCCCTTCATCGCCGACGAGGAGACGCGCGAAGCCGCCCGCGGCACCTTCTTTTAAGAGGAAAAGCATTCCTTTGTAAAAACATAAAAGCCCGTCGCACAGACGGGCTTTTTGCGCACTTTCAAGAGAGTTCTTCAATTGGTGGAAATTCTTCAAATGCTTGCAAAAACCCGCGCGATGTGCTATACTGAGTTTGCATCACAATTGAAAAGATCAACAAACGGTACAACCTCGGCGTAGGTGTATCCTTTTTTCCGTTTGTTGATTTGTCAAGGAAAAATCAATTGTGATGCAACAATATGGGATACTCCGAGCGGGCGTCTCATATTGGGGCGTCCTTATTTTATTTTCAAGGAGTTGTTATATGAAGAAGAAATTTTTTGTAGTCTTGCTTGCCCTTGTGGCAGTTTTCTGCCTTTCCCTCGGCATTTCCGCCTGTGCAGGCGGTGGCGGCCCCGAGGCTGAAACGCCTTCCACGCCGTCTACGCCCTCGACCCCCGACGACGAAGGCGGGGAAGAGGACAAGGAAAAAGATGACGAAGAAAAGCAAAAGGAAGAGGCGGCAAAGTCGCTCGCGGAGGCGGTGGAGCGTCTCGATACCTTCCTCGGGCGCATCGGGAAGAATTATTGCTACACGGCCGCAGGAACGCAATATGAGCTCGCTTCCGACGTCTTGAAAGTGACGGAAGGGGAGACTGCCGTCTACTATATGCGCGATGAAAAGGAGAACTATATCATCGCCCAAAACGGTGAGATCTGGGAGCGCGATTTCTGCAATGAAATCAGCGTCTGGGAGACTGCCGAAAACTGGCTTTCCGTCTTTGAGAATGTTGAATGGACGGCTTATGCGGAGGGTGAACTGCGCGCCGAGGACATTCTGTTGCGCTTTACGGGCGAAGGGGACGAGACCGCCGTTTCATGGGTGAAGGACGGCGCCGACTTCGCACTCTCCGACGTCGGCGAGGTGGAGATCGCGCTCCCCGCCTACAAGGACCTCGCCCAATACGTCTATGAGACGGTAGACGGCGTGCGCAAATACAATATTCCCACCCTCGCGCACGTCCTCGAAGAGACTTTGAAAGCGGACAGCAGTATTTTGACAAAGGCTTGCTATGGTTTTCAAACAGATTTAGTCGCCATAACGCATATTAAAAGCAATGACGATGGAGTTGGATTTGGTGCTTATTGTTATAGTATAAATAATTCAAAAGTATATGAGTATTTTATTTTGAATATGAACACACAAACTGCCGTTAAAATGACAGTCGGCGATTTTATCGATCAATTAAAACAAAACTCAGCGATAAAATATTCAATTGAAGGTGCAGGGTGCGAAACTTCCACACTTGAAAACGATCCTGAATTTCAAACAATGGCGCAAAATGTATTGGTAAAACTCGCCCGAGACGGCTGTCAAGGTGAGAGCATCAACAACAAAGCCGACCCGCTCCCCGAATATGAAAACGCAAAGATTTTGTTTGGATACAAGACGAAAGCAAATCTAAAAGATTATGCTTTTGATATGGGGCTACAAGCAAATTGCAACTATTTTCTAATTGTAAGTTATGGTAATATAATTGAAGAGCTCAACATGAAAGTTGCTGTTAACGATAGCGCAAAAGGCGACAATTATTATTTAACGAATTTAGACACCAACAAGGTTTTGATTGTGAATTTAGAGCGCGAAGAAATTGATAGCGAGAATGCCGAGCTCTATGCGGACAGCGACCCTGCTTCCGTCTCCGCCGCACTTCCCGTAACGCTGTTTTACGAAGAGAAGCGCCGTTAAAAAGCCCTGCTCCGCTCGGGGAGTCGCGGTAAACTCTTTTCTTCCTTGCCCACCCTTTGAGGTGGCCGTCCCGTTGGGGTAAAACCTTGCCCACCCCTTGAGGGGTGGGTGGCACCGAAGGTGACGGAAGGGGTGTTGATATGACCGAACCTCTTACCGCCTACGGCGGAGCTCCCCCCAAAAAATCACCCCACAAAAATCCTGCGGCTTTTTGCGGAGACCCCGATGGGGGCGCTTTATATGCGTCGATATGAAAAAGCAGGCGGAAATTTTTGTTTCCGCCCTCTTTTTTGTTGTCAAAAGAAACGAAAAGTACTATAATCATCTGTGGTTTTTTCAAAGGGACACACTTATATGGTCAGAGAAGATTTAAGGAATATTGCCATTATTGCACACGTCGACCACGGCAAGACGACGCTCGTCGATCAGATGCTCCGCCAGAGCGGCACTTTCCGCGCCAATCAGGTCGTGGAAGATCGCGTCATGGACAGCGGCGACTTGGAGCGGGAGCGCGGAATTACCATTCTTGCAAAGAACACTTCCATCCATTATAACGGCGTAAAGATCAACATTGTGGATACGCCCGGCCACGCCGATTTTTCGGGCGAAGTGGAGCGGAGCCTCAAAATGGTCTCGGGCGTGCTCATCCTCGTAGACGCCGCCGAAGGCCCTATGCCGCAGACGCGGTTCGTCACGCAGAAGGCGCTCGAGATGGGGCACAAACTCATCATCGTCATCAATAAAGTGGACCGCCCCGACGCGCGGACGGCGGAAGTCGTCGATGAAGTTTTGGAACTTCTGATGGACCTCAACGCCTCCGACGAACAGCTCGACAGTCCGATCGTCTTCTGTTCGGGCAGGGCGGGGACTTCCTCTCTCGAGATCGATACGCAGGGAACGGACTTAAAGCCGCTCTTCGATACCATCATCGAGCATTTTCCGCCCTTGGAGCTCGACGAGACGGGCCCTTTGCAGATCCTCGTCTCCTCCATCGACTACAACGAATATGTGGGAAGGATCGGCATCGGGCGCATCGAGCGCGGCGTTGCACGGCAGGCGGCAGACGTCGTCGTGTGCAACTATAACCATAAGGATGTGCATACGGCGGGCAAGCTCATCAACCTCTATGAGATCGAGGGCTTGGAGCGCGTCCCCTGCGAACAGGCCAAGGCGGGCGATATCGTCTGCTTCTCGGGGCTCGAAAAGATCAACATCGGCGATACGGTGTGCGGGAGCGACTGCGTAGAACCCGTTCCCTTCGTCAAGATCTCCGAGCCCACCGTCGAGATGATTTTCTCCGTCAACGATTCCCCGTTTGCGGGAAAGGAGGGGAAATGGGTCACGACGCGCCATCTTCGCGAAAGACTTTACCGCGAACTTCTGCGCGACGTCTCCCTTCGCGTGGAGGATACCGATTCGACGGATTCTTTCCGCGTGAGCGGCAGGGGGGAGATGCACCTCTCCATTCTCATCGAGACGATGCGCCGCGAAGGGTATGAATTTCAGGTGAGTTCGCCCAAAGTTCTCTATAAAGAGATCGACGGGCAGAAATACGAGCCCATCGAACGGCTCATCGTCGACGTTCCCGAGAGCGTGACGGGGGCGGTCTTTGAGAAGATGGGAACGCGCAAGGGGGAACTTCTCCACATGAGCGCCGTGGGATCACGCATGCGCCTCGAATTCCTCATTCCCGCACGCGGCCTCTTCGGCTATAAGAGCGAATTTCTGACGGATACGAAGGGCGAGGGCGTGATGAGCTCCGTCTTCTTCGAGTATCAACCCTATAAGGGGGATATTCAGCGCAAACAGACGGGCTCGCTCGTCGCCTTCGAGACGGGGGAGGCCGTCACCTACGGGCTTTTCAACGCACAGGGAAGGGGAATGCTCTTCATCGGCCCCGGGACGGAAGTCTACGAGGGGATGGTCATCGGCGTCTCTCCGAAGGCAGAGGACATCAACGTGAATGTCTGCAAGACCAAGCACCTCACCAATACCCGTTCCTCTTCCTCCGATGAGGCGCTCCGCCTTATCACCCCTAAAAAACTCTCCCTCGAGGAAGCGCTCGAGTTCATCGGCGACGACGAGCTTTTGGAGATCACCCCGAAAAGCGTGCGCATCCGCAAGCGCATCCTCAACGGCGAACTTCGCGCAAAAGCTCGCGCAAAGGCCAAAATCGGGCAAGCTGAATAGTACTATGTCACACATAATATTGCAAAAAACCTCGCATATGCGGGGTTTTTTGCTATCCTTGCATAAGCGGAGGGCGGCGCGCATACGATGAAACATGCAAGATGCGAAACAGAGCGTTCTCACTCTCGAAGATCAGAAAAGGCTCGCTTTAACGGGGGTATCTTCCGTCGATTCCTTCTCCGAAAACGCGATCCTGCTCACGGTGAACGGTAAGCGGGTGCAGATCGCAGGGGCAAAACTCAAGGTGCTTTCTTTCTCGGAGGGGAGCGGGAATTTTACGGCGAGCGGGGAAGTTTCCATGATCAAATACGGCGCATCGCGCGCCCTCTCCCTCAAAAAACTTTTCAGATGAAGTATGCAGGAGCAGATTTACAGCTTTCTTGTAGCCCTTCTCTTGGGAGTCGTCGGCGGATTTTTCTATGAGCTTTGCTCCCTCGCCCGCAAGCCGTTTCATGCGAAATGGGTGCGGTATATTGTAGATTTTTTGTTCTGTGCGGCCTTCGCGGGCGGCTATCTCGCGCTCTCGCTTCAGACGGGCGCGCCCGTGCTCCGCGCCTATACCGTTCTCGCCTGCGGGATCGGATTTTTCCTATATTCCAAAAGTTTTCATAAAATGATTGCTTTTTTTGTTGAAAAGATATATAATGATTACAAAGGAAGAACAAAGAGGGAAAGGCGGATATGTCGAAAAGGCTCTCGATGCCCGAAGAAAAATCAAAGAGGATCGCCATCGGCGCAACCATAGGGGGCGTCCTCCTTGTCATTATGCTCGTCGTGATCATCGTCGTCCAATTCGTGCAGATGGGCGTGAGGCGGCGCATGCTCAACGAAAACAGAGCCTTGATCGAGAAATTGCAACAGGAAAATGAACGTAACGAGCACGATCTGGAGCGCTTCGACGACGATCTCAAATACCTGTACGCTTTATATATGGGCTATCTCCCTCCGAACAGCAATGGTTGATTTGATTTATGCGGGTTCGGCCGCGATCATTGATATTGGTTCAAATTCCGTTCGTCTCATGGTATGGGCGAACGGAAAATCTTTATATAAGAAGGTTTCGACGACCCGCCTTGGCGAAGGCCTTGCCGCATCGGGCAAACTCTCCCGGGAGGCGACGGCGCGCTCGGTGAAGGCGGTGAAGGGGTTTTGCGCGGAAGCGCGCTCTCTCTGCATCCCCGTCTATGCGTTTGCGACGGCGGCCGTGCGCTCTGCCGAGAACGGCAAGGCGTTTTGTGCACGCGTCAAAGAGGCGTGCGGGGTGGAAGTGGACGTCGTATCGGGCGAAGAGGAGGCCCTTTTGGGGCTTCGCGGTGCTCTTTGTAAGGGCGAGGACGGCGGGATCATCGACATCGGCGGGGCGAGCACGGAAATTTGCTTGCGCAAGGCGGGCGAGATCTCCTATCGGATAAGCCTTCCCATCGGCTGTGTGAAGCTATTCGATCTCTGCGGGGATCGCCGCGGCGACCTTATGGAGACGATCGAGCGGGCGCTTACCGCCTTGAAGGAAGTTGTTCCAGCGGGCAAGCTCTATGCCGTCGGCGGCACGGCTTCCACGCTCGCCTCTGTAAAATTGGGACTTTCTGCCTACGACGCTTCCCGCATGCAGGATACCTTGCTCGGGCTCGGCTGGATGCGGGAGACGGCGGAGTTGCTTCTCTCTTCCGCCAAGGAAGATCGGGAGAAGATCCCGGGGATGGACAAGACGCGCGCCGACGTCATCGCGGGCGGAACGTTGCTACTTCTTAAGATCATGGAAAAGCTCTCTCTATCGGAAGTGTATTTTTCCGATCGTGACAATTTAGAGGGGTATCTCTTCGCGAGGAATTTGCAATGAGCGGTCATACAAAACGTATTTTATATGCGGTCTTCACGATCGCGGGGGAGTGCGCGGCCCTCGCTCTTGCGGTTTTGGCATGCTATTTTTCCACGCCGAGGAATTGGCTCGTTTTCGCCATCTTCGCCATCTTTTTTGTCCTTCTTCCCTTGAATGTCCTCATCCACGAACTCGGGCATATCCTGTTTGGCGCGATCTGCGGAATGAAGTTTGTCTCCGTCAAATTCGGCCGCTTCACATTCTTTCGCGAAGGGCATAAGCTCAAGTGCGGTTTCTCCTTTCTGAACAACACGGCGGGGGAGTGTGCGCTCTTTCCGAAGTCTCCGTCGCACGTCCGCGGGCGTTTTCTTGCGGCGACGCTCGGCGGCGCGCTTCTCAATTTTTCCTATGCGATCGTATTCGCCTTGCTCTATTTCTTCGCGCCGCGCCATCCCGCGCTCCTCTTCTTTGAGATGTTCGCCCCGCTCTCCCTCATGGAGGGTATTGCGGCGCTTATTCCCATAGAACTTCCTGCGGGGAAGACGGACGGGCTCGTCGCGGCATGGCTTGCAAAGAGAAATGCGGAGGAGGAGATCGTCCTCCGCGTCCTCGAGGTGCAGTCCATCCTGTACCGCGGGGAGTTTTCCGCGATCCCGCCCGCACTCCTTTTTGAACTTCCCGTTGTGCGCGAAGATCTTCCCGCCTTGCACGCCCTCCTCCTTTTGCGCATGCAATACCTTCTTTGGCAGGGCGAAGGGGAGAAGGCGCAAAAAGCCCTATGCGATCTTCTTGCAAATGAGGATCTCTCCGATGAGGCGAGGGGGGAGGCGGAGCGCTATGTTTCCTATTTTAAGGGGCAGTTTCAAAAAGAGGAGAGCCCCCTTTGCGGCGTACGGGCGCTTGAAGAACGGCTCGCGGGGGGCTCGGAAAAATAAAAAATTCTGCACTTTGGCAGAATTATGTCATCGAAATTTCCGTATGAACGGTCAAATCACAGTCAGAAGGACTGTACGCAATATGAAGTTGTGATCCTTTGGCCCTCTCAATCGGTAAGCCCGAGAAGATAGTCCGAGGTAACGTTAAAATACCGTGCAATCTTCGCTATGTTGGATGCCGTCGGGTCGCTCTTGTTGGTTTCCCAATAGCATACAATCCCCAAACTGACGCTCAGATCCTTCGCAACAGTCGCTTGTGAGAGGCCTCGTTCTTTTCTCAGTTCCATGAGCCGTTCTGCAAAAACTTTCATATGCAAATATTATACTAAATTCTATTTGTAAATGCAATAGTTTTTGGGAAATATTTTATTGAAAAATACAAAAATTCACCAAAAATCGCGGGGGCATGTCTGAAACTGACGGAATGAATGATTATTTCTTATAACTTCACTCATTTTTGGGGACGTTTGCTTTCGTTTACTTTATGCATAAAGTCTCCGCCCGTGAGACGGTCGATGATGCGGAAAAAGTTCTCGAAGGTTTTCGAGCAACATGCGGGATCGCGGATGGCGACGCCTCCCTCTTTGAGCGCGGCAACGGCGAAGGCCATCGCAATGCGGTGATCGCCGCAGGGATCGACGGCGCATTTACGGAGCGGAGCGGGCGAAAGCGAGAGCGTATCCCCGTCGGAAAAGCACGGAACGCCGAGGAGAAGCATATTTTTTTTGATGGAATCGAGGCGGTCGCTCTCCTTATAGCGGCTTCGCGCAAGACCGGAAAGGCGGGTCGGCGAAGCGGCATAGACGGCCAGCGCGGCAACGGTGGGAGCCTGATCGGCGTAATCGGTGAGATCTTCCGAAAACCCGCAGTAACTTTTCACCTCTCTGCCGTCGGCCGTAAGCCCTTCCTCTGTCTCGACGATGCCGACGCCTCGCTCCTCGAGAAGGCGTAAAAAGCGGATGTCGCCCTGAATGCTTCTCCGCGTAACGCCCCTTACGGTGACCCGCGCGCGGCAGAGCAGGGAAAGGGCAAAGAAGTAACAGGCCGCGGAGACGTCGGGTTCTACATAATATATCGCAGGTTTTTTCCCCGCGGGATGGATGCGGAAGGCATCTCCTTCGCGCGAGCATTTCCCCCCGAATGAACGGATGAGGGAGGCGGTCATTTCGAGATATGGGGAGTTTGCGCCCTCTCCCTTAAGTTCGACGGTAGCTGGCCTTTCGCCTGTTGCGGCGGCGAGCATGAGCCCGCTCGCGAACTGCGTGCTGACCGAAGTATCGCAAACGAGCCTCTCCGCCCGTATCCCGTCCGAATGGATTCGGAAGGGCAGGCGGCCCTTCTCTTTCAAATATTCAAAGGTCACGCCGCACCCTTCGATCGGAGTGAGATCCATGGGGCGGGCCCGCATTTGTGCGGAGGCGTCGATGAGGTGATCTCCGCCGCGGAAGGCGAGAAGGGCTGTGAGAAAGCGCGCCGCCGTTCCCGCATCGCCGACGTCGATCGCGGAGTTTTGCGGAAGCTTACGCGTACCGTGGACCAAAAATCCCTCGGGGATCTTTTCGATCTTCACGCCTAATGCGGCAAGGCATGCGAGCATGGTGCGCGAATCTTCGGAAATCTCGCCGCACAGAAGGAGCGTATCGCCTTCGGTAAATGCTGCGAGCACGAGGGCGCGGTTCAAGATGCTTTTGGAGGCGGGCACGTCTACGGAAAATTCACGTACACATAGCGGCCTTACGCAATATTCATCCATACTGCAAGTATAGCCGACGGAGGGAAAAAAGTCAAGAGATGAGAGTGGGAAGCATTAAGATCGAAGTGCAAAGATCGAAGAGAAAGACGATGAGCCTCTCCGTCACGCGGGAGGGGAAGGCCCTCGTTCGCGCGCCCATCTCCCTGACCGAAGCAGAGATCGAAGGGTTTGTGCGCCGCCACGGGAGATGGCTTGAATCCCGCCTCGGCGCAATGGCGGCCGTCCCCGCCTTTCTGGACGGCGAAGCCGTTCCCATCTCGGGAAAAATTTATCGAATCGCCCCGTCTGATCGTGTACGCCTTGCAGGCGATACCCTCTATCTGCCCGCCGAAGGGAGGGGGGAAGCACTCAAAAACCTTCTCCGCCGCATCGCCCGCGCCCGCATGAAGGAACTTTTAGATCTTCTTTGCGCAAAATACGGGTTGAATTATGCCAAACTCTCCATCACGTCCGCCCGCGGGAGATGGGGGTCGTGCAGTGCGAAGGGGCAGATCTCCTTCACATTCCGCACGGCATTCCTTCCCGATCCTCTCGCCGAATATCTCGCCGCGCATGAACTCTGCCATACGTTGCATATGGATCACAGCAGAGCGTTCTGGCGGGAAGTTGGGCGCATTGTGCCCGATTATGCGCAGAAGAGGAGGGCGCTCAAGAGCTATCTTTGGGCGATGAACTGCCTATAAAATCAAAGTTTTAACCTTTTACAAAGTACTATGTCACGCATAAACGACAAAATATGGCACACTTTTGCAATTTCTTCAATTTTCTATAATACGATGAAAACCTCCATTTTTTGCGCGAGAAATTGCAGATTTTATATTTACAAAATTGTATAAATAGGTTATAATGGATAAAGAGAAAAGTTTGTATTTCATTCGCATCATTACATTGTGCGATGGGAAGGAGAGCCTCTTTTCCGCCCCCGTTCGCGTCTCTTGGACGGAAGACGGCTTTCTTGCTTCGTATAAGACGTACGGCGGACCATGCGAGCTCGCACTTTGCGGCAGGCGTCTTTCTATGAAGCGGCAGGGGAGCGCCGCCTTTTCCTGCGATTTTGAACAGGGCCATGCGGGCGAGATGATCCTCTCGCTCGAGGGCTCGATCGCAACCGTCCCGATGCACACGCAGAGGCTGAATATCATCCCTTCGGACGATAAATTTGAAGCCGATCTTGAATATGATTTGTTATTTGATGAAACTATTTCCCACTTTTGCCTGCATCTGCATATCTTTTCCGGAGGCCCTATGAAGATCGTCTATTATGGACATTCCTGCTTTTCGCTTCAAAGCGGCGCGGGGATCAGTGTCTTGACCGATCCCTATGGAGACGTCGGCTTTTTGCTTCCGCATATCACTTCTGACGCCGTCACCGTCAGCCACGGCCATTACGACCATTGCAACATCTCCGCCGTAGAATACTCCGCTCTTTTCGACCATGCGGGAAAATATGAATTCGGCGGCATGGAGATCTCCGCCCAAAGGCGTTGGCACGACGAGGTGCACGGCGCAAAGCGGGGCGAAAATCTCATCTTTTCCTATCTCATCGACGGCATCCGCATCGTGCATCTCGGCGATTGCGGCATGCGTGCGGAGGAACTTCCCGAGGATCTTTCGCCCGATGTTCTCCTTATTCCCGTGGGCGGCAATTATACGATCGACGCCGAAGAGGCCCTGCGCTATATCATGCGCCTTTCGCCCAAAATCGTCGTTCCCATGCACTATCGCGTCGAGGGGCTCACCGTCGATATCGAGGGCGTGGAGCGTTTTATCCGTCTCGCCGCAAAAAAATTCCCTATAGAACATGCGGGAAGCGTCCTCGAACTTTCGGGATCTGACCTTCCCAAAACCACAAAAATCATCGTTATGGAGCGTAAAATATGAGCATGTCGTTAAAAGAGAGAGAGCTTTACGAATATCTCAACGCCCTTCCCATCCCCATGCTTCGGGTCATCGGAAGGGAGAAAGGGGTATCCCAACCTTCTTCGTGCAATAAGGAAAAACTCATTTCCTCGATCGTCGATCTTCTGACGGGGAAGGCAGAACCGGCGCCGCGTACCAACCGCGGCGCGCCCGTCAAGCGGTCTTTTGTAGACCCCGAGATCTGGGCAACGCTCGAGAAGATCGACAAGCAATATTCTGACGAAGAACCGAAAATGCCTGCTTCGTCGAAGGATGAGGAGAGGGGAGCTTTCACGATGAGCGTGGAATCTCCCGTCAAGCAAGCGAGCATCTACGATCAGCCCGTGAGCACGGGCATCCTCGAGATCACGCAGGGGGGCTACGGATTTCTGCGCGCCAAGAACTGCCAGCCTTCTACGGATGGCGATGTCTTTATCCCCGCCCCCGTCATCCACAATCTCCGCCTTCGCGCGGGCGACTTTATCGCCTGTATCGCCAAGCCCAAAGTCAAAAGCGATTCTGCGGCCGTCGAGGAGATCTTGAGCGTCAATAACCTTCCCCTCGGAAGTTATGAACGCCGTCCGCAATTCGATTCCCTCACTGCAAAATATTCCAAGGAAAAAATCGACCTATCGCGCAACTGCAACGACGTTTCGCTCCGCATCCTCGATCTCTTCGCCCCCATCGGAAAGGGGCAGAGGGGGCTCATCATCGCGCCTCCCAAGGCGGGCAAGACGACGCTTTTGAAGTCCATCGCCCACGCGATCTCGGAGAACCACCGCGAGATCCATCTCATCATCCTTCTTATCGACGAGCGTCCCGAGGAAGTCACCGATATGCGGGAGAGCGTCGAGGGGGCGGAACTCATCTATTCCACCTTCGACGAGGGGGCAGAACATCATATCCGCGCGGCCGCGCTCACGCTCGAACACGCAAAACGCATCGCCGAGCTCGGGAAAGACGTCGTGATCCTCCTCGATTCGCTCACCAAACTTACGCGGGCATATAACTATGTTGTCGAAAGTTCCGGGAAGACGCTCACGGGCGGCCTCGACGCCGCGGCATTCGCCGAACCCAAGCGTTTCTTCGGCGCGGCGCGCAACACGGTGGAAGCGGGAAGCCTCACCATTCTTGCGACCTCCCTCGTCGAGACGGGTAGCCGCATGGACGATATTATCTATGAGGAATTCAAGGGGACGGGCAATTCCGACATCTTTTTATCGCGCGATCTCGCCGAGAGGAGGATCTTCCCCGCGATCGATATTCGCCGTTCGGGCACACGCAAAGAGGAGATGCTTCTCTCGCCCGAAGAGCTCGCCGCCGTCTATAAGATGCGCGAGCGTGGGCTCACCGATAACGTTGGGGGGCTCATCGAGATGATCAAGCGTACAGAGAACAATGCAGACTTTGTGGCGCGGCTTCCCGAATGGCTCAAGGTTTATAAAACTTCTTAAGAAAAAGGGGGATCGTGATGTTCATCGGAATCGATTTAGGCGGCATGTCTGCCAAGGCGGCTGTTCTCTCGCCCGAAGGAAAACTCATCGGGAAGGTACGCGTGCAGACCTCCGCGAAGCAATCGCCCGAGGAGACGGCCTTTGCCCTTGCCCAACTCGCAAGGAAGGCCGCGGAGACGGCGGGCGTTTCCTTTGAAGAGGTGGAGGCGATCGGAATCGGCTCTCCCGGCGTCATCGATAGTCAAAACGGCGTCGTCGTGCAGTGGTCCAACTTCGGCTGGAAGAACGTTCCGCTCTCCTCCTATGTCGAAAAATATGCGGGAAAGAGGACCTTCGTCTTGAACGACGCCAATTCGGCCGCCCTCGGCGAGGCGAAATTCGGTGCGGGCAAGCGTTTCGACGACTGCGCCCTCGTCACGATCGGCACGGGCGTGGGGCTGGGCGTCATCATCGGCGGGAAGCTCTTTGAGGGCTTCCGCGGCGCGGGAACGGAATTCGGCCACATGGTCATCCGACAGGACGGCGAACTGTGCACCTGCGGAAGAAGGGGATGTTTTGAATGTTACGCCTCGGCGACGGCCCTCATCCGCTCAACTAGGGAGGAGATGCAGAGGAACCGCGATTCCCTCTTATGGAAACACGCGATCGGCCTCGAGGGCGTCGACGGCAGAACTGCCTTCCTCACCGCCGCAGAGGGGGACGAAGGCGCAAAGCGCGTCCTTGCAGATTATTTTTCCGTCCTCGGGGAGGGCATCGCCAACCTTGTCAACCTCTTCCGTCCACAGGCCGTTCTCATCGGCGGGGGCATATCGGCCGAGGGGGAGAACCTCTTGAAGCCGCTCCGCGAATATATCTATCCCCGTCTGTATGTTTTGGATTATGCGCCGCTCGAACTTCTCTGCGCCACGCTCGGCAACGACGCCGGCCTCTACGGCGCGATCGAAAACGCCCGAAGCAAATTGTAATAAACACTTTTTGCCCCATCCCGAGGAGGGGGTAGGGGGTGGGTACGACCGTATCATTCTGCCCTGTCAACCGCGTCATCCTGTCTACTCCTCATTCCGAGCCCCGTAGGGGCGAGTGAATCTTGCAGTCCGAATGCTTCTTATCACGTCACCCTGAGCCATGTCGAAGGGTGACATTTTATTATAGAGTAGCGCCCCCTCGCAAAAATTCTTCCAAAAACCTTGCTATTTTTCGCCCCCCGTGATATACTGAACTTGCGCCACAATTGAATAATACACTGACATTCGGCTACAATAGGCATTGTTGTATCCTTTTTTCCGTTTGTCAGTGTTAAAGGAAAAACTATTGTGGCGCAACACATCGGGATACTCTCTGCGGGCGTTCCCAATGTGGAGCGTCCTTATTTTTTGCCCGCAAATTCTTGGAGGTATTCTTATGAAAAAGAAGTTTTTGCTCATCTTGCTTGCAATCGTAAGCGCACTTTGCCTCGTCTTCGGCCTTACGGCTTGCGGAAAGGCCAAAGACGCCCCCAATCAAGGCGGCACAGAGCAGACCACACCCGGCGACAGTCAAGGGGGTTCGCACACCCATCAATTTTCCTCTTTATGGTCGTCCAATGACGTGACGCATTGGCACGCGGCGACCTGCGGTCACTCCGAGAAAAAAGACGAGGCAACGCACAACTATGTCAACGGGGTCTGCACGACTTGTTACCATGCTCATCAAAATCATTCCTATGGAACATATACAAGCAACGAAAATGGGCACACCCGCACCTGCACCGTCTGTCAAAAGACGGAGACGGGTTCGCACAACTATGTCAACGGCGTCTGCACGACTTGTAACCATGCCCATGAAAATCATTCCTATGGAATATATACAAGTAATGAAGGCGGACACTCTCGCACTTGTTCTATTTGTCAAAAGGCAGAGACGGGTTCGCACACCTATGCAAACGGCGTCTGTACGACTTGCAACTACACCCATGTAAATCACAGTTTCGGTTCTTATACGGCAGATGACAGCGAACACACCCATACCTGCACCGTCTGCCACAAGGCAGAGACGGGTTCGCACAACTATCAAAACGGCGTTTGCGTAACATGTAATCATGCCCATGAAAATCATGTCTATGGGGAATGGGTGGAAACGCAGGAAGCGAGTTGCACCCAAACGGGGCAACACTATCATGACTGTTTCTGCGGGCATAGGGAAAGCGAAACGATCCCTACAAAAGATCATCAATATACCGATTGCGTCTGCGATTTCTGCGGCGCGATGGATCCCGATGCGGTGACGGTAGATCTCTATATAGATAATCAATTACAAAACACACTATATACCGACGCCGAAATGGGTTATAAGATCCTCTTGCCCGAGGTATCCAATCAATACAGTGCCTATTTCGACGGATGGTATGCTAACACGGAATATATGGAACCGCTCACAGGCGACGAAACATATCATACAAATTCGGCAATTTATGCGCGCTGGATCCCCGTATTAAATTATGAAATTAAAGTCGATAAGGGGGAAGCAACGATCGTCAAATGCTATAATACTTCAGCAACTGCCGTTGTCGTTCCAGCGATCCATCAAAAAATTTATCCGATTACGGGCATTGCAGCCGACGCCTTTAAGGGAATGACGACGATCCGTTGGCTTATCATCTTGTCCCCGATGCGGACGATCGGGGCGGGAGCCTTCAACGGTTGTAATTCGATGAAAAAAGTCGTTTTGCCCGATAGCTTGACTTCAATTGGAAATCAAGCGTTCTATGATTGCAGTTCCATTGAAAAACTTGTGATCCCCGACAGCGTGACCTCGATCGGAAAGAGCGCGTTCTTTAATTGCAGCGGACTGACGAGTATTACGATACCCGATAGCGTGACCACGATCGGGTGGTATGCCTTCTCGAAATGCAGCGGACTGACGAGTATTACGATACCCGATAGCGTGACCACGATCGGGTGGTATGCGTTCCAGAATTGCAGCGGGCTTGAAAGTGTGACGATTGGAAGCGGCGTGACATCGATCGGAGGGGAAGCGTTCGATGGTACGGCATACTACATCGATCCCTCAAATTGGGACGAAAGCGGCGTTCTCTATATTGGCAAATATTTGATTGAAGCAAAAGAAACGATTTCGGGGAGCTATACAATTCGTGCCAATACAAAAGTAATAGCGAGTAGTGCATTCTCGGATTGTTACTATTTGACAGGTATTACGATCCCAGACGGCGTAACTTCAATTGGCGATTATGCTTTCTCTTTTTGCATCAGGCTGACAAGCATTACGATCCCCGACAGCGTGACCTCAATCGGAGGGTTTGCGTTCTCGAGATGCGACATGCTTTTAAGGGTGACAATCGGCATCGGCGTGACTTCAATCGGAGAGCGGGCGTTTTGGGCTTATAACGATAGGAAGCCGAGCATTTATTTTAAGGGAACACCTTCGATGTGGTATGAGATAGAAATCAGTAGCGATAATACTCATTTAACTTCCGCCGCGCGCTACTACTTCTCAGCCGAAAAGCCGACGGCGGAGCAGTGGCAAGAGAGCATAAATTGGTGGCACTACGCCGAAGACGGCACCACGATCGTACTTTGGACAAAAGACGAATAACTCGGCACAGCCGAAAAAATAAAAAACAAAAGGAGAGAGAAAAATGGGTTTATCAAAACAACTTGCAATCGAAAAGGAAGATTACAGAAGAATGGCACAAGAAATCCTCGAAGAAATAGGAGAAATTGAAGAATGCCCCGAACATCATTTGTTGTATAGAAAAGGAAAATTTGAAGAAGGTGAAATTTATAAAATTGCCACAGGGGAGATGAAGAGAAAACACCCTGATTGCCGTAATTATAAGTTATTCCACGACGTGATAAAGGAAATTCTTGACGAGTGCGGGGATGGATGTCCTGATTGTGAGGCAGAAAAGTACGAATGAAGAGCTTTCTTGACACGGAGCGTCCGACCGCAAATGCGGTCGGACGCCCCAATTCTTCATGCTGAACCGCAGAGGGGGATACCATGTCCGTCTTCGGCGGTTTTGTTTTCGTGGTGAGGGGTGACGCGGACCCCCTCCTCGGGGAGGGGGAATGAAAGGGGGTGGGGTGTCCTATTTCGTCATGCTGAGCCGCGCGGTACGCGCGTGTCGAAGCATCACCGCATTTTGATATTAAGGTGATTCCTCAACTTCGTTCGGAATGACGCTATTTAGAACGGGCGTTGCGTTCATGCTATACGTTTTCATTAGGGGGATCCTCTCGGCTCCAAAGGAGCCTCGGGATGACACGTACCCCTTGGCGCCCCTTGAGGGGGAGCTGGCACGCTGTCTTTGCGCGACTGAGGGGGTGTTATTCTATTCGGCATGTTAAGCGAAGTCGAAACATCACCGCAATATAAGCGGCACCCTTTCCGTCACGGTAGGGGGCCGTGACACCCACCCTTCGAGGGGCGGGCAAGGATAAAGACCCGTCCGGGACGGGTCACAAGTAACAATCGCGCCGACTGGCAGGTCGTCACATGTGCGCGTGGCGCACGAATTAGTAATCAAGGGCTATGCCCGAAAATGAAGAACCGCCGGCTAAGCCGGCGGGTTACTTTTTATTGCTTCTTCTTGGGGCGGGTGAGGATGTAGTAGCAGACGCCGAAGACCACGATCCCGAAGAGATAGACGATGGGGACGACGATGAAGGTCGCAAGATCGGAAGTGGATGCAAAGTCGATCCTTGCCGAGAGCGCCACGATGAACACGATGACGATAGAAAGGCAATATCCGACGACGGCGTTGATGACCGCAGGCCCGTTTCTTCGTATCGACCGTGCGCCGTAGCGGTTGGCATAGGCGAGACCCGTTACGAGGAGCACGACAATCCCGATCGCCCACATGATATAGGGGTAGAAGACGGGGAGGGCGTAACGTTTCCTCACGGCCATGACGATCGCGCCTTCGACGATGCACACGAAGAGGAGGACGATCGCGGAGAGGAAGAGCATCTTCCCCTTATGGACGGTGTTCACGACGTCGCTTTCTGCCTTTGCGGGAAGCTGACCGCCCGTCGTGGTGAGGCGGATCCCGTCGCGTGCGGCGCGCGTTTCGAGGTCGTGGAAGTCGATCCCTTCGAGCGAACGGGCGCGGGGCACGGCTTCCGTATCGCGGTCGGACTGCACTGCGCCGGCATAGATGCGTTGCACGACGTTGCGGTATTCCTTGGGCGCGGGGGCGGGGGCGCTATCCTCTGCGGGCGCTTCCGCGGGCGCCGTGTAATATGCCGCGGGGGCGGGTTCTTCCTTGGAAGGGGAGTTTACGAGATCGAGATAGTTCTTGTGGAGAATTTGCTGTTCGCGCTGGCGGAAGATGGCCTCCTGCTCCTGCACGATCCTGCGTTCCTGCTCGACGAGCTCCTGCGCATGCGCCCTGCGTTCGGCGTCGATCTGCTCGTCGCGCTGGCGGAGAAGTTCGGAAAAGCGCGTTCTTTCTCGATTATAGAAGGCCTCGCGTTCGTTGAACTGCTGTTCGCGCTCTTCGATAATGCGCTTTCTCGAGGCTTCCTCCTCGTCGAGGATGCGTTTTCTCTCCGCCTCCTCTGCGGCGAGGGTGGATTTCTTTGCGGCCTCTTCCGCCTCATAGGCGGCGCGCCTTACCGCTTCCACCTCCTCGTAGGCGCGGCGGCGTTCGTTTTCCTCGGCATCGAGCTTGGCTCTGCGCGCCTCGGCTTCTTCGTCGAGAATGCGCCTGCGTTCGCTCTCCTCCGCATCGAGTGCGGCACGGCGGGCGGCCGTCTCTTCCTCCATTTGATGCTTGAGGGCCTCGAGACGGGCGGCCTCCTCCGCGAGGGCGGCCTCCTTTTGCTCCTGCTCGGCGTCTGCGGCGACGATCTGCTCGGAGCGCATCGCCTCGAGACGTTCGCGCTCGGCGGCGAGGGCCTGTTCGCGGGCCGCGATCTCTTGTTCGCGCCAGACTTGTTCGCTCTCCGCCGCTTCGCTCCGCGCCTTCATCTCTTCCTCGAAGCGTTGCTTTTCATCCTCGAAGGCCTTGCGTTCCTCTTCGAGGGCGGCATTTTTTTGCTCGAATTCCTCGTTAAGGCGGATGCGTTCGGCGGGATCTTCAAAGACGGGCTCGAAGTCCACTCCTTCGTCTTCTCCCTCGCGGGAGGGGACGCGGGAAGTGGAACTGCGCAGAACGCGCATATCCACGGCGGTCGGTGCGGGATTGCTGAAGTCGAAATCTTTATCCGAGATCAGCGAGTCGATAACGGTACGGGAATATTCCCACTCCGATTGGTTTTGCTCGGAGACGGCCTTGCCCTCATCTGTGAGGGAGAAGTACTTCCTTCTGCCGCCCGCGACCGAGCCGCCCCAATAGGAGGTGACATAGCCGTTCTTCTCAAGGCGCTTGAGCGCGCTGTAGAGGGAGGGCTCTTTGAGGGAATATTGTCCGTGGCTCTTGCGTTCGATCTCGGCCATGATCTCATAGCCGTATTTGTCGCCGTCGTAGAGCGCACGCAAAATTATGGTGTTGATGTGCCCGCGGATGAGATCCGAACTGATAGACTTATCGTCTTTGACAGAGGGATCGATCTCGAGGGTGTTCTCATCGTCCATGACATTTCCTCCTTTGTTTTCCTGATTATACTACAAATTGCATTTTTTGTCAATAGTTATAGTACTATGTCAGACATAATTTTTGAAAAAAATTAAGATTTTTTCATAAATAGCGGACACATAACATATTACAGCTTGATGGGTGTTGTGAGAGGGGCGCTATTTCTTGTGGGGGGAGCGATCGGCGCGGGATTTATCTCGGGCGCGGAACTCGTTCGTTTTTTTCCTTCTGCAGAGTACTTTGTACCCGTCCTTTTTTCCGCGCTTTTCTTCTGTCTCTTCTCCTCCGTCTTCCTCTTTCTCGGGAAGAAATACGGCGGCTATCGCGGGGCAGTGGACGCCCTGTTCAAGAGGGCCGCGCCCGCCGTCCGTACGGCTTTTTCGCTCTTCGCGCTCGTGCCTTCCGCGGCCATGCTTGCGGGGCTCGATAGCCTCTTTCCCGCGCTTTCGCCCCTCGTCTCTCTCTTGGGGCTCGCCGTATGCACCGCAGTTCTCGCGAAAGGGATGCGCGGCGTCTCTTTTTTGAATGCGCTCCTCATCCCGCTTCTGCTCTTTTTTGTATTTTTTTATGGGGGAAGGGATCTCTCCCGCCCGACTTTTACGTTGCGCGGAACGTTCGGCGGGGCGCTCTATGCGGGGCTCAACGTCTTTATGATGACGCCCGTCTTGTGCGAAGCGGGAAGGAGCATGAAGCGCGTCCTGCCTTCCGCCTTTTTCGCCGCGGGGCTGATTGCGGCCGCCTCGCTCGCCGTCCTCGGGTGTGTGCATGCGGCGGGGCAGGGAGCACTTGAGGCCGAGATGCCCTTCCTCTATGCCATGCGGGGAAGGACGCTCTTCTCCCTCGCCGCCCTTCTTGCCATCCTGACCTCGCTCACCTCCTCGCTCTATCCGCTCCTTTCCGCGTGCGAAGTGTTTTCGGGAAGAAAAAAGTTCGCCGCGAAGACAGGCGTGCTCTTCGCGGCGTTTGCGCTCTCCCGCATAGGACTTGCGGGGATCGTAAAATATTTTTATCCCGTTGAGGGAATTTTGGGCATTTTGTTTTCAGTTTTCGGTATTCTTCACGAGCAATTTTTCGAGAAGGACGACGAGAAAGTACATTCCCGCCGCAAGCACGCAAAGAATAAACGTTGCGCTCATTACGAGGTCGAGGCGGAACACCTGCCCGCCGTACACGATGAGGTATCCGAGCCCCGCCCGCGAGACGATGTATTCTCCCATCACCGATCCGATCCAAGCCATTCCGACGTTTACCTTCAGCATAGAGATGAAGGCGGGCAGAGAGGATGGAACGACGAGTTTCGTAAGGATCTGCAATTTGCTTGCGCCCATCGAACGCAGGAGCAGGATTTTATTTTTATCTGTCTCGATGAAGGCGGAGAGCATGTGCATGATCGCCACGATGACGCCCACAATGACCGTCATAAATAGGATGGCGGGGCTTCCCGTTCCGAACCAAATGATGATGAGCGGGCCCAAGGCGATCTTGGGAAGGGCGTTGATGACGACGATATACGGCTCGAGGACCTTCCTCACCGTCTCACTCCACCATAGCGCGAGAGCGACGCCGTAACCCACCGCCACGGCGATGGCAAAACCCGCAAGGGTCTCCCAGAGCGTCGTCCCGATATGGTAGAAGAGGGTGCCGTCGCGGTAGAGCGAGGCGATGGTCTTTGCGATGCGGGAGGGGGAGCTTACGAGGAAGGCGTCTACCCAGCCGAGGCGGGTAGAGAGTTCCCAAAAGCCGAGAAGCAGGGCCAAAAGCCCGATGCGGAGCGTCCAGACGAGGGCGACGCTTCTCTTTCTCTTCCGCAAAAATAGCTTGTGTTCCGCGGAAAATTCGCGCGTTTTTCCCTTTTTCATGCGTTTAACTCCTTCCATAGTATTTCAAACCATCCCGAAAAGCCGCTCATCTCCCGTCTGCGCATGGGATTTTTTTCGCCGCCGAAATCGAGGGTATGTTCATGTGTGACGCGGGCGGGACGGGGCGAGAGCACGAGAACGCGGTCTGCGAGCGAGATCGCCTCCGAAATATCGTGCGTGATGAGAAGGGCCGTCTTGCCCTCGCTCCTGATGATCTCGGCGACGTCTTCCGTCACATTGAGGCGGGTCTGGTAGTCGAGCGCGGAAAAGGGCTCGTCGAGGAGAAGGACGTCGGGATCGGTCGCAAGCGTACGGATGAGGGCCGCGCGTTGCCGCATGCCGCCCGAGAGCTGCGATGGGTAGCTCTGCAAGAAGTCGCCCAGCCCGTATTTTTGCGCGAGAGCGCGGGCGCGCTCGCAGTTTTCCGCCGTCTTCTGCCGCTTGATCTCGAGGGGGAGATAGATATTCTTCTCGATGGTACGCCAGCGGAAGAGTTCATCCTTCTGTAGCATATAGCCGCAACTTCCGCAACGTTCGATAGAGCCCGCAGAAGGTTTCAGCAGCCCTGCGGCGAGGGAGAGGAGGGTGGTTTTGCCGCAACCCGATGGCCCGATGACGGCGACGAACTCTCCCTCGGAGACGGAAAAAGAGAGGTGTTCCGCCGCCTTGGTCTCTCCGCGGGCAGTGTGATAGATGAGGGTTACATCGGAAAAGAGCAACATTTCCTTTTTCATATGCACACCTTCCGTATTTGCGATGTAAGTTATTTCTTCAGCGCGGCATATTCTTCCTTGACATAGCTGTTATCGACGAAGAGGGAATAATCCGCTCTTTCGGGAAGCTCGCCCGCCGATTGGATGATGTCTTGCAGACGTTCAAAACTCTCTTCGGTCATCACCATGTCCGTCGCCCAGGCGTCGATGTCCTTGTAGCTTTTGACACTCGTCGCCAAAGAACTCAAAGAGGTGTCGGCAAAGTGCTTTTCGAGATAGGGGGCAATCTCTTCGGGTTCGTTTGTTTGGACGAATTCCACGGCCCGCAACATGGCGCGCAAAAATCCGCGTGTGGTCGTCTCGTGCTTTTGGAGCCAAGAGCGCTTCGCGATGAAGCTCGTATAGGGGACGACGCCGCTCGCCGCTCCCACGGCGGCTACGATGTAGCCCTTGCCCGCGGCCTGCACTTCGGAGGCGGTCGGCTCGAACATGGTGCAATACTCCGCCGTACCTTCGATGAAGGCGGCCGTCATATTGTTGAAGGATACGCCGAAATTGAAGTTGATGTCCGCGTCGGTAAAGCCGTGTTCGCGCAGAATATATTCAAAAGTCATCGCGGGGACGCCGCCCTGTCTTCCTGCGAGGATCTCTTTGCCCTTGAGGCTTTCCCAAGTGAAAGTATCCGCCTCGTCATGCCGCGAGACGAGGAAAGAGCCGTCCCTTTGGGTGAGCTGTCCAAAGACGACGGGCTTGTCGCTCGCGCCGCCGAGGGCGACATAGAGGGCGGCTTCGGGCCCGCAGAACCCGATGTCCGCGCCGTTCGAGAGAACGGCAGACATCGTGCTGTCTGCGCCGCCGCCGTTGGTGAATTGTATCTTGATGCCTTCCTCCTCGAAGTATCCGAGCGAATCGGCAAGATACATCGGGGCATAGAAGATGGAATGGGTCACTTCGTTCAGTCTTACGGTCGTAAGGCCGTCGCTTGCTCCGCCGCAGGCGGAGAGGGGAAGGAGCGTGAATAGCGCCGCTCCGAGGATCGCAAAAGTTTTTTTCATAGTTCTCTCCGTAAAATTGGAATAATATATCTTATGAAGCGGGCCGTTTAATTGACAACGGAAAAAAATTGCGGTATAATTAGTCGGTAATACACTTTTGAGAGATGCCTTATGAAGGAAATGCAGACGACATATACCCCCGGGGAATTTGAGGACAGGATCTACGCCAGATGGCTCGAAAGCGGAGCTTTTTCCGCAAAGATCGATCCCGATAAAGTTCCTTTCACCGTGATGATGCCGCCGCCCAACGTGACGGGGCAACTTCACATCGGCCATGCCATGGATGAGACGATGCAGGATATTGTCGTCCGTTTCAAGCGCATGCAGGGGTACGCCGTGTTATGGCAGCCCGGCGTCGACCACGCCTCCCTCGCCACAGAGCATAAGATCGTCGAAAAACTCCGCGAGGAGGGGACGACGAAGGAAGAACTCGGCAGAGAGGAATTCTTGAGAAGGGCTTGGGCGTGGAAGGAAAAGTTTGGCGGAAGGATCGTCGACCAGCTCAAAAAACTCGGTTCTTCCTGCGATTGGTCGCGGCTCGCCTTCACCATGGATGAAAAGTGTTCCCGCGCCGTCCGCGAGGCCTTTTTCCGCCTCTATGAAGCGGGGCTCATCTACCGCGGAAGCCGTATCATCAATTGGTGCCCCGACTGCAAGACCGCGCTCTCCGACGAGGAGGTCGCATGGTCGGAGGATGCGGGCAAGTTCTGGTATTTCAAATATCCCGTCGAGGGCTCGGAGGAGTTCATCACCATCGCGACCACCCGCCCCGAGACGATGCTCGGCGATACGGCCGTCGCCGTCAACCCTTCGGATAAGCGCTATGCTTCCCTCGTCGGGAAGACGCTCATACTTCCCCTTGTTGGGAGAAAGATCCCCGTCGTCGCAGACGGGTATGTCGATCCCGCTTTCGGCACGGGCGCCGTGAAGATCACCCCTGCGCACGATCCCAACGATTTCGAGGTGGGCCTCCGCCATAAACTCCCCATGATCCGTATCTTGAATGACGACGGCACGGTCAATGCAGAGGGGGGAAAGTACGAAGGGCTCGATCGCTACGAGGCGAGAAAACGCATCGTTGAAGACATGAAGGCGCAGGGTCTCCTCCTCAAAGTGGAGGATCACGCGCACAATGTGGGGCATTGCCACAGGTGCAACGCCACGCTCGAACCCCTCGTCTCAAAGCAGTGGTTCGTCTCCATGCAGACGCTTGCCAAGCCCGCGATCGACGCGGTGGCCAAAAATAAGACCAAATTTACGCCCGACCGCTTCGCAAAGATCTATTATAATTGGTTGGAAAATATCCGCGATTGGTGCATCTCCCGCCAGCTTTGGTGGGGGCACCGCATCCCCGTGTGGTATTGCGAAAAGTGCGGCGCGGAGATCGTCACCCCCAAGGACGATCCTGCCGTCTGCCCGCATTGCGGATCTTCAGAGCTCAAGCAGGATGAAGATTGCCTCGACACATGGTTCTCCTCCGCGCTGTGGCCCTTCTCCACGCTCGGCTGGCCCGAGGAGACGCCCGAATTCAAATATTTCTATCCGACCGACGTCCTCGTCACGGGGTACGACATTATTCCCTTCTGGGTGATGCGCATGATGGTCTCGGGCCTCCGCTATACGAAGAAAGTCCCGTTCCGCGACGTGCTCATCCACGGCCTTCTGCGCGATGAGCAGGGAAGGAAGATGTCGAAATCGCTGGGCAACGGCATCGATCCCATCGAGGTCATCCAAACATACGGCGCCGATTCCCTCCGCCTCGCCCTCATCTCGGGCGTCGCGCCGGGCAACGATACGCGCATGTCGGCGGCCAAGTTCGAGGCCTCCCGCAACTTCCTCAATAAGATATGGAATGCCTCGCGGTTCGTGCTCATGAACGTAAAAGATGAGGACGTTCCCGCCGATCTTGCCGAGATCAAACTGCAACCTGCCGACCGTTGGATCATCTCCCATCTCATGACGACGGTGCGCGAAGTTACGCTCGCCCTGCAAAAGTACGACCTCGGCATCGCCGCCGACAAGGTGATGAGCTTTGCATGGGAGGACTTCTGCGATTGGTACATCGAACTCTCCAAGCCCGCCCTCTACGGGACGGATGCGGAGCGCAGGCGCGGCACGCTCGGCGTACTCGTCTTCGTTTTGAAGAATACTCTGAAACTTCTGCATCCCTTCGCGCCCTTCATTACGGAGGAGATCTGGAGCTACCTTCCCAAGACGGAAGGGCTCATCGTCTCGGCGGAATTCCCGCGCTATAACTCCCGCCTTTCTTACCGCGAGGAGGCGAAGGCCTTTGAGGGCGTCATCGAGCTCATCAAGGCCGTCCGCGCGATCAAGGTCTCGGTGGGCTGTCCGCCTGCAAAGAAGGTGCATATCTATCTCGTCGCCGATCCGGGGCGGCTCGCGGGCGTAAAACGGCTCGTCGGCGTCAACAAGCAGTCTATTCTGCGCCTTGCGGGGGCGAGTGAGATCGAATTTGCCGAGAGCGGAGAAGCGGCGGGGGGGAAGGCCGTCTCGCAGGTCGTCTCGCTCGGGCATATCTTCGTGCCTCTCGGGGAGCTCGTCAACCTCGAAGAGGAGCGTGCACGCCTAACAAAGGAGCTTGAGCGCACAGAAGGGGAGATCGCCCGCGCAGGCGGCAAGCTCGCCAACCAGAATTTTGTCGCGAAGGCGCCCAAAAAGCTCGTCGACGATGAACGCGCCAAACTCGAAAAATTCCTCGACATGAAAAAGAAGCTCGAGGCGCAGCTTGCCTCGCTCTCATAAGCCCTTTTCACCCGCGTTCTGCGCGGGTGTTTTTCTTTTGCAAAAGAAAGGGCTTTCCCGCAAAAAATATGTTTGAACGTTGACATTTTCGGAAAAATTTGTTATGATGAAAAGGAAGTGTGATTTGTGGAGGAAACCATGAAAGACTTCATCGTAGACGGCGAGGAATCGCTCGAGAAATTGCTCGCCAAAGTCCGCGCGGCCCAGCGTAAGTTTGCGGCCTATTCGCAGGAGCAGGTAGACGAGATCTTCTACCGCGCCGCCCTCGCCGCAAACAAAGCTCGCATCCCGCTCGCCAAAATGGCGGTGGAAGAGACGGGCATGGGCGTCGTCGAGGATAAGGTCATCAAGAACCACTACGCATCCGAATATATCTATCACGCATACAAGGATACCAAAACTTGCGGCGTCATCGAACATGACGAGGGGTTCGGCTTCACCCGCATCGCGGAGCCCATAGGCGTCATCGCCGCCATCATTCCCACGACCAATCCGACCTCGACCGCCATTTTCAAGGCGCTTCTCTGTTTGAAGACGCGGAACGGGCTCGTCATCTCTCCCCACCCGCGGGCAAAAAAGTGTACCATCGAAGCGGCGAAGATCGTCCTCGAGGCGGCCGTCGCGGCGGGTGCGCCCGAAGACATCATCGGCTGGATCGACATGCCCACCGTGCCGCTCTCGGCCATGGTCATGCGCGAGGCGGATATGATCCTCGCGACGGGGGGCTCGGGCATGGTGAAGGCGGCCTATACTTCGGGAAAGCCCGCCCTCGGCGTCGGCGCGGGGAATACGCCCGCAGTCGTCGATTCCTCGGCAGACATCAAGCTCGCCGCTTCCTCTATTCTGCATTCCAAGACCTTCGATAACGGCATGATCTGCGCCTCCGAACAGTCGGTCATCGTCCTTTCGGATATTTACGAGGCATTCAAGGCGGAGATGGCGCTTCGCGGCGCATACTTCCTCTCTCCCGAAGAGACGGAGATGGTGCGCCATACGATGTTCATCAACGGCGGTCTCAATTCCCGCATTGTGGGGCAGAAGGCCGTAACGATCGCCTCACTTGCGGGCTTTTGCGTGCCGAAGGAGACGCGCGTGCTCGTCGGAGAGGTGGAGAGCGTGGATTTTTCGGAACCTTTCGCCCACGAAAAGCTCTCTCCCGTGCTCGCCATGTATCGGGCAAAGGATTTTACCGACGCCGTGATGAAGGCCGAACACCTCATCGAGGACGGCGGCCTCGGGCACACTTCGTCGCTCTTCATCGACGTACATGCCCATCCCGATAAGGTCGAATATTTCTCGTCCGTCCTCAAAACATGCCGTATCGTCCTCAATACGCCCTCCTCGCACGGGGGGATCGGCGATCTCTATAATTTCAAATTTGCGCCGTCGCTCACGCTCGGTTGCGGATCGTGGGGCGGAAATTCCGTCTCCGAAAACGTCGGCGTCAAGCATCTCATCAATATCAAAACCGTTGCGGAAAGGAAGGAAAATATGCTTTGGTTCAGAGCACCCGAAAAGGTATATTTCAAGCGCGGCTGTCTCGGCGTCGCCCTCAAAGAGCTCAAGGAGGAATACGCCAAAAAACGGGCATTTATCGTCACCGATAAGTTTCTCTTTGAGAGCGGGTTCGTAAAACGCGCGACGGATATTCTCGATAGCATCGGCATAATTCACGAGACGTTTGCGGGCGTCACACCCGATCCGACGCTCGCCTGCGCGAACGAAGGGCTTCGCCGCATGCGTGAGTTCGCCCCCGACGTCATCATCGCTGTGGGAGGCGGTTCGCCCATGGACGCGGCCAAGATCATGTGGGTGATGTATGAACATCCCGAGGTGGATTTCGCGGATATGGCGATGCGCTTTTCCGACATCAGGAAGCGCATCTACAAGTTCCCGCATATGGGGGAAAAGGCGCTCTTCGTCGCGATCCCCACGACGGCGGGCACGGGAAGCGAAGTGACGCCCTTCGCCGTCATCACCGACGAGACGACGGGCAACAAATACCCGCTTGCCGATTACGAACTCATGCCCGATATTGCCATCGTAGACGCCGATCTCATGATGAATATTCCCAAGGGGCTCACAGCGGCCTCGGGGATCGACGCGTTGAGCCACGCGCTCGAGGCGATCGCCTCCGTCATGGCGACAGATTTTACGAACGGCATGGCGAAGGAAGCGATCAAGCTCATCTTCCAATATCTGCCCCGCGCCTATGAGAAGGGGGCGGACGACGAAGAGGCCCGCGAGCGCATGGCCAATGCCGCGACCATCGCCGGCATGGCGTTTGCGAACGCATTTCTCGGCGTGAGCCATTCCATGGCGCACAAGCTCGGGGCGTTCTTCCACATTGCCCACGGCGTCGCGAATGCGCTCATGCTCGAGGAGGTCATCCGCTTCAACAGCGCCGACGCGCCTACAAAGATGGGGACGTTCCCGCAGTATGCCTACCCGCAGTGCAAAGAGCGGTATGCAGACGCCGCCCGCTATATCGGCCTTGCGGGGGAGACGGACGACGAACTCGTGGAGAAACTCATCGGGAAGGTCAAAGAACTTCGCGCCGCGATCGGCATCCATGCGACCATCCGCGAAGAGCTCGAGGGGAAGGTCACAGAGGAGGAATTCCTCGCCAAGCTCGACGAGATGTCGGAGGCCGCCTTCGACGACCAATGCACGGGCGCAAATCCCCGCTATCCGCTCATTTCCGAGATCAAAGAGATGTATCTCAATGCCTACTACGGCAGGGAACGTTCATAGCGATAAGGGCAAAAAAGACAGAAAATCGAATTTTACAAAGTACTATGCGTGACATAATAGCAGAAAAATGGCAGAAAAAAGCGCCTCAAACGAGGCGCTTTCGCATTTTTTCAATTATTCGAGCGGTACCACTTTGACCTTGATTTTCGCGGTCACGCCCTCCATGAAACGCACTTCGGCATCGTAGACGCCCACCATCTTGAGCGTCTCTTTGGTCGTGATGCGCTTCTTATCCACCTCGTATCCGAGTTCGGATAGGGCCGAGGCGATCTTATCCGTCGTGACCGAACCGAACACCTTCCCGTTCTTGCCCGTGCGGATGGGGACGGTGACTTCCGTCTTATCGAGCCTTGCCGCCTGTTCTTTGAGCGCCTTGATGTTTTCCGCCTTATGGAAGGCATCGGCCGTGTTGCGCTGTCTGATCTCGTTGATCCCGCTCGCCGTGGCGATCTCCGCCAGCCCGCGTTTCAAGAGAAAATTTTTGGCAAATCCATCTGAAACCTCGATGAGCTCGCCCTTTTTGCCCGTGCCTTTCACGTCTGCCTTGAGGATGACTTTCATGTTCTACCTCCTTTTCCGTCATTTTACAAAATTTGCGTCCGCCTGTCAAGATATTTTTTATATTTTTGACGATACTATGGGAGAAGGAGGTCTGAAATGAAGGAAAATCTCAATTCGGGCGTAACTTGCGGCGTGACCGAATGCGCGTTCAACTGCGACGGCATGCGTTGCAAGCTCGATAAGATCCATGTCGGCAATACCTGCGACTGCGAGCATTGCACCTGCTGCGACAGCTTTCAGAAGAGATGAGAAGGGGGAGGGCGCGAGCTCTCCTTCTTTTTGTATAAATCTTTTCTCTCTGCACAAAATTTTTTCGTAGCGGGGAACTGCTTTCAGATATAGTTTTTGCCTTGCCACGGGCAGGGCAAAAACGCGGAGGGGGCGCAAGCGATTGCGTCCCTTCTTGCACGTTGCCGCATGCGGGGCGGGCGCGCCGCATACAATACTTCGTATGAAAGCGCGCAGATTTTTCAAAAGATGTCTCATGCTCCTTCCCTTTCTTGCGATCGCCGCGGCGGCGCTTTTGCTTTTTTTATACCCGTGGGGAAGGGGCGATGCTCCCGTGAAGAGCCGCGTCGTCACAGTCTGGAACGTCGATACTTTCGAGGGAGGAAAGGGTTCTCGCGCCAACCTTTTGCGCAAAGTCGCGCGGAACGTCGAAAAACGGCGCGAAGGAGTGTATTATCTCATTTCAAGCTACACGGCCGAGGGCGCCGCGGCCGCCTTTTCGGAGGGGAAATATCCCGACCTCCTCTCCTTCGGTGTGGGGCTCTCCGACGGGGCGGAAGTGAGCCTTGCCCTGCCTTATTCCTTTGCGGGTGGGGAAATTTCGGGCGAATGCCGCGCCGTTCCGTGGTGCATGGGCGGATATTTTCTCTTCTCTCTCACAGAGGATTTTACGCAGGCGGGAAGGTGCGCGATCTCTGTCGGGGGAAGCAATCTCGGCGCGCTTGCGGCCGCTTATGCGGGGATCGGGGGGGAGGAGGTGGAATCGCAGGCCGCATACGTCGGATTCTTGAGCGGGAAATACCGCTATCTTCTCGGCACCCAGCGGGACGTGTGCCGCCTGACGGCGCGCGGGGCGGCATTTTTCAGCCGTCCTCTCGGCGGATATAACGACCTCTTCCAATATATTTCCCTTCTCAAAGAGGTGCACCGCGACGACGCCCTCGCCTTTATAGAGGAACTTCTCTCCCCGCAGACGGCCGAATTGCTTCCCGCAATCGGCATGGAACCCGTCAAAGAGAATGCGAACACACGCACGCCCTGCGTATTTTCCGACGCCGAAGCGCTCGCCCGCCTCAAGGAACTTGCGTCGGAGGGCGACTTAAAAATTCCCGATAAATTTCTTAAAACCGTTTGAAATATGGCGGGAAATATGGTAGAATGAAGGAGCATCCGTTTGGACATCGAAAAGTTGCTCGGCGAACGCTTCAGCGGACTTAAGACCGAGATAAATTTTTCCTTTGCGCGGCACACCACGATCGGTTGCGGCGGCAGGGCGGCCCTCGCCGCATATCCCGCCTCTTCAGAGGCGTTGGCCGCCCTTTTATCCCTTCTGAAAGGTCGGGGCATTCCGCACTGCATCCTCGGGGCGGGGGCGAACGTCTTGCCCGCCGATGGTTTTTTTGAGGGCGTTGTGGTGAGAACTTCCCTTCTCGGCCGCATCGATGCGGAGGGAGAGGAGATCTTTTGCGGCGCGGGCGTCACCGCGGGGGCGCTTCTGCGCTTTTCCGAAGAGAAGGGGATCGGCGGGTTTGAATTCCTCACGGGAATTCCCGCATCGCTCGGCGGGGCGGCCGCCATGAACGCAGGCGTTCGGGAGGGGCATCTTTCCGATATTGTCGTCTCCGTCGCCGCCGTCGAAGGGGAAAGGATGCGCCGCTTTTCCCGTAAGGAGTGCGGTTTTTCGGAGAAGAACAGCCTCTTCCGCGGCGGGATCGCCATTGCGGGCGTACGCCTGGCAGGCCGCCGCATGCCGCGGGAAGAGATCGCCGCGCGCAAGAGATATTTCCGCGCCAAACGCGCCCATCTTCCCAAGGGGAGAAGCATGGGTTGCGTCTTCGTCAATCCGTCAAACATTTCGGCAGGCGCGCTCATCGAAAGGTGCGGCTGTAAGGGAATGTCCGTCGGCGGGGCATTCGTCTCGCCCGAACATGCAAACTTCATCATCAACGGCGGTGCAACCGCCTCGGACATATCCGCGCTCATCGGGCTTGTCCGCGAGCGGGTATTTAGAGAGACGGGCGTCTGCCTTCGCGAAGAGATCGTCCGCCTCCCGTAAAAGGTACTTATGAAACTTACGGCAGATTTCCACACGCATACGCCCTATTCGCACGGCAAGGGCACCGTGCTCGAAAATGCGGTCCGCGCGAAGGAGCTCGGGCTTCTTTCCGTCGGCATCACCGATCATGGCTTTTCGCACAGGTGTTTTCCCCTTAAACATAAAGATCTTCCCGCCCTCATCCGCGATTGCAGGGAGGCGGAGGAGAAGACGGGGATCAGAGTCCTCGTCGGCATGGAGAGCAATATCCGCGGCGTTTCGGGCCTGTGCGACCTCACCGAAGAGGATTACGAACATTTCGACCTCTTTCTCGCCGGCATCCATATCATCATCCGCTACGAGCATTTTTCAGACAGAAAGATCGGATGGGGGAATTGGATGCGCAAGAAACTCCATATGAAGCCCTCGCCTTCTATCGTGCGGGAGACGACGCGCGCCTATATCAACGCCGTCGAAAAAAATCCCGTCGATATTCTTACCCATCTCGGCTATCAATGCGCCGTCGATGCGGCCGAAGTCGCCAAATGTTGCCGCGACAGAGGCACTTATATCGAACTCAATTCCAAGAAGGAACACCTGACGGATGAGGAACTTTCTGCCGTTGCGGCGACGGGGGTACGCTTTCTCATCGATTCCGACGCCCATACCGCCGACCGCGTGGGTGATACGCTCCGCGTGGAGGAGCAACTTGCGCGGGTGGGCATTCCCCTCGGGCAGATCGACAATATCGACGGGAGGATGCCCGTCTTCCGCTTTGCGGAATATAAGAAGCATATGTAGGCGGAGGTCTGCGGTGAATTTTTCGGGCGAGATCAAGCGGGAGATCGTCAAACAGACCCCCGCAAAGAGATGCTGTAAACTTGCCCTTCTTCGCGCATTTCTCGATACGAGCGGGAATATCCGCGCAGAGGAAGGGGGGCGGAGCGCCGAATTTTCCTTCACGAGCGAGAACGAGCGCATCGCGGCGTATATGTTCGCCCTCACGGAAGATCTCTTCGGCGAGAGGATGACGGTCGCCGGAGCCGTGCGCGATCCCAAGCACGGGCGGGACAAGCTGACCTTCCTCTGCCGCGGCGAGCGGGCAGGGGAACATGTGCGCGAGATCTTATCCACAGGGATCGGCAGATGTTGCCGCGAGGCATACGTGCGCGGCGCATATCTCGGAGGCGGAAGCTGTACCCTCCCGAGCGGCGGGAAGAAGACGGGCTATCACCTCGAATTCGTCTTCAAGTCGGAGGAACGGGCGGAGGCGCTCTGCGAGACGCTTCTTTCCCTCCAACTCTATGGGAATGTCGTAAAGCGGGGGGATAAATACGTCGTCTATTGCAAATCCCGCGAAGCCATCGCCGATTTCCTCTCCGTCACGGGGGCGGAGGGGGCGCTCAAGACGCTGGAAGACGTCTCCTCCGTCCGCGAGGAGAGCAATCAGGAGAACCGCGTCCTCAACTGTCTTGCGGGCAACGCCGACCGCGCCGCCACGGCGAGCGCAGAGCAGACTGTCGCCTTTGCATATTTCAGGGAGCATGGAATGCTTCCCGGCCTTCCCGAACCGCTCCGCACCGTTGCGGAGGGGAGGCTCGCCTATCCCACCCTCTCCCTCGCGGAACTCGCGGAAAAGCTCGGCCTCACGAAGAGCTGCCTCAACCACCGCATCCGCAAACTCATGAAACTCTATACGGAACACCTATGACAGATTTTGTGCATCTACATCTTCATACAGAATACAGCCTCCTCGACGGCGCGGTCAAGGTGGACGACCTCGTCCGCCATTGCGTCAAGAACGGGATCGATACCGTCGCCGTGACCGACCACGGCAACATGTATTCCTCCTTAAAATTTGCCGAGAAGTGCAAAAAGAATAAGATCAAGGCCATCATCGGGTGCGAATTTTACGTCGTCGACGACTATAAGAAGCACATCGACCAGCATGCCGACCATCTCATTCTTCTTGCAAAGAACAAGAAGGGCTATATCAACCTCGTCCAACTCGACAGCCTTGCCTTTGTCGACGGGTATTATTACCGCCCGCGCATCGACTACACCGTCCTCAAAGAGCATACGGAGGGGGTCATCTGCCTCTCGGCGTGCCTTGCGGGCCGTATTCCGCGCCTCCTTTTAGCGGGGGAATATGAGAAGGCGAAGGAGTTCGCCCTCTATTTGCAGAGCCTCTTCGGCGAAGATTTCTATATCGAAATACAGGACCACGGCATCCCCGAACAGCGGCAGATCCTGCCCGATCTCGTGAGGATCGCCCGCGAGATCGGCGCGCAGATCGTCGCCACCAACGATGTGCACTACCTCAAGAAAGAGGATTGGGAGATGCAAGACGTCCTTCTCTGCATCCAGACCAAGCGCACCCTCGACGATCCCACCCGCATGAAGATGCAGACGCATGAATTCTACATGAAATCGGGCGACGAGATGGCGGCCATCTTCAAGGACTATCCCGAGGCCATCTCCAATACGCGGGCGATCGCGAACAAGGTCTCGGATACCGATACGCCCTTCAACCTCAAAGAGGACGGAAATCCCGTCTACGATAAGTCGCTCATCCCGCTCTACACCGCCGACGATGGCACGCCCTCGCCCGAATATCTTACCCGTCTGACATGGGAGGGCCTTCCCAAGCGGTACGAAGTCATCACGGATGAGATCAGAAAAAGGGCGGAATATGAGCTCGAGATCATCATCAAGATGGGGTTTGCCGATTATTTCCTCATCGTTTGGGACTATATCAATTGGTCGCGCCTGCACGATATTCCCGTCGGCCCGGGGAGGGGCTCGGGCGTGGGGAGCATCGTCGCGTACGCCATCGGCATCACGAGCGTCGATCCCCTCAGATACGACCTTCTCTTCGAGAGATTTCTGAACCCCGACCGCGTCTCCATGCCCGATTTCGACGTCGACTTCTGCACCGAACGCAGGGTGGAGACCATCGAATATGTAAGGAAGCGCTACCATCCCGAAAATGTGGCGCAGATCGTCACCTTCGGAACGCTCAAATCGCGCGCCGTCATAAAGGACGTCGGGCGCGTCATGCGCGTCCCTTATTCCGAAGTCAACCGCGTGACCAAGGTCATGGACGGGAAATCCTCCATCCGCGAACTTTTGGGGCTCGATCTCGAAGAGCTTCGCGGCAAGGCAGATAAGGCGAAGAAGGCCGTCGCCGAAGCGACGCAGGAGACGCCCGACGACGAGGCGCGGATCGCCGACCTCAAGGGCAAATACGACGAAGCGGTAAAAAAGCTCACCGAGACGGAGGGGAAGCGCAATTCCGAGTTCATCGAGATCTACGGATCGGACGAGCTTCTCAAACAGGTCATCGACATGGGCCTCAAGCTCGAGGGCATGCCGCGCAATACCTCCATGCACGCCGCGGGCGTCGTCATTTGCCGCAAGAGGATCGCCGATAACGTCCCGCTCTCGCGCAACGGCGAAGATATTACCACGCAGTTCGACATGAAGGAAGTCGAGTCCATCGGAATGCTCAAAATGGACTTTCTGGCCCTTGCGACGCTCACCGATATTAAAAAGGCATGCGACTACATCTATGAAGATACGGGAAAGCGCATCGAATTCGGGCAGGCGTGCGACGATCCCAAGGCCTATGAGCTCATCGCGGAGGGGGATACCGACGCGGTGTTCCAGCTTGAACAAGGGGGGATGAAGCGGTTCATGAAACAGCTCCAGCCCACCTGCCTCGAAGACCTCATCGCGGGGATCTCGCTCTACCGCCCGGGTCCCATGGATTTCATTCCCGCCTATTTGAAGAACAGGGAAGATCCCGCGCATATCAAATATCTCACGCCCCTCCTGAAGCCCATCCTCGAGAAGACGTACGGCGTCATCATCTATCAGGAGCAGGTCATGCAGATCTTCCAGAATCTTGCTGGCTACTCGCTGGGACAGGCAGACCTCGTGCGGCGCGCGATGGCCAAAAAGCACCTCTCCGAACTGATGGCGCAGAAGGATAAATTCATCCACGGCGACATCGATAAGGGGGGAAATATCACGGGTTGCGCCTCCAAGGGCATTCCCGAAGACGTCGCGAAAGAGCTCTTCGCGCAGATGGAGAGCTTCGCCTCCTACGCCTTCAACAAATCGCATGCGGCGGCCTACGCCGTCGTCACCTACCAGACGGCCTACCTCAAAAAATATTATCCCAAAGAATTCCTCGCGGGCGTGCTCAACAACCGCATCGGCAAGATCGAGGAGATCGCCAAGTACGTCGTCTATATGAAGGAGAAGAACATCGCCGTCTATCCGCCCGACGTCAACGAATCCAAGGCCTATTTCTCCGTGCAGGGCAACGGCATCCGCTTCGGGCTTTGCGCCCTGCGCGGCGTGGGACTGGCAGCCATGGAGAGCGTCATCGAGGAACGCATGGCACACGGTAAGTTCAAAGATTTCTCCGATTTCCTCATGCGGTGCACCAAGTTCGTCAATAAACGCATGGTGGAGAGCCTCATCTTCGGCGGCGCGTTCGACAGCATGGGCCACCGCCGCTCGCAATATAACGCCGTCTATGAGGACCTCATGCGGCGCATCGCGGGGATGGATAAGCAGAAGAGCAGTGCGCAGATGTCCCTCTTCGGGGATATTATCAGCGAGGAGGCGCCCGAGGCGGAGTATCCCGATATTCCAGAATGGGATACAACCGATCTTCTCTCCAAGGAGAAGGCTGTGCTCGGCGTGTATGTCAGCGGACATCCCTTTGCCGCCTTCGCGCACGCCTTCAAGGAATGTAACTTCAACAGCGGCATGCTCGCCGACTACGAAGAGGACGAGGAGACGGGGGACAGGACCTACCACCAGATCAAGGTGGACGACGCCGTCACGATGGGCGGGCTCGTCGCCTCGATCAAGAAGGTCGCCACCAAAGGGGGAGCCTTTATGGCCTTCATCACCGTGGAAGACCTCTACGGCAGTATCGAATGCGTGGCTTTCCCGCGCGTCTACGAAAGGGCAAAGCCCTTCCTGCGTCAGGACGCTGTGGTGCGCGTCGCGGGGAAGATCGATATCCCGCCCGAGAAACTTCCCGTCATCGTCATCGACAGCATCGAAGAATATACGCCCGCCGAAAATTCGCCCGCTCCCGAAGAGGCCGCGCGTGAAAAGACGCTCTGGCTGGATGCCCGCACGATGGACGACGAGGAATTCGGGGAGCTCATCGAAGCGCTCACGGAATATGCGGGCAATGTAAAGACGAAGATCCTGCACGGCGGCAAGCGGTATGAATTCTCGGTAACGCTCAGCCGTGCGCTCATGGCGGAACTTCGCACCTTTTTGCCCGAATCTTGCATGAAACTTGTATAATTTTTCTCAAAGATCGGCAAAAAATGCAAAAATTCTCTTCCATTTTCAAATGGAATCTGCTATAATCATGAATCGGTGAAAAACTTACAGGATAACTTCGGAGGAACTATATGAAGCGTATCGGATTACTTACGAGCGGGGGCGACGCACCCGGCATGAATGCCGCCATCCGCGCCGTTGTGAGGACGGCTCTCTTTTACGGGATGGAGGTCTACGGCATACGCCGCGGCTATGCGGGGCTGATCGAAGACGACGTGATCCCCATGGATGCCTACAGCGTATCGGGCATCGTACCTCGCGGCGGCACGATCCTCCGTACGGCGCGCTGTCTCGAACTTCTGGAGAGGGAAGGGCAGGAAAAGGCCGTTGCGACCCTCCGAAAATACGGCATCGAAGGGCTCGTCGTCATCGGCGGCGACGGTTCTTTCCGCGGGGCGAAAGTGCTCTCAGAGCGCTTCGGCATTTCCACGATCGGGATCCCCGGGACGATCGATAACGACCTCGAATATACCGATTATACGCTCGGCTTCGATACGGCGGTCAACACCTGCATCGAGGCGATCGGCAAGTTGCAGGATACGATGGAATCGCACGAGCGCATCTCCGTCGTCGAAGTGATGGGCCGCAACTGCGGCGACATCGCCCTGTATGCGGGCATTGCGACGGGGGCCGACGCCATCGTCGTTCCAGAAGTTCCCTACGATCTTTCTGCGATCGCGGCGCGGATCGAACGGTCGCGTTCCCTCGGCAAACATGTCAATACCGTCGTCGTGGCCGAAGGGGCGATGAACGGGGATGCGTTCGCCGCACTTCTGAAATCACTTGTCAAATACGACATCCGCGCGACGGAGATCGGCCATATCCAGCGCGGCGGAACGCCTACGATGGCCGACAGGGTGCTCGGCGCGCGCCTCGGCAACAGGGCCGTATGCCTCCTCAATGAGGGCGCTTGCGACCGCGTGGTCGGCATCCGCAAAAACGAGATCTTCGATATGGACATCATCGAAGCCGTCTCTTTGAAGAAACAATTCAACAAAGAACTCTACGAGACCCTGCAAATGATTTCGATGTGAGGATAGCATGATTTTAACCGTCTGCATGAGCCCAAGCGTCGATGTCACCGTCGAAGTGGATTCCCTTTGCGTCGGCAAGATGAACATCGTTAAGAACAAGTCTTTGTCCTTTACGGGGAAGGCCATCAACGTGGCGATCGGCGTAAGCCGCCTCGGATACGACGCAAAGGCGACGGGTTTTATGTATCGCGAAAACGGCGTAAACTTCGAGGCAGAACTCCTCAGCGAGGGCGTTCCCTGCGCCTTTATATGGAATGAGGGCCGCGTCCGCGAGAACTATAAAGTCATCGACAACAAGTCGATGCTCACCGAGATCAACGACGTAGGAGGGATGGTGAAGCCAGAACGGCTCGACGATCTCCTCGGCATGGTGCGCATGCTCTCGCGGGAGGCCGACGTCACCGTCATATCGGGAGGCCTTCCCCGCGGCGTCGACGCCTCATATTACCGCGAGATCTTCCGCGCCGTCGCCCCGAATTCGCTCCGCATTGCGGATACCGAGGGCGAGAGGCTCTTTGCCGCCCTCGATGCGGGCGTAGACCTCATAAAACCCAACCGCGAAGAGCTCGAACATTCCCTCGGAAAAGAGCTCAAGGATAAGCGCGACGTACTTGCCGCCTGCAACGAACTTCTCGGCCGCGGTGCAAAGGCGGTGCTTCTCTCCCTCGGCGGGGAGGGGGCCGTCATCACGAACGGATCGGAGAGCTATTATTGCAAGAGCATGAACGTCGCCGTCAACTCCACCGTGGGCGCGGGCGACGGGATGGTCGCCGCGGCCGCCGTCAAAATGCAGGAGGGGGCGCACCTTGCGGAGGTGCTCCGCGCGGGCGTCGCCGCAGGCACGGCGACGGTCACGACGCACTGTAACGTCTCCTTCACCAAAAAGAAATACGACGAGATCTACCGCGACCTCACCGTGAGCAAATTCTGACCTTTCGGAAGGGCTTGCCCGTGTAACTTTTGCGCCCTTCGTTTCACACCGCAAAATCCGCCAAATTTCCGTACAACCACAAGATATAGTGGTTTACGGAAATTTTTTTACCAAAATATAGTGGAATTTCCTTGACAAGGAAGTCTTGCCGATGTATAATGGGAGCGTTCCCTTCAATGGGGACGCTTTTTCTCTCGCCGCACGCCGTTGCGGTGCGGGAAAGGGGGGAAATCAGTTTAACGAAGGAGAGAATTGTTATGAAGATCATCAAGAGAAACGGAGCGGAAGTCACCTTCGATCTTCAAAAAATAGTAAATGCGGTGCGCAAGGCCAACGGGGAGGTGAGCGAGGGCAACCGCCTCACCGAGGAGCAGATTACCCTCATTGCCGACCGTGTCGCCGCGCTCGCGGGCGATCTCAACAGGGCGGTCAACGTCGAAGAAATTCAGGACTATGTCGAAAACCAGATCATGGACCAGAAGGCCTTCGCTGTTGCGCGCAAATATATCACCTACCGCTATTCGCGCGCCCTCGCCCGCAAAAAGAACACCATCGACGATCAGATCCTTACCCTCATCGAATGCAACAACGAAGAGGTCAAGCAGGAGAATTCCAATAAAAATCCCACCGTCAACTCCGTCCAGCGCGACTATATGGCGGGGGAGGTCTCCAAGGATCTCACGCGCCGCGTGCTTCTTCCGCGCGACATCGTAGAAGCGCACGATCAGGGCCTCATCCATTTTCACGATATGGACTACTTCGCCCAGCATATGCACAACTGCGATCTCGTCAACCTCGAGGACATGCTCCAGAACGGCACGGTGATCTCGGGCACTTTCATCGAGAAGCCCCATTCTTTTTCCACGGCGTGCAACATTGCGACGCAGATCATCGCGCAGGTCGCCTCCAACCAATACGGCGGGCAGTCCATCTCGCTCACCCATCTTGCGCCCTTCGTCGACATCAGCCGCCGCAAGATCCGCGCAGAGGTGATGGAGGAACTCAAGGACGTTGCCGTCATGCAGGAGACGGTGGACCGCATCACCGAACAGCGCCTTCGCGACGAGATCAGAAAGGGCATCCAAACCATCCAATATCAGGTTGTCACCCTGCTCACGACCAACGGGCAGGCGCCTTTCGTGACGGTGTTCATGTATCTCGGCGAGGCAAGGAATGAGCGCGAACGCGACGATCTCGCCATGATCATCGAAGAGACCCTTCGCCAGCGGATACAGGGTGTGAAGAACGAATCGGGCGTGTGGGTCACGCCCGCCTTCCCCAAACTCATCTATGTGCTCGAAGAGGACAACGTCCGCGAAGGGAGCAAGTATTGGTATCTTACCGAACTCTCTGCGAAATGCACCGCAAAGCGCATGGTACCCGACTATATCTCCGAGAAGAAGATGCTCGAATACAAGGTGGATAAAAAGGGCGAGGGCCATTGCTATACCTGCATGGGCTGCCGCAGTTTCCTGACGCCCTATCTCGACGAAAACGGTAAGCCGAAGTACTACGGAAGGTTCAACCAAGGGGTCGTCACCATCAACCTTGTCGACGTCGCGCTCTCTTCCAAGGGCGATATGGAGGAATTCTGGAAGATCTTCGACGAACGTCTCGACATCTGCTACAGGGCGCTTTTGTACCGCCACAACAGGCTCAAGGGAACGCTCTCCGACGCCGCGCCCATCCTCTGGCAATACGGCGCGCTCGCCCGCCTCAAGAAGGGCGAACCCATCGATAAGCTCCTCTACGGCGGATATTCGACCATCTCCCTCGGCTATGCAGGGCTCTATGAGTGCGTCAAGTATATGACGGGCGCCTCGCACACCGATCCTTCGGCCAAGCCTTTCGCACTCTCCGTCATGCAACATATGAACGATAAATGCAAGGAGTGGAAGGCCAAGCACAACATCGATTTCTCGCTCTATGGAACGCCGCTCGAGAGCACGACCTATAAATTCGCGAAATGCCTGCAACAGCGCTTCGGCATCATTCCCGGCGTCACCGATAAGAGCTATATCACCAACAGCTATCATGTCCACGTCACCGAGAAGATCGATGCGTTCACCAAGCTCAAATTCGAGAGCGAATTCCAACAGCTCTCGCCGGGCGGCGCGATCTCCTATGTGGAAGTGCCCAATATGCAGGATAATATCCCCGCCGTGCTCGCCGTGATGCAATATATCTATGAGAATATCATGTATGCGGAGCTCAACACCAAGAGCGACTACTGTCAGGTTTGCGGCTACGACGGAGAGATCAAGATCGTCGAGGAAGACGGGAAGCTCCTTTGGGAGTGCCCGCACTGCCACAACCGCGACCAAAGCAAGATGAACGTCGCCCGCCGCACCTGCGGATATATCGGCACGCAATATTGGAACCAAGGCCGCACGCAGGAGATCAGAGACAGGGTGCTTCATCTCTGATCGTTAAAGGGCAGGGAAGATGAATATCGCCGAGATCAAGAAGACGGATATTGCCAACGGAGAGGGAGTTCGTGTATCCCTCTTCGTTTCGGGTTGCAGAAGGCATTGCAAGCACTGTTTCAACGAGGTCGCATGGGATTTTCACTATGGAAGGCCCTTCGACGAAGCGTTGAAAGAGGAGATCTTTTCCGCCCTCAAACCACGCTATATCGCGGGCCTATCCCTCCTCGGCGGCGATCCATTCGAGCCCGAAAACCAGAGGGGGCTTCTTCCGTTTCTGCGGGAATTTCGCGAGCGTTTCCCCGAAAAGACGGTGTGGTGCTACACGGGTTATACCTATGAAGCGGGAGGGATCCGTGAGGAACACGCCCGTTGCGAAGAGACGAGGGAGCTCATCTCCCTGATCGACGTGCTCGTCGACGGCCCCTTCATCGAGGAACTGAAGGACGTAAGGCTCAAGTTCCGCGGCTCGTCGAACCAGCGCGTTATCGATGTAAAACGCAGTTTAGCACAAAATAAAGTAGTACTCTATCTGACATAGTATTGAAAAATCATATAACATATTGAAAAAAGGAGACCGCTATGAATAAACTTCAACTTCGCAGATATGCAAAACTTCTCGCCAAGACGGGCGTCAACGTGAGAAAGGGGCAATGGGTCGTCGTTCAGGCCGAGCTCGACCAGCCCGAATTTGTCGAGATGGTGGTGGAGGAGCTCTACCGCGCGGGGGCGGGCAAAGTCACCGTCGAATGGTCGCACCAAAACCTCGTCCCGCTCCACTATAAATATCAGAAGGAACAGACGCTCGGAAAGATCGAAAAGTGGGAGATCGCCAAGCTTGAGCACAGGGTGGAGGAACTTCCCGCGATGCTCTATCTCGAATCGGAAGATCCCGACGGGCTTGCGGGGGTGGATCAGGAACTTTACACCCGCGTGCGCAGCGTCCGTTCCAAGATCATAAAGCCCTTCCGCGACGAGATGGAAAATAAGTACCAGTGGTGCATCGCCGCCGTCCCCGGAAGAGCATGGGCGAGGAAGGTCTTTCCCGATCTCAAGCTCGGCAACACGGCGGTAGACGCCCTTTGGGACGCCATTCTGAAGGCTTCCCGCGCCGACGGGCCCGATCCCGTCCGCGCATGGCTTCACCACAACGACGAGCTCGCCGCAAAGTGCGACCATCTCAACCGTTTGAAACTTGTCTCTCTTGAATATAAATCCAAGAACGGCACCGATTTCAAGGTGGGGCTCATCGAGAACAGCGTTTTCTGCGGAGGCGGGGAAGAGACGATCGACGGGAAATATTTCAATCCCAACATTCCCTCCGAGGAGATCTTCATCTCGCCCAAGGCGGGCGAAGCCGAGGGCATCGTCTATTCCACAAAACCGCTCTCCTATCAGGGCGAGCTCATCGAGGATTTCTCCATCCGCTTCGAGGGCGGCAAGGCCGTCGAGGTCAAGGCGAAGAAAAACGGCCATCTCCTCGAGAAGATGATCGCAATGGACGAAGGCGCCGCCTTGCTCGGCGAATGTGCGCTCATCGCCTACGATTCTCCCATCAACAATACGGGGATCCTCTTCTACAATACTCTGTTCGATGAAAACGCGAGCTGCCATCTCGCCCTCGGCAGGGGATTCAACGAGTGTCTGCGCGGCTACGAACACATGTCGAAGGAGGAGATCAAGCATAAGGGCATCAACGACAGCGTCATCCATGTAGACTTCATGATCGGCTCCGAAGATCTCGAGATCGTGGGCGTGACGAAGAGCGGCGAGCGGGTGCAGATCTTCAAAGACGGGAACTGGGCGTTCTGAAAATAGCGTACGCTTATAGAAGTCCGTGCGGGATTTTTCTCGCGCGGGCTTTCAAATTATAAAAAGCATGTTTGAATTCCCCGCGATAGGGGGTATATACAAAAGGAAATGAAGTAAAATCGAGGCAAATATGATCAAGATCGATATTTTTTCGGGTTTTTTGGGCGCGGGCAAGACGACGCTCATCAAAAAGCTCATCAAGGAAGCCTACCGCGGAGAGGAAGTCGTCCTCATCGAGAATGAATTCGGCGAGATCGGCGTAGATGGCGGATTTTTGCAGGATGCGGGGATCAGGATCACCGAGATGAACTCGGGCTGTATCTGCTGTTCCCTCGTCGGCGATTTCTCCAAGGCGCTCAAAGAGGTGGCCGAAAAGTTCCATCCCGCGCGCATCGTCATCGAGCCCTCGGGCGTGGGTAAACTTTCCGACGTCATCAAGGCCGTCCAACGCGCGCAGGTGCAAGATGCGCGTCTCAATGCCTTTTGCACCGTTGTAGATGCAAAGAAGTGCAAGATGTATCTCAAAAACTTCGGCGAATTCTTCCTCGATCAGGTGGAGAACGCGAGCTGTATCGTCCTCTCGCACACCTCCGATCCCGCGAAGGTGGAGGAGGCCGTCGCCCTTCTGAAGGAACATACAAACGTCACCATCGTCACGACCGATTGGGACAAACTTTCGGGCGAAGATATTCTTCTCGCCATGCAGCAAACGGAGCCGCTTGAAGCAGAGCTTGCGCGCCTTGAAGCAGAAGCGAAAGAAGAACACGAACTTCACCACCATCACCACCATCACCACGATGATGATGACGACGATGATGAACATGATTGTCATCACCATCATCATGACGATGACGACGATGACGACAATGATGATGAACATGAATGCCATCATCACCATCATCACCATGAAGACGGAGAGGAATGCGACGATCCCGATTGCGAATGCCACCACCATCATCACGCCGACGAGGTGTTTACGAGCTGGGGGAGGGAGACCTCCAAGGTGTTTGCGCGGGAGGAGCTTGCCGCCATTCTTGCCGCCCTCGGATCGGGGGAATACGGGCAGATCCTCCGCGCGAAGGGCATCGTTGACGGTGGGAATGAATGGCTCTATTTCGACTATGTTCCGGGCGAGAGCGACATCCGCACGGGGCTGCCCGCCGTCACGGGCAGGCTGTGCGTCATCGGTTGCGCTCTCAACGAAGAAAAACTTTCGGAGCTCATTCTGAAGTAATATGGCAAAGGAAATCCCCGTCTATCTCTTCCTCGGGTTTCTCGAATCGGGGAAGACAAAATTCATACAGGAGACCTTCGAGGATCCCCGCTTCGACGAACCGCGCGAGCGTACCCTTCTTCTCGTTTGCGAAGAGGGGGAGGAGGAATATTCGCCCTCCCGCTTTGCGGTAAAGGATTTCGCGATCGAGGCCCTTTCGCAGGAAGCGCTCTCCCCGGAGACGCTCACCGCCCTCATGAAGAAGCATCGGCCCGAGCGCGTCGTCGTCGAATACAACGGCATGCTCACCCTCGATAAGTTTTTCGAGGCCATGCCCGATGGCTGGCTCATCGCGCAGGTAATGACCTTCTTCGATTCCAACACCTTTTTCGCATACAATAAAAATATGCGCCAACTCGTGTTTGATAAGGTGCAGTATGCGGACATGGTGGTATTCAATCGCTTCAAGGGGGAGTTCTCCAAAGAGGAATTCCACAAGGTCGTGCGCGCCGTATCGAGGAGGCCCGGCATCGTCTATGAATACCTCGGCGGCAAGGCAGAATACGACGACATCGCAGACCCGCTTCCCTTCGACGTTGAAGCGCCCGTCATCGAGATTGAGGATAAGGACTATGCTTTCTTCTACCGCGATCTCGTTGAAGATATGCAGAAATACGAGGGGAAGGTGGTACATTTCAAGGGAATGGTGGCTACCGACCGCAGGATGAAGCAGGGGACGATCGTCGTCGGCCGCCATGTGATGACCTGTTGCGAGGCGGATATTGCCTTCAGCGGGCTCGTATGTCTGCACGCCTCTTCGCTCCCGCTCCGTACGCGCGATTGGGTCACGGTCACGGCCAAGATCTCCATCGAACGCCATCCCATCTACGGACGGGAAGGCCCCGTCCTCAAGGCGAGTGCGCTTGACTATGCGCCTCCGCCCGAACAAGAAGTCGCAACCTATTTCTGATACAAAGATCCCGTCTGTTCGGCGGGATTTTTTGTAAAATTCTAAAAAATTTTGTGAAAAAAATTGATTTTGGATATTTACATTCTCAAATCAATATGGTATAATATACATGATACAATGTGCGGAGGTATCGCATGAAAAAACTTATCGTATTCTATTCTCTCGGCGGAAACACGCGTGCTCTTGCACGTAAGATCGCGCAGACGCTCAAGGCAGACGTCCTCGAGATCAAGACCGTCAAGACTTATCCCGACGATTTCGACGTCCTTCTGGGCCTCGGCCAGAGGGAAGTCGCCACGGGTTATATTCCCCAGCTCAAGCCTTACCGCATCGATTTCTCCAAATACGACGGCGTTCTCATCGGTACGCCCGTGTGGTGGTCTTCGTTTGCTCCCGCGATCAAGTCGTTCATCTCTTCCAATAAGTGGAAGGGCGTCAAGGTCTATCCTTTCGCGACGAACGAGGGGACGCTCGGCCATACCCCCAGCGATTTCCGCAAGGCGCTTCGCGGCGCAACGGTCGCTCCCGTTCTCAATGTGAAGTTTGAAGGCGGCGTTATGGCGACCCCCGAAAGCGACATCAAGGAATGGCTCGCCCTTATCAAATAAATTCTCTCTTTGATAGAATTTCTGCGCAATACGGCGGCGAGACCGCCTTGCAAATCGCGGCGGTTTCCAACCGCCCGCTTTCACTGCGCGTCAATACCTTAAAATCTTGCCCGGAAGAAGTCGAGGCCGTCCTGGAACAAGCGGGGCTCGCCTTTCGCAAAGTCGCGTGGAGCGATCGCGCCTACCTTCTTCCCGAGGCTTCCATACAAGATATTCAATGCCTTCCGATCTATTCGGAAGGCAAAATCTATATGCAGAGCCTCTCTTCCATGCTCCCGCCGCTCTATCTTTTGCCCAAGGCGGGGGAGAGCGTGCTCGATATGACGGCCGCGCCCGGCGGGAAGACTTCGGAGATGTATGCGCTCTCGGGCGGAAAGGCGCTCATCACGGCATGCGAGCGCGATAAGATCCGTTTTGAACGCCTCAAATTCAATTTGGAGCGGCAGGGGGCGACGCGCGTGACGGCAATTCTCGGCGACGCTTCCTCCCTCGACGACTTTCTCTCCTTCGATAAAATTCTTCTCGACGCGCCCTGCACGGGAAGCGGCACTTCGACGAAAGATGTCCCCGTCCGTTTCTCGGAAGAATACCTTGCAAAGTGCGTCCGCATGCAGGAAAAACTCTTGAGAAAGGCCCTTCGGCTTCTCAAAAAGGGGGGAACGCTCGTCTATTCGACCTGTTCGATCCTGAAAGAAGAGAATTGGGAACTTTTGGAGCGCGTCTTGCCCGCGACGGGGGCGAGGATCGTGCCCATCGCGCCCTTTGAGAACGTCCCGCTCCTTCCCTCCAAAGAGGGGACGGTTACCGTCTGCCCGACCGATCTCTACGAGGGCTTCTTCGTTGCCAAGATCGAACGCAATCCATGAGGAGGCCGGAGCTACGTCAATGGAAATCGTAAAATATTCTCCTTCCGCGCACGACATCTTTCTTCGGCAGATCGAAGCATGCGAATGGGATGCCGCAAAATTTTTAGCGTCGCTTATCAAAGAAACCCGCCTTGAGACGACGCTCGGCGGCTGGGCAGAGCTCTATCTTCTGACGGAGGGGAACAGGCTCGTTTCTTTTTTGACGCTTTCCGCGCAAGATTGCATCGCCGAACCAGAGCAAACACCTTGGCTGGGCTTTTTTTATACCTTCCCCGCATATCGCGGCCATCGCTATGGAAAGATCCTGATCGACCATGCCGAGAAAATTGCACGTGAGCGAGGATATTCGGAAATATATCTCGCGACCGATGAGGTCGGACTATACGAAAAATACGGCTTCACCTATTTGGAAAGCCTCATAGACGTATGGGGCGAGGATAGCCGTATTTATAAAAAAAGCGTGTAAAGCGGAATTACCGCTTAAAGAAGATCTTTGGAGGAAGAAGTATGCTCATCGATAAACTTTGCGCCGAAATCGATGCGAAGTATGAACAATTAAAATCAGCATTGAACGGGACGGATCTCGGCGAGATAAAAGAACGGACTTTGGAAATGCACGCCTTGGTCCACCCTGCGATCATTTCAGGTAGAAAGGAAAAAACACTTGCCGACTACGTTTGGGAACACATGTTATGCGGCAATCAGAACGAATTGGTTCCGAGGAAGAATTTCGCGTCGGACCTGCATTACGATGGAACGGCTACCGTGCCGCTTGTGTGGCAGTTCTGGCATACATACCGTATTGAGGATTTAATCAGCAATTTTTTGATGGGAAACAGAGATCAGATCTTCAATTCCGAGTGGCAAAAGAGAATAGGTGCGCCGATCAAAGATACGGGCAATGCTTTGGAATTTGATGAAGCGGTAAAATTCGGCAAAGCCATCGACGCAGAGAAACTTTACAGTTATATGATTTCCGTGGGGAAAAACACGAGGGAGATCATAGATTCCCTTACGCTCGATCAAATCCATTCCATGGTGCCCGAGGAATGGGTCATGCGTATCTTTGAAGAGGGCGGCGTCACTGCCGATCTTCGCTCTGTATGGCTGTTGGTGTTCTGGGGACGTCTTACCGTCGGCGGAATGATCTTGACCCCGCTCACCTGTCATCATACGATGCACCTTTTCGCCTGTTTGGATAAGATACGTTCAATGTAGTTTTACAATATACTCAAATCAACTACAAGTTGCCGAATTTATGATTGACCGATGATTTTGCCTGAACTATAATGAGGCCATAAAAACAGGAGACTTTAAGGAACCATGGAAAAAATCAAAAATAAAATCAGGGAATTGAGAATTTCCAAAAATTTAACGCAACAGCAACTTGCCGACGAATTGCATGTGACGAAGCAGGCGATTTCAAAATGGGAAAAGGGCAAATCCGTTCCCGACATCTCATCCATCGAACTTCTGGCCGAATTTTTCGGAGTCAGCGTCGATTATCTTGTCAATGATCATTCGGAGGCGGCAGAAACAAAAGCCAAGGATGCTTCGCCCGAGCGTATCATCAAACTGAACGCGATCCTTATCTGCTTTCTTGCCTTTATGACGGCGATCGTCATCATTTTGTCTTCTGTAATATTGGGCGTGCTGTTACGAAAAAACAAGCAAGATACAAGCGTACCGAATGTTGTTTCCGTAAATGGCCTTGAATTTACCTATATTCCGAGCAGTACAAAGATCAGTGACAAAGATACGACCTTTGTGGTCGGATTTCATATCTATAACCCTACGGATTATGAAAGAGAGATCAACGAAAGCTATTTTACGTTAGATAATGATGTCTTACGTGTTATGATTCTTAATGTTTATCCCCATGCCCTTGGAGCACATAGAGACATTTTGCTCACGATCTCAGTCGAAATAAAATATAAAGCATATTACGATCAAGTGCCCATGTATGAGAATCTGGGTGAGGTACCCGTTCATTCGACTATAGTAAGGTATGGGGCACAGCCGCTTGTTACGATAAAATGGTAAAAGTCGGATGCGCGAAAATTTTAATTTAGTGGAAAGGAAAGAATGGAAGATAAAAAGATATTACTTGATAATATTGACAAAATTCATACAACTGAGATGGGAGTCGATAGAATTAGAAAAAACCTAAAAATAGATACAGTAGATGTTGCAGGGTATTGCAAACATAAGGTGTTAGATAAAAATTGCAATATAAACAAACAGGGTAAAAATTGGTATTGCGAAGTTGAAAATATCAAAATAACTATCAATTCAAATAGTTATTCAATTATTACGGCACATATTATTAAGTAGACTTCAATTTAGCGGTATATCTATCTTTATCGTAAAGAAAAAGACCAACCTAATTCGGTTCGAGTTAGGTTGAGGTTGGTGCTGGTGATCTTTTCGCCTGAAGTGGCTCGAGAGCTTCGAGCGGCAAAAGGGCAGACTGCTCTATTTTTATTTGTTTGGTTTGCCGTCCTCGCGCGGGATCGAACGGAGTTGTCCGCTCCCGATGCACGGCACCAAAAAACGACCCTTTCGGGGTCGTTTTTTGGTGCCGCTGGTCGGGGTCGAACCGACACGGTATCACTACCACAGGATTTTGAGTCCAGCGCGTCTGCCAATTCCACCACAGCGGCGAACACTAAAAGTATATCGAAAGTTGTGAGAAAAATCAAGCGATTTTCCCGATATTCTTGCAAAAAAATCGCGGTCATGATAAAATGGACGTATGGATAAACTTGTTCTCATCGACGGCAACAGCCTTCTGAACCGCGCATTTTACGCGATGGGCGTCTTCTCCACGAAGGACGGCCTTCCCACAAACGGTATCTTCGGGTTCGTAAAACTTCTTCTGAAGATCGCCGAGGAGGAGAAACCGCAATACATGGCCGTCACTTTCGACGTGCATGCACCCACCTTCCGCCATCTTAAATATAAGGAATATAAGGGGACGAGGAAGCCCATGCCCGAGGAGCTTCGCGTGCAAGTTCCCGTTCTTAAAGAACTCCTGCGGGCGATGGATATTTGTACGGTGGAACTCGCGGGGTTCGAGGCAGACGATCTCATCGGCACGCTATCCCGCAAATTCGAGGGCGTGCACGTCCTTATCTATACGGGCGACCGCGACAGCTACCAACTCGTCAAAGAGAACGTCGACGTCTGTTTTACAAAGCGCGGCGTGAGCGATCTCGACCGCCTCACCGCCGAAAATTTCTTCTCCAAAGTCGGTCTCTATCCTTCGCAGATCATCGAGGAGAAGGCCCTCATGGGGGATACTTCGGATAACATTCCCGGGATCCGCGGCGTCGGGCCGAAGAGCGCCGTGTCCCTTTTGCGAGCATACGGCGACCTCGACGGGGTCTATGCCCATCTCGACGAGATCAAGGGCATTCTCCGCCAGAAGATCGAAGAGGGGAGAGAGCAGGCCTACCTCTCGCGCGAACTTGCCACGATCGATACCGCCGTTCCGCTCTCTCTCACCCTCGAACAGTGTTCCTTCCGCGTACCCTTCCCCGAGGAGGCCCGCACCCAATTTGCTCGGCTCGAATTCCGTTCCCTCATCAATTCCGATTATTTTTCAAACGAACGCCCCGATTCGCGGGCGGGAGAGTGCGTGGAGATCGTAACCCTTCCCGAGATCCTCGGGCGCGCAGAACACGCAGAGGAATTTGCGCTCTCCGTCGAGAAGGAGGCCGTCTACCTCTATTTCGGCGGGGTCAACCATATCCTTCCCATCCATGAGGACTTCTTCGCGCCCGGCTTCTTTTTCTCCGAGTTGAAGCCGCTCTTCGAGCAACTTTTTTCAGGGGGAAGGCGGGCGATCGTGTCCGATTCCAAGGCGCTCGCCCACACCCTTTTGGAGATCGGCGTCGCAGTGCGCTGTTCCGCATGCGAAGACGTGACCCTTTTGCGCTATCTCGAAAATTCGGGCGCAAAGCCTCTCTCCGCAAAAGAACTTGCGGCAGGGTATATGCTCCCCGAAAATTGCTGTGCGCAGGCGCTCTTCCTCGCATATGAAGAAACGTCGGAGAGCATGAAGGGCAGTGCGGAGGAGAAGCTATATCAAGAACTCGAGCTACCTCTTTGCGACGTGCTCTTCGATATGGAGATGACGGGCGTGCGCGTCGATCTCGATAAATTTCCGTCCTTTTCGGAGAAGTTCCAGAGGGAACAGACGGAGCTCTCCGAACGCATCTTTGCGCTCTCGGGCGGAAAGACATTCAACCTCAATTCAACTTTCCAGCTCTCCGAGGTGCTCTTCGGCCAGCTCGGTCTCTCCCCGAAGGGGGCGAAGAAGATGCACAGGGGGGGATATTCCACCAATGCGGACGTCCTCGAAAAACTTGCCGAGGATCACGAGATCGTCCGCCTCATCCTGCGATACCGTGAATTGCAAAAGTTGCGCTCCACCTATATCGACGGCATCCGTCCGCTCGTCTCGGGCGGGATCGTCCATACGACCTATAACCAGACGGCTACGACGACGGGAAGGCTCTCGAGCGCAAACCCCAACCTGCAGAATATCCCCGTCCGTACCGAGGAAGGAAAGGAGTTGAGGCGGCTCTTCATCTCGCGCGAGGGGAATATCCTCATCGACGCCGACTATTCGCAGATCGAACTCCGCCTGCTCGCACATTTTTCGGGATGCAGATCGCTCATCGCTTCCTATCAAAAGGGGGAAGACATCCATGCCTCGACGGCGGCGAGAGTATTCGGCGTCGACCTTTCCGAAGTCACGCCCTCGATGCGGAGAAGGGCGAAGGTCGTAAACTTCGGCATCATCTATGGCATGAGCGCCTTCGGCCTCGCCAAAGACCTCGGCTGTTCCGCCGCCGAGGCGCAGAGCTTTATCGACCGTTACTTTGAACTTCATCCCGAGGTCAAGGCCTACATGGACGGAAATGTGCAGAGGGCGAAGGAAGACGGCTTTGTCATGACGGCGCTCGGCAGGAAACGGTTCATTCCCGAGATCAGATCTTCCAACTTCAACGTCCGTTCCTTCGGGGAGCGGGCCGCGATGAACATGCCTTTGCAGGGGAGCGCGGCAGACATCATCAAGATCGCCATGATCCGCGTTGCAAATCGGCTGGAGAGGGAGGGACTGCGCACAAAATTGGTCCTTCAGGTCCACGATGAACTCGTGCTCGACGCTCCCGAAGAGGAGGCGGAACGCGCGGCGCAAATTCTCAAAGAGGAGATGGAGGGGGCGATCTCGCTCGACGTTCCCCTCATCGCCGAAGTTTCAATGGGGAAGAGTTGGTATGACGCAAAATAAGAAGATCGCCGTGACGGGCGGGATCGGGAGCGGCAAGACGCAGTTTTGCGCAATCGTGCGCGATCTCGGCTACCCCGTGTTCTCATGCGATGAAATTTCCGACGAACTCTGGAAGGACGAGGGCTATCTCGCAGGACTTTCGGAACGCTTCCCCGCATGCGTGGAAGGGGGCGCTTTGAGAAAGGATCTTCTCTCGAAGCTCGTCTTTTCCGACGAGGCGGCCTTAAAAGAACTCAACGCCTATGCCCACCCGCGTATCATGGGCGCGCTCTTGGAGAGGATGGAGGCGTGCAAGATCGCCTTCGCGGAAGTTCCGCTTCTCTTCGAGGGCGGATATGAGAAGCTTTTCGACGGGGTCGTCGTCGTCACAAGGGAGGAGGATGCGCGGATGCGTGCCGTCGCCGCCCGCGACGGGCTCACGGACGGGGAGATCAGGGCGCGGATGCGCGCACAGAGGCCCTCTTCCGCCGAGGTCGGGGGGAAGTGCGTACTCGTCCGAAACGACGGTTCGCTCGGGGAATTGCGCCAAGAAACGATCGAAGCTCTCCGAAAATTAGGGATCTGAAACAAGAAGATATTTTCACAAATATCGCGCAAAAGTCTTGACGGGCGGGCGGGAATGCGCTATAATATTCTCGGACATAGGGGAGTAGTTCAATGGTAGAGCAACGGTCTCCAAAACCGTCTGTTGCGTGTTCGAGTCGCGTCTCCCCTGCCAAAAAGACCTGCGCAAGCGGGCGCGAGAAAGCCGTCGCATACTTGTGACGGCTTTTGTGTAAAAGGCGAGGATAGTATGGAACAAAAGGGTACGAAAAAATTGGAGACGGCGCGCCTTATCCTGCGTCCGTGGAAACAGAGCGACGCAGAAGAGGCGTTCGCAAATTGGATGAACGATCCCGAAGTCACCAAGTTTCTTACGTGGACGCCCCACGGCGATATTTCCGTCACGCGCGCCCTCCTCAAGACATGGGAGGAAGAATATTCATCTCCCGCCGTCTATCATTGGGCGATCGTCCTCAAAGAGGGCAATGTCCTCATCGGGGAGATCTGCGTCGTGCGCGCGGACGCTTACCAAGAGCGCGGCGAGCTCGGTTACTGCATGGGCAAGGCTTGGTGGGGAAAGGGCGTCATGACGGAGGCGCTCGCCGAAGTCTTGCGCTACTGCTTCGAGGAAGTGGGCTTCTACCGCATCGACGGTACGCATGCGGCGAAAAATATCGGCTCTTCCCGCGTCATGGAAAAATGCGGCCTGCAATATGAAGGGACGCGGAGAAGCTATTTCCGCCTTCTTTCCACGGGGGAACGCGTCGATATCGTTCAGCGCGGCATTCTGCGCGAGGAGTATTTCGCAAGAAAAACCGCTTCCAAAGGACAGAAACCTGCGGAGGGGAAGGGCGGCGTCGTGCTCTATACCGACGGCGCATGTTCGGGCAACCCGGGTGCAGGCGGATGGGGGTGCGTCCTCCTCTACGGCGAACATAGGCTCGAGCTCTCGGGCGGCGAGGAGGTTACGACCAATAACCGCATGGAACTTATGGCCGTCATTGCGGGGCTCGAACGCCTCAAATTTCCCTGCGAAGTGACCGTATATAGCGATTCCGCCTATACGGTAAATGCCTTTAACGAGGGCTGGGTGTATGGATGGGAGAAATCGGGCTGGAAGAAGGCCGACAATAAACCCGTTCAAAACGAAGATCTCTGGAAGAGGCTTCTCTCCCTCACGCGCGTGCATAAAGTTTCCTTTTGCAAGGTAAAAGGACATGCGGACGACGAGCTCAACAACCTTTGCGATTCTCTCGCCCGCGCCGCCATTCCCAAGACTGCCGAAGAGCCGCAGGGGGAGAAAGAGAGCTCTTCCGCAAATAAAAATACCGAAGATGATGTATAATAGAGAATAAGACACATGGAGAGGGACGAAAAGGACAACCGCGTCGCCCTGTGGCGCGCATTGCATTGCGTCGTGATCGCCTTGGCCGCCGCCGTAACGGAGGTCTTTTTGCTCCTTTGCTTCAATTTCTATCACGGAAGCTGGAAGGAGGTCTATTACCTTCTCGCCGTCATCGGCGGGACTGTATTGAACGCGGCCGTTCTCATCACCGATTATATCTGTTACTTTCTCAAAAAACAGGTCGTCTATAAATTCTGCATCACGCTCTATGTGATGGCCGTCTTCTTTGCCGTATCCATCTATGCGCTCATCCGCACGGGATTTTTCGACATCATGCGCGACGAGGAAAAGCTCGAAAACTTCCTTCGGAAGTCGGGCTGGTGGATGTATATCATCTTCGTCCTCCTTCAATTTCTGCAGGTCGTCCTCCTACCCATTCCGAGCACGGTGACAGTCGTTGCGGGGGCGGCGCTCTTCGGCCCGCTCATCGGAAGCCTTTTGAGCCTTCTCGGCATCGTGATCGGCTCGCTCGTCGCCTTTCTCATCGGAAGGTATGCGGGCATCCGCGTCGTCTCATGGCTCATCGGCAAGGAGACTTTGGAGAAGTGGCTGAAAAAAATCAAGGGGAAGGATAAATTGCTCCTTTCGGCCATGTTCCTTCTGCCCGTCTTTCCCGACGACGTCTTGTGCTTTGTCGCGGGGATGTCGTCGATGTCCCTTCCGTTCTTCCTCGCCGTCATCGTCATATCCCGCGTGCTCGCCATCTTTACAACCAGCTACTCCATAACGCTTATTCCCTTTAATACATGGTGGGGGATCATGATCTGGGCCATCCTCTTCGTGCTCGTCGTCATCCTCTTCGTCTTCCTCTATAAGAAGTCCGATGCCATCCTCGGCTGGTTTGAAAAGAAGTTTCACCGCGAGACGCGCGTCAGGGAGAAGACGGAAAAGGACGAGTTCACGATGGAAGTCGTCGATCCGAACGGGGCCATCGTCTCAAAGGGCGTCAAACGGAAGGGAGAAGGGGAGCCGCCTTCAGGCGAAGAGAAAAGCAAATAACGCCGCATGCCTAATACGGGTAGCGGCATTTTTTTTTGAGAAATGAGGGGCGCAAATGCGCCCCGTTAAAATATTTTCAAAGAAAATATTGGAATGGCCTTGCTTTTCATGGAAATTTGTGTATAATGATATGCGGTAGAAATTGGAATTTTTTCGGTTTCAGTGAGGTAACTATGGATCGGATCACATTGCTCCGTGAGAGGAAAAAAACGCTGAAAGACGCGGGGAAGGACGTGCGGGAGGAGATCGCTTCCCTCGCCGACGAAGGCAGTTTCGTCGAACTTTCCGCCTTCAGCTATTCTAAAGATGAACTCTTCGGAGAGGAAGCGCCGGGCGAGGGCGTCATAACAGGTCATTGCACCATCGACCTCTATGCCTATTATCTCGTCGCGCAGAATTTTGAAGTCTCTTTCGGCGGGCTCTCCAAGGCGAACTGCGATAAGATCGTGAAGACGCTCTCTGCCGCAGAGAAGAGCAACACGCCCGTGATTTATCTTCTTCATTCCCATGGCGTGCGCGTGGGCGAGGGCGTGAATGTGCTTGAAGGCATCGGGGAACTTCTCATGAAGGCGAGCCGCCTTAAAGGCAACGTATTGCAATTTGCCATCATCGATGGCGAAGTGTACGGCTCCACCGCCGCGCTCGCCTCGCTTTGCGACGTCGTTCTCTTCAAGGGGGATGCGTCGCTCTGCCTCAATTCGCCCTTTGTGCTCTCCGCCAAAGAGGGCAAAAATCTGAAAGCGGCAGAAGTGGGGGGATACGGCGCACTCGACAAGAGCCTTCTTTCCGCCCTTCGGGTACGCGATATGCGCGAAGCCGCTTCCTATATCCGCAAGATCTGTGATCTCGTCGGGCTTACGACCGTCAATGCAGAACTCAACGAGCCCGCTCCCGCGCTCAACCAAAGCGTCACGGCGGAAAATATCGCGGCGCTCCTCGAAGGGGGCGTGGAACTCGGCGCAAATTCCTATCCCGAGGTCAAAACGGTCCTCGGAAGATTGGGCGGGATCGCAGTTGCCGCCGTCATTTTGGACGGCGTAGCTCTCAATGCGGGGAACATGGCCAAGATCGTGCGTTTCGCCCATTTTGCCTCCAAGCAGGAACTTCCCTTCGTGATCTTTACAGACTGTTTGGGCGCGGAGATGACAATGTCTGCCTCCAACAGCACGCTTACTTCGGAGATCGGGGAATATCTTACCGTTCTCGATACCATCGACAGCAAGATTGCTGTCGTCACGGGAAGAGCGATCGGGCTCGGCTATAGCCTCTTCGCGGCGAAGAGCGCGGGCTTCGATTATACCTTCTCCCTTGCGGCGGCGCAGATCTCCCTCTTTGAAGCCCAAGCGGGCGCGGAGATCGAATTCGGCGGTGCGGATGTTGAAAAGCTCCAAAGGGTTTATGCCGAAGAGAACGCCGATCCCTTCCATGCCGCGAAGGGCGGGTATCTCGACGACATCGTAGAACCGCAATTTTTGAAACAATATCTCATTGCGTCGTTACAGACGCTCATAGGGTGAGGATATGAGAGACCTCTTACTGCTTTTTGACGGGTTTCATATCGAGGGCGGCCTCGGCTCGGCGGCATTCTATGCGGCTTTCGGACTGCTCTTCGTCTTCGTCGGGATCGTGCTCCTCGTCGCCATCTTCACGCTCATCGGCCTTATCATGAAAAAGACGAACGCGAGAAAGAAGGCGGGCGCGGAGAAGGACGTCCCCAAAGCGGCGGAAGTCCCTTCTGCCGAAAAGGGCATTCCGCCCGAAGTCATCGCGGCCATCACGGCGGCCGTGGCGGCCTATACCGCAGGCGAAAAAGCGCAGTGCGACTTTGTCGTGCGGCGCATCAAGAGATTGTAAAAGGCTCAAGGAGAGAAAGATATGCGTAATTTTATCATCACGGTAGACGGAAAACAGTATGAAGTCGGCGTCGAAGAGGTAGGGGAGACGGCTTCCCCCGTCATCGCCGAAGCGCCCGCGGCAGTATCGCCCGCCGCAAAGCCCGCTCCCGCCGGCAAGGGGACCAAGGTCCTCTCGCCCTTCCCGGGGCTCATCAAGAATTTGCTCGTCGCAAACGGCGCATCCGTCAAGAAGGATCAGCCCATCCTCGTGCTTGAGGCAATGAAGATGGACAATGATATTACCGCCCCCTGCGACGGGACGGTCACTTTCAACGTCGCAAAGGGCGCAAACGTCGAATCCGACGCCATCCTTGCGATCATCGGATGATTGGAGATCGGTATGCAGAGCAGTTTGATCGCACTCAACGTCGGGAAGATCTTTTCCAACCTGTGGGGGTCGATGGGGCTCTCGCAGGGCGGCTGGCAGAACTATGTGATGCTGGCGATCTCCCTCGTGCTCTTTTTCCTCGCGATCGTGAAAAAGTATGAGCCCATGCTCCTTCTTCCCATCGCGTTCGGAATGTTCCTCATCAATCTTCCCGGGGCGGAATCCATCCTCTGGGGAACGCATACGCCCGACCTCGGCTATTCGATCGGGGTCACTTCGGACGGTGCGAAGGAATTTGTGGGCGTCTATCAGAACGCCGCGGGAGAGTTTATCTACCTCCGTGAAGGATTTTTGAACAGCGAGGGGATCGTAAACTATTTCGCGAGCTTTCAGAATCTCCAAGAGGGCATCCTATCGCAGATGCCGTATGCCAACTTCGATTCCTTCTATTCGCTCTACGGCTACATTCAGGGAACGATCGCGGAGGGCGTAACGACTTTTACGAGCAGTTCGGTCATCATGAGCGAAGCCTACGAGGCGGTGGCAAACCGCGGGCTTTTGTGGTATCTCTACTACGGCGTGGATAAAGTCATCTACCCGCCGCTCATCTTCCTCGGCATCGGCGCCATGACGGATTTCGGTCCGCTCATCGCAAATCCGAAGAGCATGCTCATCGGCGCGGGCGCACAGCTCGGCATCTTCGTCGCGCTCTTCGGCGGCTTCCTTCTCTTCGGAGACGGCGCGACAGCGGCGGCCATCGCCATTATCGGCGGGGCAGACGGGCCTACCGCCATCTATGTCTCCAAGATGCTCGCCGAAAATCTCGTCCCGACCATCGCCATCGCGGCTTATTCCTATATGGCGCTCATTCCCGCCATACAAAAACCCATCATGCGGCTTCTTACGACCAAGAAGGAACGCATGATCCGCATGAAGCCCCTGCGTCAGGTCTCAAAGGTGGAGAAGATCATCTTCCCGATCGTCGTGACGCTCGTCGTCGGGCTTCTGCTGCCCGATGCGATCCCGCTCCTCGGCATGCTCATGCTCGGAAATCTCTTCCGCGAATCGGGCGTCGTCGAGCGGCTCTCTTCACAGGCGCAGAACGGGCTCATCAACACCATCACCATCTTTCTCGGCATTGCCGTCGGATGCAAGGCGAAGGGGAATATCTTCCTCACGCCAACGACGCTCGGCATTCTCGCGATCGGGATCTTTGCCTTCTACTGCGGGACGATCGGCGGCCTTCTCACCGCAAAGATCATGTGCAAGGTGACGAAGGGGAAGATCAATCCGCTCATCGGCTCTGCGGGCGTCTCGGCCGTGCCCATGGCGGCACGGATCTCGGAGGACGTCGGGAGGGAGACCGATCCCTCGAACCACCTTCTGATGCACGCGATGGGGCCCAATGTGGCGGGCGTCATCGGTTCGGCGCTCGCCGCCGGTATGCTTCTCGCATGCTTCGGATAACATTTCATAAAATGCGCCGTGCGCGCCTTCGGGCGGCAGGGCGGAACTTTGTAAGGTAGAAATATGGCAAAAAAAGTAATGATCATGGATACCATTCTGCGCGATGCACATCAGTCGCAGGCGGCGACGCGCATGCGCACCGAGCAGATGATCCCCGTTCTTCCTCAACTTGACGAAGTCGGATACTATTCCCTCGAGGGATGGGGCGGCGCAACATTCGATACCTGCATGCGCTTTCTCAACGAAGATCCGTGGGAACGCCTCCGCACCCTCAAAAAATATCTCAAGAAGACACCCATCCAGATGCTCCTTCGCGGGCAGAACCTCCTCGGATACCGAAACTATGCAGACGATCTTGTGGATAAACTCGTCGAAAAGTGCTTCGAGAACGGCATCGGCGTTATAAGGGTCTTCGACGCGCTCAACGATCCCCGCAACATCGAGGCCTCGATGAAGGCCATTAAAAAGTATGCCGCTCCCGTCGGCGGCGTGTGCGAAGCGGCCATCTCCTATACGACGGGCCCCGCCTACAATCTCGATTACTTTGTAAACCTCGCCAAGACCTATGAGGGCATGGGCGCGGACAACATCTGCATCAAAGATATGGCCAACCTCCTGCTTCCCTTCGATGCGTTCGAGCTTGTTACGGCGCTCAAGAAGGCGCTACGCCCCGAGACGAAACTGCATCTTCACACCCACAACACGACGGGCACGGGCGATATGGTCAATTTAATGGCCATACAGGCGGGGGTGGACATCGTGGATACGGCTCTCTCGCCGCTCGCCAACGGGACGTCCCAGCCCGCGACGGAATCGCTTGTCGCGACGCTCAAGGGGACGCCTTACGATACAGGGATCGACCTCGAAAAACTCATTCCCATTGCCGCCCACTTCAAAAAGGTCGCGGCCGAGCTCGAAAAGGAGGGCTCTTTGAACCCGAAGGTAAGGCAGGTGGACGTGAACACGCTCATCTATCAAGTCCCCGGCGGCATGCTCTCCAACCTCATGAACCAACTCAAAAAGGCGGGCAAAGAGGATAAACTTCCCGAAGTGCTCGCAGAAGTACCCAATGTGAGGAGGGATTGCGGTTATCCGCCCCTCGTCACGCCCTCCTCGCAGATCGTCGGCACACAGGCCGTGATGAACGTCGTCATGGGCGAACGCTATAAGATGGTCACGAAGGAGACACGCGATCTCTTTGCGGGCAAATACGGCCGCGTCCCCATGCCCGTCAATGAGGAGGTCGCCGAGAAAGTCTTAAAGGGCGAAAAGCGCATCACCTACCGCCCTGCAGACGATCTCGAGCCCGAATACGAAAAACTCAAACAAGAGGTCATGGAGAAGGGGTTCTATACGCAGGAAGAGGACGTTTTGTCCTATGCTTCCTTCCCCGAGGTGGCCGAAAACTTCTTCAAATGGAGAAAGGCAAGGCGCGAGGGCGTCGATCACGACCTCGCAAAGTCGGGCGTCTATCCCGTATAAACGAACATATGAAGGCGAGGGCAATGCACCCTCGCCTCCTTCTAAAGGAAAGTTATGCGTAAGATCATCATCGGCGGGGGAGCCTCGGGCCTCATGTCGGCATATGCGTCCGCCAAGGCGGGATATGAGACCATCCTCCTCGAGAAAAACGAAAAGCTCGGCAAGAAGCTCTATATTACGGGAAAGGGGCGTTGCAACCTCACGAACGACTGTCCTCCCGAAGAATTTTTGCAAAGCGTCGTCCGCGGCTCAAAGTTTTTGACGGGAACGATCTTTCGTTTTTCCTCCGAAGATACGATGCGCTTTATGGAAGAACACGGCCTGACGCTCAAGACGGAGCGCGGGGGGCGTGTCTTCCCCGCAAGCGACCACGCGAGCGATGTGACGAAGACGTTGGAAAGGGCTTGCCGTGAGGCGGGCGCCGTCATCCGCTTGAACACCGAAGTTTTGAAAATCGACGTTTTGGATGGTACTGTGCGTGGCATAGTAACCAAAGATGAATTCATTCCCGCCGACGCCGTGGTCGTCGCGACGGGCGGGCTCAGCTATCCTTCCACGGGTTCGACGGGAGATGGGTATCGCTTCGCAAAGGAGGCCGCGCATACCGTCGTCGATTGCGTGCCGTCTCTCGTCGGCTTTGAGGCGGAAGGGCTCTCGGAGGCGCAGGGCGTGACGCTGAAAAACATCGTCCTCACCGCAAAACGCGGGGAGAAGACGCTCTCATCCCGCCTCGGCGAACTTCTCTTCACCCACTACGGCTTCTCCGGGCCGCTCGCCCTCACACTCTCTGCCGAAGTCAACCGCCTGCCTACGGCCGAGCTGGCGTTTTTCCTCGATTTCAAGCCCGCACTCGACGAAAAGACGCTCGATGCGCGCCTTATAAGAGATCTCACCGCGCGGCCGAATGAACAGATGAAGAGCGTGATGCGCGCACTTTTACCCGCGGGCGTCGTTTCGATCGTTCTGAAGCAGGCAAGTATTGGCCCTGAAAAGCGGGCCAACGCCCTCACCAAAGAGGAGAGAAAACGCCTCGTTTCAGTTCTGAAGGCATTTTGCATCCGCTCGAAGGGGATGCGCGGATTTTCGGAGGCCGTCGTAACGTCGGGCGGCGTCTCGCTTGCCGAGATCGACCCGAGGTCGATGGAGAGCAAAAAGGTGAAAGGGCTCTTCTTTTGCGGGGAAGTTCTCGATGCCGACGCCTATACGGGCGGCTTTAATCTTCAGATCGCATTTTCCACGGGATATGCGGCAGGAAAGGCATAATATAGGCATTTTTGCGCGGTACTATGCGTGGCATAGTAATGAAATTTATCCATGTACGGCCGCATAAAATTCGGTATAACGCTTTGACTTTTTTCGCTATATGCGATATAATCATAGAGATAACATTCACGGGAGAGGCATATGGTAGTCATTCGAGGAGCAACGACCATCCCCACGGATACGCCCGAAGAGATCAAACGGGCCGTGGAGGAACTTTTGGAGCAGATCGTGAGCTGTAACCATCTCATTAAGGATGAGATCGTGAGCATCGTGTTTTCGAGCACTTCGGATATTCATTCTTATTATCCCGCCAAGGCGGCGCGGGAGGCGGGGTTCGGCACTTGCTCGCTCTTTTCCGCGATGGAGCCCGAGATCGAAGGGGGGCTCAGGCTGTGCATCCGCGTGATGATCTTCGTCGAAAAGAACATCATGCCCCGCCATATCTATCTCCGCGATGCAAAAGTGCTCCGCAAAGACTTAACACAGATCTTCAATGTCGCCATCGACGGGCCTGCGGGAAGCGGCAAATCGACGGTCGCAAAACTTCTGGCCAAAGACTATAACATTTTACATCTCGATACGGGCGCAATGTATCGCGCATGCGCGCTGAAAGTGCTCGAGGCGGGCGTAGACGTCGAGGACGAGACCGCAGTCGTCGATCTCATGCGCAACGTATCCATCGACGTCGAGTTCAAGGACGGCGCGCAGAGGACACTTCTCGACGGGGAAGACGTCTCCGAAAAGATCAGGCTTCCGCACGTCTCCATGGCCGCCTCTTCCGTATCCAAACATCCCAGCGTACGCATGCACCTCGCCGAGAAACAGCGCGAGATTGCCCATAAGATGAGTTGCGTGCTCGACGGGCGGGACATCGGGACGTTCGTCCTCCCCGACGCCGATTTCAAATTCTATCTCACGGCCACCCCCGAAGTGCGGGCGAGAAGGCGGTATGAAGAACTCCGCCGCAAGGGCATCGAGGTAGATTTCGAGAAGCTGAAGGAGGAGATCGTCGCCCGCGACGAACAGGATATGGGCAGGAAGATCGCGCCCCTAAAACTCGCCGACGACGCGACGCTCGTCGATACCTCGGATATGACGATCGAAGAGGTCGTTTCTTTCTTAAAGAATAAGATGCAGGAGAAGATCTGATGGCGGAAACAGAAGCCCCCGGCGCGCCCAAAAAACTTACGCGCGCAGAAAGAAGGGCCGCGCGGAAGGAACGGATCAAAAATAAGCGGCTGGAAGCGAACAAGAAGCCCCGTCTTTTCACGGTGAAAAAAAACGGCCGCCATGTTTGCCGCTTCGAGAGTTTTCTGCACGCCGTCCTCGGCTTTTTGCACATGATCTTTTTCCCGTACCGCATCCACGGGAATAAGAAGATGGATAAGGGCGCATGTATCTTTGTGGGAAACCACTACAGCATGTTCGACATCTTCTTTCCCATCCGCACAACGTGGGACGGTATCCATTATATTTGCAAAAAATCCATCTTAGAGGCTCCCATATTGTGGAAATGGGGCAAGCGCATCGGCGCGATCGGCGTCGCGCGGGACGGAACGGACGTGAGGGCGCTCATGGAGGCCGTCCGCGTGCTCAAGGCGGGGGATAAGCTGTGCATGTTCCCCGAGGGGACGCGCAACCGCACGGAGGGGGATGAATTCCTGCCCTTCCAAGGGGGCGCGGCCATGCTTTCCGTAAAGACGAAAGCGCCCATCATTCCTTTTGTCGTCATGCGCCGTCCGCGCATCTTCCGCATAACCCACGTCGTATTCGGCGAACCCATAGAATTCCCCGAATATTACGGCCGCAAGGTCACGCCCGAAGAATACGAAGCGCTCGATGAAACGCTCAAAAACCGCATGTATGAATTGCGCGACGCATTCCGCGCTTCCCGCAAGAAGGGGAAGAAGTGAAGGTCGTCGTCTCGAAACATACAGGCTTTTGCAGCGGCGTGAGGCAGGCGGTGGAGACCGCGCTCTCCGTCCCCGCAGAGAATACCTTTGTTCTCGGCGAACTCATCCATAACGAGGCCGTCGTGGAAAAGATCGCCGCCCGCGGGATCGGAAGGGTGGAAAGCGTCGATGAAGTCCCTGCAGGGGGGCGTCTCATCATCCGTTCGCACGGCGCGCCCGCTTCCGTCTTCCGCGAATGCGAGAGGCGGGGGATCGGGATCATAGACTGTACCTGTCCCTTCGTCGCGAAGACGCAGAAGATCGTCGAGGAAAAGAGCAGGGCGGGAAAATATATCGTCATCGCGGGAGATGAGGCACATCCCGAGGTGCAAGGGCTTCTCGGCCGCATCGAAGGAGAGGCGCGCGTCGTCGCATCCGAGAAGGAAGATCTCTCCGATCTTGCGGGCAAAGAGGCCGTTTTGGTGGCCCAAACCACCTTTTCGGAGAAATTATTTTGCAAAATCCGAGAAAATCTTCAAAAAGTTGGCCTCAAAACACTTGAGATTTTTCCGACGATTTGTTATACTACTACCTGTAGACAGCGCGAAGCGGAATTTCTTGCGCGCACGTGTGATGCGGTCGTCGTCATCGGCGGGCGCAACAGCAGTAACACCAAACGTCTCGGCGAACTCGCGTCGGCTCACGGAAGGGAAGTTTTCTTTATCCATGATGCAGATGCGTTCGGATATGAAAAAATCAATTTTTTTGATAGGGTAGGCGTCATTGCGGGAGCGAGTACTCCCGATTGGGTCACCCGGGAGGTTCTTTTTAAGATGGCAGAAAACAAGGCGGAAGTACAGGAGACCGAAATCACCGCACCCGCGGAAGAGGTCAAGGCAGAGGCAGAGGAAACTGCGGCCGTGACGGAAGAAACGGCGGCTGTGGCCACACCCGCGGAAGAGACGGCGCCCGAAGCGCCCGCGGAAGAAGTCGAGGCGAAAGAGACGGCGCCCGTCGCCGAAGAAGTCAAGGCAGAGACGCCCGCGGGAACAAATTCCGCGATGGATAAAGTCCTTGCCGAGATCGACCGCGAGGAACGGTACAGAAAGGGCCAGATCATCAAGGTCCGTATCGTCTCCGCAACGGACGAGGGGATCTTTGTCTCGGGATCGGGCAAGCTGGAAAACAGCATTCCCAAGGCCGAGCTCGACTGCGAAGAGTACGACCGCAAAGTATATGAAGAGAAGGCGAAGACCGGCGAAGAAATCGAAGTGATGGTCACCGCCGTCCGTCCCACCCAGCTCTCCCAAAAGCTCGTGAAGAAGCTCAAGGAAGAGGAAGCGATGCTCGAAGACATCAAGGCGGGCAAAGAATTCTCCGTCGTCTGCACCGATGTCAATAAGGGCGGCCTCACCGCAGAGCTCGGCACCTATCTCGTCTTCGTGCCCCGCCGCGAGATCCGCATGGGCTACGTCGCCGATCTCGAAAAATACAAGGGCAAGACCCTTCGTCTGAAGCTCATCGAGATCCGCAACGAACGCAGGAAGGAGATCATCGCCTCCCAGCGCGTCGTCCTCGAAGCGGAGCGCGCAGAGCGCGAAGCGGCCAAAGCTGCCAAGGAAGAGAACTTCTTCTCCTCCATTCAGGTGGGCGACGTGGTAGACGGGAAGGTCGAACGCGTGACTTCGTTCGGCGCATTCGTCTCCGTCAACGGATTTGATTGCCTTGCGCACATTTCCGACCTCAGCTGGACGGGCATCAAGTCGGTGACCGACGTCCTCGAGATCGGCAAACATTACGAATTCAAAGTTCTCAAGATCGACCGCGACAGCAAGAAGGTCTCCATCGGCTACAAACAGCTTCAACCCCAGCCTTGGGATCTCGCCGCCGAGAAATACGCGGTGGGCGACGTCATCCACGGCAAGGTCGTCCGCATCGTTCCCTTCGGCGCATTCGTCGAGATCGAAAAGGGCATCGACGGGCTCGTGCACGTCTCCCAGATCTCTCACGAGTGGCTTGAAAATCCCACGAGCGTTCTCACGATCGGCGAAGAGGTCGATGCGCAGATCCTCGCGTTCAGCCCCGCGGAACACAAGATCACCCTTTCCATCAAGGCGCTTCAGCCCCGCCCCGAGTTTGAACCTCGCCCCGAGCGTGAGGAAAACCGCCCCGTGAAGGTGAAGAAGGGCGGCCGCCGCAACGCCGCTTCTCCCGATGAGGAAGAGGAATACAGAGAGTGGAAGGAAGGCACCTCCTTCGGCGCCTCCATCTCCGAACTTCTCGGCTCCGACGAAGAAAACAAATAATTTACGAAATTCAGAAAAATCCGCTTGAAGGCGGATTTTTTTGTTTATATAAGACAAGGAAAAATTATACAAACAAGGAAGCATTCATATGGCAAGACAAGGTAACATCAAGATCTCCAGCGAAAACATGATGCCCATCATCAAGAAATGGCTCTATTCCGAGAAGGATATCTTCCTCCGCGAGATCGTGGCCAACGCGTCCGACGCGATCACCAAGCTCAAGAAGCTCGTCTCGCTCGGCGAAGCCAAGGAGGAGGGGGCGTATAAGATCGTCGTCACCGCAGACGAAAAGGCGGGGACGCTCACCGTCGAAGACAACGGCATCGGCATGACGGAGGAGGAAGTCGAGACGTACATCACGCAGATCGCCTTCTCGGGGGCGGCCGATTTCCTCGAAAAGTACGAAAAAGCGGGAGGGGACGGCATCATCGGCCATTTCGGCCTCGGCTTCTACTCCGCCTATATGGTCTCGGACGACATCGAGATCTACACAAAGTCGTACCGCGAAGGGGCGCAGGGCGTCCGCTGGGAATCGGACGGCGAGAGCACCTATACCATCGATACGTGCGAAAAGGAGACGCGGGGCACCAAGATCGTGATGCACATCGCCGAAGAGGAGAAGGAATTCTTAAAGGAAAACCGTATCCGCGAACTTCTCGAAAAATATTGTTCCTTCATGCCCTATGAGATCTATCTCGATCCCAAGGGGGAAGAGGATAAGCCCGTCAACACGCCTCTTCCGCTCTATGCGAAACAGCCCAAGGATTGCACGGAGGAGGAATACAAGACCTTCTACCGCGAGACCTTCCACGACTACGAAGAACCGCTCTTCTGGATCCACCTCAATATGGAATATCCCTTCCGCGTGAAGGGCATCCTCTACTTCCCGAAGGTCAGAAAGAAGGTCGAGCTCGAACGCGGGAAGGTCAAACTTTATTGCAATCAGGTGTATATCGCCGACAATATCAAAGAGGTCATCCCCGAATTTTTGATGCTTTTGAACGGCGTCATCGACTGCCCCGATATTCCCCTCAACGTCTCCCGTTCCTTCCTGCAAAACGACAGGCAGGTGCAGAAGATCGCAAAATATATCACGAAGAAGGTGGCAGACGCCCTCTGCGAGCTCTTCAGAAACGACCGAGCAAAGTATGAGGCGTGCTGGAACGACCTTGCGACCTTCGTCAAATTCGGTTGCATCAAAGACGACGACTTCTACAACAAGGTCAAGGAGATCATCATCTACCGCGACCTTGCGGGTGAATACCGCCCGCTCGAGAGTTTCTTCGGCGAAGAGGTCTCCCCCGAAGACGCCAAGGCGGGAAAAGAGCCCGAGACCGTCTATTATATCTCCGACGAGAACAAACAGGCGCAATACATCGCCATGTTCAAGGAGGCGGGGCTCAATGCGATCCGCTGTGATACCTATATCGACCCGCATTTCATCAGCTATATCGAATATAAGTCGCCCACGCGCGTGCGGTTCATGCGCATCGACGCAGACGTCGCCACTGCACTGAAGGAAGAGGGGGAGGAAGACAAGACCATTCTCGGGATCTTCGAGGAGGCGCTCAAAGAGAGGAAGGTGGCCGTAAAGACGGAGAAACTCAAAAACGGCGACGTTCCCGCCGTCGTCAACGTCCCCGAATTCACGCGCAGGATGTCGGAGATGAACAGCTTCTACGGCATGGACGGCATGGAACAGCAACTTACCCTCATCGTCAATACGAACTGCGGCGCGGTGGAAGCGCTCCAAGGCGCAGAGGAGGGGGATAGGAAGGCCGCGGCGGAGTATATCTACCTGCTCGCGCTCATGAATTACCGCCCGCTCACACCCGAAGAACTTACGCAGTTTACGGCGGCGAGCGTCCGCTATATGCAGAGTTCTTTGAAAAAGAATTAAAAAATTTTTCGGCGGGGGTATTGACAATCCCTTCCAATGCTGATAAAATGAATAACGTTGCGCGGATATACATGCGCAAATGATAGGAGGTAGTATTGTGAACGGAACTGTAAAATGGTTCAATGACGGGAAGGGATACGGCTTTATCTCCAACGATGAAGGCGGCGATGATATTTTCGTGCACTTCTCTGCGATCCAAGCGGACCCGGGTGTGTTCCGTACGCTGAAGGAAGGCCAGAAGGTCACCTTCGACGCCGAACCCGATCCCAAGGACAGCGGCAAACTCCGCGCCGTCAATGTTGTAGTTGTTTCGTAAAATTCAACGAGAACAGGAAAAAAGCGCACCGGTCACGGTGCGCTTTTACTTTGGCAAAGATAGATCAATTTGCTGCTTTCATGGTGGCATACTGCGTCAGGATGGCATCGCGGATGCGCTCACGGGTCTCGGAATTGATAGGGTGCGCGATGTCTTTATATTCGCCGTCGGGCGTCTTGCGGCTGGGCATTGCAATAAAGCATTCCCCCTCGCGCTCGAAGATCTTGATGTCGTGGACGACAAAACAACCGTCGATCGTGATGGAGGCAACCGCACGGAGAATGCCCTCCGTATTCTGCACAAGGCGAATCCGAACATCACCGATTTCCATACTATTTCCTCCTGCTGTTCTATATTCAGTATATTATCATACTTTCACGGGAATTTCAATAGATTTATTGAAATTTCTTTGGAAAAAACGTGAAATTCTTCAGAAAGTTATCAAATTTTCTCGGAAAAACACTTTTTTCTTATCTTCGGCCATACGATAAAGTATGTGCTTGGAAGATGTCAGCGGCCCCAAGAGCTTCTATTTTGTCGGGATCGGCGGGGTCAGCATGAGCGCGCTCGCATGCCTTATGAAGGACCGCGGCGCCGCCGTGCGCGGAAGCGACGCCGCCGAAGGGGAATACACGCGCATGCTTGCGCGGCGTAACATCCCCGTCAGCATAGGGGAAGATGAGAAGATCGCGGAGGACTGCGTGGTCTATTCGGGCGCAGTCGGGGAAGACAGGCCGCAGCTTCGGGCGGCAAAAGCGGCGGGAAAACGCCTCATCGGGCGCGCGGAGCTACTCGGAATGATCGCGGAGGAATATCCGCATGTCGTATCCGTTGCGGGCTGTCACGGGAAGACGACGGCGAGCTGTATGCTCTCGCATGTGCTGTATGCGGCGGAAGCTCCCTTTACCTGCCATATCGGAGGAGAGGACCTCACCTTCGGCAATTATTATTGTGCGGGAGGGGAATATTTCGTCACGGAGGCATGCGAATTCCGCCGAAGTTTTCTCTGCCTCAAAAGCGAGATCGCCGTGATCCTGAACTGCGACCTCGATCATACCGATTGTTACCCCGATGAAAAGGCACTGCTTGAGGCCTACCGCACCTTTGCGTCGCAGGCGAAACGCGTCGTCGTATGCGCCGACGACGAGCGGGCGCGTTCCATTCCCCATACGCTCTCCTTCGGCATCCGTACAGGAACGATAAGGGCGGAGGAGATCCGCGCCGAAAAAGAACGATATTCTTTCACCGTGACGGAGAAGGGGTGTGCCGTCGTGCGCGTCTCGCTCTCCGCCGTGGGGAGGGTGCATATCTACAACGCCCTCGCGGCCTATGCGGCGGCGAGGCTCCTCGGGATCAGCGCCGCGCAGATCAAGCGGGGTCTCGAGGCCTTCAAGGGGGTGAAACGCAGGTTTGAAAGGGTCGGAACATTTTGCGGCGCGCCCGTCATTTGCGATTACGCCCATCATCCGCGTGAGATCGCCGCGGCCATTTCGACGGCCGACCGCCTCGCCTCGGGGAAGGTGCGCGTCGTCTTTCAGCCGCATACCTACACGCGGACGCGCGATCTCATGGATGGGTTCGTCTCTGCGCTTATGAAGTGCGAAAGCCCCTTGATCTATTCGACCTTTTCGGCGCGGGAGAGCTATATCTATGCGGGAAGCGCCGCGGCCCTCGCCGCCCGTCTGCCCGATGCGCGCTATGTGCAGAGCCCCGCCCAACTCAAAAAACGCCTCGCGGAGCACATGCAGGAGGGGGACATGGTCCTCGTGCTCGGAGCGGGGGACATCTACGACATCGTCAGGGGCATACTCGGCCGATCCCAAAGATAAAACCGCGGGGTCGGTCCTTTTTGTCCCTTTATAAAAACTTTTGCCTTCCCGGGAGAAATTTGCCTTTTACTATTGAACTTCGCGCGCGTTTATTGTATAATATAGTTCGGTATATTATCCATATATGGTATATATGCCCAATAAATCTTCATTCGGCGAAGGAGCAACGGTATGGCAAACGAAGAAGAAAAATATTTTGATTTTCCCCTTCATCTCTATCATCAGGGAAACAACGACCGCATCTACGAAATGTTCGGCGCGCACAGGGAAGTACGCGACGGCGCGGAGGGCTATATGTTCCGCGTCTGGGCGCCCCACGCGCAAAGCGTATCCGTCGTCGGCGATTTCAACGGCTGGAATACGCGTAGCCACTTCATGAACCGCATGATCGACGGCGAGACCTTCGAGCTCTTCATTCCCGGCCTCGGTAACTACGATATTTATAAGTATTGTATTACGGCGGCAGACGGACGCCAGATCCTCAAGGCCGATCCCGTCGCCTTCCATACGGAGACGCCGCCTTGGACGGGCTCCAAACTCTTCGATTTAGACGGATTTTGCTGGACGGACGGGGAATATCTCGAAAATCTCTCCCGCAAGAACGTCTTTTCATCGCCGATCAACATTTACGAAGTCAACCTTCTCTCGTGGAGAAAACACGAGGGCGGAGGATATTATACCTACCGCGAACTTGCCGACGTGCTCGTCGCCTATGTGAAGGAGATGGGCTATACCCATGTCGAATTCATGCCCATCACCGAATACCCCTTCGACGGCTCGTGGGGCTATCAGGTGACGGGATATTTCACCGTGACCTCCCGCCTCGGCACTCCGCACGACTTTATGTATCTTGTCGACTGCTTCCACAGGGCGGGCATCGGCGTCATCCTCGACTGGGTCCCCGCGCATTTCCCCAAAGACGCGCACGGCCTCTTTGAATTCGACGGGCAGACGCTCTATGAGAGCGGACAATGGGACCGCATGGAGCACAAGAGCTGGGGCACACGCCGTTTCGACTACGGCAGGAACGAAGTCGTCTCCTTCCTCATCTCGAGCGCATGCCTCTTCTTCGATAAATTCCATGTAGACGGACTGCGCGTAGACGCCGTGGCCTCCATGCTCTATCTCGATTACGATAAGGGTTGGGGGGAATGGGTCCCCAATATCTATGGCGAGAACAAAAATCTCGAGGCCATCGGCTTTTTGCGTCGTCTCAACGAGACGGTGTTCAAACGCTTCCCTTACGCCCTCATGATCGCGGAGGAATCCACCGCATGGGGCGGGGTGACGAAACCCGCTTCTATGGGCGGCCTCGGCTTCAACTTCAAGTGGAATATGGGCTGGATGAACGACGTTCTCTCCTACCTCCATGAAGATCCGCTCTACAGGAGATACCACCACAACAAGCTCACCTTCTCGATGATGTATGCCTTCTCCGAGAACTTCGTCCTGCCCATCTCGCACGACGAAGTGGTCTACGGAAAGGGTTCGCTCATCAACAAGATGCCGGGGAGCTATGAGGAAAAATTTGCGGGCGTCCGCTCCTTCCTCGGCTACCAGATGGCGCACCCCGGGAAAAAGCTCAACTTCATGGGCTACGAATTCGGGCAGTTCGACGAATGGAACTATAATACGGGGCTCGAATTCTATCTCAAAGATCAATTCGATAAACATAAGAAACTCGCCGTCTGCGTAAAAGACCTCAACGAATTTTATAAAACGCATCCCGCGCTCTATGCCGTGGAGGATAGCTGGGACGGATTTGAATGGATCTCTCCCGACGACGCCGACAGCAATACCGTCGCCTTTATCCGCCGCGACAGGGAGGGGAATGAGATCATCGCCGTGACGAGCTTCTCGGGAGGCGACTATCAGAATTTCCGCCTCGGCGTCGAACGGAACGGCAAATACAAGATCGTCTTCTGCACCGACGACCTAAAATACGGCGGCGACGGGAAGGTCACGCACAAGACGATCGCCGCGAAAAAACAGCCCTCGCACGGCAGGCCCTATTCCATTGAGTTCTGCGTCCCGAAATTCACGACGCTCTATCTCATCCGCTTGCCCGACCACAAGAGAGAGGACGAAGGCGATGAACCCTCTCCGGAAGGGGAATAAATTTCTCGGGAAGGTAGCTTATGTTGAGAAAGAAGGAATGCGTCGCGATGCTTCTTGCGGGCGGGCAGGGAAGCAGGCTGTATGCGCTCACAAATAATATCGCCAAGCCCGCCGTGGCGTTCGGCGCGAAGTACCGCATCATCGACTTCGCGCTCTCCAACTGTATCAATTCGGGGATCGACACGGTGGGGGTGCTCACGCAGTATCAGCCGCTCGAGCTCAACGAATACATCGGGAACGGCCAGCCGTGGGATCTCGACCGCGCCTTCGGCGGCGTTCACATTTTATCGCCCTATCAGGGGAAGAAACGCTCCTCATGGTTCGAGGGGACGGCGAACGCCATTTACCAGAATATCTCCTTCATGAAGCGGTACGATCCCGACTATATCCTCATTCTCTCGGGGGATCATATCTATAAGATGGACTATGCGAAGATGCTCCGCGCCCACAAAGAGACGGGGGCGGACTGCACCGTCGCCGCCATCGAGGTCCCCGTGAAGGAGGCATCCCGCTTCGGCATTTTGAATACGAGGGAAGACGGCTCCATCTACGAATTCGAGGAGAAACCCAAAGTCCCGAAGAGCAATTTGGCATCCATGGGCGTGTATATTTTTACGGCGGAAAAGCTCTTCAAATACCTCGAAGCGGACGATGAAAATCCGGCATCTTCCAAAGATTTCGGCAAGGACGTTCTGCCCGCCATGCTCGCGGCGGGGGAGAAAATGTTTTCATACCGCTTTGAAGGGTATTGGAAGGACGTGGGGACGATCTCTTCTCTTTGGGAATCCAACATGGATCTCCTCGGGAAAGAACCCGCGTTCGACGTGAGCGACTCCGATTGGAAGATCCATTCGCGCAACCCGCTCGCCCCGCCCGAATATATCGGGAAAAATGCCGTGCTCGAAAATTCCATGATCGCCCTCGGCTGTGAGATCGAGGGGACAGTGAGAAATTCCCTGCTTGCGGCGGGCGTCGTCGTGGAGGAGGGCGCGGTCGTCGAAGACAGCGTCATCATGGCGGGAACGGTCATCAAAAAGGGGGCATGCGTCCGCTATGCCATCATCGACGAGGACGTGACCGTCGGCGAAGGCGCGACGGTGGGAGAAGCATCGGATAAAATTTCCATTGCCGTGCTCGGCAAGGGCGTGAAGATCGCCGACGGCGTATTCGTCGCGGGCGGGAAAATTCTCGATAAAGATTTTTCGGGGGAATAAGCTATGGCGCTTTCCACAGTCGGCGTTATATTTTCACACATCAACGACGATAATCTGCCCGAGATCGCAAATCGTCGCACGATGGCGTCCGTTCCCTTCGGGGGAAGATACCGCCTCATCGACTTCGCCCTCTCCAACATGGTCAATTCGGGCGTCACGACGGTTGGCATCGTCGTAAAAAACAACTATCAATCGCTCATCGACCATTTGGGAAGCGGCAAGGAGTGGGACCTCGCGAGAAAGGACGGGGGAATTATTCTGCTTCCGCCCTATTCCGACGAGACGGAGGCGCCCTACACCACCCGCCTCGAGGCCCTCATGGGCATTACGGGCTTTCTCAACCACAGGACGGAGGAGTACGTCGTCCTCACCGACTGCGACGGCGTGGCCCACATGGACATCGCCGACGTCGTCCGCTACCACGAAGAGAAGAAAGCCGACATCACAATGGTCTACCACGAAGAGACGGGGGCGGGTTCTTCCTATTATATGACGCTCTCGCCCGACGAGACGGGCAGGGTCAAGGCGCTTGCCATCAACCCGCGTATCTCGGGGAAGGTCGATCTCTATATCAACGTAATGGTGATGAGCCGAGAATTCCTCATCAACACCATCCAAGACGCCGTGACCCGCGGATTTTCGAGTTTCGGCAAGGATATTCTCACAAAGAATGTAGATACCCTGCGCATCTTCGGATACCGCCATGAAGGGTACTATGCGTCGGTAGATTGCCTCAAAGATTACTATGCACGCAACATGGAACTGCTCGATAAGAAGGTGCGCGACGAACTCTTCGGCGCCCGCGACATCTACACGAAAGTGCGCGACTCTGCGCCCTCCCGTTATTTGACGGGGGCGACCGTTTCCAATTCCCTCATCTCGGACGGATGCGTCATCGAGGGGACGGTGGAGGGAAGCATCCTCTTCCGCGGCGTAAAAGTCGGGAAGGGGAGCGTCGTGAAGGACAGTATCATCATGCAGGATACCGTCATCGGAAACGGCGTCTCGCTCGAGTGCGTCATCACGGATAAGAACGCCGTCATCCGCGACGGCCGCAGGCTCTCGGGCTGTGAGGAACAGCCCTACTTCGTCCCGAAAGGGCGCATGCTTTAACTATCAATCGGAAAATGGGGGATCGTATGGACAACGCCAGCACATCGGATTTCGAGGTCGTGACGGAACGGGCGCAGGAGTATATTCCCGCGCCGCCCGCAGAGGTCGTCGTAGAGGCCAAAAAGAAGGTGCTCTTCGTCGCCTCGGAGGCCGCGCCCTTCATCTCGACGGGAGGGCTTGCCGAAGTCGTCGGCTCGCTCTCAAAGTCGCTTGCAAAGAGCGACGTCTTCGATATGCGCGTCATCTTGCCGCTCTATCAAGACATCAGAAAGGAACACAGGAAGGATCTTCGCTATCTCGGGAATCTCTATGTGCCGCTCTCGTGGCGCAACCAATATTGCGGCGTGTTTGAATACCGATCCGAAGGCGTGACCTTCTACTTTGTGGACAACGAGTATTACTTCAAACGCCCCGGTTGCTACGGCTATTACGACGACGGGGAACGGTTTGCCTTCTTCTCGCGCGCCGTGATGGAGATCCTCGGATTTATCGGCTTCTATCCCGATATTCTGCACTGCCACGATTGGCAGGCCGCGCTTGCCGCGATCTATCTTAAGACGGTCTACTGTCTCCGCCCCGAATACCAGCATATCCGCGCGGTGTTCACCATCCACAATATCGAATATCAGGGGAAATATTCTCTCGATATTCTCGAAGATCTCTTCGGACTTCCGCACAGGTGCCTGAGCCTCGTGGAATATGATAATTGTATCAACCTCATGAAGGGAGCGATCGAGTGCTCCGAGGCCGTGACGACCGTCTCGCCCTCCTATGCGGAGGAGATCAAACAGCCCTATTTCGCACACGGGCTCGACCCCATCATCCGCCGCAACGCCTTCAAACTTACGGGCATTCTGAACGGCATCGACCCAGAATTTTATGACCCTGCAAGCGATGTTTCGCTCTTCGCCAACTACGATGCGAAGCATATGAAAAACAAAGCGGTGTGCAAAGCCGAACTCCAGAAGATGTTCGCGCTCCCGCAAAAACCCGATACGCCCGTCGTTGCGATGGTCTCCCGCCTCGTCGCGGGAAAGGGGCTCGACCTCGTGAAGGATGTGATCGAGCAAGCTCTGCGCGAAGATATGCAGTTCATCATCCTCGGGACGGGGGAATCCGCCTACGAGAACTTTTTCTCCGACCTTGCAAACCGCTATCAGGGCAAAGTCGTCGCCGTCATCTCCTTCAACTCCGACCTCGCGCGGAAGATCTATTCGGGTGCGGATCTCTTCCTGATGCCCTCAAGAAGCGAACCTTGCGGGCTTGCGCAGATGATCGCCTCGCGCTATGGCGCCGTCGCGCTCGTAAGAGAGACGGGGGGGCTCAAAGACAGCATCACGCCCTACGGTGCAGGGGGGAACGGATTTACCTTCCGCGACTATAATGCGGGCGATCTTTTATATGTCATCGGCGAGGCGCTCGGCACATACCGCAACAAAGATGCCTGGCAGAGTCTCGTGAAGAAGGCAATGAAGACCGACTTCTCATGGTCTGCGTCCTCGAAGTATTACGAAGAACTCTATCTCCGTCTTCTCAAATAATATTTTTATAAAAGGAAAAAGATATGGATCAACTTACCGAACGGAATGCGGAAAAACTCATCGAGGGCAAACTTTCCCGTTATTTCGGCGTTACGCCGCAGGAGGCGACGCGCGAACAGGTCTATAAGGCCGTCGTCATGAGCGTAAGGGACATCATGCTCGAGAAACGCCAACGGTTCCATCTCCGCGTCAAGGGTACGAAGGCAAAGCGCGTCTACTACCTTTGCATGGAGTTTCTGATGGGGCGTTCCCTCAAGAACAGCGTGTATAACCTCGGCATCGAGGGCGCGCTCTCGAAGGCGCTCAAGGGCTACGGCCTCACGCTCGAAGATCTCTATGAAGAAGAGCCCGATGCTGGCCTCGGAAACGGGGGGCTTGGACGGCTTGCGGCCTGCTTTTTAGACGGCCTCGCCACCCAGAACTATCCCGCCATGGGCTTTTCCATCTGCTATCAATACGGCCTTTTCAAACAAAAGATCGTCGACGGCTGGCAGATCGAGCTTCCCGACGTATGGCTTCCCGGGGGCGAGGCGTGGCTCACACAGCGCACCGATAAGCAGTTCATCGTGAAATTCGACGGCATCCTCGAGGAACGCTGGACGGACCACGGCATGGAGATCGACTACCGCGACGCAAAGGAAGTGGAAGCGCTCGCCTACGATATGATGGTCTCGGGGGCAGACAGCGAGGCGGTGAGCGTCTTGCGGCTTTGGCGTTCCCGCGCCGTCCATCAGTTCGATATGTTGCGTTTTTCGCAGGGGGACTATGCGGCCGCGATGCAGGAGGACGCCGACGCCCAGCTCATCTCCAAGGTCTTATATCCCTCGGATAACCATTACGAAGGGAAGTCTCTCCGTCTCAAACAGCAATATTTCCTCGTCTCGGCCTCGCTCCAGTGCATCGTCGCCGACCATAAACGCCGCTACGGATCGCTTTCCCTTCTTCCCAAGATGGCGGCAATCCATATCAATGATACCCATCCCGCGCTCGCCATTCCCGAGCTCATGCGCATTCTCGTCGATGAGAACGGCTTTACTTGGGAAGACGCATGGAACATCACCACTTCGACGTGCGCCTACACCAACCATACCGTGCTCGCCGAAGCGCTCGAAACGTGGGCGGAGGACCTTGTCGCGCGCAGGCTTCCGCGTATCCACAGCATCCTGAAGGAACTCAACCGCCGCTTCTGCGAAGAACTCTGGAACGCCTACCCGGGCGATTGGGATAAGATCTCCCGCATGGCAATTTTATCGCACAATCTCGTGCATATGGCCAATCTCTGCGTAATGGGTTCGCACCATGTAAACGGCGTCTCCGAACTTCATAGCGGCATCATTAAGAAGAGCATCTTCCGCGATTTTTACGATTATACCCCCGAGAAATTCACGAACGTCACCAACGGCATCGCGCACAGGCGCTGGCTCAACCAAGCCAACCCCGAACTTTGCGCCCTGCTCGACGAAACCATCGGCCCCGGCTATGCGAAGGACGCCGAAAAGCTCGCCGATTTTGCAAAGTTTGCCGACGATACTTCCGTCCTCTGCCGTCTCGACGCGATCAAAAAGCAAAAGAAGGAGCAATTTGCGGATTTTGCCCGCCGTACGCAGGGGGTCATCATCGACCCTCAAACGGTATTCGACGTGCAAGCAAAGCGCATGCACGAATATAAGCGCCAGCTCCTCAACGCCCTTCACATCATCGGCGACTATCTCGCCCTCAAGGAAGATCCCGATCTCGACATTCTGCCCAAGACCTATATCTTCGGCGCGAAGGCTGCGGCGGGGTATGAGATGGCGAAACAGATCATGAAGCTGATCTGCTTCCTCGCCGAAGACATCAAAAAGCATCCCAAGATCCGCGAGAAGCTCAACGTGGTGTATATGGAGAACTACAACGTCACCATGTCCGAATACCTCATGCCCGCAACCGAGATCTCCGAACAGATCTCGCTCGCAGGGAAAGAGGCGAGCGGAACGAGCAACATGAAGTTCATGATCGGCGGAGCGCTCACCATCGGCACCCTCGACGGCGCAAACGTCGAGATGGCCGAACGCGTCGGCAAAGAGAACATCTTCATCTTCGGGCTCAAGGCCGACGAGGTGAAGGATATTTGGGAACGCCGCTACGATTCGAGTTCCTACTATAACCGCAGTGAAAAGATGCGCAAGGTCGTCGAAGCGCTCAACGCGGGCTTCAACGGCACTTCGTTTTCCGAGATCGCAAACTATCTTCTCCGCCAATCGCCCGTCGCCGATCCATACATGTGCCTCGCCGACTTCGATTCCTATGCAAAGACGCAGGAAGAGATGTCTGCGCTCTACAGAGACGACAAGACGGCTTGGAACAGAAAATCTCTCCTCAATATCGCCGCGGCGGGCTATTTCGCGGCCGATAGGAGCATCCGTGATTATGCGACAAAAATCTGGGACTTGAAGCCCCTCAACGTAAAATGATCTCACAATAGGAAAGAAGACTTACATATGACTTTTTATTACGACCCATTAGACCGACGCTGTAAGTCGCAGACGGGCGCGATCGCCCGCGGCAGCGAGGTGACATTCCATATCTTCCGCGAAGATACGCAAAAAGACGCGTCTTTCTGCGCAGAAGTGTGTTATCTCGTGCTCTATCAAGACGGCAAGAAGGAGACCATCCTGCCCATGGAAAAGCGGGAGGACGGCTTTTCCCTCACCTTGAAATTCAATTCGGTGGGGCTGTATTTCTACTATTTCACCTTCCCCGATTTCGTCTTCCTCGGCTGTGCGAAATTCCGCCGCGCGGCCGTGACAAACCATCCCGTCAGTTGGCAGATCACCGTTTACGACGAAAATTATCACACGCCCGATTGGTTCAAAGGCGGCCTCATGTATCAGATCTTTCCCGACCGTTTTTATAAGGAAGGGGAGATCCCCATCGCGCCCTATAAGACGCTCCGCGACGATTGGGGCGGATGTCCCGCTTTCCGCCCGAACCAATACGGCAAGATCCTCAACAACGATTTCTTCGGGGGAAACCTGAAAGGCGTGCTCGCAAAGCTCGACCATCTCCAAAAACTGCATGTGAGCGTCATCTACTTTAACCCGATCTTTGCCGCCTATTCCAACCACCGCTACGATACGGGCGACTATCTTGCGATCGATCCGCTCCTCGGGACGAGCGAAGATCTCGACCGTCTCGTCGAAGAGGGGAAAAAGCGGGGGATCCGCATCATTTTAGACGGCGTGTTCAACCACACGGGCGACGACAGCCGCTATTTCAACAAATACGGCCGCTACGACAGCGTAGGCGCCTATCAGAGCCAGAGTTCGCCCTACGCGGGTTGGTATCAATTCTACCGCTTCCCCGATTCCTACGATAGCTGGTGGGGGATGGAGACCCTACCCGCCGTCAACGAGGCCTCCGCCTCTTACCAGAATTTCATCTGCGGCGAGGATGGCGTGCTCAAACATTGGCTCTCGCACGGGATTGGCGGATACAGGCTCGACGTCGCCGACGAGCTCCCCGACTTTTTCCTCCGCCTCATCAGAACTTCCGTCAAGGAGAAAGACCCGGAAGCAGTGATCATCGGCGAGGTTTGGGAAGACGCCTCCAATAAGATCGCCTACGGTTCGCGCAGGGAATATTTGCAGGGCTACGAGCTCGACAGCGTGATGAATTACCCCTTGAAAGACGGCATCATCAGCTACATTCTCTCGGGAAATTCCGATCAGCTCCGCGAGACGGTCGCCATGCTCATCGACAACTATCCGAAGGAGACCGTCGATTCCCTCATGAACTTGCTCGGCACGCACGATACGCCGCGCATCCTTACCGTCCTCGGCGGGAAATACTGCTCGAACAAGGAAGAGATGGCCGCGACGAAACTTTCGGAAGAGGAAAAGAAGGCGGCCAAAAAGAAGCTCAAAATGGCGGCCGTATTGCAATTCACCCTTCCCGGCGTCCCGAGCATCTATTACGGCGACGAAGCGGGCATGGAGGGATACAGCGATCCCTTCTGCCGCGGTTGCTTCCCTTGGGAGAATATCGACGAATCGCTCGAAGCCTTCTACCGAAAACTCGGCGAGATCCGCATGGAGAAGTTCCCCGAAATCTTCCGCGACGGAACTTTCCGCGAGATCTTTGCAGATAGAGCGTGCCTAGTTTACGAACGCAGGAAGGGCGATGCGGCCGTATATATCTATTGCAACAATTCGGCCGAAAAATACGCGCTTCGCCTCGAGGGAGAATTTGTGGAGAATATCTCGGGGAAAAACTATCGCGACCACGTGGAGATTGGGGCGTATTCCTACGGAATTCTCTCAAGAATCAAATAGTATGTCTGACATAGGTCCTATGCGTGACATAGTATTCGGAGTAGAAATTCAAACGGCGTCGGCGGAAAGATCCGCCGATTTTCCTCAAATTTTACAAAAAATATGGCAACACGATCCCGCAGGAAAGAGAGAAACCATATAAACACGCATTAGAGAAATGAAAAATTTTTGACAAAGATCGGAAAAATTTCGCCCAAAAAAGTTGTGCAGAAATGTAAAAAATTCTGCCCGAAAACAAATTTGTAAAAACGTGCGGACGTACGATATCATGCGAAAATATAATAAAAAAACCTCTTTTAGCCCCCTTTTTTGCCTTAACTATTCGTAAAAGCGGCCTTTTGCGAATAGTTTAGTGTGTCTCCCCCTTGTAAAATTTTTCTCTCCCATAGGGCATATTTCCTTTTTCAAGAAAATCTCCCCTATGAACTCTTCGTAAAAAATTGACTTTTCCCCCGCTCCGTGCTATAATTTTTTTTGTTATGAATGATTCCGGAAACTATTATCAGGAAAGAAACCTTCAGCTTCTCGATAAGATCGACGCGCTACTTTCCGATCTCCCCTACTTTTGTGAGGATTTTTTCCGCGGCGTCGAAGGCAGGACGAGCCCTTTAACACGCCTCAACTATGCCTACGATCTCAGGATCTTCTTCGATTTTCTCTGCAAAAAGAAGTTCCGCGGCAATAAGGAGATCCACGACGTCACCCTCGAAGACCTCGAGGGCGTCACGGATACCGACATCGAGATCTTCCTCTCCTATCTTTCCAACTACCAATTTCAGGGAAGAAGGCTCTCGTGCGACGAGCGCGCCAAATCGCGCAAGCTCTCCACCGTCCGTTCCCTCTTCAGATATTTCTTCAACAAGGGCCTCATCGAGGTGAACAATACCGCGAAAGTCCCCACGCCCAAACTGCACGATAAGGAGATCATACGCCTCGAGAAGGACGAGATCTCCGACCTTCTGGATACCGCAGAGCTCGGCCGCGGCCTCACCCGCCACATGGAGGGCTATCATGCGCGCACCAAGATCCGCGACAGCGCCATTCTCACCCTCTTTTTGGGTACGGGCATCCGTATTTCCGAACTCGTCGGGCTCAACAACGAGAGCATCGATTTCAAGACCAATTCCTTTGTCGTCACGCGCAAGGGCGGAAACCAAGCCGTATTATATTTTTCGGAGGAAGTGGGCGACGCGCTCGGCGCATACTTTGCCGAAAAGGAAAACGATCCCCGCATCCCGCAGGGCGAACATGCCCTCTTTTTGTCCCTTCAATACAAACGCATCACCGTGCGGGCCGTGGAAAATCTCGTAAAAAAATATGCGAAGATCGTCACCCCTCTCAAAAAGATCACGCCGCACAAACTGCGTTCCACCTACGGCACCGCCCTCTACCGCGAGACGGGCGACATCTATATCGTCGCCGACGTCTTGGGCCACCGCGACGTGAATACGACGAAGAAGCACTACGCCGCCATCACGGAGGATAACCGCCGCGCCGTTGCGGGAAAGGTCAGACTGCACAACTCGGAGGACGGAGAATGAATCGGGAGAAGGTCTTTGTGATCCAGCCCGTGCTCGGAGACAATGCCGAAGTTCTCCATGCGGAGGCCGTCGCCCTCATCGAAAGCGCGGATGCGGAATATATCGGTTCGGCGCGGCAGACCGTCCGCGAGATCAACCCCGCGACCTTCATCGGGGAGGGCAAACTCGGGGAGATCGCATCAGAACTCGGCGAGACCGAGGCGACCATCCTCTTTAACGGCGACCTCTCCCCCTCTCAGACGCTCAATATCTCCAAAGCCCTCGGCGACAGGAAGGTCATCGACCGCACCACGCTCATCCTCGACATCTTCGCCTCCCGCGCCGTAACGAGCGAGGGAAAGGTGCAAGTCGAGCTCGCCCAGCTGAAATATCTCTATCCCCGTCTGCGCGGAAAAGGGTCTGCCCTCTCCCGTCTCGGGGGCGGGATCGGGACGCGCGGCCCGGGCGAGACGAAACTCGAAACGGACAGGCGGCACATCAGAGCCCGTATCCATGCCCTCGGCCAGAAGCTCGAAAAGACGGAACAGCGCCGCTCCCTTCAAACGGAGCGCAGGAAAAAGGAACGCGTGAAGACCGTCGCCCTCGTCGGCTATACGAACACGGGCAAATCTACCCTCCTGAACGCCATGACGGGGGCGGACGTCTTCGTGAAAGATGCGCTCTTCGCCACGCTCGATCCCACCGCCCGCGCCTTCGAGATCGAGGGCGTGCCCTTCCTTATGGTGGATACGGTGGGATTTTTGCAAGACCTTCCCCACAGCCTCATCGAGGCCTTCAAATCGACGCTCGAGAGCGCTCTCTTTTGCGACCTTGCCCTCATCGTATGCGACGCTTCGGCCGACTATGAGATGCAACTTTCGACGACGCTCTCCACCCTGCAAGAGCTCGGCTTCTCGTCCCCCTATCTCGTCGTCATGAACAAGTGCGACGCCGCCGAGGGCGTACGCCTCCCGAGGGAGAGCGTGAAGATCTCCGCCAAGACGGGCGTGGGCCTCGGAGAGCTGAAAAGGCGCATCTTCGAGGCCATGAGAGAGGAATTCATCAAGACCACGCTCTTCGTTCCCTACGGGCAAATGGCCGCATATGGCGCGAAGAAGCACCTCCTCTTCGAGCGGAATATCATCTTCACCGACGAAGGGGAATTCGTCGAAGCCGTCATTCCCGCGATCTACGCCGAGGATTTCAAACAATTCGTACAAAATTAAAACGGCGCCCTACGGCGCCGTTCGCGTTTTTTTCAAATTGCGGCCCATGCCCAAGGCAGAAGCCTTCTGCAAAAGCCCTCATTCAACTATTCATCATAGTCCTTCGGATCGGTGATGATCTTATCGATGCGGATGGTAGCATAGTCTTTGATATCAAGACATTTGCCGCAGTTCGTGCAAGGCTTTGTGGGATCGAGGTCGCACACCTCGCACTCCATACATCCGTCGCACTCTTTGGTCTCATCGAGCACACACATTTTCACTTCCATATCTTCATTATAATCACTGTGGCAAAAAAATTCAAGAAAAATAAAAAAAATTTTGCAAAACCTTAAAACAAACGTTTGCAATTATTTATGAAATACGCTATAATGGTTTTGGAGGTGAGATATGCTCAACAAAAACAAGCTCATGGTCACGCTCGACTATATCAAACATTACACCGAAGAAAACGGCTTCCCGCCCACCGTGCGCGATATGTGCCGCGACCTCGGCTTCAAATCGACGGCAACGGCCTACGATTACATCCTGCGGCTCCAGAACATGGGCTATCTCGAAAAGGCGCAAAATAAAAAGCGCGCCGTCGCCGTGCGGAGCGAAGGCGTCACGCGGATTCCCCTCCTCGGCACGGTCACCGCAGGCCAGCCCATCCTCGCCTCCGAGAATTTCGAGGGATATTACCCCATTCCTTCCGCGGAATTCCGCGGGGAAGACCTCTTCATGCTCCGCGTCAAGGGCGAGAGCATGATCGAAGCGGGCATCTTCGACGGAGATAAGATCATCGTCAAGAAACAGGATACCGCAGAAAACGGCGATATTGTCGTCGCCCTCTTCGATCCCGACGGGACGGAACAGGGCGCGACCGTAAAGCGCTACTTCCGCCGCGACGGGAAGATCATCCTCCACCCCGAAAACGCCGCCCTCTCCGATTTCGTCCTCGGATCGGATAGCGAGGCAATGATCATCGGCAAAGTCGTCGGCCTTATGCGCACCCTATAAAACGGCAATCGATCGCCCGCCGCACCGTCGGCGGGCTTTTCTTATACAAAGTTTCACACAAGTTTCATCTCGCAAAAAGCCGTTTTTATGCAAAATTTAAGTTAATATTTTGAATTTATACGATTTCTTTCCGTATAGAGAACAAACTTTACCCGATGAAAGATATAAATTTTCGCATAAAATTGTTTGCCATTTTCATGAGATGAAAAAATACAACGTTTTATGAATGTAAAATGTGTAAAATCCTCGGCCGAAATGTTCGCCTTCAAATACGCTTGCGCGTACCTTATATATGTAGTAAAATATAAGCGAAGTATATTGTTCTTGCATATATACAATAGGAGGTAAAACATGTCCGTAAAGAAACTCAGGGCGGCAGGCGCATGCCTCATCGCGACGATGATGATGGGCACATTTGTGGCCGTATCCGCGTGCGGCGGCGACGGCGACAACGCGCAGACCTACACCCTCACTTACAGGAGCGCAAGCCTTGCAGGCGGCTCTGTAAGCGGTTCCCCCGTAAGCGGTTCGCAGGTGTCCGCCGGGGCAGAAGTCACCTTGCAAGCGAGCGCAAACGAGGAATACACCTTCTCCGGTTGGTACGAAGGCGAGACCTCCGTGAGCACGGAGGCGACCTATTCCTTTAAGATGCCCGCGCGCAACTACGATCTCTCGGCGAGGTTTGCCGAAAACGTCGCAAGCTACGTTCTGACCTTCGAGAGCGAGAACGACGCGATGGGCTCCGTCTCGAGCGAAGTTCGCAGCGGCGCGAAGCAGAAGACGGGTGTATCCATCACCGTGACTGCGACGCCCAACGAAGGGTATGATTTCGTGGGTTGGTACGAGGGAGAAACTTCCTTGGACCAACATACGACTTATACCTTCCAGATGCCCGCGCATAACTATGCGCTGAAGGCGAAATTCGCCCCCACCCCCATCCCTACCCATTCCGTCTCCTACAGCAGCAACGATAAATCGCATGGTACGGTGGTAGGCTACATGGACGACGATCCCTTCACGAGCGGCACACTGTTTGAAGAGGGAACGAATATCTCTCTTTCGGCGGACGCGAAGGATGGCTTTGCCTTTGCAGGTTGGTATCACGATGAGCAACTCGTCTCGTCGGCCAATCCCTACAACTTCACGCTGGGCAAGGAGGACGTCGATCTCGTGGGCAAGTTTATCGAAGATATAAACGCCCTTCATATCGACATCGACGATACGATGGGAAGCGTCCTTATCACGGTCGGCGGGAATACGCTTGAAAACGATACCGTCATCGCGCCCAACGCCGTCGTCACGCTGAAGGCGACCCCCACCCCCATCGACCGCGTATATTCCTCTGCCAACAAAGATCCGCAGGACGGTTACGTCTTTGCAGGTTGGTACGAGCCCGATGCGGTAACCCCCAAGTCTCTCGAGGCCGAATATTCCTTCAGAATGCCCTCTTCCTCTTATACGCTCGAAGCGCGCTTTATCAAGGCCTACACCTATACGGCCCAAAAGCCCACCGATAGCTGGGCGTATATCACCTTCGGCAGTTATCCGCAGACCCTCAAGGCCGACGATGTGGAGATCATCACCGCCGAGCCCGATCTTCTCGGCTACTACACGGGAAACGACGGGGCCAAATATTATAAGGTCACGGCAACCCCTTCCACCGAGACCGTCGAAGACGCCGACGGAAACAAGAGCGAAGTCGGCAAGAAGTTCAGCAGTGCCGGCAATACCGATAAGCGCGTCGAAGTTGGCAAGGACTACTACTTCAAAGTAGAACCTCTCCGCTGGCGCGTGCTCACCGAGCAGGACGGCAAGGCCTTCCTCCGTGCGGACATCACCGTGGACTGCATGCCCTTCCAGAGCTATGTCAAAGAAGATCCCGCATTCACCTATGCGAATTCCTTCAATGCTCCCGAGGGGACGGATGCGAATAACTATCAGTACAGCGAGATCCGCTATTGGCTCAATCACGACTTCATGAAGCTCGCCTTCGCGGGGATCAACACGGGCGTTCTTGCAAAATTCGGCGTCGATAACAGCGCGCCCTATGCGCTTCAGATGGACGGCGTTTCCTACCCTTGCAACAACACGAAGGACTATGTCGCCCTCATGAGCCTCGACGAGATGACGAACAGCGATTACGGCTTCCTCGAATTCGCGCAATTTTTGGAACCCGATAAAAACAGACGCGCCCCCTCGAGCGACTATGCGATCGCGCGCGGCGCCTTCTATTTCGACGGCTATGACTACAGTTCCGGTTATTGGTTGAGAACGGCGGGCGTCATGGACTCCTATTCCATCGGCTATGTCGAGAACGAACAGGTCATTATCGTCGGTTCGACGGGCTCTATCCCCGGCAATCAGGGGGTTATCTATCGCAGAGGCGTCTATGAAGGCGACGTCATGACGGATGAGATCGAGACGATCGGGCCGCAGACGGCGGGCGTCGTGCCCTCCATCTGGCTCGAGATGACGGCAATCAACGACGGGCTCACCCTTTACAATCCCTACAAGCTCGATTTCCCCGCAAGCGATCCCGCGGCAGACTTCGTGCCGGGCGCGGCCTCCATTCTCAAGGCGCAACTTGCGGGCGCTATGCTTCCCGCAGACAGAAAAAACTGACACAGGTATAAGATCCCCCGCCGCGTCCTGCGGCGGGGCATCCCCTATCGAAACAGGAGAAAAAAATATGAATAAACGGAAAAAAGCAGGATTGATCGCATTGTTTGCCGCTATCACGCTTCTCGTCGGCGGGATCTTCGCCGCCTGCGGGAGCAAGACTTCGACGCTTTCGTTTGAAACAAATTGCGAGATCTCCATAGAGGCCGAAAAGGCCAAAGTCGGTTCTGAATACACCCTTCCCTCCATCGCACGGGACGGGTGGGCCTTTGATGGATGGTTCGACAACGAAGACCTCACCGGCGAGGCCGTCGTCTCCGTCACCGTGCCCGAGAAGAATACCACCTACTATGCGAAATGGACGCAGATGTATCTCGTCCTTCTCGACGTAGACGGCGGGACGCTCTCCGTCGATGCGGCCTATGTGCGGCCCGGCGACAACATCCTCTCCGCCCTCGAGGGCTATATCCCCGAGAAAGATGGCGTGACCTTCGGCGGTTGGTTTTATGACGACGCGACGGGGAGAGCAGTCGGCGAAAACGACGTGATGCCCGCGGAGAAGATCTCCCTCCTCGCACGCTATCAGGTGGGCTATAAGGCGGAACTCTATACCAAGGATCTCGAAGGAGACGGATATACCCTCGAGAAGGTCGTCGACGGGAAGGATTACGTCGGCGATGACATCGTCTTGCCCGCGCCCGAACTCGAACATTTCGTCTTCGACGAGAACGCCGAAGGGAACATCACCGAGCGCAAATTGCATCTCGATGAGAAAGATAACGTCTTCCGCTTCTATTATGACCGCGGGAACGGCTTCACCATAACATACGAGGCCGGCGCGCCCGAAGGCCACGCCGTAAGCGGCAAGACCCCTTCGGATACCCCTCTCTACGGCGCTCCCGCGGCCGCCGCGGATTGCGGCTTTAGCGTCTACGGATACCGTTTTTCGGGCTGGAGCACGCAAAAGGGCGGCGAGGCCGTCTACCACCCCGGCGATCCCATCGAGACGGATGCGCCCCTCACCCTCTTTGCCGTGTGGGAACGCGGTTTCACCGACCGCATGGGCGGCACCGACGTCATCTTCCTTCCCGAGAAGGAAAGCGGCGTCGCCATCCTCAGCCGCGGCGGCGTAGAGACCCGCGGGACGGTCGAAGAGAACGTCGCCACCTTCCAAGCTGAAAACGGAAAGGAATATTCGGCAGTGCTCACCCCCGCCATGTTCACCTTCGCATGGAAGAATTCCGCCATGGAAGGCACCTATAAGGCCTACTACGGCTATTGGGATCCCGAGACCGAAACGGTAGGCAGGATCTCCGAGAATGAGACCCTCAAGATCAACGCCGATATGACCGCCGTCTACACCCATGCCGACGAATCCCCCGTTGAAGGTACGATCGAAGCGGAAGGCAACGGCTATATCTTCCTGCACGAAGGAACGGCCCTCTTCACCTTCTCTCTCAGCACGGTGACGGACGGGGGCAACGCCGTTAGCGTCTTCCTCGCCAAGGGCGAAGAGGCGGCAGATTATTCGCTCCTGAATGGCCTTTATATCTATAATATCGTCGTCCGCCTCGACGGTATGGGCGGGATCTTATACGATGCGGCCGAAGAAGACCCCGACCAAGGGTACTACCACATCGATTCCATATTTACCACCAACAGATACAGCGGCAGGATGTATACCGCCTTCTTCCCCTCCCTCAACAGCACCATGCACTTCATGACCTATGAGAACTACAGGGATGAGGACGGGCTCTTCCCCCTTTGGGTCGAGCGCGACGACGAAATTTGTGGAACATTTACCGATTCCGATAACAATACCCTCGAGCTCGACGGCTACGCGGAGTTTGCAAACAGCGCAAAATATACGGTAGACGGAGTTGCCCATGAAGGCGAATACGATGTTACCAGATCCCCCGTCTTCGGCACGGTCGTCACATTTACCGAACACGAGCAGGAGGGCACGGGGCAAAAATATACCTTCCGTCTTGAAGGGAAAGCTTTCAGCGTTATAGAACCGCTTACAGCCCTTTCGGAGATGTATCGCCTCGTCGTCGGCCCGTCGGGTGCGACGACGGAAGAGGTCTTCCTCGTCACCTATGATAAGAAGGAAGGCCAAGGCCAGCTTGCCGAGATCTATATCGGCCTTACCGACGGGAGCATTCAACGTGCGACGAAGGGTTACATTGCCACGGAAGATCTGGGCGGCGTCTCGCTGACCACCTTTACGCGCACGGAAGAGATCAAGGCAGATCTTGCCGATCTTCTCTTCTTTACCTCGACATTCAAATACTTGACAAGCCGCGTGAGCGCAGGTTCGGGCATGGATGTGATAGAGGTCTACTATGTGCTCGAGCATGACGACGTGAAAAATTACAAGCTCTATACAGAAGTTGACGCCGAAGGCAATGCTCTCGACGGCACGATCTGGGAATACAACGTCGGCATTTCGCACATGGGTTCGATCTACCGCAAAGACGGCGTCGCCATCGAAGGCTCTTTCAATATCAGCGGCGTCGGCTTCTACGAGAACCAGAACTTTGCCTCCTTCCTCTATTATAATGACCGCACGGAAGCGACCCTCTACTTCCTCGTCGAGAACAAAGAAGAAGGCAACACCTACCGCGTTGCAGACTTCCCTTCCCGCACCCTTGTCAGATGTCCTGTGACGGGGCCCGAGGGGCTCGATCCCTATTCCTCCACCTACTCTCTCATTCTCGACGGCGTGGGCGGAGCGATCTATGCCCCCGGCGGAGACGCCTCTGTAAACGACCAATCCCGTCTTGTGAGAGGTACTTACCGCCAGACGGATGAGACCCCCTTCGGCGACCTCGTATATACCTTCACGCCCGAAGAGAACACCCTCGGCGTGACACCCTTCGAGTTCACGATGGGCTTCCATGCCGATTCCCTCCTCGGGACGGACATCGTGATCGGCATGTATATCTACCGCGTGCACGATACCGAACACCCTGATTTCTACCATGGCGAGAACGGTTCTCTCCTCCTCGACGGCTATTGCAATCAGGCCACCTACACCGATGCGGATCTTGTTACGCATGAAGGGACTTACTATTATTACGACCGCACCCAGACCTCGATCTACTTCTACGATACCGCCTTGCAGGCAGGCTTCGCCATCGACCTTGTCGGCGAAGATTTCACCGTGAAAGACGGCATGCAGGGAAGTTATCCCCTCTTAAACGACAATCTCGAGAGATACGAAGGCAGGATCTACACGGTAAGGCTCAACGGCTATTCCGAAGTCGTCCTTGCGCAAAACGAGAGAGAGGTGGGGAGAGGCGTCTATACCAAGTTGGAAGATGAAGAATATACCTATCGTCTCGACATCGAACTCACGGCGGGCACGCATGTGAGCTATCTGGTCGTATTCATGGGTTCTGGGAACAGCATCGCATGCGTCGTGAAGAACGTCAGTCTCGCGGGCGCATACCGCGCCGAAGACCTCACCGTGCTTGTGCTCGACGGTTTCGGCAGCGGCACGGTCATCGACGCATTGGGCATCGAGCGCACGGGCCGCTATTCGCTCATCGGGAACGGCGAGGGCGCATTTGAGTATTCCGACGGTAAGGGCGGCTTCCGCTTCTCTTACAACATCGAGGAGGGCGTGTTTGAATACAACAGCTCCTATTTCACTGAGCCGCTCATCTACTACGCTCCCGATCTTTCGTCGATCGTCTACAACGGCATGTATGCGATCTATAATGGCATCCCCTACTTCTTCAATATCGAAGGGACGGATGTGACCCTCTTCACGGGCGACGATGCGCCTTCCTTCCACGATACCCTTCCCGAAGGCCCTACCCACGAATTCAAGGGTGTGACCTATTATCTCTACACCGTCGGAACGCCTCTCACCTTCAAGAATATGGATGAAGAGATCACCGTCGATATCGACCTCACGTTTACGCCCGACGGCGAAAACGACTATGTCGCGCTCGACGTCCTCGCCACCCTCGGCACGAACAGTGAGAGTTTCGCCTTCTCCACGGGGTACGACGAAGAAGGGAATTTCATCTGCTCGCTCTACGACCGCACGACCGAATTCATGATCGACGTCAAGTTGAATTGGAATCCGAGCGGCGTAAGCACCTATCAATTCGTCGAGGTGATTGCCGAAAGGACGGAGACGTACGAAGACGGCTCGGGCTCGCTCGAAGAAGGCACGTACGACGGCACGGGCACTTTGACATTCTACTACTACTCCGTCGGCTCTGTCGTGTTGCAGGGCAGGATCGTCGGAAATCTCCAATATCCCAATGCGACATTCACCTTCGAGGAAGACATCTCGGCCATGGAGACCATCGCACAGGATCAGACGGAACTTGGTACGTTCAATCTCTCGCAGATCCTCTTCCATCATGAAAACGATCTCTATGCGGTGCGCTTCTATCTCGGCAGTATCACCACCGATCTCGGCGGATTGGAAGGAGAATATTGGTATATCCTCGATTCCATCTCCATCTGCAAGGAATTCAACACGGCCGACGACGATGGCGCTCTCAACTTCCTTGTAAGGACCTATCAATACCTCTACATGTATCCCGATTACAGCGAAGGATACGAGCAATATGACCTCATCGATGTAGACCTCTACCTCGACATTGCGGAGGAGGGCGAAGATCACAACTATATCTACATGGTCCCCCGCTTCTACTATGTGGCAAAGGATTGCAAGAGCGTCTCTTGGGGCGTCCAACTCACTGATGAGGATCTTCTCGGCTTCGTCATCAAGCTCGAATATGGCGAAGACAAACTTGCTTCCTCGGCGAGCGTTGCGACCTGCCTCTACGGGCAGTTTGCGGATGAAGATGAGACCTTCTTTGTGGAAGTCTGCTACGACTACAGCATCGTGGAAAACAGGTTCAATATACTCGGGATCACGGTGCTTGCAAAAGCGGATGGAGAAAAATGGGTTCAAGTCGAAGCCGAGTTCATGCAGAACGAAGACGGCACATGGACGGCGACGACCTCCGAAGGGACATATAGCATCTCTATCTCCCTCGAATACGACGAAGGTTGGGGCCAATACTACGCCCTGCTTCATATCGAATTCACCCCCAACGCTTAACAAGCCGCGGATGAACATGCGACATCCTTTGTGAGAGAAGCCTTCCCCTTCACGGGAAGGCTTTTTCCTTTCAAATTGTGGTAACCGCATCATTCTGAGCCGAAACGGCTCTACGCAGTCCATGCGAGCCCCTCTCCGAAGAATCCCCTAAAACGTAAATCCGAATTATGGTAACCGCGTCATTCTGAGCCGAAACGGCTCTACGCAGTCCATGCGAGCCCCTCTCCGAAGAATCCCCTAAAACGTAAGTTTAATTATAATAAGGTGATGTTTCGACAAGCTCAACATGACGTATTTGGAAGCACCGCCCCACCCCCCCTACCCCCCTCCCACGGAGGGGGCAAGGGTCAGACGCGTCACAACATGTCCTCATTCCGTCCCGCGCGCATTTTGATTGCACGAAGCGCGGCACGAGCGCCATGGCGCGAAGTAGCCGAAAAATACAATAGGCTGTCCGATAGAGCCCCTCTCCGAAGAATCCCCTAAAACGTAAGTCCAATTATAATAAGATGATGTTTCGACAAGCTCAACATGACGTATTTGGAAGCACCGCCCCACCCCCCTACCCCCCTCCCACGGAGGGGGCAAGGGTCAGACGCGTCACAATCTCATTCCGCCCCGCGCGCACTATTGCCTACTAAGCGCGGCACGAGCGCCATGGCGGCGCGGCGAGTTGGCGGGCAGATATTCAATTCCCAATATACAAAAAAAGAACGGCCTGTGTGGCCGTTCTTTTTTTGTATTCCCGATCGCTTTTGCGACCGCAGTTTTGCTTTAAGCCTCTACTTTTACGAAGGTGACATAGATCGTCTTATTTGCAGTCACAATGTAGGTGTACGTATCGCCTTCGTGCGTGACGTCCTGCCCATTGTATTGCGAAGTTCCAGCCTTTACCGCAGAGACCGTGTAACCCTCGTTGGGCGTTACTTTGATGGTAATGGTCGTTCCTTCGTCAACGATATAGGAATTGTCCGTGTTGCCATTCTTGCGGATGCCTTCACCCAATTCGATCTCAACTTTCCCGTTCTGAGGTGGATCGATCGTAATAACGTATGTCTTTACCACTTCGACAACGAGCGTGTAGTTCTTATCGGCAGTGAAGTTGTAGTAATCGTAGGTGGAATACTGCCCCGTCGTGGCGGTCAATTTAGTTTCATTCCCATCTTCATCCGTAAGGGTGATGGATACAACACGATTGGCCGTCGAAATAGAGTAGCGAAGTGTGACCTCTGCACCTTTCTTGAAGGTATAAACGCTCTCGTTGTAGCCGCTTCCGCTGTAAGGGCTGCCGTCTGTCGATTCAAGATAAGCCGTCCCGCTACTGCTGTTCTTCGTGTAAGTGACCGTCACCGTCTCATAAGTCGAGAGCGCGATCTCAAAGACAGTATCTCCCGTGACGGTCGTCTTGTAGGTGCCGTTTTCCTGTGCCTCGAGCGTCTGTTCGCCGACTTTTACCGATACGATCTCATAGCCGACTGTAAGTTTTACCGTGAGCGTGACCTCTTCATCCTTCGTGTAGCCCGCCTTGATCTTGGGTGCGGAGAGGGTCGCGGTCGCGCCTTCGGAGATAGCGCCATCGAGCGTCACTTTCGCAGTCACCGAATAGGTCGCGGGGGTGGGATCAAAGGTGATGACGTTATCGCATGCGTCGGTCAGCGTGAGCGTGTTCGCACTCTTATCGTACTTAAAGGTGTAATACTTACCGTATCCCGCGTCGACAAAGGCGTCGAAGGTGTTGGTCACAAGGTCGGAGGAAAGGACGGTGATCTTCCCATCGGGATAGGTCGTCGAAATATCCGAAGCGGGAAGAATGCTCATCGCGCCATCTTCGGCGATCGTGATCAGCGATCCGCCTGCAGAAGTCCACGACGTGTTGTAGAGCCCGAGCCCTTCGGGAAGATCGATCCCCTTCAGCGACGTATTCTTCTTGAGCAAAACATCTTTGACGGTATTCGCATCGGTATTGAGCACGATGAGCACGCCGTTCCTGATGGAGAGGCTATACCTAACTCCGCTCAAAGTAAAGGTGTAGCCGTCTTCCGCATTGCCATCGATATTCGACGCAGAAGAATAATTATACGAAATCGTATCCTTGCCGCCTGAATAGCCGATCGTGAGGGTCGTGCTATAGCCCGCGCTCGTCGTTCCGTGCGATATTCTGCACCAATCGCCGACGTATTCCTCCGTGAAGACGGAATCCTTCCAATAGGTCACGTTGATCGTGATCGCCTTATAGGCCGTCGTGATATAATAGTACCCGTTCGTATCGGCGGTCAACTCGGTTTCGGTAAGATAAGGCGTATACTTGATCGTCTTAAGGGTATAGCCTTCGGGAGCCTTGAACTTGAACCCGACCTTCTTGTTTACAGGAAGAGCAAACGTTCCGTCTTCGTTCTTGACTGCCTCAGCCGTCGCGTCGTCGTAGAAAAGTTCGGTGAGTTCGCTCCCCTCTACTTTGGCATTGCTTGCATCCTTGGCGTTGATCGTCAGAGCGATCGTCGTGGGAGCCGGCGTGCAAACTTGCTCTTGGGAAGAACCATAACGCGTGAAGTGGAACGTGACCGACTTGCCGGGCTCATATTCGCCCGTTGCATAATAAATCGTACCATAGGCGGCGGCGATCGCTACGAATTTTCTCTCGGTCGTATCGATGGCAAGGAATTTACCGTTGTTCGCCGAGGTATAGACCATGGTGAGCGGAACCATATCCTCGGTGATCTCAATTACCGTGGGATCGGAAGCCGAACCATATGCCCATTTCCCGATGAGGTCCTTGGGAACAGTGACGGTGGGAAGCACTGCGCCCTTGATGAGATACGACGTCGCGCCGCCGCTTATGGAGAGCGAATAAAGCACGCCTTCGTAGATCTCCTTAATGGCATATTCGAGCCCGCCTGCCGTAAAGGTAAAGCCGCCTTCCGTCTCGGTGATGGTCGCATTTTCGCCATCGATCTCCGCCTTCTTCGTCGTAAGAACGAGGGTCGGATTGGCCTCAACGGTCAAGTTACTGCCGCTCGCGCTTACAATATACCAACTACCCGCCAAACTCTCGGGCAGAGGATCGGGAAGCACCTTGAAGGTGACACGGATGGATTTATTTACGGTATCCGTGATGGTGTACTTATACACGCCGTCTGTCCCCTCGATGGGCTCATCGCCGATGGTAACGGCGTCGATCATATAACCCTCGTTGGGCTTGACCGTGAAGGTGAATTCAACATTGACATCGACGAACCAGAAACTGCCGCTGTGGTAGGCGTTCGCCCCCTCGACTTCGACCGTCCCGTTCGAGGCAGTCCCCGTAAACTCGATACGTACCCGCGAGACGAACACGACCTTCACGATCCCGCCATTATCGGCCGTAAACGAATAGTATTCGTAGCTGGAAGATGCGTCGCTCGCCTCATCATCGCGCGTGAGCACCGTTTCGCCATAGGTAACCGTCGCGGGGCGTTGAGAAGTCGGCTTGCCTGTTCTTACGCGGACACTCGCGCCTTTATTGAAAGTATAAGTCCCATTGTTGTTGGAATAAACGCTGCCGTCGGCTGTTTCGAGATAGGCTCCGCTCCCGTTCTCTTGTTGGAGAACGATCTTAACGGTATCTACGGTATTGAGGGTGACCGTGATCACGGTATCCTGTTCCACTGTAATGGTATAGACGCCTTCTTTCTCCTCGCTCGGCGTGACGGTGCCGTGGTCGGCCGTGACAGAGACGATCGCAAAGCCGACATTGAGCTTGACGGTGATCGTTACGACCTCTCCTGCCTTATAGCCGCCCAACTTGGAAGAAGGATCGCTGAGGGTGACCGTTGCGCCCGTGGAGACCGCGCCGTCCTTCACGACGTTTGCAGTCACGGAGTATGTCTCGGGAGCAGGCGTGAAGACGACCTCTTTGCCGCCCGCATCCTTTAAGGTGAGCGTCTTATCGCCATCCGTATCGGCGTAAGTAAAGGTAAAATATCTGCCATAGTAGGCGTCGACAAAGGCCGTAAAGCTCAAATGCTCGGCGTCGTTTGTAAGGACGATGACCTTGCAGTCGTCTCCGTAATAGGTCGCGATGTCTTTGTCTGCCTGCAAAGTGAGCGCGCCATTGGCGTCGCCCGAGATCGTGGAACCGCCCTCGGAGACCCATTTCGTATCTTTGAGCACTGCGACGAGAGATGCGTCGAGCGATACGGCGTTCAACCGCTCGCCCGCCTTATAGAGCACTTCGGCGACCGAGTTCGTATCGGCATTGAGCATGATAAGGAATCCGTCGATGAGAATGATCTTATAGTTCGTCTTACTGCTACCGTAGCCGATCGAGAAGGTGAAGCCCTCCGTCGCGTTGCCTTGAAGGTTGCTCGCGGTGTCGTAATTATAGGCGTCGGCATAATATGTGATACTATCCCTTCCGCTCTGATAATTGACTTTAAGCGTCGCGCTCGTACCAGCCGTCGTGGAGCCGTGCGAAATTCTCGCCCATTCGCCCTGATATTCTGCGGGGAAGATGGAATTCTTATAATAGGTCAAGGTGATCTTGACTTCTTTATATTCCGTCGTGATCACATAGAAGCCTTGGTTATTGGGCTCGACGACGGGCGGATAGCTCGAAAGGGTGTTCGATTCAAGCTGGCTGAGCGTGTATCCTTCGGGAACTTTGACTTTGAAGGCGACCTCCGACGCAACAGGGAAGAGATAGGAGCCGTCTTCGCCCTTTGTGAACGAGAAATCTTCATGCGCCTCGCAGAAGAAATCCACAAGTTCACCGCCGAGTTCTGTCTGGCTATAATCAACCTTCTCTACGAGAACCACTTTAAGGGTCGTCGGAGCGGGCCTGCACTCCTGCACCTGCTCGCCCGTTTTGCCGTTGTAGGTGAGCTTGAGCGATTGGCCGACCTCATATTCCGCTACCAGATAATAGAAGCTGTTGCCATAGGCGCAGACGATGGCAAAGGTGCCCTCGTCGGCATGGTGGGCGATGATCGTCCCCGTCGCAATGCCGAGGAAGGGAAGCGAGATCGTGCCGTCGTCTTTGATCTCGACGATCTTGGGATCGCTTTCAGAGCCGTAGGCCCATTTCGTCTGCAATTCTTTGGGAAGCACGACGGGCGTGACGGCCGCGCTCTTGATGAGGTAACGGGTCGTATCGCCGCCGACGAGCGCAAGGATCGCGCCCTCATAGATCGTGTTGACGGTGTATTCCGTCTCATCCACGGTCAGTTTAATGCCGTCCGTCGTATCGACCGTTGCATCGTGTCCGTCTACTTTGGCGGTGTTTCTATCGACGGAGAGGGCGACCTCTTCGGCGACTTTGAAATTATTTCCGTTCGGGGTGATATGATGCCATTCGCCGCGCATCGCGCTATCGAAGACCGAAGGGATCTCTTTGAGAGCGATCGCGACCGTGAGATCGGAATTCACCGTCAACGTCTTCACATACCCCCCCCCTTCGTCCCATTCGGCATCAACGCCGCCGATGGTGAAGGAATCGATCTCGTATTCTTCATCGGTGATCTCGAGCGTGAGGACGACGGTGCTTCCCTCGACATACGGTCCCTGCGCGGGAGCAAGCGTATATGTCGCCTTGCCCTCGGGCGTGATCGTAACGCTCACGGTATGTGTGGCCTTGAAGGTGGCGTTGATCGTCGTCTCCCCCGAAATCTCGAAGGTATAGACGTTATTTTGAAGTTCGCCCTTCTTATCCGAGCCGTTTACCGTGAAGGTATCGACCACGAAGTTCTGCGCAGGTTTGAGCGTGACCGTGATCTCGGTGTTCTCGGCATACTTGCCTTCGGCATCAGCCGCGGGCGTGATCTCGATCGTGCCGTTCTCGGGCGTGTTCGCCGTGACGGAGAACTTCTTTACCTCGGGAGGCGTGGACTTGAAGGTGGCGTTGATCGCCGTCTCCCCCGAAATCTCGAAGGTATAGACGTTATCTTGAAGTTCGCCCTTCTTATCCGTGCCGTTTACCGTGAAGGTATCCACCTCGTAGCCCTGCGCGGGCTCGAGCGTGACCGTGATCTCGGTGTTCTCGGCATACTTGCCTTCGGCATCGGCCGCGGGCGCGATCTTGATCGTGCCGTTTTCGGGCGTGTTTGCCGTGACGGAGAACTTCTTCACCTCGGGAGCCGTGTTCCTAAAGGTGACCGCAATGTCGGTATCGGACACGAGCGTGAAGGTATAGGCGTTATTTTGAAGTTCGTCCTTCTTATCCGTGCCGTTTACCGTGAAGGTATCGACGGCATAGCCCGTTTGAGGGGTTACGGTGACGGTAAGTTCCGTCCCCTCATCCCACTTCCCGTCTTCTCCCTCGGGAGAGACGGTTACCGTGCCTTGCGTACTGATATATTCCGTGTTGACGGAATACTGCGTCTTCTTGCCTGAACCGCATGCGGCGATCGCGACGCCCATGCAGACAAACAAGACTGCGCCAAGTACCGTAAGAAACACTTTCTTGATCTTGTTCATACTTTTTCTCCTTTTACAACTTCGTGCATAAAATGCAAAATTTACATGAAAATTATACATTTTATCCATTTATATCTATATGTTACAATAATTTAAGGAATTTTGTCAAATCTTTTGGCCGCTCTTTCGGATGAAATTTGAAAAGTATTTTCATTTTGATTTATATGAACATGAATAAATTCGTTTTTTATGAATAGAAAAAACCGTCGGAATGAAAAAAGACCCGTCAGTCGGAACGAATAAGACAGGCCTTCAGAATATCGGTTTCGGATAATTACAGATTTTTGAGGTAGAAAACTTCCTCATCGGTGAGCTTTCTCACCCCGCCGCGGTCAAGCCCCGTGAGGGTGAGCTCGCCGATCTTGATCCGTTTCAAAAATTCCACCCGCCGTCCGATGGCTTCAAACATCTTTCTGATCTCCCTGTTCTTCCCCTCGGTGAGGACGATGTGCAACTTTGTATAGCTCTTATCCGTCTCGACGACGGAGATCTTGCACTTCTTGGTGACGACGCCCTTTTCGATCTCTATGCCCGCACGCAGACGGTTGAGCTCTGCGGGCGATACAGAGCCCTCGACGCGGACGAGATAGGTCTTGGGGATCTCGCTCTGCGGTGCGGTGAGGCGGTAGGAAAGATCGCCGTCGTTTGTGAGGATGAGCATGCCCTCGGTATCGTAATCGAGCCTTCCGACGGGAAAGACCCTTCCTGCGTTTGCAGGGAGAAGGTCCATCACCGTCTTGCGGGGGCGTTCCGTCTTCTCGTCGTGTGCGGTGCATACGCAACCCTTGGGCTTGTTGAGGAGATAATATTCGTATTTGACCTTATGGGAGAGGAGCTTGCCGTCGAGCGTGACGGCGTCGCTTTCCGACACGTCGTCGCCCGCCTTGGCCGTCTTCCCGTTGATCAGCACCCTTCCCTCGGCGATGATGGCGTCGGCGCCCCGCCGCGACGCGGCGCCCTGCATTGCAAGAAATTTGTTGATCCGCATATCTGTTGCGGGAAAGATCCCGCGCTCCTTATATATACGGTTACATGATATACAAATTCTGCGAAAAAATCAAGCTGTTTTCGAGGTAAATCTTCATTTGCCCCGCAAGGGCGCCCGATCTATCGGGAAGCGGGGATAAAAGTTCATCGGCAAAGCGCAGAGCGCGCAGTTCCGTCTTCTTGAGGGGATAGGCGAATCCGTACTTGATCGCAAACCCCTCCCACGGCGCGGAGGCGTCGCAGAGCGGGATCATGCTGTAGGCCTCATATGCGCCGTCGAGAAGTTCGGCCGTGCGTTCATACATCTCGGGGCAACCAAGCACCACGCACACAAGGCGCATTCCCTCCCGCTCCGCGCTCGTCACGAGGCATCTGCCCGCATTGACCGTGAAGCCCGTTTTCACGCCCGTCGCCCCCTCGTATTGCCAGAGCATCTTGTTCTTATTCTTCCAGCCGCGCGGCTCGTAGAATTTGCAGGAGACGATCTCGCGGAAAGTCTCGTTTCCCAAGGCGTGGGCCGCCACGAGCGCCAGATCGCGCGCCGTCGTATAGTGCCCGCCGTCGGGAAGCCCGTGGGGATTTTTGAAGGAGCTGTTCTCCGCCCCCATCATGGCGGCTCGTACCGTCATGACCTCGGCGAACCGTTCCACGCTCCCGCTGTGATGAATGGCGAGGGAGACGGCGCAGTCGTTCCCCGAGCGCAACATCAGCCCGTACAGGAGATCGCGCACGCTGTATTCGTCCCCCGCCTTGAGGTAGACGCTCGATCCCTCTTCCCCTTCGGCCTCCTTCGGAATGACGACGGTCTCTTCAAGATCGCAATCTTCGAGGATGACGGACGCCGTCAGGATCTTGGTCGTGCTCGCCATGGGCAGGCGGCGCGTGGCGTCTTTTTCGTGCAGGATGCGACGGGAAGTCGCCTCGACGACGCACTCCCCCTTCGCCTCCGTCGCCGCAAACGCGGTCTTGGGCCGCGGGACTGCGAAGAAGCAGAAGGAGAGCAAGACGGCGCACGCCGCGATCAATCTATTTCCCTTCATTTTTCTGCGCGATCCTCTCTACGAGCTCGCCCGCCTTCTCGATGAGGCCGTCCAGCGGGTCGTCGGTGATCTTGACGATGCGGCACTTCTTCCCGTCGTCGATGAGAAAGCCCGCGGGTTTGATATTGACCACCGTCCCCGCGCCGCCCGCAAAGGGAAAACATTCGTCCTCTTTCACGGCCTTGACCTCGCCGTATTCGCCCCCGCCCGAAAGGTAGCCCATCGTCACTTTGGTGAACGGGATGATCTGCGCCCCGCTCGCCGAAAACACGGGCTTGCCGATGACGGTGTTCACATCCACAAGGGCCGTCAACCTTTCAGCTGTCTTTTCCATGATGCCGTCGATTTTTTTGTTCTTATCCAATTTATCAATGCCTCCATAAGTTTTTTTGTAAGGGCGATCGAGACTGAGAGAAGATTGGTCACGATCGCCGTCCTGCATGTCAGCTTCAAACAGCGTTCCTTGGCAAATACGACGCTGTTTTTGAAGGAGACGTAGGGATAGCGCGTGCGGAGATACCCCCAAATAGAGCCGCTCGGAATGCCGATCGCCGCCGCGACAAGCACAGCCTGTATGCGGTCGATCCCGCCGATCTCGACGATTTGGCGGAACTCCCAAAGGCGTACCGCCTTCGCGAACACGTGCTTCCTGTGCGGGTCGAAGATCTTCCCGTAAGGAAGGAGAAGGGCGAACTTCTTTGTCAAATGGACGGCGATGCCCTCCCGCCGCAACTCCGAGTAGCCGCCGAAGATACGCACTCCGTAGAGGCTCAAAGAGAACCAAAGCCTGTTCGCGCCCGCATTCGCGTAATAATCCGCATAGACGAAGATGGGGACAAACAGGAAAAATGCTCCGAGAAATGTTCCCCAAATAAAAAATTCGTCCATACACCTAATATGGACGAATGTCATTTTTTTATGTAGTTGGAAAAAAACGGTCAGGAGATCTTTACAATATCGGTATCGTCGAGCCCCTTCAAAAAGTCTGGGATCTCATAGCCGCCCTCGACGACCTCCTCCTTCCCCTGCTTCTTCTGCGCAGGTTGGGGCTGGGGCTTGGGCGCGCCTTCCCCGTTTCCGCCGAGCGTGCTGTCGCTCTCTGCGTCGATCTTTTCCCACTCTTCGCGGTTGTAGAGATAGGCGTCGCGCTCCTCGTCGGGACGGGAGATGGCCTTCATGAGTTCGTCGTAGTCGGGAAGATCCTGAAGGGAATTGAGCTTGAACCGCTTCAGAAATTCATCCGTCGTCGCAAAGAGAACGGGATGGCCGATGGCGTCCTTCCGCCCGCAGGGATAGATGAGTTTCAGCTCTAAAAGGGCGTTTACGCCGTAGTCGCTGTTCAACCCGCGCAAAGTCTCGATCTCGGTGCGCGTGATGGGCTGTTTGTAGGCGACGATGGCCGCGCACTCTAAAATGGTGCGGGTGAGCTCCTTCTCGCGAATGGGATTGAGGACGGAGGCGACTCCCTCTTTATAATCGGGATTGGAGGCGAGTTGCAGCTTCTTGTTGAATTCGAGGAGCAAGATACCCGATTCCCCGCTGAATTTCTCGCGCAGTTCCTTCAAAGCCTTCTTCATCTCCCCGTCGGTTGCGCCCAGCTTTTCCGCAATATCGGCGACGGGAACGCTCCTTCCCGAGGCAAAGAGGATCGCCTCAATTATATTCGTCAATTTGTCCAAGTTCTGCCTCCTTCGCATCGGGGTTGTAAGTGATGAAGATCTGTCCGAATGCGGCCTCCTGCCTCACATGCAGGAATTGGTGTTTGAGAAGTTCCAGAAGGGCCTGAAAAGTCGTAACGATCTCCCCCCTCGTGAAGTCCTTCGTAAAGAGTTCCTCGAAACGGACCTCGCGGTTTTCCTCGAAGACCTCTAAAATGAAGGTGATCTTTTGGGAAACGGTGTATTCGTCGCGGGGGATCTCGCGGAATTCTTCGTCTTCACGGTCCCGTTCCTGCCGTACGAGGACGCGCTTGAATGCGTCGATGAGCCCGTCGAGGTCGAGCCCGTCGAGGGTAAACACGGTGCGCGTCTCCCCCACGTCTTTATCGGGCTCTTTGAAGTAGTAGCCCACCGTCTCGAGCTCTTTGAGCTTCGCCGTCTCCTCTTTGATGAGGCGGTATTCCTCGAGGGCGCGGATGAGTTCGGCCTTGTCGTCTTCGATCTCCTGCGCGATCTCGGGATCGTCTTCGAGATTGGGAACGAGGGCCTGCGCCTTGATCTTGATGATGGAAGCCGCGATGTTGAGATAGTCGGTCACCTTGTCCACATCAAGATAAGGGAGCCCCTTCATATAATCGAGAAACTGCTCGGTGACCTCGGAGACAAAAATATCCTTGATCTCGATCTCCTCGCGGTTGATGAGATAGAGCAAGAGGTCGAGCGGCCCCTCAAAGTTGGAGAGAACGGTCGTGTAATCGACGTTGGATTCAAACCTCGAACGGATGGCCCTGTAGGGATCTTCTTTGACGAATTTCATCTCCTCGGGGGCGTCGCCAGCGGCAGGATCGGAATATATGGCGGACGAAGGCGCAAAAGATGGCTCTTCCGCACCCTCCAAAAGCTCGTCGGAGCGCACTTCTACGGCGTCGTCGACGAGCTCGAAGACCTCTTCGTCTTCCCGCTCTTCTTCTTTTTTGAGCTCTTCTACCATAATAACAATCTCCAAACATCGCCGAGCGGCATTCCGAAGACCCTCCCCCAGATTGCCAAGATGGGGAACCCGAGATACTTCGTCGCAAACTTCATGATCCAGCCGAGGAGATTGAACCAATCCATCTGCCAGATCCCGAAGCGCACGAACAGGTTGCAAATAAAACTCTCCGCAATGAGGCCGAGCAAGATCCATTGACCGTAACTGCGTAAGAAGCGATAGACCTTCCCCCGCCGTTTATTCAATGCGTCTACGATGCGGAAGCCGTCTAAAGGATAGAGCGGCAACAAATTAAAGACGCAGAACGAGAGGTTATAGGAATACAGGAGCAAGGTAAGATAGCGGAGGAAATCGTAGAGAAAGACGATGTGCGGCATGAAGTTGATGACGACGAGCGCGAGCGGATAGAAAACAAAGGCCAGCACATAGTTCAAAACGATCCCCGCACTCGCCGTAAGTCCCAAACCGAGACGGTACTTTTTGAAGTTTGCGGGATTGACGGGCACGGGTTTCGCCCATCCGAATCCGACAAGGGCAAAACATATGAGCCCCAAGGGATCGAAATGGCGAAGCGGATTTACGGAGAGCCGCTTGTTCCACTTGGGCGTGGGATCTCCGCATTTATAGGCGACGAAGGCGTGCGCAAACTCATGGAGCGTGAGGACGACGGTCACCGCAATGAGGCTCGCAAGGAGTTCAATAAAATAATCCGCTACATTTCCCATTATTATGATTATAATACGGACTACCGAAAAAAGCAAGCCAAAAGCGGAGATTTCGCAAAATTTCGCCCGTTCGGAGGGCTTCCGCAATGACCTATTTCAGACATATTACTTCAAATAATCGGGGATCACGTCGTTTCGGACAAGGTCGCGATAGGATTGCGGCCTTACGATATATGAGGCCTCGCCCCCTCTCACCAAAACTGCGGGCGGAATGAGGTTGCGGTTATAGTTGGAGGCCATCGAATAGTTATAGGCCCCCGTCGATAAAACAGCGAGAAGATCCCCCGTCTTCGCCCTGGGGAGGTTGAAGGCCGTTCCGATGAGGTCGCCGCTCTCACAGCATTTGCCCGCAACGGCGACGATCTCTTCCGCCTTTTCAGCGGCGCGGTTCGCGAGCACTGCCGTATATTTGGAGCCGTAGAGGCAGAAGCGGGGATTATCAAACATTCCCCCGTCTACGGCGAGATATTTGCGCACGCCGGGGATCTCTTTGATCGCACCCACCGTGTAGAGCGTGACGCCCGCTTCCCCCACGATGGAACGGCCCGGCTCGAGGAGAATGAAGGGCTCTTTCAAGCCGTATCCGCCGCATGCCTTCTTCACTGCCCGAAAGAGTGCGTCAAGATAGCCGCGGTAGTCCGAGGCGGAGATCTTGGGGTCTTCCTCGCTGTACCAAATGCCGAAGCCGCCCCCGAGATCGAGTTCCTCCGTCTCGAAGCCGAATTTTTCGCGCATAGCGGCGATAAATTTCAAACACTTTTCGGCGACGATGACGAAGGACTGCTTCTCGAAGATCTGCGAACCGATATGGCAATGAAACCCATAGAGTTTCAGATGCCTCTTGGAAAGAACATAACTTGCGGCGGCCTCCGCCGCGCCGCTCTCCACCGAAAATCCGAATTTTGAATCGGGAGTGGCCGTTTGAACATAGGCGTGCGTGTGGGCCTCCACGCCCGGGTTGATGCGCAGGAGCACGCCTTGGACGACGCCCCTCTTTTCCGCCTCCTCCTCGATGAGATCGGCCTCGGAAAGGGCGTCTATCACGATACGGCCGACGCGCGCATCCAACGCCTCCGCGATCTCATACGGCAGTTTATTGTTGCCGTGCATATAGATCTTTTCCGCGGGGAATCCCGCCTCAAGCGCCGTAAAGAGCTCTCCGCCCGAGACGACGTCTACACCGATCCGCTCGCTCTTCGCGATCGCATAAATCGCCTCGCAGGAAAAGGCCTTGGAGGCATAGAGCACAAGACCCCGCCCGCCGTATTCCTCTTCGATGGCGTCGCGGTAGACGGCCATCATATCGCGGATGTGTTTCTCGTCGAAGACATAGAGCGGCGTCCCGAAGCGGCGCGCGAGTTCGCAAGCATCCGCCCCGCCGATCTCAAGATGTCCCCTTGCATTGATCTTAAGCGTTTCTCTCGTATTCATACATTTTATTATAACATGAGAGCCCGTATCGGTCAATAAAAAAAGCGTGACATCGGGGGCAAAACGCCGATTATGTCACGCATAGTACTTTGTAAATTCTCCTTATTGCCAATTTCGGGCCGTCTCGCGGAGAGCGTCCCACCAGCGAAGGCGCGGCGCATCTTCCGTAGCGATCAGCCTCGTCCGCGCGATCTCTACGCCGTTTTGATAGAGGATCGCCCAACCCGTTTCATCGCCTTTGGCAATAGGCGCCTTCAGCCCTTCGCTCTGTTCGAGCCTGACTTGCACGTCCGCCTCCTCTCCGCGCTTTGTAAAGATGCACAGATCCCCCTCGGGAACCTGCAGGATCTCCCTCTTTCTGCTCCCCGCGACCTTCGCCTTCTCCTCGACGGGACTTCCCGCCTCCAAGATCTTACGCGTCTCATATGCCCCGAAGGCATGATCGAACATTTTCTTTACGGCTTCAAAGCGCGATTTTGAGTCTTCTCCGCCGATGACGACGGAGATCAGGCGGGTATCTCCCCGCTTTGCCGTCGCGGCGAGGCAGAAGCCCGCCTCGTTCGTGAACCCCGTCTTACCGCCGTCGCACCCTTGATATTGGCGGATAAGTTTGTTTGTATTGGTGATGGTCGTCGTCCTTCCGTCCGGATGGGCGAAATCCTCCAGCCACACGGTGGAAAACTCAAAGTATTTCTTATGGGAAATGAGGGCGCGGAGCATGACGGAGACGTCCTTCGCACAGGAATATTGCGGCTCTTTCGGAAGCCCCGTACAATTTGCAAAGAGGGTGTTTTCCGCGCCGAGCTCCTTCGCCCGCGCATTCATTTTCGCAACAAAGCCCTCTTCGCTCCCCGCGATGCGCTCTGCGAGCGCCACGCAGGAATCGTTAGCCGAACAGACGGCCACCGTCTTCATGAGCTCCTCTGCGGTATAGCTCAAACCCGCGTCGAGAAACACCTGCGAGCCGCCCATTCCCGCGGCGCTTTCGCTGACGGAGATCTTCTCTTCGTAAGAAAGTTCCCCGCGTTCCACCGCCTCAAAGGAGAGAACGAGCGTCATGATCTTGCACATGCTCGCAATGGGAAGCCTCCTGTTTTCGTCTTTGGAATAAACCTTTGTTCCCGTCGCGCCGTCGCATACATAGGCCGCCTTGCAGTGCGGGGCAAACTCCTCCGCACGGGCGGACACCGTCTTGGCGGGGATGACCGCCGCGCAAGCGGCGACGAGCATGAGGGAAGTGCACAATAATTTCTTCATACCTTCAGTTTGTGCCGTTTTTCATGATTATACGCATTTCAAAAGAGATTTCCGAGCGGGTGAAAAATGGCAAGGAGCAAGATCATTTCGATCAGACATACCGCGGCGATGAGGAGAAGCAGGGCGAGAAAGTCGAGGGCGAGTTCACAAAAATCCTGCTTTCCGAAGCGAAAACAGCGCGACCTGCAAACGGAGATCGAAGTCCCGAAGAGCAAAATGACGTCGATCATGATATGGATGGGGATATAGAGCACGAGGGCGACAAGCGCGCCCGAGACGCCATAGACCCCGAAGAGGATGGCGATCTGCCCGCCGAACGTATAGGAACGGTAGATGAGCACGGCCGTCGGCACGACAAGCCCCACGATATGCACTCCGCCCGCGAGGGTGAGAATGAGGAGGAGCGCACATCCCGCCGTCCTCTCGAGAAAGATGAGAAAGACGCTTCTTTCCGAATAGCACACCCGCGTAAGAAAACGGTCGCACCCATTGAGATGGAACTCATAGAATGCGGGCGTCTTCACAAAGCAGATGCCGAGGATCATCCCCGCCAAAAAGATGACGCCGAAGATGACGAGGTTGCGTTTTTTCTCCGTCGCACGGCAAAGCGCATCCTTGATAAAGAAAAGGTTCATATCTCATGATATGAACCGGAATATGTGAAAATTCGACTTAATTTCCTATCATATGCTCGATACCGATGCCGTATCCGCGGGTAGGATCGTTCAAAAAGACGTGAGTGACTGCGCCGATGAGTTTGCCGTTCTGCAAAATGGGACTGCCGCTCATGCCCTGCACGATGCCCCCCGTCTCATCGAGAAGCCTCTCATCCGTCACTTTGATGACGAAATTCTTGTTCTCCTTGTTGTCGGCGTCAACCTTCACGATACCGATCTCGTATTTTTGCGGGCAAACGCCGTCTACCGTCGAATAGATGATGGCCTTGCCGATGGTCGCCTCGGCGATGGGAGCCGCCTCCACGAGTTCGCAACGGGAGAAATCGTAACTCTTTTCAAAAGTTCCGTAAAGCCCCGTCTCTCCCACGCGCTCGGCCTTGGCAAGCACGTTTTCGTTGACGAACAGTCCCCTCAATTCCCCCGCCTTACCGCGCGAACCCTTTGCGACGCCGATGACGCTGCAGAGATATACCTTGGGATCGGAGACCTCGAGGGCATTGTGATTTTCGTCGCATACGGCATGCCCGAGTGCGCCGAAGCGGTTTGAGCCCTGTTCGATATAGGTCACCGTGCCGATGCCTGCGAGCGTATCGCGGATGAGCACGCCGATCTTATAATTCCCGCTCTTCTTATCTTTTACGGGGACGAGCGGGACTTCCGCCGTCTCCCCCTTTCTGCGGAGGGAGATCAGAACCTCCTTCCCGCCGCAACGCTCCAAAGCGCCGTTGAGATCGGAGATGGTCTTGATGCGGATCCCGTCTACCGCGACGATTGTATCACCCACGCGGATGCCCGCATCCTCTGCGGGACGGTGCAGGCCGTCTTCCGCGGCGACCTCGGTAAGGCCGATGATCTCCGTTCCGCCCGCCGAGAGCATAAATCCCGCCGTCATTCCCCCGATATAATACTTTGCCGTCTCCGCGTGCGCCGTGACCGCGCCCGTTCCAAGCCCGAGCGAGAGCGTAACGCCCGCTAAAAGTACGGCAATAAAAAACTTCAGCTTACGCATGAAACCCTCCATGTACGGAAGATAATTTGCGTAAGCCGAAGAAATCTATTCCCTTTCCCCAAAAAGCCGTTACAGGGAGTTTTTGTATTTTTCCGCCTCTGCGATCAGCTCCTCGGCATGGGCGCGCACATGCGGGTTCTCGGCGCTTCCGCCGATGAGACGGGCGAGTTCCCCCGTCCGCTCTTCCCCCTTGACCTCGTGGATACGGGTAAAGGTCTTGCCGCCTTCTTCGCGCTTCTCGATCAGGAACTCCCTGTCGGCAAAGGCCGCGATCTGGGCGAGATGGGTCACGGCGATGAGCTGGACGCCCGAGGCAATCTTACAGAATTTTTCGGCGACGACGCGCGCCGTCTTTCCGCCGATCCCCGCGTCGATCTCGTCGAAGATATACGTCCCGATGCCCGCCATGGAGGAGAGCTGTGCCTTTACGGCGAGCATGAAACGGCTCATTTCGCCCCCCGAGATGATCTTGCCGAGCTCCTTTAAGGGTTCGCCCGCATTGGCGGAGAAGAGAAATTTTACGCCGCCGAGTCCCTCCGAAGTGGCCTTCGCCACGTCCTCGAAGGTATATGCGCCGAATTCCACCTCGAAGCGCGCAGACGGGATATTGAGGGTGGCAAGCTCTGCGATGACCCGCTTCGTAAAGCCTTCCGCAGCCCCCTTTCTCGCCTCCGTAAGCGAATTGCATGCGGCAAAAAGTTCTTTATCGAGCAAGGAGAGCTCCTTGGTGAGTTCTTCGTACCGCTCTCCGCTGTGCACGAGAAGATCGAGTTCCTTTTCCGCCTCCTCCAAAAATCCGAGGGCGGAAGCCACACTGCCGCCATATTTCTTCTTGAGCGTCTTGATCTCGTCGAGGCGGGCCTCCACGCGTGCCGCCTCTTCCTCGTCGAGATCGCGTTCGCCCGCAAGCCTCTCTACGCTCTCTGCGATGTCCCCGAGTTCGGCGAGCGCACCCTCTAACCTCTCGGCAAGCGAAGCGCATTCCCCGTCGAACTTGGCGACGGAGAGAAGGGAGCGCATCGCGCCCCGCGCACTGTCTGCGGCCCCGCCGTCTGCAAGAAGATATTCCCGCGCCTCGGCGAGACCTTCGCGGATACGCTCGGCGTTGCGGAAGAGCTCCCGCTTGGCCTTGAGTTTTTCCTCCTCCTCGGGATCGAGCGAAGCACGGGAAAGCTCGTCGATCTGATAGCGCAGAACGTCCATCCTCCTGTCGCGTTCGCCCTCGTCGCCGCCCAGCCGCGCGAGCTCGAAGAGGATGTCCTTTCTCCGCGCAAGAAGGGATCTGATCGCCTCCTTCTTTTCGGAGACGGGCGCACCCGCGAGGGAATCGAGAAGCTTCATCTGGTTGGCTTCTTTGAGTAAAAAGAAATGCTCGCTCTGGCCGTGGACATCCACGAGGAGCGAGGTGACGCGCCGAAGCATGGCCGCCGTGACCGGATAGCCGTTGAGTTTTAAGGTCCCCTTTCCGTCTGCGGTGAGCTTCCTCGATATGACGAGCGTCTCTTCCGCATCGACGTCGAGTTCGCGGAGAATATCGCCGACGGCGGGATCGTCGCAGGAAAATTCGGCGCAGACAAAGCAGGCGTCCGCGCCCGAACGCACCATGGAACGGTCGGCCTTGGCGCCGAGCGCAAAGTCGATGGAATCCAATATGACGGATTTGCCCGCCCCCGTTTCGCCCGTGAGGACGTTCAGCCCCTCCGAAAACTCAAGTTCTGCGCGCTCGATGAGCGCAACGTTCTGGATCGTGAGGCGATTAAGCATATGTTAAATTTTGATGAGCGCTTCGAGCTTACTGCGGACGCTGTTTGCCTCGGCGGCCGATTCGCAGACGACGAGCACCGCGTCGACACCCGCGATTGACCCGACGACTTCCCTGTAATTGATCTTATCGATGGCCGCGCCCGCATTTCCGCCGTTGCCGATGAGCGTCTTGACGACGATAAGGTTGCCCGCCACGCGGATGGATTCCACGCAGTCGCGCAGAAGGGTGCGCATCTTTTCGGAAATACCCCCCTCCGTCTCGGTGATCGTCGCATAGCGGAAACGGCGCTGGGTGCCGCGGACCTTGAAGAGATGGAGTTCTTTGATGTCGCGCGAAACAGTCGCCTGCGTGACCGAGAAGTTCTCGGCCGCAAGTTCGGCACAAAGTTCTTCCTGCGTTTCGATCTCCTTCTCGGCAATGATCTCGAGGATCTTTGCATGTCTTGCATTTCTCATCATACGATAGTACCTCTTCGCATTTAATTGATTTTTTGTGTGAGCCTGCGGAAAAATCCGCGGCGGCTCTGTGTGAGAAAGACAGCCTTGCGCTCCGACTTCTTCACACGAAGCTCGTCCCCACGGAAGACCGTGCCCAGAAATTCGCCGTCCCCGAAGGCGAGTAGCGCGCCCTCCCCATCGACGGAGAGGGAAAGTTCGCTCGAATCGGGACAGATGATGGGCCTGCTCTTCAGGGAGAAGGCGTTGACGGGCGTAAGGATGAACGCAGGGCAATCGGGGGTCAGAATACTGCCGCCCGCCGAAAGAGAATAGGCGGTCGAACCCGTCGGCGTCGCGACGATGAGCCCGTCTGCCGTGAAGTCCCCCGCACTGCTCCCGTCGATGGTGACGGCCAGCTTTCCCGCGCGTATATCCCGCCCGCCTGTGACGGGGCAGAGAAGGGAGAGCTCGTTCAGACAGTCCGTCTTCACCCCGTTGAAATCCACCTCGATGAGCGTCCTTACGATGGTATCGGGATTTTCCGAGAGTGCGAGTGCGACCGCCCCCGCCTCTTCTTCCCGTTCAAATTCGGTGAGAAAGCCGATATGGCCGTAATTGACGGCGAAAAGCGGGAGAGAGCGGCGGGAAGCCCGCTTGGCCGCATGCAAAACGGCCCCGTCGCCCCCGAGGACGACAAGACGGTCCACGTCCCCCGGTTCCTCCTCGGAAGAGAAGACCGAAGCGACGCCCCCCGCCTTCTCGATCGCGGCGGCGAAACGAATGGGAGCGGACTTATCCACCTGACTTGCATTGTAGGTGATCCCCACTTTCATGCCTTCATTATATACGGTTATGTGAATAAAATCAAGTAATTTCTCGAAAATTTTTGAAAAAATTCAAAAAATATTATTTGCATACATCATAAATTTATATTTTTCACAGGGCAAAGCGTCCTTTTGGAGGAAGAGAATATATTCGATATTCTTCCCCTCGACGACGGGAGCGTTGACGACCCCCTGCGGCGCAAGAGAGGCTTCGCATGCAAAATCGTAAAATCCGCCGAGAAGCGCGGCGTGGCGGGCGCGCGGAAGAATGCCGCTCTTGGGAAGCCCTACGCCCCCGCATTCAAACTGCGGTTTGAAGAGCAGAAATGCCCTCCCGCCCGATGGAAGGATGCGCGCGATCGCGGGAAGCACGAGGCGAAGCGAGATAAAACTCAAGTCGGAAACCACGTCGTCCACGGGAACGGGAAAACTGTCTGCGTCGAGATAGCGGGCGTTGGTCTTGTCCATTACGGTCACGCGGGGATCTGCCGCGATCGCGGGATCGAGCTGGTTTTCGCCCACATCCACGCAAAAGACGCGCCCTGCGCCCCGCCGCAGGAGACAATCGGTAAATCCTCCCGTGCTCGCGCCGAGGTCGGCGACCGTCTTTCCCTGCATATCGATCTGAAAATAGGAGAGACCGCGCTCGAGCTTCTTTCCGCCGTTGGAGACGAAATCCTCCCCGCCAAGGAAGAGAAAGGCATCCGTCTCCTTCACGTCGTCGCTCGGGGAAAGCGGCTTTCCATCCCGCAAGATCCGCCCCGCCGCAAGCGCCTCTTTCGCCTTGGTACGCGAAGAAAACCTTTGCGAAAAGAACTTATCCGCGCGCATGAAACTCCCTCAAAACGGCGAAGATCTCCTCCCCGTCGAGCCCGTATTTCTTTGCAAGCGAGGCGCATTCCCCGTGGGGAATGAACGCGTCGGCATAGCCGAAGGAGCGGACCGTGCGCCCCTCCCCGCGGTAAAAACGCGCAACGGCGTCGCCGAGCCCGCCGATGAGCGCATTATCTTCGAGCGTTACGATATATCTCTGGCCGAGCGAAGAGAGAAGGCGGGCATCGAGCGGCTTCAGAAAGCGCGCATTGACGAGGGTGAAGGAAAATCCTGCTTTTTCCGCCCTTTCGAGGAGACGGCGCGCAAGATCGAGGCATCTTTCCCCCGCGGCAAGGACTGCTATGTCTGAAATAGTACTATGTAAAACTTCAAATGTTCCCATTTCGAGGGGCAAAACTTCCCCCTCCGTCCCCTGCCTCGGATAGCGGATGACGAGCGGGCCTTCAAAGGAAGCGCTTGCCCTGATCATCGCGCGGAATTCGCCGATGTCTTTGGGAATGGCGACGGTGAGATTGGGAATGGGCGCAAGGAAGGAGAGGTCGAACACTCCTTGGTGCGTCTCCCCGTCCTCCCCCGTAATCCCCGCGCGGTCAACGCAGAAGGTGACGGGCAGATCCTGTCCGCAGACGTCGTGGACGATCTCGTCGAAGGAACGCTGTAAAAAGGTGGAATAGACGGCATAGTAGGGTCTCATCCCCCCTGCGGCCATCGCCGCGCAGAGGACGGAGGCATGTTCCTCGCAGATCCCCACGTCGAAGGCGCGTGCAGGAAATTTCTCGAAGAAGGGCCTCAGCCCGAGGCTGTCCGTCATCGCGGCCGTGACCGCCACGATGCGTTCATCCCTCTCCGCAAGACGGATGAGCTCCTCGCCGAGGGCCTGCGCATATTCCGTCCGCGGGCCTGCGTGCGGGCTCATGCCGTGCGTCTCGGCGGGCGCGTTCTCGCTGAAGGCGTATCCGAGCCCCTTCTTCGTGACGACGTGCAAAAGCACGCTCCCACTCTTAAGAGCCTCCTTCGCCGCATCGAGCGCGGGGAGAAGTTCTTCGAGGTCGTTGCCATTGTAGACGCCCATATATTTGAGGCCGAACCGCTCAAAGAGCCGCACGTCCTCCGAAGGGATTGCCTCCCCCTTCATCTCCTCCAAAATTTCGTGTGAGCCGCCGACGGTGGGCGAGATCGACATGCCGTTGTCGTTGAGGACGATGAGCACGCGCGTATCGAGGATCTTCAGGCTGTTCAGCGCCTCATAGATGAGCCCGTTGTTGAAAGACCCGTCGCCGACGACGGCGACGATCTCCCCCTCTTCCCCCTTGAGATCGCGCGCCTTTGCGAGCCCGAGCGCGGCGGAGATCGCCGTGCCCGCATGGCCCGTTCCGTAGCAATCGTAAGGGCTCTCTTCGCGCTTGGGAAAACCCGAGATCCCCCCCTCCTTTCTGAGGGTATGGAAAAGGGCGGCGCGGCCCGAAAGCAACTTATGCGTATAGCATTGGTGGCCGACGTCGAACACCAATTTATCGCGGGGAAAATCAAACGCGCGGTGCAGGGCGAGAGTGAGCTCGACCGCGCCGAGATTGGACGCGAGATGTCCGCCGCATGCCGAAACGGTGCGGAAGATCTCCTCCCGCAGTTCGTCGCACATCTTCTTCAGTTGTGGAAGGGAGGCGTTTTTCACCTCCGCGCGCGAAATATTTCTCATTGCCCCGAAAAAAGATCCGCACTCCTCATATCTTGCGGGAACGGACGAGCCCCACGATCCCCTCGAAGAAACCCGTGTCCGCTTCTACCGTCTTAAGAAGTTGCATACATTGGCCCGCACATCGGTCGGCGAGCCGTTCCGCATGCTCCATGCCGTATATCTTTACGGCAGTCAGCCGCTCTTCGTCCTCTCCGCTCGCCGCATCCAAGAGATCGTCGGTGAGCTGGAAGAGCCTCCCGAGCGCTTCGCCGAACTGCACCCATGCCGCGCGGTCCTTGCCCCCCGCGAGCACAGAGGCCATCTCAAGCGGGGCTACGATCATCCGCCCCGTCTTGTTCTCATACAAAAATTCAAGCTCCCGCTCGCCGCCGCTCTTCCAAAGAAGATCGGCCGACTGCCCGGCGACCATCCCGCAGACGCCCGCCGCATGTGCCAAAATCTTTCCCGCCTCGCGCCACTGCTCGCCGCGCGCGGCCTCATCCATCGCGATCTCAAACGCCCACGAAAGAAGCCCGTCTCCCGCGAGAATGGCGTTCGCCTCCCCGAACATCTTATGATTGGAGGGCTTTCCGCGGCGCATATCGTCGTTATCCATCGCGGGAAGATCGTCGTGGATGAGCGAATAGGTATGGATGCACTCGATGGCCGCCGCAAGCGGCATCTCCTCCGCCCATGCGAGCCCGTTCGCCTCGAGCGCGGCCAAGAAGAGGACGGGGCGGATGCGCTTCCCCCCCGCGAGGAGAGAATAGCGCATGCTCTCCCAAAGGACGGGCGGGAATGCCCCCTTGGATTCCCTTTCGATCTTTTTGATAAGCGCCGCTTCAAAGGCGGCGCGATAGCGATCGTAGACGGCGGCAAAGTTCATAACGTCCTCTCCGCGGCCTCGATCACGCTCAAAAGGAGCATGGCGACCGTCATCGGCCCCACGCCGCCCGGGACGGGGGTGATCAGGGAGGCCTTCTCTTTGACTGCTTCAAAGTCCACGTCTCCCGCGAGCTTCCCCTCCGAACGGTTGATGCCCACGTCGACGACGACCGCCCCCTCCTTCACCATGTCGGCGGTAATGAAGCGGGGCTTGCCGACGGCGGCGATGAGAATATCCGCCTGAAGACATATCCCCTTGAGATCTTCCGTCTTGGAATGGCAGACGGTCACGGTGGCGTCGGCATTCAGAAGAAGGAGCGCCATAGGCCTGCCGACGATCTTGCTCCGCCCGACGACGACGGCATGTTTGCCGCGCACGGGGACGTTGTACCGCTTGAGAAGTTCCATCACGCCGCGCGGGGTGCAAGCGGGCGTACCGCCCTCGCCCTTGGCGAGTTTCCCCATATTTTCGGCGGAAAAACCGTCCGCATCCTTTTCGGCGGGAATGCGGCCGAGGAGTTTCTTCTCGTCGAGATGGGCGGGAAGGGGCAGTTGCACCAAAATTCCGTCCACCCGATCATCCTCCGCAAGGCACATCACGAGCCCCTCCGCCTCCTCTTGGGAGGCGTCGGCCGGAAGACGGTATGTATAGGATGAAATGCCCACCTCCCCGCAGGCCCGCTCCTTGTTGCGGACATAGACCTCCGAGGCCTTGTCGTCGCCGATCAGCAAAACGGCGAGCCCCGCCTTTCTGCCGCTCTTTCCTTCAAACGCCTCCGCGCGGTCCTTGAGTTCCGCTCGGATTTCTGCGGCCGTCTTTTTCCCGTCGATGAGGTTCATGTGTTGATGACCCCCCCGAGCACGCCGTTGACAAAATCGGTGGAATTTTCGGCGGAATACTTACCCGCAAGCGCGGTCGCCTCCGAGACGGAGACGATGGGCGGAATGTCGTTGAAATATTCGATCTCTGCGAGCGCCAAAAGCAAGATCGCCTTGTCGACGGTGTAGATGCGGTCCGTGGAATAACCCGTCACCTTCTCGCCGATGATCTTCAAAAGATCTTCGCGCCGCTCTTCGACCGTGGCAATAAGGCGTTCTGCAAACGCCCGTTCCTCGTCGTTGAGGTTGGCCTGATCGTAGAGCGCCGTACGGGCTCCCTTCGGGCAATCTCCGCCCAGAAGTCTTGAAAAGACGACTTTGAACGCCGCCTCTCTCGCATCGCTTCTCATAAGTACTCCTCAAAACGCATATCTCCCCTTCCCAAAGGCGGGAAAGGGAGCTTTTCTTTTAATTCTTTTTTTCGTCGGGATCTTCGCCCTGATCGGCCTCCTGCTGGGCGGGATCGGGAAAGACCACACTCTGGACGTGCACATCGACCTTGGCGATCTTGTATTTCGTCATCGATTCGACCATCTGTTTGATGGACTGCTGGATCCTGTAGGCGAGCTCGGGCACGCTGTAGCCATAGTGCGCGATCACCGAAATATCGACGAATACGCCCTCTTTTTCAAAGCATATCTTGATGCCCTTGCCCTTGGAAGGAATGAGCTCGATCCCCTCCGTCTCCTGCAAACTCAATACGACGATGCCGCTTACGATGTCAGAACTATATGTGATCTTGCCCTTTTGGCCGTTGGGGTTATATCGAATGCTTGCCATAACTTGCTCCTTTGGGAACTATTATAGCACATAATTTCTGAATTTACTACTGTTTTTTCTCAACTTTCCGCATAAACAGGCATAATTATGACGTTGCCGTTGCGGATGCCGAGCTCGACCTCGAGCGCATAGAACACCCGCGTCACCGTTTCGGCGGTCAGTTCGGAGGAATTGATGAAGACGTTGATGTTGTCGTTCTCTCCGATGGAGACGCACGCATCGGAAAATCCGAGCGCCTTGATGACCGATTCCATCACGAGTTCATCTTCCATGAGTTCGACGAGTTCCTGCTTCCTCGCCACGGCGGCCGCATATTCGTCGCTCCCCGTCTCATAGGCGGAGATCACGCTGTCGAGCTGGACGAACTCTTCACTGCGCGTGGTGTTGCGTTCGGTGCGGTACGTCGTGAAGTAATTTGCTTGCACGCTCGCGCCGCTCTCGACGCTCTTGCCGCCCGTTCCCGCAAGCACGAAATTGAAAATTGCCGTGGCCGCGAGAAGGACGACGAGGGTAGACATAAGTGCGATTTTCTTGGTGTTCGACATGGTAATATCTCCTTATAATTATAAGATTTCCGAATTTAACGGGGCGCGGATGTCGCCCTCCCTTTGCCGCGGGCGGTCAGGCCGAAGCATATACGACCACCGCCTTGCGGTCGATATTGAGCGCGGCCGCGGTGACGTCCGTGAGCCGCATGCGCGTCAGAAACCCGTCTTCTCCTTCAAATACGATGACGGCGCCGACGGGAACGCCCCCTTCCTCCGTGACCATGGCCTTGACTTCCTTCACGCCCTCGATCTCGCCGAGGAGGAGAATGAGCCGCTCCTCCCGTTCGGTCGGCGTATAGCTCTCCTTTTTGGAAGAGCATCCCCCCGCGAACACCTTGTAGGCCGCAAGCAGGAGCAGAAGGGCCGCAATGCACACCGCAACGATGCGGACAGTACGGTTTTTCCAAAAATCTTTGAACTTGGCGAGCGAGAACGTCACGAGACCTCCGTCTGCACGCCGTAGCGCGCCTCTACCGCCTCTTTGATGCAGGTCACAATATGTTTATGCCCGTCCTCCCCGTTTATTCCTTCCCCGTCGAGAATGACGGTAATTTTTTCGCGGGGGAAGGGCGCGCTGTCCGAGCGGCTGACCTGCACCTCGCAACCGACGGAAAATTCCTCCGCAAGATATGCCGCGATCTCCTCTTCGTCGGCGCGCTCGAGCCGCGCACTGCACGCCTTGAGATACCCCGTATCCAATCCGACGGCGGAGGGCGCGCTGAAATCGGGTTTCCCGCTCTTTACGAGGGAGATCACGGGCGAGATCATCACGACGAGGATGACGAGCTTCGTCGCCCCCTTGAGGAATTTCCCCATCTTCCCGCTTGGGGCGATCATCGTGACGACCGCGGAGAGAAGGATCACGCCCGCTATGGCGAGGATATAGCTCTTCATCAATAGATCGCCCCCGTCGAACAAATGAGAAGGACCAGCGTAAGAAAGTATAAAAAGGCGATGCAAAGGAGGGCGGCGAGAAAGTAGCCGCTGTCTTTGGCAACGCTCGTGAGGAAGGAAGAGATCTTCCCGCCTACGGGCTCGGTCGCCGCGGCCGAGAGGCGCAAAAAGAGCTGAAAGGCCGCAAAAAGCAACAAAGGTTTCAACACAGATCCCGCGAGCATGAAGAGCGCAAACGAGCCGATGGCATTTTTGATGAGGACGCTCCCCGCGATCACGACGTCCATTCCCCCCGAAAGAAAGTTTCCAACGAGGGGCACCGAACCCGATATGACGTATTTCATGGCGCGGAGGGAGAGGCCGTCGTACTGGGCCGAGGAGATCCCCTGCACCGTCAAAAAGATGCTGAAGATCCCGAGCGTGAGGCCGATGAGCCATTTGGAGACGGATTTGAAGAGTTCGCCGAGCTTCTCCGTCTTGACGTCCTCCGTGAGATTGCCGACGAAGGCGAGCACGATGACGATGACGGCGGCGGGCATGACGACGGCGGTAAAGAGTTTTGTGATCGTCCCGCTCATGAACGCCACCGCGGGTCGATAGACGCCCACGGAGACCGTTCCCCCGCTCGCCGCCATGAGCGTCAGGAGGATGGGATAGACGATCTCCATCTGCTTTTGCATCCCCGTGATGGCAGAAAATCCCGCTTGCAACACCCCGATGAGGACGGAGAGGACGACCGCACCCACGGAAATATAACCTACAAAGTGTATTATGTCTGACGTAGTACTTTGCAAAAATCCGTTTTTTGCGGAATTCAGAATGCCGCAAAGGATGGCGACGGCGAGGATCACCGCAAACGCGGGAAGCATCGATTGCCCCTCCTGCCACACGAGCCCAACAACCGATTCAAAGAGCGAGGAATAGTTCAGCGTATAATCCCCCGTGACGAGGCTCACGATCTTTTCTTTGAGGGAGACGCCCTTGAACTCGGAGAGCGTCGAGAGATATTTTTCGAGCTCCTTGGTGTCGAGCTCGCCCAGCATCTCCTCCACCGCATCCTCAAGCGCCTGCATGGCCGCCTCATCCTTCGACGTGAGAGCCCGGGCAGACTTCACCCTTCCAGCACAGACGGCGGCCACCGCGAGGACGATTCCGAGCAAAATGAGAAAGATCCTTCTGATCCTTTTCTGCTTTTTACGATAATATGCGATTGCCGCCGTCATATGAGCTCCAGAAGACTGACGATGAGTTTCAAAACGCTCTCGATGATGGGAATGGCGAGAACGAGGATGAGGATCTTCCCGCAGAAGGTCAGTTTGTCGGCGAGGGAGGCCTGTCCGAAGTCGTTTAAGATCCCCGCGCTGAACTCCACGAGATAGCCGATGCCCACCATCTTCAGGAGGATCTTGACGAGGGATGCGTTGATGCCCGTCGCAGAGGCGATCTCCTGAAAGATGGAGACGCTGTCTTTGAAGAGTTCAAAGACAAACAGGAGCAAAATGATGCTCCCTGCGATGGTGACGGCGAAGGCAAGTTCGGGCTTCGTCTCCTTGAGAATGAGTGCCGCGACCGCCGTTACAAAGGCGATCCCGACGAGCTGAAAGATCGCCATGCTAATAGACTCCGAAGATCTCCTGTATCGTCTTGAAGAGGTCGCCGATCATCGTCACGGCGACGGTGAGCGCGATCACGAGCCCGACGATGGAGACGACGGTCGCAACGTCGTCGCGGTCGGATTTTTTTAAGATCTGGCAGACCACGGTGATGATGATGCCGATGGCGGCCAGCTTGAAGATGATGGAAATATCTATCATATGATCAGAATAACGATGGCAAGCCCCGCGAGAAGTCCGAGCTTGAGATAGAGCGAACTCCTCTCCTTGCACTCCTTCTGCGAAGAGGCCTTCTTTTCGGAAAGAGATTGCTTTTTTGCGGCAAAGAAATCATGCTGGGAGAGCGAATCGCCCTTCCCGAGCATCGCAAAATAATCGGCGCAGTCCGCCCGCTCCTCCTTGGTGAGAAAGGAAAGTTTGAGCGAGACCGTCCTCTTCTCGCTGAATTCCTTCAAAACTTTTGCGAATTCCCCGCTGTATTCATAGGCCGAAAGAAACTCCTTGAGCGGCTTCCTCGCATAGGAAAGTTCGCTCAAATACCGGGCGTTGAAGGCCTCGAATTGGGCGAAGAACTTCTTGCGCGAACGGTACTTGTTTGCCGCCAGATAGCCGAGCAGGATACAGAAGGCGATGATGAGCCCGCTCAATAAAAATCTAATCCACATGCTCCCCCTCACTTCCCCTTATTTCGGCGATCCTGCCCAGCCCGTTCAAGATCACATAGCGCGAAAACAGCTTTTTCGGCACGTCTTCATACCTCTTCAAATGGGCGGAGGCGAAAACGCAGATACCCGCGAACATCGCCCTTTCCACGGCGTCGTAATCCTCGGGAAGAAGCTCGTCCGTCACGATGAGCTCGGGCCGCATGGCGCGGATGCCCGCCGTGAACGCCGTCATCTTATCGGCGAAACGGACGACGTCTGCCGTCCTGCCGAGATCGCCCGCCGCTAATTCTCCGCGCTCGTCGCTTACAAGGATATTGCAGGCCGTCTTTTCGCTCACGAGGCGGGCAAGGTCGCGGAGAATGGTCGTCTTGCCCTCCCCGGGCGGCGCGAGGATGAGGACGGAGACAGGCCCGCCGTTCATACAGCGCGCAAAGATCTCTTCGGCGCACCCGCGGATCTCATGCGGGATGCGGATGCAGAGCGAAGTGATCTCGCGGATGGAATGCACGGCCCCCTTCTCATAGACATAGGTCCCCGCGATCCCGATTCGCTCCCCGCATCTTCCCGTCACAAAGCCGCGGCGGATCTGGTCCTCCACCGAGTAGACGGAATAACCGCATGCCGCAAACAGCGTCTCTTCCACCTCGCCGCCCGTCGCGCAGATGGCTTCCCCCGCGCCGCAAACGCCCCGCTCGCCGAGAAAGACGAACGCTCCGTCCACATTGGCCCGCAGGGGCTTGTCCGCCCGCAGACGCAATTCATATAAAAGATTGGCATTCACATGGCGCACGGCGTCAAGGATGCGCGGCGGCAAGAATTCAAGCACGCTTTACTATATGGGAAAGCGGGTGAAATTATGAAACTTTGCCGAAAAGCCGCCCCGCCCGCTCTTTTTTCGCAAAAAATCGGCGCACGAGAAAAATGTTTTCATTTTTTCTTTACTTTTCTTTAAGAAAACTGTTATAATAAGGAAGATCATCGAGGTCGGATATGGCGAAGGTAGTTATCGTAACGGGCGCGTCGAGCGGGATCGGCCTTGCGACGGCGCAGAGGCTCGCAAAAAAAGGATATAAGGTCTACGGTCTGGCGCGCCGCCCTTTCTCGGACGCGCTCTTTGAATGTATGCAGGCAGACGTCAACGACCTTGCCTCCGTCGAAGATGTTTTCCAACGCGTCTATGAGAGGGAAAAACACATCGACGCCGTCGTCAATAACGCGGGCATGGGCATCGCGGGCGCTGTCGAATATGCGGAAAAGGAGAGCATCCAGCGCATCTTCGATACCAACCTCACTTCCCTTGTGAAGATCTCCTCCGTCGCCGTGAAATATCTCAAGGAGACGAAGGGCAATCTCGTGAATATCGGCTCGGTCGCGGGCGAACTTCCCATCCCCTTCCAAAGCTGTTATTCGGCGACCAAGGCGGGCGTTCTCAATTTCTCCCTCGCGCTCGACGGAGAGGTGAGAAGGTTCGGCGTGAAGGTGACCGTCGTCCAACCCGGCGATACCAAGACGGGCTTCACCGCGGCGCGCGTCATCGAGGGCGGCGAAGAGGGCTACGGCGGCAAGATCGGGCAGTCCATCCGCCGCATGGAGCACGATGAGCAGAACGGCAAGAGCCCCGATACCGTCGCAAAGGCGGTGGAAAAGGCGCTACGCCGCACGCATCCCCCCTTGAAGATCACGGTCGGCGGGCAGTACAAGCTCTTTGTGGGGCTGAAAAAACTGCTTCCGACGCGGTTCGTAAACTTTATTTTAAGAAAATTGTATGCGTGAGAGGTCATACCATGAAAGATCTGTTTGAAAAAACTTTAGGGGAACACAACTACGATACGGCTCGCAGAGCCAACATCTACCCCTACTTCCACGAGCTCACCTCGGGCCAGAACACCGTCGTCAAGATCGAAGGCAAGCGCACGATCATGATCGGGTCGAACAACTATCTCGGCCTCACTTCCAACCCCGAAGTGATCGAGGCGGGCGTCGAAGGCCTTAAAAAGTACGGCTCGGGCTGTTCCGGCTCCCGCTTCTTGAACGGCACGCTCGACATTCATAAGAAACTCGAAGACGAGCTTGCCGCCTTCTTACATAAGGAAGCCGTCATGACGTTTTCGACGGGTTTCCAGAGCAATCTCGGCATCATCTCGGCCATCGTCGGCATGCACGACTATGTCCTCTGCGATAAAGAGAACCACGCCTCCATCTACGACGGTTGCCGTTTGAGCTACGGCAGGATGCTCCGCTATAACCACGCGGATATGGACGATCTCGAAAAGAAACTGCAAGCGGTCCCCGAAGAATGCGGCGCGCTCATCGTCACCGACGGTGTGTTCAGCATGAGCGGCGACATCTGCAAACTGCCCGAGATCGTTGCCCTCGCAAAAAAATACGGTGCGCGCGTCATGGTGGACGACGCCCACGGTCTCGGCGTTCTTGGCGCACACGGCAGGGGGACGGCGGAATACTTCGGCCTCGAGGACGAGGTGGACATCTACATGGGCACCTTCTCGAAGTCCCTCGCCAGCCTCGGCGGCTACATGGCATCGACCAAGCGGGTCATCGACTTCGTAAAGCACACCTCCCGCCCCTACATCTTCAGCGCAAGCATCACCCCCGCCTCCGTGCAGAGTGCGCGGAAGGCCTTGGAGATCCTCATCCGCGAGCCCGAACGCGTCAAGGCATTGAACGAGATCGGCGACTATATGCGGAAGAAACTCGACGAGGCGGATATCAAGTATATCCCCGCGACGACGCCCATCGTCTCTATCTACACCTATGAGGACGAAAAGGCGTTCATGGCGTGCAAACTGCTTTTGGAGCGCGGCGTGTATGTGAACCCCGTCATCACCCCTGCGACGCCCGTCGGCAAGGCGCTCATCCGCACGAGCTATTCGGCGACGCACAAGCATGAGGAGATCGACGAAGCCGTCGAAAAGATCCGCGAGGTCTGGGATATTCTCGGGATCAAGTAAGATACTATTTCACGCATAGTACTCCTTTTGTGGCAAATATTTGAGGAGAAAAGTATAAGCCAGGGCATTTTGCCCTGCCTTTTCGGTATTTCGGGCCCCATTCGGGCATACTGTAAATGCGATGAAAAGACGGCTGGGGATCGGAATGTTATGCGCGGCCTTCGCGGCCGTTTTATGCGTTTCGGCTTTTTTTGCCGTGCGCGCCCGCTTCCCCCGCCCCTATCGCGAAATCGTCGAAAAAAGCGGCGTAGAGCCCTGTCTCGTCTTTGCGATGATGAAGGCGGAGAGCGGCTTCGACGAAAAAGCGCAAAGCCGCGCTGGGGCCGTCGGGCTCATGCAACTTCTCCCCTCCACAGCAAAATTCATCTGCGCCCGCGAAAAAATCGACTTTAACGCGGAGAAACTTTTCGACGGAAGCTATAATGTGCAGGTCGGCACACTGTATATCCGCTATCTTCTGGAGAAATTCCCCGTCATGGAGACGATGCTCGCCGCCTACAACGCGGGCGAAGGCACCGTTGCCGATTGGCTTTCCGATGAAACTTGCTCGAAAGACGGGGCAACGCTCGACCGTATTCCCTACCCCGAAACGGAGCGCTATATAAAAAAAGTAAAAAAATTTCGGAAAATCTATGAAATTTTATATTGATATTTGTTGACTTTTTTTTGCGAATGCGCTATGATAAATAAGCTGTCAAGCGGTCGTGGCGGAATTGGCAGACGCGCAAGACTAAGGATCTTGTGGGATGACCGTGCAGGTTCAACTCCTGTCG
>CANQFB010000003.1 GCA_947598205.1 uncultured Clostridia bacterium
CACCGAGACGGACGTTTTTTTAACTTTCTTCGGCCGCGATGAAGGCGACGATCCCCTCTTCTTCGCTGTAATCCCGCCTTACCGAGAGCGCGTCTACGAGGTAGAGCCCCCTGCCCCGTTCGGCATAGAGCGCGGCGCGCGACGTCTTCTCGGGCGGACGGAAGGCCCGCTTGGCGCGCACGCAGATGGCGATCTCGCCGCCCGCCACTTTGAAGGAGAACTGCGCCTCTCCGCCGCCGTATTCGAGGGCGTTGGTCAGAAGTTCATGCGCCACCACCCTGCTCGAGAACACCGCGCCTTCGGGCACGCCCATCTCCTCGAGGGCGGAACACATGCGGGCGATCTCCCGCTTGAGGACAGAAAAATCGGCGATCTCCGTCATACCGTCCCCCTCTGCATTCTCTCTTTGAGTTTTTGGAGCACTTTACGTTCGAGGCGGGAGATATACATCTGCGAGACATTCATGCGCTTTGCCGTCTCCACCTGCGAAAGTTCCTCCGAAAAGCGCAAGTGGATGAGCGTCCGTTCGGCCTCCGAGAGCGTCGAGAGGGCGTCGCGCATGGCGTCGCGGTCCTCGAACTTTTCAAATTCGTTCTCCGAGGAGGCTGGAAGCACTTCGTAAAAATTTCCCTCTCCGCCCTCGGCCGGACGGTCGAGGGAGACGGTCACCCCCGCTTCCGCGCAACCGACGACCTCTTCCTCCGAGACGCCGAGGCGCGCCGCAAGTTCCCTCGCGGTGGGCGTGCGGCCCTCTTCGCTCATGAACGCCTCCGCCGCCTGTCTGATGTCCGCGCGCAATTCGGCCACCTTGCGCGGAAGGTGCACGAGGCGGGATCTGTCGCGGAAATAATTCTTGATCTCCCCCGTGACAGTCGGGGTGATGAAGGTGGAAAACTTGATGCCCTTTGATGCGTCGAAACGGTCCACCCCCTTGACAAGCGCAAGCGCGGCGACCTGATACAGGTCGTCGTATTCCACGCCGCGCCCAACGAATTTTTTCGCGATGACCGCGGCGATATAAAGGTACTTCTCGACGATTTGGTTGCGAAGGGCAATATCGCCCGTCTGCTTGTACCGTTCAAAGAGCTCGTTCTCTTCCATCAGGGCGCAAAGCGGAAGGAGACGGAGATAACCGTCTCTCCCTTCTTCTCCATACAAACGTCGCTCGCGAGCGCGCCGAGAAGGGCCGCGGAGATCTCGTCTTCGGGGCAGGGCTTGCCCGCCTCCCTCTGCCCCATGCCGCCTACGAAGACGCGCAGGCCTTCCTCATCGGAAAAGCCGATCTCGGCCTGCCCGAATCCCGCATGGGAGAGGAGGAGCAAGCTCTCTGTCACGCAGACCTTGCAATCCTCGCTCGCGTCGATGTCGAGCCCCTTGAGGGCGCAGACGCCCCCCGTCGCGAGCCTGACCGTCGTCATCATCTCATTCCCGAGGGGAATGCGCATCCAAAGAAGCTCCTTCATCCCTCTATCTCCATGATGGTATCGAGCGCGCAGATGACAAAGAGCTTTTTCAGGCGCGGCTGAAGACTTTTGAGCTTCATGCGCCCGCCCCGCTCCTTCACCTTTTTGAGGATCTTGACGAAAGTGCCGAGCGTCGTCGAATCGATAAACGCGAGTTTGGCGCAGTCAAATTCGAGGTCGGCGGGGGCTTTTTCGTACTCCGCCATGACCTCGGCATAGAAAGCGTCGGCATTCTGCGAATCGATCTCCCCCGAGAGCCCGAAGAGAAGAACGGGCGCGCGGGAAAGAAGGGTGAGTTCCTGCATAAGCGTTACCTCTTGTTTTTACCTTATATATACCGCGCGCGGCGCGCGGATAAACACAAAATCCGAAAGGGGCATAGAGCCCCCCTCACAAAAGTTCGCCGAGCGAGCGCACGACGGCGTCGGGCTCGATCGGGGAGGCCGCGAGCATCTCCCGTGTCGTCTCCCCCGAGAGGACGAGAAGGCTCAAAAAACCGTTGTTCTTTGCAAAGAGCATGTCGGTATAGAGCCTGTCGCCCGCCATGCACACATGCGCACGTTCGGCATGATAGCGGCTCAGGAGGGCTTCCCCCATCGCCGTGTAGGGCTTGCCGACGATGAGATCGGGCCTGCGGCGGGAGGAGCGTTCAAACATCGCAAGGAAGGAACCGACGTCTGGCATGGAACCGTCCGCCGTCGGGCAGACGTCGTCGGGGTGGGTGGCGAGAAAGGGCAGACCCCTGCGGAGGAAGAGATCCAATTTCCTGATCTTTGCGAAGGTGAGTTCGGTATCGTATGCGAGAAGACAGACGTCGGGCGCTTCGTCGTCGCAGACGATGCCCGCGGCCGCAAATTCCTCCTTGAGCGCCTCCGTCCCTACGAGAAAGACGCGCGCCCCCGCAAACTGCCTCTTGAGATATTCCGCGGCGGCCATGCCCGAGGTATAGACCCCGTCTTGCGCTTCGAGGAGGCCGATGCGGGCGAGTTTTTCGCGGTAGGCACTCTCCGAAAGGGAGGAATTATTGGTGAGGAAGACGAGGCGCTTCCCCATCGCGCGAAGGGAGGCGAGCGTCTCCCGCACGCCGCAAAGAGGCCGATCCCCGATATAGACCGTCCCGTCGAGATCGAGAAGGAAGAGATCGCTCTCGCTGACGAGCTCCTGCTTTGTCATCTTAAAACTCCATAAGGCCGAAATCGCGCACGACGGCGGTCAGGCCGTCTGGGCAAAGTTCGGGCAAGATCTTGATATCTTCGGCGGAGATGCGCTCGGGGACAGTCCCGCCCAATTTGCGCAAGGTGCGCAGTCGCGCCCCCTCCTGCTTTTTTATGAAGCAAAGTTCGGCGCAACAGGCGGAACGCATGCGCTCGAGTGCGGCGGCCCGCGCGATATATTCCTCCCACGCGGGAATGTTGAGGTCTGCATAGGGAACGCCCGCCCGTTCTGCGCGCGCACGGTAATCGGGGCAGATGTGGCGGGGGCGCCCGTATTCAAAAAAGGCGCAATAGAGGGCGAAAAGTGCGCGGTAGGCGGAAAGTTCACCGCCGAAGGGAAGACGGCGCGCGAGCGTGAAACCCTCCCCGCGGGGCAAGCCCTCCCCCTCCAAAGCGCGGATCTTCGCATTGGCGCGGACGACCTCCTCTCCCTCCTGCACATTCTCCGCGGCGAAGACAGCCCGTTCGCAGAGCGCAAGGTCTTCCCGTCTGCCGAAGCGGGAGAGCGCCTTCGCCTCGAAGGCAGCCAGACGCGTGAGAAGCAGGCGCGCATATCCCCGCGCGAGCGATTTTTGCATGCGCGCCAGGTCGCAGACGGCTTCGCCCGCAGCGAGCGGGAGATCGGCCTCCTCCCCGTCGATCTTCACAAGGCCGTGCGCCTCGCAAACGCCGTCGAGCGCGGCGTCGGAAGGGAGAAGGAGGGGGGTAAGTTTTTGCAAGCCCGCATAGAAGCGCGCCGCCCGCATCACCTCTTCGCCCCCTGCGGCGACGACGCCGCCCACCCCGTCGGGCATGGTAAAGAGCGGGAGAGCATCTCCCTCCGCGAGGACGACGAAGACCGCGCGCCCCGACCGCGAAAAGGGTGCAATCGTTGCGAGGTCTTCCCCGTCGGAAATGAGCAAAATCTTTCCCGCAGTGCGGACATGGTAGGCCTCGATCGCTTCAAAGGTCGCTCCAAAACGCAATCCTTCGGCCTGCCCCGCCTCGGGCTTTTTCATCGGTAGGCAATGCGCATTCTGCCGCATAACCACCTCATTATCGACAAATCAGATCATGATCTCCACGGCGCTCGCCGCATATCCTATCGCCACCGAGAAAAGAAGCATCGCGCAGAGGATCAGAAGCCCCCTCTTCCAGCTCCCCCGTCTGAAGAGAACGAGATAGCCGAGCCCCGCATTCACCGTAAGCCCCGCGAGAAGCCCGCCGAACCCGATGCCGCCGAGGGCATAAACTTCGGCGAGGACGACGGAGGACGCGCAGTTCGGGATCGCGCCGATGAGCGAGCAGATGAGGGGTTGAAGCCAATACCCCGCATCCCGCAAGAATGCGACGACCCGCGCCTCGCCGATCGCATAGAAGAGATACCCGAAGATGAGGTTGACGGCGAGGACGAAGGCCGCGACCTCCAAGGCATGCAGAAGGGGAGAGAGAAAATACAGCCGAACCTTGCTCTCCTTCTTATGTTCGCAGGCGGAGAGCTCGTCGCACGCGCAGTCGCCGTGATCGTGATCTTCGTGCTCTTCATGTTCCTCGTGCGCATCATGTTCTTCGTGGACATGGGTATGCTCTTTGTGTTCTTTATACCCCTCTTCGCAGACATGGGTATGCCCTTCTTCGCCGTGGCCTGTATGCGCATGGACGTGCATCCGATCGGGCATGGGCGCGAGGCGGCGTTTGAAGATCAGATCGAGGAGATACCCCGCCGCAACGGCGAGCACGAGCTTACAGCCGATCATCGCAAGGAGGGAATAGAGGCGCGGGCCCCAGCCGAGGCCGCCCTCCGAGAGGAGCAGGACGAGAAGCCCTTCGTCGCTCGTCGCGATAAATACGGCGATGAGCGTTCCGATCGTCACGTGGCGGTGCTGATAGAGCTTGGCGGCCATCACCGAGAAGCCGCACATGGGTAAGACGCCCGTCGCCGCGCCGAGCGCGGGCGCCCAACGGCTCGTGAGGGCGCGCGAAGGCTTCCCCACCTTCGTTTTATGCTCCATGAGCTCGATCAGGATATAGAGAAGAAAAAGGAAAGGAAAGAGCTTCAATGTATCGATGAGCGCATCGAGTGCAACATTCCACATATGCCCTTCCTCCCAAAAGTACTTTTTATCAAGTGTATCGCGTTTTCGCGCGTTTGTCAACCCATTCCTGCAAACTCAAAGAGCGCCCCCGCGGGAACGCTCTTTGGTGAGATCATTTCTTCTTTTTGGGTTTCTTTATGAATTTCTCCGAGAGTTCCTTCATCTCCTGCGGGGTAAGGGGAAGAAAGTCCCGCTCTGCGTTACCCTCATCCGTCTCGTAGCCCCCGTCGCGCTCCAAAACCGTAAATTCGTTCTCGCCGTCGAAGAGAAGAAGATGCGTAAGATCTTCCGCCTTCTTATCCTCGGGGCGAAGGGCATATATTACCTTCTTCCCCGTGCCGATGTAGCCCTCTTTGATGCGCGCCGTAAGAGCTTCGGGCAATACCATGTCTGTATCCTCTCCCGCCTTGAGGTGAACGCTCCCCTCCTCTTCGAGAAGTTCCGCATCGCGGCAGATCTCGAGATCGGCGCCGAGATAGTCGGCGACGAAGAGGTTGACGGGGTAATCATAGAGGTTCTGCGGGGTATCCACCTGTTGCAAAAATCCGTCTTTCATCACGGCGATCCTCGTCGCGAGGGCGACGGCCTCGGTGCGGTCCTCCGTGGCATAGACGAAGGTATTTTTGAGCCTTGCCTGCAGTTTGGAATATTCCCCCCGCATTTGCAGACGAAGTTTTTGGTCGAGGCCCGAGAGCGGATCGTCGAGAAGGACGGCCTTGGGTTCGCGCACGATGGTGCCGCCGAGCGCGACGCGCTGGCGTTGCAATGCGGAGAGCTGTTTGGGCTTTTTGTAGAGTTGGTCGGTGAGCCCCAAGAGGGCCGCCGCCTCCCGCACGCGCACGTCGATGACGGGCTGGGGGATCTTGCGGAGCTTGAGCCCGAAGCCCATGTTCTCCGCCACGGTATATTGCTGATAGATGGCCGCATTCTGGAAGACCATGGCAATATCGCGGTCCTTGGGCGCGACGCCGTTCACGGCGTTTTCTCCGATAAAGACTTCGCCGAGAGAGACGTCTTCGAGCCCCGCGATGAGGCGGAGCACGGTAGATTTTCCGCACTTTTCAGGCCCGAGCACGACGAAGAACTCGCCGTCCTTCACCGAGAGGGTGAGATCGTACACGGCCTGCGCGCCGCCGGGATAAATCTTGCTTACGTTTTTAAGAGCAACCTCTGCCATAATCTTCTCCGATGCCTTAATTCCCCTCTATTTTACACGAATACGCCGAAAATTTCAATCAAAACCGCTATATTTTTGGGAAATAATTCTCGAAAGGCCAAGAAAGGGTGAGATTGCCGTAACGCCATGGGCGGCCCAAGCTGGCAAGCCCTGCCGCCATAATGCTTTGAGAACAAAAAAAGCTCCGCAGGCGACGGAGCTGAAAGATGTTATGAGCGAAATCTTAACAAACTTTTTAGGCTGTTTTTTTATAGACGAGCTTGGGTTTGGCGCCGCTCGAGACGCAGTCGCGGGTGATGATGACCTCCTCCACATCCTTCTCGCTGGGAATATCGTACATGACGTCGGTCATAAGCCCCTCGATGATGGTGCGAAGGCCTCTCGCGCCCGTCTTCAGGCGGATGGCGGTGCTGGCGATCTCGCGGACGGCTTCGTCCTCCACCGTAAGTTTCACCCCGTCCATGCCGACGAGCTTCTGATATTGCTTGATGATGGCGTTCTTGGGCGTAGTGAGAATGTTCACGAGCGCATCCTCGTCGAGCGCCTGCAGGCTCACGACGATGGGGATACGGCCCACAAATTCGGGAATGAGGCCGAATTTGGTGAGGTCCTGCGGCTTCACGTCGTCGAGAAGGGTGTAGTCCACCTCGTTCGCGCCGAGCTTCACTTTGCCGCCGAAGCCCAACCCCGAATCGTCCTTGCGGGCCGAGACGATCTTATCGAGCCCGACGAACGCCCCGCCGCAGATGAAGAGGATATTGGTGGTATCGATCCGCATGCAATCCTGCTGGGGGTGCTTCCTTCCGCCCTGCGGGGGCACGTTGGCGACGGTGCTCTCGATGATCTTGAGGAGGGCCTGCTGGACCCCTTCGCCCGAGACGTCGCGCGTGATGGAGACGTTCTCCCCCTTGCGCGCGATCTTATCGATCTCGTCGATATAGATGATGCCGCGCTGGGCGCGTTCAATGTCGTAATCGGCGTTCTGGATGAGTTTCAGAAGGATGTTCTCGACGTCTTCGCCCACATACCCTGCCTCGGTAAGCGTCGTCGCGTCCGAGGTCGCAAAGGGCACGTTGAGGATCTTCGCGAGCGTGCGGGCAAGGAGGGTCTTCCCGCTCCCTGTAGGACCGAGGAGGAGAATGTTGCTCTTCTCGATCTCCACGTCGTCCCCCTTCTCCCCTGCGAGCATGGCGTTGATGCGCTTATAATGGTTATAGACGGCGACGGAGAGCACCCGCTTCGCCTTATCCTGCCCGATGATATACTCGTCGAGTTCCTTCTTGATCTCGGCGGGTTTTTTGAGTTCGATCTGTTCCGCAGGGCCATTGGAGGGCGTCTTGGCCATCATGTCGTTGCACAGCTCGACGCACTCGTCGCAAATGAAGATGCCGTCGGGCCCCGCGATGAGTTTCTTTGTCTTGTTCTTCTCCTTCCCGCAGAAGGAGCAACGCTGTTCGTATTTTGCCATATAAAACTCCCTTCACAAAATTTGTTGCAAGCAACAAATTTTCAAAGCAATAAATCTATCACGTCATGCCATTCTGAATTCGTCATTCCGAGCTTGCCGAGGAATCACCTGATTATAATGTTGTGATGCTTCGACACGCGCGTACCGCGCGGCTCAGCATGACGTGATTAAAAGACACGGGCGGGGTGGAATGAAAATTACCGCTTGGTGTAGACCTTATCGATGAGCCCGTAGGCGAGGGCTTCGTCGGCGGAGAGATAGTTGTCGCGGTCGGTATCGTTGGCAATCGTCTCATACGACTTGCCCGTATTCTCGGAGAGGATGCGCGTCATCTTATCCTTGATGCGGAGGATATGTTCCGCCTGTATCTTGATGTCGCTCGCCTGACCTTGCGCGCCGCCGAGGGGCTGGTGGATCATGATCTCGCTGTTCTTGAGCGCATAGCGCTTGCCCTTCGTCCCCGCCGCGAGCAAGAATGCGCCCATGGAGGCGGCAAGGCCGATGCAGATGGTCGAAACGTCGCACTTGACGTAGTTCATCGTATCATAGATGGCCATGCCCGCCGTCACGGAGCCGCCGGGGCTGTTGATATAGAGCATGATATCCTTGGTGGGGTCTTTCCCTTCGAGATAGATGAGCTGGGCGACGACGGTGTTCGCCGTGGCGTCGTCGATCTCTCCCGAGAGGAAGATGATGCGGTCTTCGAGCAACCTCGAATAGAGGTCGTAACTGCGTTCGCCGCCCGACGTGCGTTCGACGACGTAGGGAATGAGTACGTTCTTCTCGTCCATGCTTATGCCTCCGTTTTCACCATTTCGTTGCTTTCCATCAAAAAGTCGAAGGCCTTCGTCACTTTGAGATCGCTCTCGATATAGCGCACCTGCCTCGGGTCCATCGTCTTCTTATATTCTTCGGGCTCTTTGCCGACGCTTTTCGCCTGTTCGGCGATCTTCTCTTCGATCTCCTCTTCGGTGGCCGAGATCTTCTCGACTTCGATGATCTTCTCGAGGACGAGCTGGTGCAAGACGGCCGTTCTGGCCTCTGCCTCGAACTGCTTCTTATACTCTTCGCGCGTCGTGCCGATATAGGAGAGGTAATCGTCGAGCTTGACGCCCTGATACATGAGGTTGTATTCCACGCGCTGGAGAGAACGCTCCTCCTCGGCGTCGATCATCGCATCGGGGATCTCGGCGGAAGAGGTCTTTGCGATCTCGGAAAGAATGGCGTTCTCCGTCTCGTTGACGCCGCGCGATTTGGCGTTCTTTTCAAGGCGTTCGCGCACTTTGGCCTTGTAGGCCTCGACGCTCTCGGAGCCCATCTTCTTGGCGAAGGCCTCGTCGAGCTCGGGCAACTTCTTGCCCGTGAGGGCGTGCAAGGTCACGGTGAAAACGGCGGGCTTGCCGCGCAGATTTTCCGCCTGATAATCTTCGGGGAAAGTGACTGCGACGTCGCGCTTCTCGCCGATCTGCATGCCGACGACACCCTCTTCAAACCCCGGAATGAACTGCCCGGAGCCGAGCGTGAGGTCGTACCCGTCTGCACTGCCGCCGTCGAAGGGCTTTCCGTCGATCGTGCCAACAAAATCGATCTTGGCCGTATCCCCCGTTTGAGCGGGGCGGTCGGTGACCTGAACGCTCTCCGCGATGCGTTCGCGGGCGGCGTCGATGTCCCTCTGGACGTCGGCGTCCGTAACAGTATACTCATACTTGGGAATTTTTATACCCTTGTAAGCGCCGAGGGTCACGTCGGGTTTTACGGGCGTTACGGCGACGATCCCGACGTTGGTCTCGGAGAAATCGTCGATGAGGGAGAGGTCGGGATCGCCCACGGCCGTGAAGTTCTCCTTCTCGGCCTCGAGGATCTTATCGTAGTTCTCCCCGAAGAGAAGGTTGAGCGCGTCTTCATAGAACAGGGACTTGCCGTAGAAGTTCTCGAGGATATACTTGGGGGCTTTGCCCTTGCGGAACCCGTTGACGGAATACTTGTGGCGGTTCTGGATATAGGCCTTGTTGTTGGCCTCCGTCCATTCCTCGGGGGTGAAGGTCATCGTGATCCTGACCGTGCTCTTTTCATTCGCTGCAACTTCGTATTTCATACTATAAACTCCTGCAATGCTTTTCTTTTTTGCACGGTATATTTTAGCATATCGCGCCCGAAAAGAAAAGCGTTTTTATTTACAATTTTGTTTTTTTCCATTATAATAATGTTATCCAAAGGGAAGGAGCTCTCCATGCCGCAAGATGCCTTCACATTGCGCTTTGTCGCAAAAGAACTCGACTGTTCGCTCAAAGGCGGGCGCGTCAACAAGATCGTCCAGCCCTCGCGGGACGAGGTGTTCTTTATTATATACACGGGCAAGCGCACCGTAAAACTCGTTTTGAACACAAATGCGCAGGATTGCGGGGCCTATTTCGAGGAGGGGGACGAAGCGTCGCCCCTCGTCGCGCCCAACTTCTGCATGTTGCTCCGCAAGCGGGTGCAGGGAGCGGAGATCCGCGGCGTAGAGCTTTTGGGCTTTGAACGCATCCTGCGCTTCACCCTCTTCTCCTCCTCCGACTTCGCGGAGACGGAGCGCGAGCTCTACCTCGAGGTGATGGGCAAATATTCCAATCTCATCCTCGTGGAAAACGGCCTCATCCTCGGCGCGCTCAAGACGACGACGCTGGACGAAAACGTGCGCCGCGCCGTCTTCCCCGGGGTGAAGTACGCCCTTCCCGCCCCGCAGGATAAGGCCGACCCTTCAGACGAAGGCGCCCTCCGCGCCGTGCTCAAGGGAGCGGACGGGGATCTCGGGCGCTTCCTCTTTACGCGCGTCTCGGGGCTCGCCCCCGCGACGGCCGAGGCGATCGCCCAAAGCTATGCGGGCGGAGATCTATGCGATCACGTCCGAAGGTATATCTTCTCGGACATGGTATCCCCGTGCATCGTCGAGCGCGATGGAAAGCCCGTCGATTTTTATGCGCGGAGCGTCGCGGGAGGAAAGTCTTTTCCCACCCTCATGGAGGCGCAGACCTACTTCTACACGCGGCGGCGCGCCATCAAGCATGCGGAGACAGAGCAGAGAAAGCTCCTCACCGCCGTGCAGACGGCCGTAAAAAAACACGAAAAGCGCCTTGTACAGACGCTCGAAAAGAAAAAAGAATGCGAAGGGTGCGAACTTCTGCGCGTCAAGGGGGAGCTCCTCACCGCCAACCTCTACGCCCTCTCCCGCGGCATGAAGGGCTGCGAACTCGCCAACTTCTACGATGAGGCGGGCGGCACGCTGAAGATCGCCCTCGACCCTCTCCTCTCCCCCTCGCAGAACGCCCAGAGCTACTTCAAACGCTACCGCAAGCAGAAGCGCGCCCTCGAGATGCTCGCCCCGCAGGAGGCGGAGACGCGTTCGGAGCTCGAATATCTCGGGAGCGTGAAGGCGGCCGTCCTCTCGGCCGAGACGGAGGAGGACCTTCTCTCCTGCTCCGAAGAGCTGGAGGCGGCGGGGCTTTTGAAGGTGCAAGAGGAGAAGCGGAAAAAGAACAGGCCCTCGATCCCCTTCCGCGCCTTTGAATACGAGGGTTTCAGGATCTTTGCGGGCAGAAACAACCTGCAAAACGACGCTCTTCTTCGCTCCGCCTCGCCCGACGACGTATGGCTCCACGCCCAAAGATACCATTCCTGCCACGTCGTCATCCGCACAAACGGACGCTCTCCCTCGGACATGGTACTTGCCTTTGCCGCCAATGTCTGCGCGAAGTATTCCGATGCGAACGGCGATAAGATCCCCGTTGACTACTGCCTCGTCAAATTTGTGAAAAAGCCGCCCAAGGCGAAGGCGGGGTTCGTCGTCTACACGAACTTTTCCACCCTCCTCGGCGACCCTTCGAAAGTTTGAGCGAGATCTTTTCCGAAAAAACTTGACACCCCCCCCCATGTGGTAAATGATCTCGCTTGCCGAATACATTTATTCGGCGTATGGCTTTGAAACGCTCATGATGTTCTGCCTCGACGGGACGGATGCAGTCATCGAGGAAAAGACCTTTGAAGATCTTCTTAACGAACACCGCGCATGGCTCTCCGCCACGCTATCATGAGCCGCGCCGCCCATGGTGGCGCGGCATCGAGATGAGGAGAGAGAAGCGGGTAGTAAGCGAGACCCCCTCCCTCGGGAGGGGGAATGAAAGGGGTGGGGCGTTCTAATATGTTATACCTTATTGGGGAAAAGCGTCATTCTGAGCCGACCATGCTAATAAGATTTTCCGCAAAAGCAATCCCCCGAAGAATCCCCCGATACGAAGTCCATGTTTTCATTAAGGGGATTTTTCGGAGATAGGTTTTCGTGGACAAAGTAAGACAAATAGAAGCCGCGCGCGGGGCATGATGACGCAGTCAACCCTTCTGTCGCCAAAGGCGACATTTCCCCTTTCAGGGGCGACAAGATAGAGTGCGGAATGAGAAAGAGAAAAGCGCCGATGCAAAAATGCAACGGCGCTTTTTACGCGTGTTTTTATTGAACTGTAATGATTCTTTTCTCGCCGTCGCCGAAATCAATGACGATTGCATTCCCCTCTCTCGATATCATTCCTACGATATCCTCTTTCAATTCTACCATGAGAAGCGCAACGAGCTCTTCGACCTTCATATTCTTTTCCTCCTTGTTGGTTTAGTAGTATTCTATACTACTTTATAAGATTTGTCAAGCAAAAGTACGATTTATTTTATAATGATTTTGGAGGAAGACCATGAAGCCGTTAAAAGAGAAAATCAGCATTACCATTGATTCTGACCTTTTGAAGGAGCTCAAAGTTCAGGCGGAAAAGGATGACCGCTCGCTTTCGCAATTTATCAATCTGATTTTACGAAGATTCATCGAATCGGACAAAGAGGATTGAGCGATCTATTAGCGCCGCTTCTTTTGCGGCGTTTTTTTATTTCTCGAACAGCGGTGTGGAGAGGTATTTTTCGCCGCCGTCGGGGAAGAGGACGACGATGTTCTTACCTTGATTTTCAGGCCGCATCGCGAGCATGGTAGCGGCGTAGAGCGCCGCGCCCGAAGAGATCCCCCCAAGGAAACCTTCCTTCGAGATCTCCCTGCCCGCCGCAAAAGCTTCTTCGTTCCCGACGGCGATCACCTCGTCGTACACGCTCGTATCCAGCGTATCGGGCACAAAGCCCGCGCCGATGCCCTGTATCTTATGTGCGCCCGAGACGCCCTTTGAAAGAACGGGCGAAGAGGCGGGTTCGACGGCGACGATTTTTACGGCGGGGTTCTTCTCTTTGAGATACTTCCCGACGCCCGTAACGGTGCCGCCCGTTCCGACGCCCGCGACGAAGATATCCACCTTTCCCTGCATATCCTCCCAGATCTCGGGGCCTGTCGTCCGATAGTGCACCGCGGGGTTGGCGGGGTTTGTGAATTGCCCCAAAATGACGCCGCCGCGCTCTCTTTTAAGTTCCTCCGCGCGCGCGATCGCGCCCTTCATGCCCTTCGCGCCCTCGGTGAGAATGAGCTCTGCACCGTATGCCGAAATCAGCTTCCTGCGCTCGACGGACATCGTTTCGGGCATGACGATCACGACATGGTACCCCTTGGCGATGCCGATCGAGGCGATCCCGATGCCCGTATTGCCCGACGTCGGTTCGATGAGGGTCGTCCCCTTTTGCAAGAGGCCTTTCTCTTCGGCGTCTTCGATCATGGCGAGCGCGATCCTATCTTTCACACTGCCTGCGGGATTGAAACATTCGAGTTTTGCGTAAAGTTTACAGTTCAGGTTGTGCTCCTTTTCATAGTTTGCAAGTTCGACGAGGGGCGTATGCCCGACCGTCTCGGTGATCGAATGATACAGCATAGATGACCTCCTATAAATTTTTTTCTATATTTTAGCAATCGGAAAAACGTTTGTCAAGCAAATGACCGTATTCCCGAAAATATTCTTCACTTTTTCAACAATTGAGAAATGATTTGTTTGGCGCAAGTAAAACGGCCCCGCAGGGCCGTTTTTCCGATTCCGTAGAGAGGTTTTTCCGCGTTACTTTTTACTGCAAGCCCTGCCCTGCGGATAGAGCGGGAGCTCGAAGAAGCCCGTGCAGACTTCCTGCGTATATTCCTGTGCGGGGGGAATGGCCGAATAGCCATAGCTGGGGACGAGGAGTTCGACCTGCATGGCGACCTTCAGGATGCACGTGACGCAGGCCGAAATGTTGAATGCCCCCGTCGTGGGGTCGAAAGTCCCCTCGGGCGAGACGCACGATGCGACGCTCGTCACCGTGAACGGCATGACGGATGCGGGCGGTACGTACATGAGGACGTCTTCATTTAAGACGATGGAGCTCGTCGCGATCCCCTCCACGCCGTTCGCATCGACATAGGCGATCTCGATGGGAATGGTGACCGTCGCCTGCACGCGGGAGAGACACCCCTCCCCCTGCCTGTCGACGTTGACGTTTGTGACCGTGCCCACCGATGAGGTGGAGCGGGCGCTCACGAAAGTGAGCGGATATGTAGGATTCGCAGGAGAGAGATCGACGGGTACGGCGGTATAATTTTCAAGGCGCGTCTGGATGATGCCCGCGTCGAAGATCTTCTCCGCCTGGATACACACCTTTTCGCAAAGACCGTTTAGCGGATTGCCCGAGATCGTGCCGGGGCAGTGATCCGATGAGAAATTGGAAAAAAATGACATTGATTACCTCCGTATATAAAACCTTGTCGGTTTACTGCATTGTATGAATTCGGGCACAAAAACTGTGCCTTTCTCCTCACGAACGTAGCGGGGAGATCCCCTTCACGCGCCTTGCATTTTCGAGGGGTCCTTATTTTGATAGATGTCGAAATATTGTATTTTTTGTAGAATTTTACGGAAAAATGGCGAATTTTATATCAAAACACTTTGGCCGATATAGAGGAGAGCGGTCTTGTTCATCCTCTCGAAGTTCTCTTCCGAGCCGCAAAGGAGGCGCCTGCTCTCTCCGCCGCGCACAATGTAGAGATTTCCCGCCGCCGCGGGGATCTTGAGGAGCTGACCCTCGAAAAGTTCCTCCGAGAGGTCGTTTTCCGCGGCGAGAACGCGGGGAGGGAGACCGAACGCATGGGCGACGCAACAGAGTGTCTGCCCTCTTTTCACGCGGTAGAGGCCGGGTCTTACAAGCGAAAGTTTCACGCAGGTATTGTATGCACGCGCTCATAAAAAGTTGCCATATCTCATACGATAACGCATGAACTTGTATAAGACGACCGCGCTCGTCACGGCTTTCACCATCTTCGAGCATCTGCTCGGGTTTGTCTACCGCATCATCCTCTCGCGTACGCTCGGCTCGGAGGGCCTCGGCGTCTATCAGGTCGCCCTCACCGTGTTTGCCGTCTTCCTTACGATCTCCTCCTCGGGCCTGCCTATCACGCTCTCCCGCACCATCTCCAAGCACCGTGCGAGAGGCTATCGGGAGGGCGAGCACAAGGCGACGGCGGCCGCCGTCCTGCTCGCGGCGGCTGTGAGCGGGTCGATCACCCTCCTTCTCTTCCTCCTGCGCACGCCCTTCTCGGGCATCTTCTCCGATCCGCGTTGCGCAGACGTCTTCTATATCGTCCTCCCCGGCCTCACCTTCACCTCCGTCTACGCCATCATCCGCGGCAGTTTTTGGGGGAATAAGCGGTTCTTCGCCTATTCCCTCATCGAACTGGTCGAGGAGATCGTCATGATCGTTGTGGGCGTCGTCCTGCTCGTCTTTGCGGGAGGGGGCATCGCCGACGTGAACAAGGCGGGCGCGGCCGTGCTCATCTCCTACCTCTGTTCGTTCACCATCGCCTCCGTCTATTTTGCGGCGAAGGGCGGGCGTCTGCGCTCTCCCCGCGGAGAACTTCTCCCCCTCATCCGCTCCTCCGCGCCCGTCACGGCGATGCGCACCCTCTCCTCTCTCGTAGGGTCTCTGATCTCCGTCATCTTCCCTCTCCGCATGATGGCGGCGGGAATGTCTTCGGCGCGGGCGATGAGCGCATACGGCATCATCGGCGGCATGGTGATGCCCGTGCTCATGATCCCCAATTCCTTCATCAGCTCCATTGCCCTCGTGCTCGTGCCCGAGATGGCGGAATGCTATTATAAGAAGGAAGGAGAGAAACTTGCCGAGCTCGTGAAGCGATCGCTCAACGCCGCCCTCCTCATCGCGGGCGCGCTCATCCCCCTGTTTGCCGTCTGCGGCGAGGGGGTGGGCATCTTCCTCTTCGGAAACGCAGAGAGCGGACAGCTCATCGCGGCGAGCGCCCTCATCCTCCTTCCCATGAGCGTCTCCCTCATCGCGACGAGCATGCTCAACTCCATGGGTTGCGAGCGGCAGACCTTGCTCTTTTTCCTCGTCGGCGCGGGAAGCATGCTCCTGTGCGTATGGCTTCTTCCGCCCTATTTGGGAAGCGGCGCCCTCCTCGCGGGAATGGCGGCAGAATACGTCGTGACGGCGGTCTGTTCTCTCTTCCTCCTCGTGAAGAAGACGGGACGGCTGCGTTCGGGTTCATACTTCGTGCGCATCCTGCTCGCGACGGTCCTCACATGGGGCGCGGGGCGGCTTTTGAAACTCGCCCTGATGCTCTGCACGAACTACATCCTCGCCCATATCCTCCTCATCATCGCGCTGGGCGGGTTGGAGCTCGGCCTCTACCGCCTCCTCAAACTCTTCTATCCCATCGCCTTCCTCAAAAAATTTTTCGGGAGAAAACCGCATCCCCGCACCGAAAAGGCAAAAAGGAGGAGGGGGCTCTCCCGCCGCACGCGCGCCCCTCTCCGCATGAAATAATTTTGTTTTTCTCCCCTCCTTTATTTGCCATTTCAAAGAGAACATGCTATAATAGAGCCGATTTTTCTTTATCGGAGGGAGACTATGAAACTGACCGACGAAAGGCGCAAGGAACTGCGCATTACGCTCGATTACACCAACATGACGGATAAATACCTCGGCGGCAAGGGGATCTCGGAGAAGACGATCTCCGCGCACAAAAAGCTCGCCAAAAACGCGCACGCATATGTGAATTCCAACCGCGGCAAAGACGAGCTCTTTATGGGCTGGACGGAACTTCCCTACAACCAGAGCGAAATCGTCGCCGATATTCTTACGACGGCGAAGGTCATCCGCAGAAGCTTCGACGCCTTTGTCGTGCTCGGAATCGGCGGCTCTGCGCTCGGCCCCTCCATGGCATTCAACGCCCTCTGCCACCTGCACTATAACGACCTTCCCAAGTCCAAGCGCAAGGGCCCCAAATTCTATGTGGAAGACAACGTCGACCCCGTCCGCATGAAGGAACTTTTAGACGTCATCGACGTCGAGAGGACGTGCTTCAACGTCATCTCCAAGTCGGGTGCGACGAGCGAGACGATGGCGCAGTATCTCATCATCTCCGACCTTTTGAAAAAGGCGGGCGTCAATATCCGCGAAAACGTCATCTTCACGACGGACGCAAAGCGCGGCAATCTCGTGAAGATCTCCCGTGAGCTCGGCGGCGTGAAATCTTATGTGCTCTCCGACGGCGTGGGCGGAAGATTCTCCGAACTCTCCCCCGTCGGTCTTCTCCCCGCGGCCGTGTGCGGCATCGACATCAAGGCTCTTCTCAAGGGGGCGGCCTTCATGGATAAACTCTGCAAATCCTCCGACGTCTATAAAAATCCCGCCCTCATGGCGGCGACCTTGCAATATATCGCCATGCAAGACGGAAAGAATATCGGCGTGCTCATGCCTTATTCGGACAATCTCCGCTATGTCTCCGATTGGTATGCCCAGCTCTGGGCGGAATCGCTCGGCAAGAACGTCACCCTCGACGGCAAGCCCTGCCATGTCGGGCAGACCCCCGTCAAGGCGCTCGGCGTCACCGACCAGCACTCGCAGGTCCAGCTCTACACAGAGGGGCCCTTCGATAAGGTGGTCACCTTCCTCTCCGTCGGCTCCTATAAGGAAAAGACCCCCATCCCACACGGGTGCGAGAACATTCCCGACGTTGCCTTCCTTGGCGGACACACGATGGAGGAACTCATTCAGGCAGAGAATAAGGCCACGGCCTACGCCCTCACCAAGGCGGGCAGGCTCAATTATACCATCAACCTGCCCGAAGTGAACGAGTTCACCCTCGGCCAACTTCTCTTCTTCTTCGAGCTCCAGACGGCTTACGCGGGCGCCATGTTCAACATCGACACCTTCAACCAGCCCGGCGTGGAGGCGGGCAAGAAGGCGACCTTCGCCCTCCTCGGAAAACCCGGCTATGAACTGCAACGGAGCGACCTCGAAAAGGCCTCCTCCGACCCCGACTATATCATTTAAGTTTGCTCTCCGAAGGCTTCCCCCTTTCCAAGGGGGAAGCTGTCATTTTTGTGACTGATGAGGGTTGACTTCTTGCTGTCCCTTTAGGGAAAGTACCCGCAAGCGGGAAAAGGGTTAAAATCCCTCTGTCGCTCGCGGGGCTCGCGACATCTCCCCTGTAAGGGGCGACAAGGCTTCCCCTGTCTACGGCGGGAGGCCTTTTTATTTCGCGTCGTTTCCCCCACCCATGTCCGAAACATATGTCTTTGAAAGCATATGCGCGGGCGCGAATTCGGCGAAAAAAAATCCCGTATTCCCCCGCACACATATGCAGGAACATGCACCCGCGAACATATTGAATAAAAAGAAAATCTCGGCGGCCAATGTTGCCGCCGAGATTTTCTTTTTTACGATCATTCGTCGCGTTCTTTGATCTCGATGTTGTACTTCTTGGAGTCGCGGGGGGTCGCGGCGCGCACGAGCGTGCGGAGCGCCTTTGCGATCTTGCCCTGTTTGCCGATGACCTTGCCCATATCCGAATCGGCAAGAAGGACGGTGACTTCGATGCTATCTTCCGTCTCCTCCACGTTGTATTCGATATGTTCCTTGTCTTCGGCGAACTGTTCGACGATGTACTTGATGAGTTCCAACATGTCTTTCTCCTCCTTTTTTTAGGTGTGTTTGCTGTAAGAGGAATATGCCTGTTCGAAGGGCGAAAAGATTCGCTCGCCACCTTCCCCTCAAAGAGGGGTAGGGCTTCCCCCTTTCCAAGGGGGAAGCTCCGCCGCAGGCGGTGGTGGGGGTTGGCTTCCAAATCACTTGTGCGAGCAGGGTTCCCCTGCGCTGCACGCCCCCGCACGCTTATTGTCTGTGAGAACATACAAGTGTAGCGGCCGAAAGGGCTGAGAGATAATAAAAGCTAACCCCTCGCAAATTTCTTTGCCCGCATTATCGGAGCTCCGCGCGGACAAATTCGAACTCGCCCCACCCCCCTTCCCCCTCCCACGGAGGGGGCAAGATGGAGGCCGCGCGGACAGCATTCTATAAAAAGAAATTTGCGAAAATCCTTACTTCTTCTTTTTCTTGCCCTTGGTCTTGGCGGGGGAAAGTTTCTCGCTCTTTTCGAGCGCGCCCGTCTTCACGAGAAGATTTTTCACGGTCTCGGTGGGCTGGACGCCCTTCAAGATCCATTCCTTCGCCTTCTCCACGTCCACTTCGAGTGTGACGGGGTTGGACTTGGGATCGTAGAAGCCGATCTTCTCGATGTACTCGCCCGTGGCGGCCTTGCGCGCGTCCACGACGACGATGCGGTAGACGGGGGACTTCTTGTCGCCCATTCTCACCAATCTCATTTTGACCATAGTTGTTACCTCCGTATATTGTTACGATTTTATTTTTGTTGTTTGGAAACGACACGGTTGGTGTACGACCCGTTCTAAATACGTCATTCCGAACGTAGTTGAGGAATCACCTTATTATTTAATGCTGCGGTGATGCTTCGACAAGCTCAGCATGACGATTAGAAGCACCGTGCTGTTTATTTCAGAATGACATCCTTCTTCCTTTGCCCTTCATCTGCTTCATCATCACCTTTGTCTGCTCGAACTGCTTCAAAAGCTGGTTGATGTCCTGCACCGAAGTGCCCGAGCCCAAGGCGATTCTGCGCTTGCGCGAGGAGTTGATGATCTGCGGGTTATCCCGCTCCTTCGGAGTCATCGAGAGGATGATCGCCCTGATCCGTTCGATCCTCTTCTCGTCGAAGTCGCCCTCTTTCAACTTATATTTGCCCGCCCCGGGAAGCATGGCGAGAAGCGCGTTCGCGCCGCCCATCTTCTTGAGGGCCTCGAATTGCGAGAGATAATCGGTAAGGGTGAAGGAATTCTCGCGCATCTTCTTCTCGAGTTCCTTCGCCTGCTGTTCGGAGACGGCCTCCTGTGCCTTCTCGATGAGAGAAAGAACGTCGCCCATGCCCAAAATGCGGCTCGCCATCCTGTCGGGATAGAAGGGCTCGAGATCGCCGATCTTCTCCCCCACGCCGATGAATTTTATGGGCTTGCCCGTGACCGCCTTGATGGAGAGGCACGCGCCGCCGCGGGTATCGCCGTCCAATTTCGTGAGAATGACGCCCGTGATATTCAATCTTTGGTTGAAGGTCTCGGCGACGTTCACGGCGTCCTGCCCCGTCATCGCGTCGACGGTGAGCAAGATCTCGGTGACCTCGACGGCCTTCGTGATGTTCTCGAGCTCCTGCATCAGCCTCTCGTCGATATGGAGGCGGCCCGCCGTATCGATGACGACGGTATCGAAGCCCATTTTGCGTGCATATTCCACGGCCTCGCGGGCGGTCTTCACAGGATCTTGCGTGCCCCGTTCAAATACCTCCGCGCCCGCCTTTCCCCCGACGACCTTAAGCTGGTCGATGGCCGCGGGGCGGTAGACGTCCCCCGCCACGAGAAGGGGCCTCTTGCCCTGTTTTTTGAGCAAGACGGCGAGCTTTGCGCACATGGTGGTCTTTCCCGCGCCCTGCAGGCCGCACATCATGATGACGGTGGGAAGTTTTGAAGCGACCTCGAGCTTCACATTGCCGGGGCCCATAAGCGCGATGAGCTCTTCGTTGACGATCTTGATGACCTGTTGGGCGGGATTGAGGCTCGCAAGCACCTGCTGGCCCACCGCCTTCTCGCTCACTTCAGCGATGAAATTCTTGGCGACCTTGAGATTGACGTCGGCCTCCAGAAGGGCAATGCGCACCTCGCGCATGGCCTGCCTGATCTCAAGTTCTGTGAGCCTGCCGCGCTTTGTCAGTTTGGAAAATATGTGGTTGAGCCGCTCCGCAAGCGATGCAAAAAGCGCCATTATTCCCCCCTTCCGCCTGAGGCGAAGATCTCGGCGAGCTCCCCTTCGAGCTGGGGATGCCGCGCCGTGAGTTGTTGCAAATTCTTGGAAAATCCGAGCCGCTGTTCATAGCGGAGAAGCTGTGTGCGGGATCTTTTGAGACATTCGGAGACGGCCTGCTTGCTGATCCCCTTCTCCTCGGCGATCTCGGAGAGGGTGAGGTCGCAAAGATAGTAGAGCCTGCACACTTCGCGCCTGCTCTCCGTAAGGAGCGCCCCGTATAGATCGAAAAGCTGTACGTCTTTGAGATCCTTCATGCTTGCGCCGTCAAGCTCTTTCGCTTGACCCTCTATCCGATTATAGCAGAAAAAAATATACCCGTCAAGCATTTTTACTTGACGGGGACTAATTTCTTTTGGGATTTTCCGTTCGTTCGAGGAGATAATCGATGGAGACATTGAAATAATCGGCGATGGCGATGAGCGTCTTGTAGTCCGCCTCGCGCGCGCCCGACTCGTACCGCGAAACGCTGTTTTGGTTCATATTGAGGTCCATCGCCAATTTTAACTGCGAAATCCCCCTCTTTTTTCGCAATTCTCTTAATCTCATAAAAATTCTCTTGACATTAGTATACCAATTCGGTATACTAAAAATATCCCGATATGGGATACTGCAGAGGAGAATCATGAAGAACATAAAGTTTGAAGTCTTTCTCGGTCGCCCTATGGTATCCGGTCAAAATGAAACCGTCAATGCAGTTGTATTACCTCTGTTCTCTCTGCCTCACGGAAAATGCAATTTGGACGGGACGACCGCAAGAGCACCCGACATTTGCTTTCAAAATTTACATGATTTAGGAACATATTTTGCCGATTGGATCGATCTTCTCGGCGAAGAAACTATTTCTGCCACCATTCATTTGAATACCAATTCCAACAAAAAGGCGTTTACAGGCGCGACCATTATCGATATAATCGATAAAATTGCCAAGGTTGCCGACTATAAATCGCTTAAAAATTTTAAGGAGATTGAATCATGTTGAAGATAAAAACGCGCTTGAAGTACACCGAAATTCTTTTCGCTTTTGTTTTGCTTGTTTTTTCCTCTGTCATTTTCGGCGGGTGTTCCGGAACCGACGGATACCGTTATATAAGGTCAATCACTTTCATGACAGCCGGCGAAGAAATTACAAAATCATCAACTTGCGTAAGCAATTATATGTCTCTCGGGGAAATAACGGAGGCGGAATTTATGGCGAGCCCGTCAAAGGACAGGGTTTATACTTTAGGGGGAACAGGCCAAGTCATTGCGAAATCTCAACTGCCGCCAAAAAATAAAATGGGCACATTATGTTATACGACCACCACCGGTGTAGATACCGAACATACATATTATGCTATCATTGAAAGAGAGTATGACGTAGTTCACCCGGTTACATACTTCAAATTCAAATACACGGGCAGAACATATTATTACATTATGGTCAAAATAGTAGACAATTCTACAATTAAAATTAGAGAATGGGATGTGAAAAAGCGTGAAATAGAGACAACTTATACTGTGACGAGTTATTCCATACTTGAATTATTATAAACTTCCTCTGAGAAGTACTCTCCTTGACGGGGAGGCAGGTAAGAGCAGAACGGAAGGATGAGGGAGATAAAATAAGGTGATATTTCGACGACGAAGCCCTGCCGATTTATGAAATCGGCAGGGCTTCTGCTCAACATGACGTATTGATATGGCAAGCCGTCGATATGGGGCAATCAAATAAATCCTTCGACGAATTGTTCGGCGTCGAACAGCTCCAGATCTTCGAGCTTTTCCCCCACGCCCGCGAAGACGACGGGGATATGGAGCTCGCCGCAGAGCGAGAAGACAAACCCGCCCTTGGCCGTGCCGTCGAGCTTGGTGAGTACGATGCCGTCGAGGGAGACGGCCTCTTTGAACACCTTCGCCTGCGAATAGGCGTTCTGCCCCGTGGTGGCGTCGAGCACCAAAAATTTGTAGAAGCGCGCCTCGGGGAATTCCCGCTCGACCACCCTGTCCATCTTTTTGAGCTCGTTCATGAGGTTTTCCTTCACATGAAGTCGGCCCGCGGTGTCGATGAGGAGGACGTCCGTCCCCCGCGCCTTGGCGGAGGAGACGGCGTCGAACACGACGGCGGAGGGATCGCTCCCCTCCTCGTGTTTGACGATGCGCACCTTGGCCCGATCTGCCCAGACGCCGAGCTGGTCGATGGCCGCCGCGCGGAAGGTATCGGCCGCCGCCACGGTGACCGACTTCTTTTTGCGCACGAAATAATTTGCGACTTTGCCGATGGTCGTCGTCTTTCCGACGCCGTTCACCCCCACGAACATCATCACACAGGGGTATCCGATCTCGGGCATGGGCGCCTCGTTTAACGTATCTTCGAGGACGTCTTTCAAAAGATCGGTGACAAACCGCTCATCCTTGATCTTGCTGTCGATGGCCTCCTCTTTGACCTCGGCGACGATCTCTTCCGCCGTCTTCACCGAGACGTCGGAGGAGATGAGGATCTCTTCGAGTTCGTCGTAAAAGGCGTCGCCGATCTTGTTTTTCAAGAAGAGTTGGCGAAGTTTGTGGGCGACGCTCTCCTTCGTCTTTTTGAGCGCGTCTCTGATCCTTCCGAAAAATCCCATATGGACTCCTTTTTGTAGGGGGTAATTTTGCCTTCCCCCATCCATGGGGGAAGCCTTGCGGACTTCGTATGAGGGGATCCACTCCCCCACTGCGTGGGTTCGGGATGACGGCGTGACCCCCTTCAAGCAAAACAAAATTTATGAATGATCCTTGCCTTAGGCGGAATTTCATTCCGCCGTGGGCGGCCCGATTTGGCGAGCCCTGTCGCCTTAATGTGTTTGAGAACAAACAAGTACAGCGGGCGACGTGGCTGAGAGATGTTGAGGACTAACCCCTCACGAAATTTTGTTTTGCGGTAAAAGGACTTCGTATAAGGGGATTCTCTCGACCCCGTTGGGGTCTCGGAATGACGAACGTAACCCCTGCGCAAAACAAAATTTGTGAACTTACATAATGGTGTCGCCGCCGAGCCTGCTCTCCACCTCGGAGAGCTTGACGGAGACGATCTTCGAGACGCCCTTCTCCTCCATCGTGACGCCGAAGAGCACGTCGGCCTGCGCCATGGTGGGTTTTCTGTGCGTGATGACGATGAACTGCGTATCCTTGGAGAACTTCTTCAGATACTTCGCAAAGCGGTCCACGTTGGCCTCGTCGAGGGCGGCCTCGATCTCATCGAGGATACAGAAGGGCATCGGGCGGGACTTCAAGATGGCGAAGAGGATGGCGATCGCCGTGAAGGCCTGTTCGCCGCCCGAGAGAAGGGAGATCTTCGTAAGTTTCTTGCCGGGCGGGCAGGCGACGATCTCGACTCCCGCCTCGAGCGGATCTTCGCAATCGGTGTAGTCGAGTTGCATCTCCGCCCTGCCGCCGCCGAAGAGCTCCTTGAAGATCTGCGTGAAGTTGGCGTTGATCTCCTGAAAGCCCGTATCGAACTGCTTTTGCATGGTCTCGCGGAGTTCGTTCAGAACGCCCGTGAGATCCTCGATGCCCTTGTCAAGGTCATCTTTCTGCGTCTGCATCTCGTTGTAGCGGGCGAGAAGTTCGTCGTAATCCTCGACGGCGTTCATGTTCACGTTGCCGAGTGCGGCGATCTTATGGCGCAACGAATTGATATTGGTATTGGCTTGCGAGAAATCGTAGGCGGGGTCGCGGAGGGCCTGCGCGCTCTCATAAGTGAGCCCATACATCTCGTCGAGACGCTGGCGCATGTTCTCGAGCGTGGTCTCGGCGCGGGTGATCTCGTTCTCGGCGGTATGCTTTTTCTCCGTCGTGAGCGTCTGCTTGGCGATGAGGCCGCGCTTCTCTTCGGCGAGACGGGACTGTTTTTCGTTCTCCTCCTTCTTCTGCGCCTCGACGGCGGCGATCTCCTCGCGGATCTTGGCGACGGCGAGCTGTTCCTCCTCGGTGAGGCTCACCTTCTCCTCCTCCGCCTTGAGCGCCTCGATCTGCGCCTCCATGTTGCGGATGCCGGCGCGGGTCTCGTCGATCTTGACGATGAGGGAATCCTTCTCCTCCTTGAGCCGCCTTAAGTTCTCCTCCTCCGCGGCGCGGGCGGAAGAGACGGAGGCGGCCTCGATGCGCAGATCGTTGAGCTCCTTGGCGAGCGCTTCCCGCTCCTCCTTGATCTTCTCGATTTCGGTTGCGCGCAACTGCGTCTCGCTCGCGGCCTCCATGCGGATCTTGTTCAAAAGCTCCTCGTTTTCGGCGGAAGAGAGCACCTCCGTCTCGAGGTCGGAAGCCTGCCGCATGAGCCTCTCAAGCAGGGCGGCATATTCGGCGGAATCTGTCTCGGCCGTCTCCACAAGCCCCTCGAGGGCGATCTCCTTCTGGGCGACGGCGGCGAAGTGGGCCGTCTCCTCCTGCACCTTCACGCGGAAAGCCTCGAAGTCGGCGCGCGCCTCTTCGAGCTCCTTTTCGCAGGTGGCGAGGGCGGCGCGGAACTTCTCGAGCGCGCTCTTTTTGCGGGCGATATTCTCCTCGCACTCCTTGATCTTGCGCTCTCCCGCGAGCAAATTCCCGCTGTCCTTGCGCTGGGAACCGCCCGTCATCGAGCCGTTGGTCGCGATGATGTCCCCCTCCAGCGTGATGATGCGGAAGACGCGGGGATATTTCTTCATGATGCGCGTCGCATTCATGATATTATCGCAGATGAGGGTGTTCCCGAGCAGATTTTTGATGACGTTATCGTAGTATTCGTCGTAGCGGACGAGCTCGTCCGCAAGTCCGAGGGCGCCGTTTTCGTTCAGCGCGCGCTCCACCTCCCGCGTGTTCGCATGGGGACGCATCGTCTCGATGGGGAGGAAGGTCGCAACGCCGGCGTGGCGGTCTTTGAGATATTGGATGAGATAGCGGGCGTCGTCGCCCGTGGCGGTGACGAGATGTTGCATCGCCGCGCCGAAGGCCGTCTCGATGGCGACCTCGTATTGTTTATCGGTGCGCACGATGTCTGCGATCGTGCCCTTGATGCGCTTTGCGAGCTCGGCGTTGTCCTTGGCGTCGAGCTGGAGACGGCGGACGGATTCGCGGTAGCCGTCGAAGCGGTTTTTCAAACCTATGTAGAGATCGCGGTTGTTGGTGAAATTGGCGATCGAAGTGTTGCAGTTTACGATCTCCTCCGAGAGTTTCTGGGAGGAACGGGCGAGATCGCCCACGATGCCGAGGAGTTCCTCCTCGCGTTGGGGCTTGCTGTCGAGGAAGTCGGTGCACGCCTTCTTTTCCTTCCTGCATTCTTCGAGCTGACGGCAGAATTCTTTCCTTCTGCCCTCCGCCTTCTGGATGGCCTCGCGCACCTCGCCGATCCTATCTTGCGCGGCGTCGCGGCGGGCGGTGAGGCTCCCCACGTTGGCGCGGGCGTCGGCGAGATTTTCGACGGAGGAAATTTCGCTCGCACGCTGGGCGTCGGAGAGGCGTTCATATGCGGCGACGCGGGCGTCGGCCTCCGTAAGTTTGCCCGTAAGGGCGGCGCATTCCTTCTCGATCTCCTTCACGCGTCTCTCGCCGCTCTCCGCCTTCTTCATGCCGCCCTGCACGGCGGCGTCGATATCCTTCATGCGCTTTTGGGAGACGGCGATCTCCTCGGCGGCGGAAGAGAGGCTCCGCTTATAGTTGCCGATCCTCTCGCCGAGCACCTTTGCGTCGCCCGACTTGTTCGCCATGCCGACCTCGAAGGAGAGAAGGCGTTCGTGGAGTTTGCGGAGGCGTTCATCGGCCTGCGAGATGCGCGCCCTGCCCGCTTCCTCCTCGCCGTCGGCGAGGGCAAGACGGGCGTCGATCCCCGCAAGTTCTGCCTCCGCCTGTGCGATGGCGCCGCGGTACTTGATCGAATCCTGTTCAAAACTATCGCTCCGCACGAGATAGGCGTTGACCTCTTCGTACTTGAGGTCCGCGGCGTATTCGCGGTATTTTCTCGCCGTCTCGGCCTGTTTTTCGAGGGGGCGGAGCTGGCGTTCCGCCTCGTCCATGCGCTGGACGAAGACGGTGAGGTTCTCCTTCGCGCTCTCGAGCTTGCGTTCGATCTCCCCCTTCTGCGTCTTGAATTTGATGACGCCCGTCGCCTCCTCGAAGATGGTGCGCCTGTCCTCGGGCTTGCTGTTCATGATCTGGGCGACCTTGCCCTGCCCGATGATGGAATAGCCCTCCTTGCCGATGCCCACGCCGTGCAGAAGGGCGACGATGTCCTTCAGGCGGCAGGGTTGCATGTTGAGGAGATATTCGCTCTCGCCCGAGCGGTAGAGGCGGCGCGTCATCGCGACCTCCTCATACTCGATGTCGAAGATGCGCTTGGAATTATCGAAGACGAGGGTCACTTCGCAAAAGGAGAGCTGGCGGCGCGTCTCGGTGCCCGCAAAGATGACGTCTTGCATGTTGGAGCCGCGGAGCGTCTTGGCGGACTGCTCGCCGAGCACCCAGCGCACGGCGTCGGCCACGTTGGACTTTCCGCACCCGTTGGGCCCGACGATACACGTCACGCCGTCCTCGAATTTGATGGATGTTTTATCGGCAAAGGATTTGAATCCCGCAAGCCTGACTTCCTTAAAGTTCACAGATATTTCCCCTTTTGTCTCGAATGCTATTTTTTGAGTATGGCGTAGAGCCTCTTGGCGGCCTCCGTCTCGGCGGCCTTCTTACTTTGCCCCCTGCCCTCCGCCTCTTTGCCGAGGGCGCAGACGGTGCAGGCATATTCCCCGTCCTCTTCCCTCGTTGCATAGTGCGGCGTGGAATGCGTCCGCTCCTGCACGAATTCCTGAAGGATGGTCTTGAAATTCTCCGTCCCGATCTCGACGAGATGGGAGAGCAGGAATTTTTCGGCGGCGGGAAGCCCCCCGTCGAGATAGATCGCCCCCGCGACGGCCTCGAAGAGGTTGGACCTCGTCTTGCCCGCGATATTCATCTCCCCGCCCGAATAGCGGAGATATTGCATGAGGCCGAGGCGCGCCTCCGCCTTCTCGAGGGCGGATTGGGAGACATATTGTTTGCGCAGTTCGGTGAGCTTCCCTTCGTCGGAGCGGGAGGAGCGGAAGAGCATCTCGGAGACGACGAGCTCCAGAACGGCGTCGCCCAAAAACTCCAGACGTTCGTTATCGTGCTCCCCGTCCGATGCGGCGAGGGAGGAATGGGTGAAGGCCGTCTGGAGGAGGTCCTTATCTTCAAAGGTATAGCCGATCAGCGACTCGATGGCGCGGCAGGTATCCCCGCCGAATTTCTCGGTGCGGCTCATTCGCTCTTCTCCGCCGTGAAGCCCACCCCTTCGAGCATCTCGGTGATATTCTGGATGAGCCCGCCGCGGAAGGCGTCCACCGCCTGAAGGACGGAGGCCGAGACCGTCTTTGCCTTGGCTTCGCCGTGGCACTTGACGACCACCTTCTTGAGCCCGAGAAAGACGGAGCCGCCGAAACGGGCGTAATCGAGCACCGATTTGAGCCCTGCGATCTCCTTCTTGGCGCAAAGATAGGCGAGTTTGCTCGAAAGAGAGCGCCTGAACTGCCGCTCGAGGATCTCCGCGACCGTCTTGCCGCACCCTTCGATGGCCTTCAGGGCGATATTGCCCGAGAACCCGTCGGCCACGGCGACGTCGATGTCGCCGAACATGATGTCCCTGCCCTCGATATTCCCCACGAACTCGATGCCCTTGGCCGTCTTCAGAAGTTCGTAGGCCTCCTGATGGAGCGGGTCGCCCTTGTGCGACTCGGTGCCGTTGTTGAGGAGACCGACGCGGGGGGCTTCGATATGGTAGGCGGCCCTCGCATAGGCGGAGGCCATCACGCCGAATTGGGCGAGATAGGCGGGCCTGCACTCGGCGTTTGCGCCGCAGTCGCAAAGGAGCGTCGCTCCCCCGCGCACGTTGGGAACGCCCGGGCAGAGCGCGGGCCGCATGACGCCCTTGATCCTGCCGATGAGCATGATCCCCCCCGTGAGCACCGCCCCCGTAGAACCTGCGGAGACGAAGCCGCCCACCTCCTCATCCTCTTTGAGGAGCTTCATGCCGACGACGAGGGAACTATCCCGCTTGGCGCGGACGGCCTGCGTGGGAACGTCGTCTCCCGTGATGACTTCCGAGCAGTGGACGACTTCCACGCGGTTTGCGTCGTAGCGGTATTTGAGAAGTTCGTGCCCGACGAGATGTTCGTCCCCCGTCAGCACGACGGCAAAATTTTTCTGTTTTCCGAGCGCGTCTACCGCGCCCTTCACGATCTCGGCGGGAGCATTGTCGCCGCCCATCGCGTCTACAACGATCTTGAGCATATCTTCTCCATAAAAATCGCCGGATTTTACAATACAGTAGACGAAATTATTATAACATTTCCACAAAAAAAACACAATACTTTGCGGCAATTTCACGAGAATTTTCTCCCCCGCGGGGCAAAGAAAAGGCCCTTCCGCAGAGGAAGGGCCCGATCGTTTTCAAAGCCTTCAGGCGTTAGAGCTATAGTCGAGCACGTCGCCGAGGATCTCGTTGCCGCTTCCCACGGTGACGTTTGCCCAATCGCGGGCGGCGCCCGCATAGTGCACGGCGGTAAGAGAGATGCACCCGTCGAACGCATTGCTCCCGAGGGAGGTGATGCCCTTGGTCAACGTGACACTTTGAAGGGCGGCGCAGTTCTCAAACGCAAAGCCGCCGACGGTGAAGAATACCGTCGAGGCATCCTCCCCTTCCTCCGCCGTAAAGACGACCTCTCCGAGGGAGAGACAGCCCGAGAACGCCCCCTGACCGACGCTCGTGACCTTTGCGGGAAGCTCGATGGAGATGAGCCCCGCACCCGCAAACGCGTAGTTCCCGATGGAGGTGAGCCCCGCGGGCAACTCAATGGAGGCGAGCGAAACGCATCCCTCGAAGGCATAACTTCCGATGGAGGAGAGCTTGCTCGCCTGCGGTTTGCCCTCGTCGTCCGTTCCGTCGGCAAAGATGACCCTGCCGAGAGAAGTGCAACCCGAGAAGGCATTCTCGCCGATGGACTGCACGCTCGCGGGAATGGTGACGGAAAGGATGCCCGTCCGCCCGCTGAACAAGCCGCTATCGACGGAGGTGAGCCCTTCGGCGAGCGCGATCTCCCCTTGGAGGGCGAGCGGGACGTGCACGACGCCCGAGATCTCCGCCTGATCGTTGAAGACGAAGATCCTGTAGAGGATGCCGTCCTTGCCGAGGTAATTCACATTCCCCGCCCCCACTTCGATCTTCTCGAGCGAGGAACATCCCTCGAAGACGTTTTCGGCCACGGAGGAGACCTGGCGGGAGAACTTCACTTCCTTGAGGTCCGAACAGCCGAAGAAGACATGGTTTGCGAGGGAGACTGCGGGAGGGGTATCGGTTTCTTCTTGTGCGACGTATTCGGGGAATTCGATCGCTTGGAGCGCAGTGCAGGCCTCGAAGGCGTTGGCGCCCACCGTCTCGATATCCTGCGAGAAGGTCACCGATGTGAGGGCCGTGCAGTGCGTAAAGGCGCTTTCGCCGATGGAAGAGAGCCCTGCGGGAAGGACGATGCTCTCGAGCTGTTCGCGGTATGAAAAGGCGTTTGCGGGGATCGCCTCTGTTCCCTCTTTGACCGTGACGCTTCCCCCGAGCGATACGGGGACAAGGAAGAAGGAATAGAACGTCTTCTTTTCCGTCAGTCCGGTATCAGGATCATATACATCTCTTTGGGAGATGGAATAGAGAATATTGTCTTGCGTGCAGAATTGCTCGTTCCCCGCCGCAACTTCGATCTCGCCGAGCATGGAACAGCCGAAGAAGGCGTCTGCCCCGATCGCGGTAAGCCCTGCGGGAAGAGAGACGCTCTTCGCCTCCGTAAAGCGGAAGGCATAGGGCGCGATCTTCACGACGTCTGCGCCGACCACGACCTTCTTATTTGCGGGAACTCCGCCATAGAGAAGCGTGCCATCCGCATCGATGAGGCATCCGTTTTGGGCATGGTATGCCGCGTTTCCCTCTCCGACGGTATATGCCGTGACGGCGCTACACCCGAAGAAGGCGCGGTCGCCCAGCTTTTCGGTGGCCGCGGGGATGCGGACTTCCTCAAGGGAGACACAGCCCGAGAAGGCATAACTGCCGATCTCCGCGACTCCCTCGGGGATCTCGACGGAGGAGAGCAGTCCGCATTCGGCGAAGAACCCTTCGGGGATCTTCTTGAGCCCTTGGGGAAGGGTGACGGAGCGAAGGCTGTCGCAGGAGGCGAAGACCCGCGCGCCCACCGACCCGACGGAATCGGGCAAACGGGCGTCTTCGAGCGCATCGCAATTTTCAAACGCGCCCGCGCCGACCGCCGTCACGCCCGCAAGAGCGGGGAAATCCGCAAGGGCGGAGCAGTTCTTAAAGGCCGCGACGCCGATCTTCGTGATCCCCGCGGGAAGGACGACCTCTTTGAGGGAGGTGCAATCCGCAAAGGTGTTCGCGCCGATCTCCGTCATGTCCCCCTGCACGGTCACCTTGGTGATGAGGCTGTGACCGAAGAAGGCGCCTTCGCCCAAAGTATTGAGCGTCGCGGGGAGCGTGACCTCCCCTTCAAGCGCGGCGGGAACGAAGACGATCTCCGTAAATCCCTTATTGTAGAGGATATTCTCCGACGCGGCAAAGGCGGAATTGGAGGCGTCCACGTCGATCGTCTTCAAGGAAGAACAGCCGTAGAAGGCGTTTCCCCCGAGCTCCTGAAGGCTCGCGGGGAGGGTGACGCCGACGATGCGCGGACAGTTTGCAAACGCGGTTTCCCCGATGGAGGTAAGCCCCGCGGAAAGGACGACCTCTCTTAAAGCGGCGCAATCGGAAAAGGCGGATTTTTCGATGGAGAGAACGCCCGCCTCGAGCTCTACCTTCTCCAAAAAGTCGTAGCCCGAAAAGGCGCCCTCCGCGATATACACGGGCGCGTCTTCATAGGTCGCGGGGATCTCGAGCGTGCTGTCGGGGCGGGGAAGATCGGGGTTGATCTTGAGTTCTTCCTCCGTGGGAATGTTGGCAAGCCCCGTGACGGCATAGGCCTCGCGCTCTTTATCATACTCGAAGATGAGATGGATGGAGCCGTCGTCTTTTTTTCCGCATGCGGTGAGGCCCAACGAGAGGCAGAGCGCGCTTAAAGCGGCGAGCGTACCAAGCAAGATTTTTCGTTTCATGAGTTCTTCTCCTCCGAAAGGGTGTGAGAAAGGGTATCGTTATAGGTTTCCCGTCAGGGCGAGCAGAATGACGAGCACGAGAGCAAAGGCAAGGAGAGTGCAGAACATCGGAATGAGCATGCGCTTGACGACGGAAAAATAGGTCTTGACCTTCTCGCGGGCGGTCGATCTTCTCCGCTCCGTCTTTCCGTGGCGGCGCGTTGCGCTCATATCGGCGATCTGCGAACCGTCGTCGATATAGACGATCTTCTGCTTCTTTTTGGGCGTCTCCTCTTCGGCGGTAACCTCGGTGGCGGGCGCCTCTTCCTTACGGCTCTTTCGCTTCATCAGTCCTCCTGAGAATAGCAGTGGCAGGCCACGAAATGGCCGGGCTCGTATTCCTTATATTTGGGCGCGATATGTTTGCAGATCTCCATCGCATGCGGGCAACGGGTATTGAACTTACAGCCCTTGGGGGGATCTGCGGGGGAGGGAATATCCCCCTTGAGAACGATGCGGTCCATCTTCACATCGGGATTGGGATTGGGGACCGCCGAGAAGAGCGCCTGCGTATAGGGGTGCATGGGATGGGAGAAGATGGCCTTCTTATCGCCGAACTCCACCATCGAACCGAGATACATGACGCCGATCTTATCCGAGATGTGCTTGACGACGGAGAGATCGTGCGAGATGAAAAGATAGGTGAGCCCCAACTCTTCCTGAAGTTTTTTGAGAAGGTTGATGATCTGCGCCTGTATGGAGACGTCGAGCGCGGAGACGGGCTCGTCGCAAATGACGAGTTTGGGCTTCACCGAGAGGGCGCGGGCAATGCAGATACGCTGCCTCTGTCCGCCCGAGAATTCATGCGGATAGCGCTCGTAATAATAGTCGCGGAGGCCGCACTGTTCCATGATCTTCATCACATAGTCCTTCGTCTCCGCCTTGGGCACGATCTTGTGCACCTTGACGGGTTCGGAGAGGATCCCCCCCACCGTACTGCGGGGCGGGAGAGAGGAATAGGGATCCTGGAAGATGATCTGCATCTGCGTGCGCAGTGGCCGCATGGCCTTGGGCTTGTAGCCCGCAATATCCTTCCCTTCAAAGAAGATCTGGCCGCCCGTGGGCTGATAGAGCTTTAAGACCGATCTGCCCATCGTGGTCTTCCCGCAACCGCTCTCGCCGACGATGCCGAGCGTCTCGCCCGCCTTCAGCTTGAAGGATACGTCGTCGACGGCGCGGAGGGCGAGGGTCACTTTACCTCCCACCGTCTTCTTGAGGGGGAAATACATCTTGAGGTGGCGAACTTCGAGCAGGGCGTCTTCGTCGGGGGGAAGGTCCTTCTCCTCCTCGGCCAGCCTCTCGCGGATGGCCTGTTCGCGCTTTGATTCGAGCGCGTCGTCGAAGCCCGCGAAATTGCCCGAAGATATATATTTTGCGTTATGCGCCTCGAGCTCCTCCCGCGTCTTGATCTTATCGACGACGGTCTGTTCCGCCTTCTCGCGCTTTCTGACGACCACGCGGTAGAGGATGAACCCCGCAAGGATGAGGGCGGCGATGACGGCAAGCAGGACGCCCGCCGCTACGATCTGCCTGCCGCTCACGGCGGCAAGAACGGAATTTATCACTTTTCCTCCTCCTTCTTCTCATCGTAGAGATGGCATGCCACCCAATGCGTAGGGCTGACCTGCGTCATGGGAGGATAGTCGCCGAAGCATGCCTTGGTGCAACGCGAACAACGCTCGCGGAAATAGCAATAGTTGGGCATATCGATGGGGTTGGGGACGTTGCCCGGGATATTGAACAGGGTATCCTTCTCCGAATCCATCGTGGGTTTGGACTTTTGCAAGCCGATGGTATAGGGGTGCATCGGGTGATGGAAGATCTCCGAAGCCGTGCCCTTCTCGATGATGCGGCCCGCATACATGACGACGACGAAGTCGGCCATCTCCGCGATGATGCCGAGATCGTGCGTGATGAGAAGAATGGAGCCGTTGATGCGCTTTTTCAGATCGCGCAGAAGGTCCAGAATTTGCGCCTGAATGGTCACGTCGAGCGCCGTTGTGGGCTCGTCTGCGATGATGAGGCGGGGATTGCCCGCGAGCGCCATGGAGATCATGACGCGCTGGCGCATACCGCCCGAAAGCTCGTGCGGGTAGGATTTATAGACGCGCTCGGGCATGGCGATGCCGACGAGATTGAGCATCTCGATGGAACGCCGCTTCGCATCCGCCTTGCTCGACCCGGGGAAGTGCAAGAGCGTCACCTCGTCGAGCTGGTTGCCGATGGTGAACACGGGGTTGAGGGAGGTCATCGGCTCTTGGAAGATCATCGCGATCTGCCTGCCGCGGAGACGGTACATCTCCCTTATAGGCATCTCGGCGATGTTGAAGACCTTCTCCTCCATCTCATATTGGAGCGTGCCGTATTCGTCGCGCTTCTGCCGTTGCACGAGGACGGGCTTGCCCTCCTTATCGAGGACCGCCCTGCCCTTCTTATCCTTCTTCTCGTCGAAGACGGGGTTTCCCGCCTCGTCCGTCTCCCATACGGGGATGGGCCTCTTCTTTTCGTCGAGCTTAAAATCGTAGGATTTGAACCTGATCTCGCCCGAGTAGATCTGCCCCGTGGGGCCTTGGAGAAGTTGCATGATCGACATGCTCGTGACCGACTTCCCGCATCCGCTCTCGCCGACGACGCCGACGGTCGAGCCCTGCGGGACCTCGAAAGAGACGCCGTTCACCGCCTTCACGACGCCCTGTTCCGTGAAGAAATAGGTGTGAAGGTCCTCCACTTCGAGGATGTTCCGATCGTCCTTGAGGGCGCTCAAAAACTCCTCTTCCTTGGCCTTGCGGCGCTTCTTTTTCTCGAGCGCGCGCGTGATCTTATTATTGGATCTGACGATGGCGCGGATCTCTTTGCCCGTCAGATAATTCCTGTTCTTCTTCCCCTTGCTCTCAACTTTGGGGGTCTTGACTTCAGACATGGGTCACCTCCTCGCCTTGGGATCGAGCGCATCCCGCAGGCCGTCGCCGATAAAGTTGAAGCCGAGGACCGCGAGGATGATGCAAAGTCCGGGCGGTATCCAGACGTTGAAGTAATTCGCCATGATATTCGGATCTTCTGTGACGATGTTGATCATCGTCCCCCATGCGGCATAGGGCGCCTGCACGCCGAGGCCGAGATAGGAGAGCGTGGCCTCGGAGAGGATCATACTGCCCAAAGAGAGCGTCATCGAGACGATGAGCTGGGGCAGGACGTTGGGGACGAGATGCTTGAAGATCTTGCGGGACGTGGAAAATCCCATCGCCTCCGCCGCGACCATATATTCCTGTTCCCGCAGGAACAGGATCTGTCCTCTCACGAGCCGTGCGGTGCCCGGCCATGAGATGAACGTCAGAAACAGCATGAGAAGATATATTCGGTACTGCGGGTCTATCCCCCATGAATCGAACAGCGTGCCCACGATGAGCATGATGGGAAGCGACGGGATACACATGAGAATATCGCAGATACGCATGATCACCTCGTCGATCTTCTTGCCGAAATACCCCGCGATGCCCCCGAACAGGACGCCGAGGAAGGTGACGGCGAAGACGGCGATAAAGCTGATCGAAAGCGAGATCCTGCCGCCGTACATGAGGCGGGTGAACACATCCATGCCCTGCACGTCCGTTCCGAAGACGTGATCGGACGTCATGGGCGCGAGGCTGTTGACGGCCTCCTTCGTTTCGACGACCTGTGTAAATTCGATGTCCATGCCGTCGTCCGCGATCGTCACGTCGGCGGTGGTACAGTCGATACGGCCGCCGTTATCGTATTCGATCTCCCCCCAACGGTTGTAGACGACGGGGCCGAGCCACGAAAAGAGGATGAGGGCGACGATGATGACCAATCCTATGATGGAAAGTTTGGAGCGGAAGAAGCGGCGTGCGACCATGCGCGCGGGCGAGAGGAGACGCACGTTCTTATCGAGCGCGTTCTCTTCGTCGTGCGCGGCCTCGACGGCCTCCGCCGAGCCCTCTTCCATAAGGTCTGCGGCGAGCGCTTCCGCGCCTTCCTCCGCGACGGGTCCCGCGGTCTCGAGGGCGAGTTTTTCAAAATCTTTTTCTTCCATGACTCTCCCCCTTTAGTAAAGTTTGACGCGCGGGTCTACGATGGCGTACATGAGGTCGGTAAGGAGCACCCCTATGACGCTGAGCAGTGCGAGGAACATGTTATACCCCATGATAAAGGGAATATCCGCGCTCTGCATGGCCTTGAGGGCGGTATTCCCGATGCCGGGCAAGTCGAAGACCTGCTCGGTGATCATCGCGCCCGAGAAGAGCGACGGGAGCACGCCCGCAAGCATGGTGACGATGGGGATCATCGTATTGCGGAAGGCATGTTTATAGATGACCTTGCTCTCGGGAAGGCCCTTCGCCCGCGCAGTACGGATATAATCGGAATTGAGGACCTCGAGCATGTTGGTGCGCTGGTATCGCATCGTCCCCCCCACGCTCAAGAAGACCATGACGAGGATAGGTAGCACGAGGTGCCATAGATAGTCTACGATGAGATCGAACCCCTTCAGCGTCTTCGTTGCGTCGCCGAGCGTACTGTAAGGGAACCACCCGAGCTTTTGCGCGAAGACGATCTGCAAGAACCTCCCGAAGAAGAAGGACGGGAGAGAGATGCCGAGCATGACGATGACGGTGACCACATAGTCGCGGATGGAATATTGGTGCGTCGCGGCCGTCACGCCGAGCGGGATCGCGATGAGATATTCAAAGATGATGGCGATGAAGGCGATAATGAAGGAGACGGTCATGTCCTTCGCGATCTTGGAGAGCACGGGCTGTTTGTAGAGGAAGCTGGTGCCGAGATCGAGGCGCACGAGGCTCCAGAGCCACGAACCGTAGCCCGAAAGGATGCCGACAAAGCTGTTATCGCCGAGGCCGTACATCTTATACATGGCGTCCACCGTCTCCTGCGGGATCTGCGCGCCGCCCGCGTTCATCTGCATGATCTGCTGTTCGATGAAGTCCACGGGCATGAGGCGCACGAGGATATACAGGATGAGGGAGACGCCGAGAAGGATGAGGACGGCGAGCCCGATTCTTTTGAGGATATACTTTAGCATAGGATCGCTCCGATGTTGATTGGGCCGCGGGAGGGCCCGCGGAAGGCGGCGCAAAGGCCGTCTGTTTGCCCGTACGCCCACCCCTCACGGGGTGGGCAATGCGGGGCCATAAGCAGAGATTACTTGAGCTTGATCTCCCAGATCCTCGAAAGTGGCGAGGAGAAGGGATTGTTGAGGAGATTGCCGTTCGCGTCGTGCGGAAGAGATTCGATATCGATGACCTTGGTGTTGATCCCGTACATCACCTGTCTCTGATAGACGGGAAGTTCCACCGCGAGGTCGAGGACGTACTTCATCGCAGTCTTATAGTGCGGGATACGCGTGTCTTCGTCGATCGTAAGGCGGCCCGCATCGATCTCCTTGGCGAGGTTGTTCAGGATGGTGTTCTCCTCGGGATAGGTCGAGGGGTTGTTGATGATGTCGGGATAGCCCCATGCGAGCACGGAGGTCGCCGTGGAGTTCTTATGATAGACCTGATACATATCGGGGTCGATGGTGGAGCCCCATGCGGCCGCCCATACGGCGAGCGAACCCGTGGAGAGCTTGGTGAGCGCGTTGACGTCGGGCGAGATGGTGATGTGCCATCCGCATTCTTCGAGCAATGTCTTGGCGTGCTGGAAGACGGCGTAGCAGGGATGCTCGGTGAGGCTGGAGCCTGCGATCGTGAAGGTGACCGTACGGTTCTTTTCGTTGTTATCCGTACCCGCCCTTCTCATGTAGTCCTGAATGAGTTCCTTCGCGCGGGTGTCCGTCTTTTCCCTGGCATATTCGGTGCCGTTGTTGTTCTCCATGTTATCGGTATAGTTGGGAGCTACGAGCTTGTTGCCCGCCGTGCGGGGATATGCCCAGCTGACGAGGGACATCGGCCAATAGATGGTATATGCAGTGCCCGGACGGTAGTAGGTGAGCGCACGGCTTGTATCCATGGCCGCCATGATGGCCCTGCGGAGGTAGATATTCTTCACCTTGCCGGCATTGATGCCGATATAGCCGTAGCCGAGCTGCCACGTCTCGAGGTGGGTGACGCCGCTCATCTTGTTGAGCGCATCATAGTTTTCGTTGGTGAGCTGGGGCTCGATATAATCGACGCTGCCCGACTTGAGCGCGGCGATGGCGTTTGCGGAAGAGACGACCTGATAGCGCATCTTCGCGATGCTGGGAGCATGCAGGCTTTCTGCCTTGCCCTCGACGTTCTCGAAGAAGTGCTCGTTGGCCTTGTAGTAGACGACGTTGTTGCTCAAAAATCCGCCGTAGGTGGGGAAGTCCTTATTGCCGCGGTCGGTGGCCACATAGGGGCCCGCGCCGAGCGGCACGCCGTTTTTATTGGCGTCGTTGAAGTCGAGGGTGACCGTCTTGCCCTCGTCGTCGCGATAGCTGTATTGCGTCGCGTTGCCCTGCAGGATCTTCGTCTGGAAGTCGAAATCCGACCAGCGGACACCGAAATGGTTGCTCTTGATGTCTATTTGCAGATCGGACTGCTCCGCATCGGAGTAGTAGTGCCAGGGCGCGACGGTGAACCCGAAGTTCCAGATGGCCTTGGGGTCGCTCCCCTCGACGGTGATCTCGAGCACGTCGTAGGTGCCTTCGACGGAGGGCCTGCCGAGCTCGTCGTGCTGTTGCGCGACGGAGTAGGAGCGGGGATTTGCGCCGTTGCTATCGGTGAGCGTCACCGACTTCGTCTCGGTCGTGTGGCCGAGGGAGACGATCCCCGAGATGTTGCGATACTTCAGAAGTTCGTTGCCGTTCTCGTCCTTCTCCACCTGCATGTGCATGACGACGTCCTTTGCGAGGGCCGTAAAGTCGGTGAGAAGTTCCTGCGCGGTCGCCCAGCCGGTGATGATCTCGTGGAAGTTGTTCTCGATCTTGCTGCTATAGACGAAGTCGAGGGCATCTTGCTTGGTCTTGATCTTATCGGTGTTGTACGAAGGGGTGACTTCAACGATGTGGTTGTAGTCGTATTTCCCCGTGGTAGGATCCTGATAATACTTGATCTCGACGAGATCTTCGAGCGCCATGAAGGAGCTCACTTCGTCGAACTTGAAGCCCGAAGTGTTGGTCTGGTTCTCGTGGTTGGTATAGGGCTCCTCGGCGAAGGTGGATTGCGCCGTCGCCCAGTCGCTTTCAAGCTCCTTCCAGAAGAGACCGTCCTCTTTGCTCTTCTCGCCGACGACCTTGTTGTAGTCCTCGAGAAGCTGGGCCTTCGCCTCGGCGTCGCTGATGGGAGCGAAGCCGTTGCCGCCCTCCGCGCCATAGGGCGCGATCGCGTTCTTATACCCGTTCCAACCGAGGTTGTATTGGGCGATGGTGTTCGCGTTGAGGCCGTTGATCACGCTGCGCATCGTATCCACCGACGCATGATAGGAGACGGAAGTGCCCGACTTGCGTTCGCCCACGCCCATGAAGAGGTCCACAAGCACATCCCTGCGGTTGTAGGCATAGTTGGTGGCGTCCTTCGAGACGGAATCTTCCGTCGTGCCGTCGTTGTTGTTTTGCAGACGGTATTCCTGCAACCCCTTGATCTTGGTGGAATACATCGTCGTCGAGCCCGTGTAGGCGGGATCGAGGTAGACGTAGAGGTTGAACATGACGTCGTTCATCGTGAGCGGCACGCCGTCGGAGAAGGTGATGCCGTTCTTGAGCACGAAGGTATAGATGGTGTTCTTCCCCTCCGTCCTCTCGCTGTAGTCCTTCACGACGACGGGTTCTGCGTCGCCATAGGCGATATGCCCTTCATCGTCGGTGGAGAGCATGGAGATCTGCGTCTGTCCGACGACGTTCATATCGGTGCCCGCCGTCGAATAGAAGGGGTTGAACAGACCGTTGAGCTCTTCCGTCATGAGAACGAGCGCGTCCTTCTTGCCGCCGCAACCCGCAAAGGCCGCGAGCGTCCCGAGGGCGAGCACGCTGCCGAGAGCAACGCTTACGATCCGCACTGTCTTTCTTCCTTTTTTCATAATATGGATCCTCCGTTTTATTTTCTATGATTGATATTTTATAACAAGATGGTGATGGGCTCGGGAAGGACGCTCACATGCACGAGGCCATATGTCGCGCTGTCGGCGAACACTTCGAGCTCCTTGCCGTAGATGGAACGGGCAAAATCGTCTTGGTCGTAGACGTAGATCGCCGCTTCGGCCGTGACATTGCAATCGATGCCGAGGGCGAGCGCCTCTTCGCCGAACACATTCCCCGCGATGAGGCCGACGGTGAAGGAGGTGATCTCCGCCCCCTGCTTGCCGCCGCTCAGCCTGATGAGTTCACGCCCGCCGACGTAGATCTTTCCGCCGATCTTTACGCCCTCGAGGTTTTCCGCCGTGACGGCCTCCGTCCCCTCTTCTTCGCCCGTATCGATCGCGCCCGCGAAGAGACCGAAATTCCCCATCGCGCGGTCGGGCAGAAGCCTGTTGGCCCTCGCGCCCGCCGTAATGGTGTAGCTCACGTTGTCAAACGAAATATCTTTGAGGAAGGCCTTCGACGTGAACCTGCCGAAGAGCCCGCCGTGTGCGATGACGGCGTTGTTGGAAGTCGTCGCGTCCGTCTGCTGGGAGGTGATATTGGAAATGGTGTGGCCGTTCCCGATGAACTGCCCCGTGAAGACATAGGAAGAGAAGTTCCACATGACGCCCGCAAAGTCGAGGTCGGAAAGGATCTCGTAGCACCCGTCGGGCGAGGCGTTATCCGAGAGCTGTTGCGCCGTGGCGATGCGGAACCAATTTCCCTCCTTCCACGTCGTATAGAGCTTCACCGTCGTCCCCGTCGCCGTGCCGCTCTCAAGGTCGGTCAGGCCGTGATGGGGAATGGTGCGCTCGTAGAGCTTTCCCCCTCCCTCATACTCCGCATAGGGCTGGGTGCATTCGGGGTCGGCATAGAGGCCCGTGATGGTAAAGCTCTCGGCCTCCCTGCCGCTCTCGGCGTCCTCCTCCACCGCATAGCGGGGTACGGATTCGTAGTTGATGCTCCCCTTCGTCTCGTCCCAATGGGGGACGGCGATGCTGTCGAGCGCAACGGGCTTCGTGGCGGTGCCGTAGACCTCCCAGCCCGCATCTGTCTCGCGGTAGAATTCATAGATGTAGTTGGGCGCCCATGCGGCATAGAGGTGGATGGCCTGAACTTCCTTGCCTGCGTCTTGATCGGGCTGAAGATCGCCGACGGAAAGGCGGTCGTTCTCGAAATCCCAACGCCCCTGATAGGAATAGGCCTGCGGCTTGCCCGCCTCCGAAAGGAGTTCTCCCGTGATCGGATCGGCGATATAGCAGAGGTTGCCCTCGTCATCCAAGGGATTCCCTTCGTCGTCCACCCGTTCCTCCACGGAGCGGTACCACCCGATGAGGGTATAGCCGCTGCGCTCCACCGTGCTCGTGATGGCGTTGTTGCCGCCGCTCACGCCGCCGTCGCGCCTCGCATCGCCGGGGGGAAGAAGCCTGACGCCGCCGAGCGTACTCTCCGATGCGGTCTTCACCTGATCGTAAGAGAATGCGTCGAAGAAGTCGATATTTTCCCTTCCCGCGAAGATGCCGCCGTTCTTCTCGTAGTAGACGATGACGTTTTTCCCCTGCTTGACCAAGCGGTTGAGGGTGCTTTCGCGCGTCTTATCTCCCGCGCATGCGCCGAGGGCCACGGCAAGCGTCGCCCCGAGCGCGCACGAAAGTATGATGATGACTTTTGTCCTGTTCTTCATATCTGAACCTTTCAGTTAGTCGTTGGAGGGAGTATCGTCGGAGGGATCGTCCTGTCCGTCCGCTTCCGCCCTCTTTGCCTTCTTGCGGGCGAAGATGACCGCGCCCATGACGATGACGGCCGCCACAAGGACGCAACTCGACACTGCGAGGCCGACCGTGAGGCCGGAGCGGTTCTTGCCGCCCTCTTCGGGCTCGACGGGCGTCGAAGGAGTCCGCTCGAGCAAGGTGATCCGTTCCTCGATCGCGCGCAGTTTCTGATAGTTTTCCACAAGCGCGCGCTGTTCATCCTCGGAGATCGCGTCGTAGAGGGCGCGGGCCGCGGCGACGAGAGGCTTCACTTCGAGATAGTTATCTGCACTCACGTCGTCTGCGTCGGGCAGGACGCTGATCGCACGGACGACGGAACGCGTCGTGTCGCTCGCGGAGACGGGGCCGTCCAACACGAGATCGAAGTATTGGCTATAGATGAAGTTCTCGTAGCCCGAGCCGTTCTTCGGGCGGATCATGGTGAGGTCGCCCGCCGCCTTGCCGATGTAATCGACGAAGTTCGCGCCGTAGAAGAAGCTCGTCGCATCTACGAACCACATGCCGTAGGGCAGGATGTGGAGGTGTTCGGAACCGTCGTCTTCCTCGTTCTGCAAATAATACGCAGGCAGGTTGCCGTCGGTCCCCGAGATGATCTGGTAGGCCTCATCGTACTGCTCTTCGAGGATGGGTGCCTTGAGGCTGTGGAAGACCACGATCTTGAGGGTATCCATCTGATAGAAGGCCTTATCGCCGATGGCGGCAAGGGATTCGGGAAGGGTGATGCACTCGATGTCGGCGCCCATGAAGGCGCGCGCCGCGATGCGGACCGTGCCCTCTTCCACCGCGTATTGCTTCACCGCCGCCGATGCGGGATAGGCGATGAGTTCGAGCCCGTACAAATAGTATTCCGTCTTGCCGTCCGCCGCAGTACGTACGCCGCGAAGGTCGCCGCCCGCGAATTCGGACTTGCGGTAGAGCACACCGCCGATGACGGTGACGCTATCGCTGATGTCGAAGGTGTCCGTGCCATCCTTCTTCGTGAAGACGGCCTCGGGGTCGCCCGCGAAGGGATTGTCGCCGATGTCTTTCAGGCATGTGCCGAAGGATACGGCCGTGATGCCCTTGTTATCCGCAAATGCGAGGTCGCCGACGGAGACGGCGGAGCCCAGCCTGAGTTCGCCCGAGATGGCCGCGCCGTCGAAGGCGTGTGCGCCGATTTCGGGGACGAGGCCGATCCCGTTGACCTTGCCGAGCTTTGTGCAACCCGCAAAGGCGTAGTCGCCGATGGTCTGCCCGTCCGTCGATTGAAGAAGGGTGACCGTCTCGAGCGCGGCGGAATTCTCGAAGGCATGCGCGCCGATCTCCGTCGCCTTGCCGAGGTCGAGTTCCTTCACCGCGAGGGCGTAAACCGTCTCCACGTCGGACGTGTAGAAGATATTCGAGGTGTGCGCCGCAAAGGCGTAACTGCCCACCTTCTCGACGTTACCCAGATCGATCGAGGCGATCCTGGTGCCGTAGAAGGCATAGGGCGCGATCTCCTTCAAACCTTCGCCGAGCGTCACGTTCGTAAGGGAAGCGTTGAACGCAAAGGCGTGATCGCCGATGGAGGTAAGACCCGTAAGATCGACCGAAGCCAAATTGTTGCTCTGCACTCTGTGATTGGGTTCCCAATAATCGAGGGTGAGCGTATCGGGATCGATCTCCGCAACGCCCGTCACCGCGCCCGCAAAGGCATAGTCGCCGATCGCGGTCACGCCCGAGAGCGAAGCGGAAGAAAGGGCGGTGCAGACAAAGAATGCGTGGTCGCCGACGGTGACGCCCCGGCCGAGGTTCGCCGTTCTGAGCCTTCCGTTGAAGGCGAAGGCGTAGGAGCCGATGGTGACGTCATTCCCGATCGTAACGGTGTTGAGCGCGTTGCTTTCGAGCAGATAGCCGACCTCGCTGAGGACGACGACCTGATTGCTCCCCGTGATCTGGACGTTGACGGTCTCGGTCGCGCCGAGGAAGGCGGTGTTCGCGAAGGCGTAGGCGCCGATGTTGGCCTTATCCCCTACCGTGACCCTGACGAGGGAGGTGTTGCCCATGAAGGCCGAAGTGCCGACGGTGGTTTCCGCGGGGATCTCGATGGAGACGAGCTTGCACCCGAAGAAGGCATAGTTGCCGATGGAGGTCACGTTCTTCAGATCGAACCCGCTGATGGGGGTAAGATAGAAGGCGTAATCGGGTACTGTCTTCAGGTCGCTACTGAGTTTGACGGAGGTGAGGCGGGGGCAATCGTAGAAAGCGCTCTCGCCGATCTCCGTGACGTTGGGAAGTTCGACGGCCGTAATGCGGTTGAGCCCCGCAAATGCGCCCGCTCCGACTTTGGTGGCCATATCGTCGCGGTATCTTCCCGAATAGGTGGGCACGACGCAGAGGATCTCCCTGTCGCCGTTGCCGATGCGGTACAATGTCTTATTATCGTCGCTCGCGCGGAATGTCTTGTTGCCCGTTGCGACGCTGAAGCTCGAAACGCCCGTGCCCTTAAAGGCATTGCGGTCGATGCTCTCGACGTCCTTGCCGATGGTGACGCTCGTAAGGTTCTCGTCGCCGTCGAAGAGCCCTTCGGGGATGTTCGCCGCGTTGATGGCGGGGATGTCGCTGAGGTTGGTATCGCCCGCGAATGCCCCTTCGCCCAACTTCACGGTGGCCGCCCTGATCACGAGTTTATCGATGCCCGTGATCGAGGAGAAGGCATATGCGCCGATGGACTGCGCGGAGGCGGGAAGTTCGAGCCGCCCTGCGAGCTTGGTGCCCGCGAAGGCGTAGTTGCCGACGGCGATGACGCTCGCGAGGTTGACCTCATACAGGCCGGAATTGCGGAATGCGTCTTGGTTGATGAGCTGGACGTATTCGAGCCCTTCCACCTTTCTGAGCTTGGTGCAACCGAGGAAGGCGCCCACGCCGATCTGCTTCAAGGTCGAGGGAAGCACGACCTCTTCAAGGCCCTCCATGCCCGCGAAAGCGTACATGTTGATCATCTCGACGCCCTCGGGAATGATGACCTTCTTGATATGGTCGTTCTCGCCGACATACCAGATCTTGTTGTTGTAAGGGTCCTCTTCGTCGATCACATCGCCGGGTCCCTTCGGAACGTAATCGTAGTGGGAGAACGCGAACTGCTCGATGGTGGTAAGGCCGTGGTCCGGGCCGAGGTCGGCTTCGATATCCACGATGCCCGTCGGGACTCCGTCCTCGCCGATCTGGCCGTACCCGCGGTAACCCGTGAGGTAGGGGCCGTTGCGTTCGTAAGAATCTTTGACGTTGATCGTGACGTATTCGCTCGTACGGACCTTTCCGTCGATCACCGCGGAGACTGAGATACGCGCACTGCCCTGACGGAGAACTTCGATCTGCCCCACACTGTTGACAGTGGCGACGCGGGGATTACTGCTGCTGAAGGTGACCTCCATGCCCTTCTCGTAGGAGAGGAGCTCCCACTGGAGCGTGACCTTCTCGGAGGGATACATGGAGAGATAGTAGCTCGAGGTGTTGACGGGGAACAGCGTCTCGTCGCCCGTCTCGCCGATGCCGCGGTCTTCCGAGCTCATGAAGTAGTAGGCGTTGTCCGTCCTGTAGCCCGTGAGGCGGAAGACTTCGATGCCCGCCGGGTCTTTCGGGGCATACCCCTCTTCGCCCTCGCCGAGCACATGGATGTTCACCGTCGCGAGGAGAAGCGACTTGTCGCCCCCGCCGCGGTAGACCTTCAGTTTGGCGTCGCCGCTCTCCACGCCGAGCAGGGTGCCGCCGACGATGCGCGCGACTTCCGTATCCGCGACGTCGCTTACAACTTCATATTCGAGGGTGGAAGCCCATGCGCTCGTGGGATAGACTTCGGGAGCGAGCATGAATTTCTCGTTGCGGTTGAGGGTGATGGTCTGAATGCCGTCATTGTCCGTTGTCACATTGTCGCCCGTGAAATTGACGCCCACCACTTCGTCGGGGATCTTGATCTCAAAGGTCGAGATGTTGAGCGCGTAGTCGAAGAGCTGGACCGTGAAGGTGTTGGGATGGACGGCGTTCGCGATGTCGTCCACATAGTCGGTGAGCTCGAAGATGACGTCCGTCGTCGTGTTGGCCGACGGAGCGGAGATGGTCGTCGAGTAATTGGAGAAGCCGGGCATCTCATAGAGATATTGGTCGGCGGTCTCGGGATTGGTGTTGTATCTCATGTAGCCGAAGAACCCGCCCGCGGCATAGTGGTTATCGAAGATGGACAGCCGCGCGAAAGTGCGGGTCTTGGGCTTATCGAGATCGGTGTTGTCTACCTCGGTGTAGAACTCCACGCCCGTGACGACGGGCGCCTGGAAGTCGGTGACAAACGGGAACTCGAATACGCTCTTCACGTTCTTCTGTTCGCCGTATGCGCCGTAGTCGATATAGCCCTCGAGGCGGACGTTGTATTGCGTATTGTTCTTGAGGTCGTGTTCGGGGACGGAGAAATCGATCTCTACGTCGGAATAGTAGAAGGTGGAGCCTGTGCTATACGTCTTGCGGACATTGACCTCCGTCCTGCTCCAGATGACTTCGCCCGTCGAAGTATCGGTGATGGTGATGTCGACGCGCTTGGCCGCGCGGAGCATGCCCGCCCAGACGGCATAGATGGAATTGACGCCCATCTCGTTTTCCTGATTGGTGAGCGCGATATGCTCGCGGGATGCGGGTATCTGCGTCGCCGTGGGATCCTGCAAGAAGGGGAAGGAGCCGAGATACATGATATAGTCGCTATACATCGAGCCGATGGGCTGGGTCGCATAGGCATCGGGCATCTTCTTCTCGTCGGGGTCGAGGCCGTTGTCGAGTTCGTCGGGATTGGTCTCGAAGTAGTCGAGGTCGAACATGGGCGCTTCCGTCCAGTCGCCATAAAAGGCGAGGAAGGGAACGTTGAGGTCGATCTTGTTGCCGCCCTTGGCCTCGAGCGTGATGAAGCCCTCGACATACATGCCGTATTTGAAGGACTGCTCAAGATATGCCTTATCCGACTCGGAAAGTTCGATGCGGACGGTGACGGTCGCCTTCCCGTTCGCCCCGACGGTGACGGAAGTCCCCTTATGGGGCGCATTGTCCACCTGCGTCACGGTGACCTTCGGGGAAAGTTCGTACCCCTTCTCTGTGACGGTGGTATCGCCGCGGACGGTGGGCGTCTCGCTCACGCCCTCCGTCTGGATGAGCGCGCCCACATTATAGGTGAGCGATTTATCGGAGATGTTGTTGATGGTGAAGACGAGATCGTACACCCCCGTCCTGTCGCGGTCGTCGCCGTACTCGATCTTGGCCTTATCCATCACATGGTCGGCGTCGACGAGGAAGCGGGGCGAACCGTCGTAGAGGTGCGCGTCGTTGCGTTCATACGTCGTGATGTAGGCGGGGGTAGTGAGCGCCTCGTTGAGGTTGGCAAGGCCCGCGCCCTGTTTGCGGACGGCATAGGGAAGGCCGTCGGTATTGTAGGCAATATCCGCCGTAGACATTAAGATTTGGTTCACGCGCGCGTTGACTTCCCGTCTCGTCGCGTCGTCGTTCCCGCCGAGGCCGAATTTCTCCTTCACATATCCGCGGATGATGGCCGTGACGCCCGCTTGGTTGGGCGAAGCCATGGAAGTACCGGAGAGACGGTCGTACCGCTGGCCGGGGACGGCGGAGAGAATGTCGCCGCCGTGGGCCGTGATCTCGGGCTTGATGCGAAGGTCGGGAGTGGGGCCCCAGCTCGAGAAGTCAGACATGAACGGCCCTGCGACCTGCGAACGGCTGATCGTGATCTTGCCCTTCTTGGACGCGGCGAGAAGTTCGCCGTCGTCTTGCGAGATGGAGCAGATCGCGCCCTTCGTGCCGCCCACCGTCATGCTGATGTCGCCCGAAACGTTGTTGTAGATGATGACCCCGGCGGCCTTCATATCCTCGATGGCGACGCGCGCCTTCTCTTCAAAGGAATTGGTGCCGCGGCGCACGAGGGCGATCTTGCCCTCTACGTCGAGGCCGGCATAGTCGGCATAGGAGCCGATGCCGGGGACGAGGATGTATTCAAATTCTTTGGAGTTCACGCCGTACTGCGAAAGGAGCTCGTCGACGAAATCCATGGGCTCGGAGGCGGCGTCTGCCGCTTCGGTGAAGTAGATGATGCGTTTGCCGTATTTGATGTAGGAGGTCTTCACGCCGCTGATCGAGGCGACGGAGAGAGCCGAGGAGAAAGTCGAAGGCGCACCGACGGTCGCGGAGTCGGGATTGGAAGTGAGGCCGAGGTTGCCGTTCTTCGCCGAACCGAAGGTGGAGTTGTAGTCGTTGGAGGCCGCGGTGACGAGGCTGATGCCTGCCTTGCCGACGTTCTCATAGGCGATGCGCTCGGCTTCGTCGTCATCTTCCGAGGTGAAGCCCGCGGAGGAACCGAGGGACATGTTGATGACGTCTACGCCCAGCTGGACGCAGTCTTCGAGGGCGGCGAGAAGCCACGATTGCCTTGCGCCCGCGCTGGTATCGGAGAACACCTTCATGGTGGCGAGCTGGGCAAGGGGCGCGACGCCGACGATCTCGGGATCGCCTTCGTTGTTTTTCGTCGATCCGACGTTGTTTCCGAGAATGATACCCGAGACATGGGTGCCATGTTGGTTATCGAGGGGATAGACGTCGGTATCCTTATCCGCATAGTCGTACGCATAAGGGATCTTGTCGTTGATATACACTTTTTCGGAGGAGAGCTCGCGGGTATATCTGGCCGCCGTGAGCTTGCCGATCACGCCGTCGAGCTTTTCGCGCGTCATGGCGAGCTTCGTCTCGTCGACGTCTCTTGCGAAGATCTCGGGGTCGAACACGGAGTGGGTGTAATCGCAGCCCGTATCGAGGACGGCGATCAAAGTCCCCTCGCCCTTGTAGGCGGAATCCGAGCTGTTGAAGATACCCGTCTCATTGACGTTGACCTTGTTCTCGACGAGCTGTGCCTCCGCGGGGGCGTATTCCTCGCTGATGGAGGGAAGCGCATCCGTCCCGTCGAGGGCGGCGACGATCTTCTCGTATTCCCCCGCCTTCACGACGAGCTCAAACCCGCCGATGAGGGTCTTGTAAGTCGAACCGAGCTCGAACTCCACGCCCGCGCTTCTCAAGCGGGAGAGCGCTTTGCTGTTGGCCCGTTCGATGCGGGAGACGACGGCCTCGCCCGAGGCGGACTGGGTGAACGCCGAGACGGTCGAATACCGCGAGACGCCGCTCTGCGCATCATAGGCGGAGACGAGCGCGGAATCGGTCGTACGGACGATGACGGAGATCTCCCTTCCTTCGTCGATGCCCGAAGGGAGCTTCTTCACGACCTCCCCGTTGAGGGAGGAGGTGAGGTCGGAGGCGACTTTGCCCGTGACGTCGGTGATCGTCTCTCCCGTGCTTGCGGAAGCGGGAGCGATCGGGCTCCCCTTCTTTCCGACGGAGAGAAGTTGGGCGGCTGTAAAGGAGCCGGCCATCAGGACGGCCGCCGCGCAGATCGCTGTTTTCCTCAAAATACTTTTAGATCTTGCCATGACTTTATCCTCACTTCCCGCATGTTCCCCCCGCGCGCGAGCTCATCGATACGCGAAATCGGGCGCGTTTGGAACGCGCGAAAAAAATATGACACATGTCTGTGCCTTCATTCAATGAATAAATTATACCAAACACGGTTCGGCTTGTCAATCGAAAACCGCGCCCGTTTGGATTTATATAATTTTGTAATTTTTTCACAATTTGAGACCATTTTGCGAAAAAACTTTGCACTTTTTATATATTTATTATCCATAATAATGTGAAACCGTTTGAAAAATGTTATTCGGCCTCCTTTCAAAGCTCTCAAAGAAGGTTTGGCCGCCGTGAATTTTTTTCTGAAAAATGCGTGAAAATCGGGTAAAAAATGTATTTATTCATAAATTCGCAAATAGCAAATATACCGAATTTTCGCCCGTTTTATGCCAAAGTATAAATTTGGCAAAAGCCGTCTATCATAGCGGTTGCAGTGAGCATCTTCCCGCGGCTCTTACATAAACTGGTAGCGGGGATGTTCACGAAGGAGGAAGGTATGACGGTAAAACGCGGCGAACTCTATTATGCCGATCTCTCCCCCGTGGTGGGGAGCGAACAGGGCGGCGTACGGCCTGTGCTCGTCGTACAGAACGATACGGGCAACAAATATTCCCCTACCGTGATCGCCGCCGCCGTGACGAGCAAGATCCACAAGGCGCGGCTTCCCACGCACATCGAGCTTCCGCAAGCGTTCGGGCTCCAGAAGGATTCCGTCATCCTGCTCGAGCAGATCCGCACGATCGATAAAAAGCGGCTCATGGCGCGCATCGGGGAACTCTCCGAGGCCACCATGTCGCGGGTCAACCGCGCAATTTTGATTTCTTTGGGCTTTGAACCCTCTCCCCAGAGGGGCGAATAAAAATATATCCACCTGCCCTCGCAGATGGATATTTTTTTGTGGATGTGATCCTTCCTCTCTCGAGGGGGAGGTGGCGCCTTCGGCGACGAATGAGGAAGTCCCTTGGCGCCCCCTTGAGGGGGAGCTGTCGCGCTGTCTATGCGCGACTGAGGGGGTGCACACCCCTTCCGTCACGGCAAGGGCGGCCGTGCCACCCACCCCTCAAGGGGTGGGCAAGGTCTCCCCAAACGCGGAGAAGCAAGCAAGACGAGGAGTGCGAGGCTTTTCGCATTCAACTCTCACCACCGCCTATCGGCGGAGCCGCCCCCTTCAAAGGGGGTAGCTCTGAACCTCATACACATGATGACTTCGTATCTTATTTTCCCGTCCGTCTCCATTGAAGGGTGTAGGTCTTGAACATGGCCGCCGCCCGCGCCTGCAGGGCGAAGTCGTCGCCGTTCTCCCCGCCATAGACGTAGGCGTCGGTGTACGACCTGCCGATGTTGGGCGCATAGCAGAACCAGCCCGCGCCCGTTCCGCGGAAGTTCACGCGCGCAAGGCCCGTGCACCCGTCGAAGAGCCTCTCGCCGAGCGTGACGACGGTGGACGCGATCTCTGCGTAGCGGAGCGCGGTGAACCCTTTGAACACGCCCGGGGCAATGGCGCGCGTCCCTTCTCCGATGACGGCCTGCTTTGCGCTTCCGCCGAAGTTCTCACCCTCATAGCTTACATAGGCTTCGAGCCCTTCTTCGTTTGCCGCCACGAGCGCAACGGGTTTGCCCGCCGTATCCTTGAGATAGAGAAGCCCGCGCTCCCAATTTTCGGGTGCGGCATAGAACTTCGTCCCCTTCACGACGTCCGCGCCGACGGTGATAAGTTTGCTCCCCTCTTCAAAGGTCACGCTCGTAAGATTTGCGCAGTCTGCAAAGGCGTTCGCCCCGATGGAAGTGACGCTCGCGGGAATGACGAGATGCTCGATATCCGAGCCTCGGAAGGCGCCTGCGGGAATGACCGTCGTCCCCTCGGGGATCTTGGGGTCTCCCACCGCCCCCGCGATGGTGAGCGTCGTTGCGGCGTGCATGGGGCTCGCCGCGTCGTTGTCGAAGCGGATGTTGAGATATTCTTCAAACGTGCCGTTGAAGACGACGGTGCCGAGCGATTCGCACCCCTTGAAGGCATCGCGGTCGATAGCTTTAAGGGTAGTGGGCAGGGTGATCTTTTCGAGATACTTGCAGTCCATGAACGCCTCGGCGCTGATGGAGATGACGCCTGCGTTCACCTCGTAATCACCCGAGAGCGAAGTTTGGGCGCGGATGAGGTGGGGGCCGATATAGAGCACGCCGCCCGTCCAATGTTCGGAGTTGCTGAAGTAGGCCGTATCCATGAAGGCGTGATCCTCGATCTCCGTCACCCCTTCGGGAATTTCGATATCGGAAAGCAGGGTGCAACCGCGGAACGCCTCTCTCCCGATGTATTGGAGGGTGCTCGGCAGAATGGCGTTGGTGAGCGAAACGCACCCCTTGAACGCGCCGTCCTCAATGCGGTTGAGCTTGCAATCGGCGACGTTGTGCGCGCCCGCCTCGTGCCCCGCAAAGTGCACGTCCGCAAGATTTGTGCAGCCGTAAAAGGCATTGTAGCCGATATAGGTGAGCGAAAGCGGGAGCTCCACCTCGGTGATGTTGCGGTTGCCGAAGAAGGCGTCGGTGCCGATGCCCACGACGGGAACGAGCCCTTTTCCGTCGACGTCCACCATCGCGGGAATGACGATCTTGGGGGTGTCGATGACGTAGACGGCGCCCATCTTGATGGTGCGGATGACCCTCGCCTGTGTGCCCTCCGAACCCGTCTCGAACGCATAGCTCAAACCGTCCGCGCGGCACACCGCGCAGATGTTGCTCTCCGAGAAGTCGTGCGCGACGGAGACCTCCTCGCCGCAGTGGTCGCAGGTGCCCCTGTGATAGAACTTATCCGAATGGGTATATTGCGTGACCTCGTGCCCCCGCGTCTCCTCCGTGACCCTTGTGAAGGAATCCTTGCAGAGCGGGCAGGAATAGTTCGTCACCTCGTCCTCCGTACAGGAGAGCACCGTGGTGACGGAGAGAGCGTAAGGGCACGCCTCGTATACCTTCTCCCCGCACCGTTTGCAATTCTGATAGTGCCGCGCATTAGCGCGCTCGGTCATGTAAGGCTGACCGGCGACGTCGTGGTCGAGCATCGCGATCTCGCCGCCCTCCTCCGTATATTTGCAGTCTTTACAGACTTGAATTTCCTTGCCCGGTTTCTGGCAGGTGGCGACCTGATCGGAAGAGCGCATCACGCAAGCCTCCTCCTCGATGTGCCCGCAATCGCCCCTCTCGCAGACATGGTAGTGCCGTGAAGCGTCGCCCGAAGTCGTATCAACGTGTTGCCATGCGCCGTAGCTGTGGCCGAGGGGCTCGCTCTTTTCCACTCTGTTCACATGCTTGCAGTCGAGGCAGGTGTAGACCATCGTCCTTCCGTGCGTGCAGTCCGCCGCCTCCCACGTCGCCGTCTCGTAGCGGCAGGCATAGTAGGTGCCCGTGGGACGGGGGCAGTCCTCGCGCGTGCAGGTCATATAGTGGACGTACATCTGCGCCGCCTCATAGAAGATGGTCGTGTACTTGATCGTGCCGTCCTCATTCCTCGCCCAATTATGGCCGAGCGCGGCCTGCTTTTCTCCCGAATAGGCGTCCTCGCAGGTGCCGCACTTATAGTTCGTATAGCCCGACGCCGTGCAGGTCGCATCCACGTGTTCGTCGACCTCTTTCCCGCAATTTTCCACTTCTGGGAAAGCGGGATCGGGCGTATGCGAGGGATTGGAGCAGACGCGCCTGTGCTGTCTTACGACGGTCGCCGCGCCGTCCTCATCGCGAAGGCTTGCATCGTATGCCTCCACGTCGAAGTGCCAATCGCCGAAGTTGTGCCCGAGAGGTTCCCCCTCGTCGTGCTCGTAAGTATGGTGGCAGGTCGGGCAGGTATGGACATGGTGCTCCGCCGCGGTGCAGGTTGCCTCCGTCTTGACGACGTCGAAGGTGCATTCTTCTTTGGTGATGGGCTGTTTGCAACGGGAACAATACCCCGTGTGGAAGTGCTCTCCGTCTATCAACTCGTGAACGGGCTCTTGCATCTCATGCCCGAGGGCGGGGATCGTCTCCGCTTCCTTTACGACATGTTGGCAGACGGAGCACCGTTCGCCCTGCTTTTCGCCGACTTCGGTGCAGGTCGCATCCCTGTTTACGCCGAAAGTTTCAATCGTGTGTTCTTTGAGATCAAGCACCTTATCCTCAACCGCGCCGCAACCCGGCTGGGTGCAGGTGCGCCTATCGAGCCCTTGGTCGGTGCAGGTGGAGACTTTCACGTGCTCCCACTCGCCGTAGCTGTGCCCCGTCTTTTCGATCTTGCCGAGGCCGCTAATGGCCTTTCCGCACATCGAGCACTCGGTGCCCGCTTCCCGCCCCTCGGTGAGGCAGGTCGCCGCCACTGCGGGAACTTCAACGGGGGTGTGGGCATTTTCGTCGATCTCCGTCTCCGTCTGCGGAACGATCACAGTGTTGCAGACGGAGCAGTGGCTTCCCGCCGTCTTACCTTTCGTCGTGCAGGTCGCCTCGACTGCCTCGTCGATGACGACGGTATGCGCCTTCATCTCCGTCTCCGTCTGCGGGACGATCACGGTGTTGCAGACGGAGCAGTGGCTTCCCGCCGTCTTACCCTTCGTCGTGCAGGTCGCCTCGACAGCCTCGTCGATGACGACGGTATGCGCCTTCATCTCCGTCTCCGTCTGCGGAACGATCACGGTTTTGCAGACAGCGCAGTGGCTTCCCGCCGTCTTGCCCTTCGTCGTGCAGGTCGCCTCGACGGCCTTATCTTCGACAATCGTGTGCTCTCCCGTCGCGGGAATGGCGACGGGGGTATCTTCGGCGCCGCATTCTGTGCATTTGCGGGTCTTGGAACCGTCCTCGTTGCAGGTCGCTTCGGCGACGGTAAAGTATTCCCCCCATATATGTTTGTGCGGCGGCTTGTTCTCCGCCGTGCCGCAAGCGGCGAGCAGTGCGGCGGCGCAAAGCGTCGCAAGCAACATTCCGATGAGGACAAAGATGTGTCTTTTTTTCATAATGTCTCCGTATTTTCCGCGGCCGCGGAATTGTTTTTCTCGTGTCCGAATGCCCTTTCCCATAGGAGGATCGGGCAAAAGAAACCTCCGCGCGATCGGGTGCGGAGGTGGTTTTATTCAAGAAAAGTTTACGAGAGCTTCTCCAGAAGTTTGAAGTCGATGCCCTTCTCGCCGATCTTGACGATGCGGACCTTCACGACGTCGCCGAGGGAGAGCACGTCTTCCACCTTGTCGATGCGGTGATCGCTCATCTTGGAGATGTGGATCATGCCGTCCTTCCCGGGGGCGAACTCGACGAACGCGCCCGTCTGGGAGAGGATGCGCACGACGCGCCCGATGAACATATCGCCCACTTCGGGATCGTGCACGATGCTCTCGATGATGGCCTTCGCCTTCTCCGCGCCCGCGGGATCGCCGTAGGTCGCGATGCAGACGGTGCCGTCGTCTTCGATGTCGATCTTGGTACCCGTCTCGGCGATGATGGAGTTGATGACCTTGCCCTGCTTGCCCACGACGTCGCCGATCTTCTCGGGGTCGATGGTGAAGTAGAGAATACGGGGCGCATATTTGGAGAGTTCGGGCCGCACTTCGGGGACGCACGCGAGCATCTTGGAGAGGATGAACTGCCTCCCCTCGTTCGCCTGTTCGATGGCGGTGTGCATGATCTCCTCGGAGATGCCCTTGATCTTGATATCCATCTGGATGGCGGTGATGCCCTTCGTCGTACCCGCGACCTTAAAGTCCATGTCGCCGAGGAAGTCCTCGAGGCCCTGAATATCCGTCATCACGCGGAACTCGCCCGTCTCTTGATTTTTGATGAGCCCCATTGCGACGCCCGCGACGGGAGCCTTGATGGGAACGCCCGCATCCATGAGCGCCATCGTAGAGCCGCAGACGGAGGCCATGGAGGAAGAACCGTTGGAAGAGAGGATGTCGTTGACGACACGGATGGCGTAAGGGAACTCTTCGACGGGAGGGATCACGGGAAGGAGCGCACGCTCTGCGAGGGCGCCATGTCCGATCTCACGCCTTCCGGGAGAGCGCAAAGCCTTCGCTTCGCCCGTGCAATAGCCGGGGAAGTTGTATTGGTGCATGTAGCGCTTCTCCGTCTCATCGTCGAGCCCTTCGAGTTTCTGCGCCGCGGCGAGCATATCGAGGGTGCAGGTGGTGAGCGTCTGCGTCTGCCCTCTCGTGAACACGGCGCTCCCGTGTGCGCGGGGAAGGACGCTCCTTTCGCACCAGATGGGGCGAATATCTTTGAGGCCTCTTCCGTCGGGGCGGATGCCCTTATCGAAGATCTTCGCGCGGACTTTTTCCTTGGTTAAGTAGTACACGCTGTCGTTGATTTCGCGCTCTTTTTCGGGGAAGATCTCCTTGAAGTGTTCCAGAATTGCCGCGCCCACCTTGTCTTGGCGGGACTGCCGCTCCTGCCGATCGAAGGTATCGAGCGCCCAATCCAGCTTTTCGCTTGCATATTCGCGGACGGCCTTGTCGATCTCTTCGGGAATGTGGTAGAGTTCGATCTCCCTCTTGGGCTTGCCGACGGCGGGAACGATGACCTCTTCGATATACTTGCAGATTTTAGCGATCTCGTTCTGCCCGAACATGATCGCGCCCACCATCTCGTCGTTGGAGACCTCGTTCGCGCCCGCCTCGATCATGAGGATGGCGTCCTTCGTGCCCGCAAGGTTGAGATGGATGGCGCTCTTCTCGCGCTGGGCGGCATCGGGATTGATGACGTACTGCCCGTCCACAAGGCCGACGACGACGGAGCCCGTAGGGCCTGCCCAAGGGATGTCGGAGATGGCAAGGGCGATGGAGGAGCCCACCATGGCGAGGGGTTCGGGCGCAACGTCGGGTTCTACCGAGAGCGCCGTCGCGATGACGACGACGTCGTTGAAGAGCCCTTTCGGGAAGAGCGGACGAAGGGGACGGTCGATGAGGCGGGAGGTGAGGATGGCCTTATCCGAGGCCCTTCCCTCCCTGCGTTTGAAGCCGCCCGGGATCTTGCCGACGGCGTACATCTTCTCTTCGTAGTCCACCTGAAGGGGGAAGAAGTCCATGCCTTCGCGGGGTTTTTCGGACATGCAGACGTTGACCATCACGGCCGTCTCGCCGCATCTTACGACGCACGACCCGTTGGTCTGTTCGGCATATTTGCCCGTCTCGACGGTAACTTCCCTGCCGCCGATCTCGAATTTGAATTCTTTGTAATTGGGTGTCATTGCAATTTCTCCTATTCTTCCTATTTCTTTGCCCCGCAACCCCGTGGTTGCGGAAGCGATATTCCGTTCTGAAAGCCCTTCATCAAAATGAAAGACGCCTTTGCAAACGAAAAAAGGGCGGGAAAAAGACCGCCCTTTTCAGTTCGTCACTTGCGAAGATCCAACGCTGCGATGATGGCGCGGTAGCGCTCGATGTCTTTGGCCTTGAGGTAGTCCAAAAGACCGCGGCGGCGGCCGACCATCTTCAAAAGTCCGCGGCGGGAGTGATTATCGTGCTTGTGTTCCTTGAGGTGCTCGTTGAGGTGGTTGATGCGCTCGGTGAGGAGAGCGATCTGCACCTCGGGAGAACCTGTATCACCCTCGTGCTGTGCGAACTTCGTAATGATCTCGTTCTTTTCCATTTGCGTTTATCCTCCTATGGAAATATTCGCGTGACGCCAAGAAAGGCGTGGAGAGCGCCTTTCCTCGCGTACGTCGAAAGATAGAATACCATATTTGGAAAGAGATGTCAAAGGATTTTGCCCGCCCCGCAAATTTTTCTCAAAAAGAAATTTCTCTTGCATTCCACTCTCGGGGGGGGGGGGGGGGGGGAGTAAGCTGCCCCCTTTGAAGGGGGCGGCTCCGCCGCAGGCGGTGGTGGGGGTTGAGCAAAAACCCCCACCTGTCTCACTCCGTTCGCCACCCGCCCCCGTAAACAGGGGCAGGTCCACCCTCATCAGGCACCTGCGGTGACAGCTTCCCGCGCGCCATTCTTACCCATTCCCCTATCCCCTCGGAAGGAAGCCTTCGTACGCCCTTTCAAGCAAAAACGGGCATACCATGTCCGCAAGAGCCCTCATCTTATAAGACATTTCCCAAATAAGGTAGGCCCTGCTTTAGCAAATGAAAATCGTTTATGAACAAACGATTTTCACACATTTCCACGATACAGGACTATAACCGCGAGCTCCGCTTGTAGTCACTCGATAGCTCCAAACCTCTCCTACGCCCAAATAATCTATCTGCGGTTCAACTTGATCGATCACTGATCCATTGCCGTCGTAGATTGAAATTACAATTGTGAGGTGATCGCACACGGCGCTTCCCTTGTTTCTTACAGACCCCGTTATTGTAAGCGACCAATTATAGTCATTGTACACCACAGTTCCCGAGGGTTCATCTAAAACGACGATATTCGGTTGCTGTGAATTATCGTTGGTATCATCCTCGTTTGTCTCCTCGGCATTTTTGTCGGAGTTTGTCGAATTTGTAGGAGCGTTTACCGTTCCACGGTTCGATCCGCATCCGCAAATCATAAAAGTGAGCGCAAAAGTCATAAAAATTGCAAATAATAAAGTGAAGAACCTTTTCATAAATACCCCCAAATAATAGATTTGTTGCTTCAATTATAGTCCCAATTTTTAGGACAGTCAAGCTATTCGTCCAAAATTTTGATACTTATTTGTAAAATGAAAAATAAATTTGCCTTGCGGCTGGGCGAACTTATCGCCGAAAGCGGAAAAACGCAGAACGCCATTTGTTCCGACTTGCATATTTCAAAGCAGAAACTTTCCAATTGGAAGACGGGATACACGGAACCAAACTTGGATGATTTCCTCATGCTTGCCCTCTACTTCGATGTGACGAGCGACTATCTTTTGGGGCTGGAGGATGAGACGGGCGCAAGGGCCAATTCCGGCGAGCAATTATAAAAATATATAAAAAAATTCTGCGGGGCGTGCCATTGTAGCACGCTCCGCAGTCTATTCACACGCATCATTCTATAATTTCGTCATTCCGTCCCGCGCGCACGATTGTCTACTAAGCGCGGCACGAGAGGCTTTGCCCCGAAGTAGGCGATGGGTGAACCGCGTCATTCTGAGCCGACAACGCCGATACGACTGTCCGACCAAGCCTCTCTCCGAAGAATCCCCTATAACGTAAGTCCGCTTGCTTCCAATGCCGTCATTCCGAGCGCAGTCGAGGAATCACCTTATTATAATGCGGTGATGCTTCGACAGAGCTCAGCATGACGTGTTTTAGAAATCTTCGGACTTCGTACTTCGGGATTCTTCGAGGATAGACCCGTGTGGACTGCGTAATGCTGTTTCGGCTCAGAATGACGCGAAACCAAACAGTTTCTTCTTCCCCTCGATGATCTTATCGAGCTTGGAAAGGTAGGTCGGGAGGTCCTTGGGGGAGGCGAGGCGTTCGATGCGGCCTTCCGAATAAAATACCCGCTTGGAGATAGCGTTTGCGCCGACGGCGAGGTTATCTGCGCTCTCCTCCATCACGTCCACGTTGTAGACGCAGGCCTTGCCGGGCTTCGCATAGCCCGTGTTCTCGTGCGCGCCCGCCATATATTTTTGACGGTAGAGGTAGTAGGGTGCGTAGCCCGCGGCGGTAAGTTTTTCGCGGGAATAGGCGATCATCGCAGACATGCCCCCCTCGGAGAGCGTCGCCGTCTCCTCTTTGAGCTTTGCGCCCTTCTTCAGGCAGAGGGTATGCACGGTGATGTTTTCGGGGGAAAGGGCGACGGCGGTATCCACGCTGTTTTCAAATTCCGCGATCGTTTCGCCCGTGAGCCCTGCGATGAGGTCGCAGTTGATATCGAAGCCGTAGGGCCGCGCCATTTCAAAGGCCCTCACAACGTCTTGTGCCGAATGTTTCCTGCCGATGGCGGCGAGGGTGCGATCGGAAAAACTCTGCGCGTTGATGCAGATGCGCGTCACGCCGTACTTCTTGCAGAGGCCGAGCTTTTCCTCGGTGAAGACGTCGGGCCGCCCCGCCTCGACGGTATATTCGCAACCGTTTTCGCGCAGGGGCGCGATCGCTTGAAAGACGCGCTCGAGCTCTTCCGCCTCCAAGACGAAAGGCGTGCCCCCGCCGATATAGACGGAGCGCAGGTTTTTGAGAAGCGGTTTCGCGGCTTCGAGCTCTCTTTCGAGGGCGGAAAGATAGGCGGGCATGAACTTTCTCGTTGCGGCGATGGGCGCGGTGATGAAGGAACAATAGACGCATTTCGTCGGGCAAAACGGGAGGGAGACGAAGAGGTCGCAATTCCCCTCTTTGCGCTCATATACGCCCCTCTGCCCTTCCAAGACACGGGCGGTAAGGGCGATGTTTTCCTTCGAGACGCCGAGGGCGGAAAAGAAGTTCTCGAACTCCCCCGTCTTCTCCAAGGAAGCGTAGGCGAGGCGGGTCGGGCGGATGCCCGTGAGCGAACCCCACGGCAGTTTTTTATGATACTTTTCGGAAAGAATGTTGTAGAGGGCGAGCTTGGCATACCGCTTTACAAGGCTCTTTTTTTCCGTCTCGTTGCGCGCAATGTCTTCAAAGGAATAGGGAAAATTCTCCCCGCCGATACAAAAAACGCCCGCAAAACGCGTGCCGTCCGTCTCGCAGGCATGGGAAATTCCGAGCGTCTCCGCCCCCGGGAAGAGGCGCACGACGTCCATCAGTTCGCATGCGAGCCATTCACTTGCGCAAGACAGCATAATTTTTCTCCTCAATATGCGTTTTGTGGACACCATGTCCGCGAGAAGCCGCTCAAAACCGCATGCGGAGCGGGCCGAGGACGCGGCGGTTTCAGTTGCTCAAACGGTGCACGTCGATGATCCTGTCCTGCATCTTGAGTTTGCCCATGAACACCTCGGCGTCCTGCCTGCCCATGAGGGTGACGGTGACTTCGACGATGGCGGCGTTGCTCTTGTCGTAGCGGCCGTTGATGGAGGTGATGGAGAGCTTCATATCCGATGTCGCCTGCGAGATGGCGGAGAGCGCCGCGCCCTGTTCCTCGGCATAGACGACGAAGGTCGCGCGGAAGCGGGTGGAGCCCGCCTTCGAGACCCATTCCGCAGGCTGAAGGCGTTCGGGATCGACGTTGCGCATGTTGGCGCAGTCCGTCCTGTGAATGACGACCCCCCTTCCCCGCGTCACGAAGCCGACGATCTCGTCGCCGGGGACGGGAGAACAGCACCCCGCAAAGGAGACGAGAAGGCCCGAGAGCCCCTTGACGGTGACGGTATCGCTGATGTTCTTTTCCTTGAAGGGGCGAAGTTCCACGGGTTGCGGAACTTCCTTACGGAAATAATCGATGAGTTTGAAGAGGACTTGGTTGATAGAGATCGCGCCGTAGCCGACGGCCGCGAACATCTCCTCCTGCGTATCGAAGGAAAGGCGCTGGGAGACCGCCTTGAAGCTCTCCGCCGTGAGGAGTTCCAAAAGGGAAAATCCCCTCTTTTTGGCCGCTTCCTCGAGCATGGTACGCCCCAATTTGATGTTGTCTTCCTTCGTCTCCTTCTTATAGAACTGCTTGATCTTGGCCTTCGCGGAGGAAGATTTGATGAATTTGAGCCAATCGCGCGAGGGCCCTTTGCTCGAAGCGGAGGTGATGATCTCCACTACGTCGCCGAGGGAAAGGGCGGAACTTAAGGGTACGATCTTGCCGTTTACCTTCGCGCCCGTGCAGTGGTTGCCCACCTCGGAATGGATGGCGTAGGCGAAATCGACGGGCGTCGCCCCCTCGGGCAGGGAGATGACCTTGCCGCGCGGGGTGAAGACGAGAAGTTCGGAACTGTAGAGCTCTTCCTTCACCGTGTTCATGAATTCTTTGGAATCCTTGAACCCGCCCTGAAGTTCCATCATCTCGCGGATCCACGAAAAGCGCTGGTCGAGCTTGGTCTCGGTATCGCGGTTTTCCTTGTATTTCCAATGCGCGGCGATACCGTATTCGGCCGTGCGGTGCATCTCCACCGTGCGGATCTGGATCTCGAAGGGCTGGCCGAAGTCGGTGACGACCGTCGTATGCAACGATTGGTACATGTTGGGCTTGGGCGTCGCGATATAATCCTTGATGCGGCCGGGCACGGGCTTCCACTTCTTGTGGATCTTGCCGAAAACTTCGTAGCACTCGTCCACCGTGCTCACGATGACGCGCACGGCGGTGAGGTCGTAGATCTGCTCGAGGGCGAGATTTTTCGCCTTCATCTTTTTATAGATGGAATAGAAGTGCTTGGGACGGCCGAACACCTCCCCCGCGATGCCGCTCTCCTTTAAGATCTCCTTGATCTCTTCGACGACGGAATTGACAAAGCGGTTGCGCTCCTCGAGTTTTTGATGGATATTCGCGACCAAAAATTCAAAGGCCGCGGGGTCGAGATATTTCAGGCACAGATCTTCGAGCTCGCACTTCACCTGGCTGATACCCAGCCGCCCCGCGATGGGCGCATAAATATCGAGGGTCTCCCGCGCCATCTTCTTCTGCCGCTCGGAGGAGAGGAAGTTCAAAGAGCGCATGTTGTGAAGGCGGTCGGCGAGCTTGATGATGATGACGCGAATATCTTTTGCCATCGCGATGAAGATCTTGCGGAAGTTCTCGGCCTCCTCCTCTTCCTCCGATTTGAAGACGATCTTATCGAGCTTTGTGACCCCCGAGACGAGGGAGAGCACCCCCTCGCCGAATTCGCGGCGGATATCCTCCTCGGTAGCGGGCGTATCCTCGATGACGTCGTGCAGAAGGGCCGCGGCGATGGTCTCGGCATCGAGCCCGAGATCGACGAGGATCTCGGCGACGGCGCAGGGATGGATGAAATATGGCTCGCCCGAGGCACGCTTCTGGTTCTCATGTGCCTTTTTCGCATAGTCGTAGGCGTGCAGAAGCATCTCTCTGTCGCCGCCTGCGTAATATTCGTAGATCTTCATGAGGATGGCTTCCATCTTATCCCTCCTCCCGCATCTTGCATACGGCCGAATAGATCTTCGAGTTCATGAGCTCCGTCTTCACGCCGCGGAAGAGGGTAAGTCTCCCCTCCGCAAGTGAGATGAGCCCGAGCTCTTCAAAGACGGCGAGCGCAAAGACGGTCTCGAATACATCGAAGGGAAGGCGGAGGGCGCGCGCGGCCTCCGCATAGCCCGTGCCCGTCTCCGTGCCCTCATAGCGGCGGAGGACGGAGAACAGGGCGAGCAGGTCTTCTCTCGCGGTCGAGAGACGTTTGATGGCACCCATGTCCGAAAGCTCTATGTTAGAAAAGATGTGCGCCCTGCCCGTCGCAGGAAGAGCGGCAGGCCCGTCTAATACGGCGATCTCGCGGAAAGAAGAGAGGTCGGCGTCGGGCGCGGGCGATAGGATGACGCAGTTTCCCGCCCCCCGCGAGGCGGGACGGTAGAGGTCGATCTCCAGCCCATCGAGGGCGGGGAATTTTTCGAGCACGTTGCGGTCGTGCACCACGGCGCACATTCCGTAGGCGCAGGAGGAGAGCTTCTCCTTGAGAAGGCCGTTCATCTGCGCCGTCGTAAGAAGTTGGGAGACGGGGCGCTCCGCGGGAAGGAGGCGCAAAAGATTTTCAAATGCCTCGACGGCGGCATCCGTCCCGCTCTTCGCATCGCAGACGACGGTGCGCACAAACCCTTTCACATATTCCTTGCCCTTGAATTTTGAAACGTTGTATTCAAAGACGATGTTCTTCCCGAGGTCGCTCCTTAAGATGGAAAGATCCCTGACGCCCCCGAAATAAACGAAGTCCATCCCCCCGATCTTCATCGCGACGTGGGGAGAACCCTCCTTGATGGGCGCGGCCTCGACCCGCCCTGCCGCGACGGTGAAGAGCGGCCGCTTGTTGCCCATGCCGCAAGGCTCGAGGAGGGTGAGTTCCTTTGCGATCGCGCGGAAGTCTTCGGGCGCTTCCCCCGCCACATAGACGACGGGAATGAAGTCCTCGCGGCTGTATTTTTGGCCGATATACCCGTTCAACGCCTCTTTTAGGGGCTCGAATTCGGCCTCGGCGACGTTGATCCCCGCCGCCTGTGCATGGCCGCCGAATTCGGAGATATACTCCGAACAACTCTTCAACGCGTCGAAGATATTGATGCGCTCGATGCTGCGCGCACTGCCCTTTAAGACGTCGCCGCGGCGGACGAAGAGAAGGGCGGGGCGGGAGAATTCATCGGCGATGCGGGCGGCGACGATGCCGACAAAGCCCGCATTCCAATCCTCGCCCGAGAGCATGATCACGTTCCCGTAGGGGCCCTCTTCGGCGACTTCGGAAAGGACACGGTTATAGAGTTCGTCGCACGATCTCTGCCGCTCCATATTGTAGGCGTTGAGGCGGGCGGCGAGCTCAAAGATCTCGCTCTCATCTTCGCTCGTGAAGAGGGAGAGCGCCGCGCGGGCGTCCCCCATCCTCCCCGCCGCGTTGATGCGGGGAGCGACGGTGAATGCAAGCGTCTGCGCCGTGACCTCCCCCGTCTTCCCGAGAAGGGCCGCAAAGGCGGGACGGGGCGAACATTCGATGCGGCGGAGGCCTTCGGCGACGATATCGCGGTTCTCGCCGAGAAGGGGCACGCTGTCGGCCACCGTCGAGAGGGCGGCAAAATCTGCGAGATCGTATGCCTCCTCCCCGATGAGGGCCTGCGCAAGCTTGAAGGCGACACCCGCGCCGCAGAGGTTATCGTAGGGATAATCGTCCTTGATTTTGGGGTTGATGACGATGCAGTCGGGGAGCTCCTCGGGCAGTTCGTGGTGATCGGTGACGATGACGAACGCCCCCTGCTCCTTGATATATTCCACCTCTTCTTTGCAGGAGATCCCGCAGTCCACGGTCACGATGAGATCGGGCAGAAAATCGTCGAAAATGCGGTCGATGGCAGAAACGGAGAGGCCGTAGCCGTCGCTCCGCTCGGGAACGAAGAGGTAGGGTTCGATGCCGAATTTTTTCAGGGCGCGCGAAAGCACGGCGCACGCGCCGATCCCGTCGGCGTCGTAATCGCCGAAGACGGCCACCCGCCATTCCTCCTCGCGCGCACGCGTGAGAAGATCGACCGCCTCGCGCATGCCCTGCATGAGCATGGGCGGAAGGTAATTCCTCTCGGAGGGACACAAAAAGACCTTCGCCTTCTCCGCCGTATCCACCCCGCGCGAGTAAAGAATGCCCGCCGTCACCTCGCTGATGCCGGCCGCACGGGCAAGTTCCCTCACGGTATGAAGTTGTTCGGGCGAAAATTCAAATTCGCGGACGAGCTTCTTCATGGCTTTTCCTTATCAAAAAGGGCGGGATGCTCTCCCGCCCATAGCTTTTGTTTTAGCGGTCACTCCCCTGCTTCAAGCTCCGCCTTCTTCTTTTTGCGGACGTAGCCGCCCTTCTTGGAGGCGCGTTTCTTATCGAACGCCTTGCGGATGGGCACGAAGACGCGGGGCCCGATGAGAAGCGACGAATACACGGGCACGAGGCAACCCACGATCGCGGGAAGGACGAGGGCGCGCGTACCTGCCGCCGCCACAAGGCCGAACACGACGACGATGGCCGCCACGACCGCCGCGATGCACACGACATACTTCCACACGCCGTTCACCGATTTATCGGCAAGCGCATCGGCCGCAATGCCCGCATTTTCGGGATCTTTGGCCGTATTCCTGATCTTGATACACACAGCGATCCATACCGCCACGGATACGAAGGCCGCGATCGCCGCATACAGAATGGGCGCAAAGCTGAAGACGGGAATGCGGGTGATGGCGAAGAAGGCCGCCGTAAAGAGCGCATCGTGCACGCAGACGACGAGCCCCGCCACGCCGCAACTCACGCCAAAGCGGATGGAAACATAGACGAGGGCAAGCACTGCGCCGACCGCGATGGCGATCGCACCCCGCCATGCCGCCTTTCCGATGGCGACGCTTCCGAGTGCATTGAGCGAGATATTGTCGACGCCATCCGCAAGAAGAGGCACGGTATCGGTGAAGGCCTCGATCTCGCCGCACACTTCTTCAAGCGTGGCTCTGGAGATCTTCGGGGAGAAGACGTAGCGCGCCGTTCTCTGCTGGCCGCTGACTTCGATCGCACTGTTTGTGAGAGCGCCGTTTTCGAGCGACTGCTTCTCGTAGGAGAGGCCGTTTGCCTTGAGAATTTCCTCGACGTGCTTTTCGAGATAGGCGGAAGCATCCTCCTTTTCGTCCCCTTCGCCGATCGTCCCGTTGACGACGGTCGTATCATAGGAGACGTCGATCGCAAAGCGGTTGGGTTTATCCTGCGCATTGTTAAATCCGAGCAGGGCGAAGAGTATGATGCCCGCGATGATTATGACGGAGGAGATCGCCGCAAAGAGCGCAAACAGCTTGTTGGATCTGAGCTTATTCATCTTCGAGTTCCTCCCTCTTGAAGTTGCAGAACTTTCCTTTGTCTTTGGCGAACGACATCATGCAGGCCCAATGGAAGCGGCCGACTGCGAGCGTGCAAAGACCGGAGAGCACCGTGGCGAGGCCGAACGTGAATGCAAAGACGGCGAGCTGGCCGACGGCGATAAAGTAAGTGACGAACGAGAGAATGGCAAGCGCGATATGGAGATCGAAGAGCGGCCAGAAGCATCTCTTGTACCCGCTCTTGACGGAAGTCGCGATCGTCTTGCCCTGCGCAAATTCCTTCCGCGCGCTCTCGTAGGTGACGATGGTCGAGACGGAGAGGAGCGCCGCGCCGAAGAGCACTGCGAGGAAGGTCTCGATCCCGATATGCAGGAAGGGGATCCCCCACACGAGCAAGATCATCGGCAGAAGGTAGATGAGGAAGCTGTAGAGGTGCACGAAGCCCAACCTTCTGTAGCGCACGAAGAAGAAGATGAGCATCGCGAGCACGAGAACGCCGAACGCGGCATAGCAGAGCGTGAGCGCAAGATTTCCGAAGAGCGCACCCCTGTTATACACTTCGCCGACGGAGAAGGAAAGATCGGTTTCCCCCGCGTTGAGCGCGGTGTTGATCGCGAGCGCGGTCGCCTTCGCGGTGGCCGCCGTATAGCTTCCGCTGATGTAGAGCGTCCCCTGATCGATCTGCTGGCTCGCGGTAAGGGCGATGACGGGGCTGTCGCCCACATAGAAGTAGATGTAGGTGGAACCCGAGGCGTCCGCCGTCCAATTTTTGACGAGCTCGCGGCCCGCCTTGGTGAAGCGGACTGCGACGGAGGGCGTGCCCCCGTTGGAGACATAGCGGGCGGACTTCACATAGTCGTGAATGGTCTCGTTCTTGTCTTCGTCGAAGGTGATGCCCTCGGCCTCCTCTTCGCTCGCGCCGTACTTGAGATCGAACTTGCCAACCCTTCCGAGGGCGGTGAACACGCCCGCCTGCGAAGCGCTGTTGCCGAAACTCGGCAGGAAGATCTCGACGGAGTATTCGTCGCGGACGTCTACGCGGGAGTTCTCATAGCCGAGCTCCGTCACGCGGCTCTTGATCTGCGAGAGCGCGCTCGAGAAGGCAGAGGCAAACGCCGCGTCGATCTTGACGGCATCCCCGTCCTTTTGGGCGACGCCCTGCGCATCTGCATCTTCGGCGCCGTATTCGCCGATCTTGACATAGAGAGAGCCGTAGGGCGCGTAACCCGTCTCATACTCGGTAACGGCCTTTTCCGCCTCCTCTCTGTCCTCATCGGACGCCGCTTCCAGCGCGGCGCGGCGAGCTTCGAGCTCATCGCTGTATGCGTCCTTGGAGAGCACGCCGTCGGGATAGTAGACGACGGAATAGCCGCCGCCCAAATAGGTGATCCCCGCGCCGTCTTCATAGTCGCCCCCGGCCTCATTGCCACCGAGCGACAAATTGTTGCCGAGCAGAGCGTCTTTCTGCGTGCTTCTTAAAATTGAGCGGAATCCCTTATAGCCGCCATAGTTGAAGGAGACCGCGCTCATAAAGCACAGACCTGCCAACACAATGGTGACGAGCGTAAGGAACAACGCCGATTTTACCTTGCTCATTCGCCTCCTCCTGTAAATGCCGGCCTCCGCTTTGGATCTTGCGGCCCGCCGGACGAGCAATCATCTTATCGAAATGTGCGCGGGCTGAAGACCCGCTTCCACCATTATCTTCATCATTATATAGGAAAAGCGCGCGCGCGTCAAGCCGAAATGCGCCGCTTCGCCCAATTTTCTTGTTTTTTTCTGCTATTTTTCGCGCGCTTTCCGTGCCGCGAGCACGTGCATGGCGCATTCGATGCGTTTTTTCATCATCGCGCACGTCATCGGATAGGGCTCGTCGATGTCGCCGCAGTAGTGATAGTTGTTCGCGTTGCACCCGCCCGAGCAGATAAATTTCGCAAAACAGCCCTCGCACTTCTTCCTCGTGAAAAGACAGCTTTCGGCAAACTTTTCGCGCAGAGCGGGGTCGAGCTTCCCCTCGAACACGTTGCCCATCCTGAATTCTTTGTCCCCCGCAAACTGATGGCAGGGATAGATGTCGCCGTTCGGGACGACGGAGAAATACTCGTTCCCCGCGCCGCACGCCGAGACCCTCTTGGAAAGACAGGGCCCGCCCTCGAGGTCGATATGGAAGTGGAAAAACAGAAATCCCTTCCCCTCCGCCTCGCGTTTTATGTATGCGTCGCAGAGCTTTTCGTACTCCTTCTCGATTGCGGGAAGGTGCTCCTCTCTTATTTGCAGTTCGGGGATATCGGTGACGACGGGCTCGAGCGAGATAGAATCGAACCCTTCGTCGGCGAGAAACAAAACGTCTTTGGAAAAGTCGAGGTTCTTCGCCGTAAACGTGCCGCGGACATAATAGTGCTTGTCCCCGCGGACACGGACAAATTTTTTGATCTTTTCGATGACGAGATCGAAACTGCCCTTGCCGTTCACCGTCTTTCTTACGGCGTCGTGCACTTCCTTCCTGCCGTCGAGGGAGAGGACGACGTTCTCCATCTCCTCGTTGAGGAACGCGATCGCGTCGTCGTCGAGAAGGAGCCCGTTCGTCGTCGTCGTGAAGAGGAATTTCTTGCCGAGCTTTGCCGCCTCTTCCTTCGCATAATACACCGTCTTTTTGACGACGTCGAGGTTCATGAGCGGTTCGCCGCCGAAGAAGTCCACCTCCAGAACTTTGCGTTTGCCGCTGTTTTTCAGGAGGAAATCGATGGCGGCCTTCGCCGTCTCGAACGACATGACCTCGCGCACGGAGTGGTATGCCCCCTCGTCGGCAAAGCAATATTTGCAACGCAGGTTACAATCGTGCGAGACATGCAGACAGAGCGCCTTCACCTCATTGGATTTGATGGGGCGGGCCTTCGTCTCGGGGGCGTTCAAAAGCCCCTCTTTCTCGAGGCCTGCGATCTCGGCAAGCTCTTCGTCCGTCATTTCTACGGGCTCGCCCGAAAAATAGCGGGCCGTCTTTTCGTCGCACGCATGCAGGCTTCCGCTTCCGGTATCGTAGAGATAGAAGTTATCGTGATAGGTAAAAACGTGGACCATGGCTTTTATAAACACGGGAAAAAGCGACGCAATGCGCCGCTTTTCGATGGCGATAGAGGAAATTATTTCTGTTCGTCGATCTTCTGCTCGCGGGTGACGCGCTCGCACGATTGGTTGCCGACGGTACAGCTCGTCTTGCAGGCCGATTGGCAGGTGCTCCTGCATTCGCCGCAGCCCGTGATTTTCTTCTCTTGGGGTTTTGCGATCGTCTTGATCATAGTTGTTCTCCTTCGCACTTTTTCTCCATTATACAACGTGCGCGCGCAATTTGCAAGCGTTTTACTTCCCTTCCTTGCGAATTTTCACGCCGAGAATGGCGCCGAGCGCCCCGAGCGCCGCCGAAAAAAGAAGTTCGAGCGGGAAAAAGGCCGTCACATGGAAGCCGCCGATCGCGCCGAAGAGGAGCATGGAGAAGATGCAGGAGAGCGCGCCCGCCGCCGCGCCCTTGAAGAGCGCCCGCCCGAGATGCACGAAGATGAGCGAGGAAAGGAAGGCGCCCGTCCCCTTGAGGATATACCCGACCGCGGTGACGACGGCCTGCGAAGGCGCATATGCCTTCACGATGACGGCAAAGATGGCCGAGGAAAGGAGCATGAAGATCGTAGACGCCACCGCCGCGAGAACCGTCTCGACGACGGCTTTTTTCAAATTTTTTTCCATAGAAAAACCCTCCGCATGCGTAAACTATGCGGAGGGCGCTGAAGTTATGACCGTTTATTCCTTTTTGCCGTCCTCGTCTTCGGCGTTTTCGGGGCTCTCTGAAGGTTCTGCGGGCTCGGCCGTACCCTCTTCTTCGGGAACTTTCTCATTCTTCGCGGGCTCTTCGGCGGGCGAAGACATCTCCTCGAAGGGTTCCTCTGCGGGCTCGGCAGGCTTCTCCGCCTCCTTTTCGGGGCTATTTTCGGGTGCGGGAAGGGCCTTGTTTTCCTTTTGCGCGAGCTTTTCCGCCGCCGCCTGTTCGCGGGCGATCTGCGATGCGCCCTTGGCGTCCGTCTGATAGATGGATTCCTTGGCCAGCTTGAAGTAGCTCTTCCCCGTCGTCTCGCTGCCCGTCTCGATGATGACGGTATCATCGTCGCACACTTCGACGACGACGCCGCAGAGCCCGCCCGCCGACTTCACCTTATTGCCGGGAGCGATGGCTTGGAGCTGTTCGACATATTCCTTTTGGCGGGATTTGTTCTTTCTGCCCGAGAAGACGAACCATACGATGAGCAGGACGACGACCACCGCCAGAATGATGAACACGCCGTACCTCGAGAGGAAATTTCCCGAGGCCTGCTTCTGATATTCCTGGGAGGTGCTCCCCTCACTGAACTTGATGCTACCGCCCGAGAGCGTGCAGGTATGCACGGTGGCTCCATTGTTGTCCTTGAGCGTCAGTGAATCGTCCTGGAGAGCATATGTCCCCGTCGTGGTTCCGTCGGTCCATGTGTTGTTTTCCTGAAGCTCGATATAGGTGTTCTTATCGATCTGGCTTCCGTTGACATGATAATACTTGCCCAAGACGTCATTCCCGCCGCAGGCCGCAAGCGAGAAGAGGCACACGAGGAGCGCCACGAGCGCCAAAAGCGCAGGGAGAAACTTTCTTTTCGTTTTGTTCATAGATTTCAATTCCTTTTGATTGAGGTTTATCTCAATCATCATACAAATTTTTTCCGCTTTTGGCAAGCGATTTTATGAGGATTTTTACGGTTCACGCACTTTTCACGCGCGAAGTTTGCGGTTTTATGGGGTATTTTCTTCCTGCTTTTTATAGAACTCTGCCGCAAACTCCTTCACATAGCCGCCGAGGATGCTCTCGCGAAGCCACCGCATCAGGCGGTGAAGATAGGCGATATTGTGCAAAGATAGGAGCATTCCCCCCATCATCTCTCCCACGTTGACGACGTGGCGCAAATATGCCTTGGTGTAATTTTTGCAGGTGTAGCAGTCGCATTCGGGATCGAGGGGAGAAAAGTCCTCCTTATATTTTCCGTTGCGGACGACGACCTTCCCCCTCGAAGTGAGGGCTGTCCCGTTGCGGGCGACGCGGGTGGCGAGCACGCAGTCGAACATATCCACGCCGCGCATGACCCCCTCGACGAGGCAGTCGGGCGAGCCCACCCCCATGAGATAGCGGGGCACGTCGGTCGGAAGGCGGGGCTGCAAAAAGTCGAGCAGTTCATACATGAGGGATTTGGGTTCGCCCACCGAGAGCCCGCCGATCGCGATGCCGTGCTTTACATAGGGAAGACAGCGGGAAAGGCTCTCTTCGCGGAGATCTTTATAGAAGTTCCCCTGCACGATGGGAAAGAGCGCCTGACGGGGCACATCGTGGACATGGTAGCACCGTTCGAGCCAGCGGGAGGTGCGTTCCATCGCGATCTCCGCCTGTTTGTGGGTGTAACCGTACTCCGAGCACTGGTCGAAGGCCATGATGATATCCGCCCCCAAATTGTGTTCGATCTCCATCGCCTTCTCGGGCGTGAACGTGTGATAGCTCCCGTCCACATGGGAGGAAAACGTCACCCCGTCATCTGTGATCTTATTGAGTTTTGCAAGCGAAAAGACTTGGAATCCGCCGCTGTCGGTGAGGATGGGGCGATCCCAATTCATGAACTTATGTAAGCCCCCCGCCCGCTTGATGAGCTCGTCGCCGGGGCGCATGTAGAGGTGATAAGTGTTGGAGAGGATGATCTGCGAGCCGATCTCCTTGAGGTCGCGCGGGAGCATGCCCTTGACGGTCGCCTGTGTGCCGACGGGCATGTAGACGGGCGTCTCGATATCGCCGTGCGGCGTGTGGAAGATCCCCGCCCGCGCCCCCGTCTCCGGGTCCGTCTTGATGAGTTCAAAAGAAAAATATTCGTTGTTCATAATCAAGAAAACAAATCGGAATGCGTCCCCGTACGCAAAAGTTCGAGGATGAGCCTATCCTCATAAATTTTATAAATAAGCAGCCAATCCGGCTCAATATGGCATTCCCGCATGCCCTTATAGAGCCGACTATCCACGAGGGCATGGTCGCGATTTTTCTCGGGAAGCGGTTCCTCTTTCGCAAGAAGTAAAACGACCTCGTCCAATTTGGAGAGGTCGTATCCCCTCTTTTGTGCAAGTTTATAATCTTTTTTGAACTGCGAATGAAACTCAATCTTCAGCATCGAGCGCCCTCTTCAATTCTTCGATACTATCATAGGGGCCGTGAAGATTTTCCCCTCTCTCCGCTTCCGCAAGCACGGCGACCGTCTCTGCATTCGGGGTCTCTATGCAGACGTCGAAGGGGATCCCTTTGTATTGAAGAGCCTTTTTTAGGTAGATATTGATCGCCGTGGAAAGGTCCATTCCGAGATCGGAAAAGAGCTTTTGCGCCTGTTTTTTTACCTCGGCGTCGATCGTGATATTCGTAGATACCTTCGCCATATCTTATTCCTCCTTTATTTTCACTATGATTATAACATATCATATGCGTGTTGTCAACATATTATGTGCAATTTTCTCTATAAAAACAAACACGCGTCGCCAAACCATTACGGGAGACATAACTGCTTGTTTTTAGAAACGAGCAAGACAAGGAGAACGCGTAAGCGACGACGGGAGCGTACTATGACGTACGTGACCAAGGAGCGCGCAAGTTCGACACAGTATTGCGAAGTTTATAAGAACAAGCACGCGTCGCCGACACTTGCGGGAGCAGGAGGCCTCTTTTTAGAAGCAAGCAGGTCGAGGAGCGCGCGGATTTCCCGACGGGAATTTACTAAAAGGTAAATGACCGAGGGAAAACGCAAGCGCGACAAAGAGATGCGCCGCTTATAGAAAGAGGCAGGCGTCGCCGAAAGAGAAAAAGCGGTAGCGTTCCCTTACGGCCACTTCATAGATGTGCAAAATCTCTTCGCGGGAGCAGAGACAGGAAACGAGCATCAGAAGGGTGCTCTCGGGCAGGTGAAAATTGGTGATGAGCGCATCGACGCATTTCATCTTATAAGGGGGGTACAAAAAGATGCTCGTCTCCCCCTTTCCCGCGTGAACGAGGCCACCCATGTCCGCGACGGATTCGAGCGTTCGCACCGAAGTCGTACCCACGCAGACGATGCGTCTCCCCTCTTTTTTGGCGCGGTTGACGGCGTCGGCGGCCTCCTCCGAGACCTCGTAGTATTCACTGTGCATCACATGGCTCTCGACTTCTTCCACCTTGACGGGGCGGAAGGTCCCGAGCCCGACGTGCAACAAAACTTCGACCACTTCGACGCCCTTTTCTTTGATCTTTTGCAAAAGTTCGGGGGTGAAGTGCAGTCCCGCCGTGGGTGCGGCGGCCGAGCCGTTTTCCTTGGAATATACCGTCTGATAGCGTTCGGGATCGGCAAGTTTTTCGTGGATATAGGGGGGAAGGGGCATACTGCCCGCGCGGGAGAGCACGTCCTCGAACGTCCCTTCAAAGAAGAATTTTATATGCCGTTCGCCCGTCTCGGTCACGGAGAGAACTTCGAGGGAGAGCTCGTCGTTCACTCGGAGTTTCGTGCCCGCCCTGCACTTTTTGCCCGGCTTTACGAGCGCCTCCCATGTATCGAGGCCGAGGCGCTTCAAAAGCAAGATTTCCACCCTTCCTCCCGACATGGTATGGCCAAAGAGCCTCGCAGGAAGCACGCGCGTGCGGTTCAGGACGAGTACGTCGCCCGCCTTGAGATAATCGGCGACGTCGCGGAAAATCTTATGCTCGATCTTTTTCGTATCCCTGTGATAGACCAAAAGCCGCGACGAATCTCGCGGCTCGGCGGGGGTTTGGGCGATCAGTTCTTCGGGCAGGTCGTAATAAAAATCCGAGGTCTTCATGGTCAGTCTTTATCAAATACGCTCATCTGGCGGCGTACCGCCTCGGGCATCTTCACGCCCATGTGTTCATAGCCGCCCTTCAGGCACACTCTCCCCCGCGGGGTGCGGGCGATAAAGCCGAGTTGCAGAAGATAGGGCTCGTAAATATCTTCAATCGTGCCGACGTCTTCGTTGATGGTCGCGGCGAGGGTATCCAGCCCCGCAGGCCCGCCGTTGAACTTCTCGATGAGGGCGCGAAGAAGGTTCCTGTCCGTCTCGTCGAGGCCGAGTTCGTCGATCTCCATGCGGCGGAGGGCGGCCTCTGCGTCCCGCTTCCCGACGGCGGTGCTTCCCATGACGGCGGAAAAATCCCGCACGCGTTTTAAGAGCCTGTTCGCGATACGGGGCGTCCCGCGAGACCTTCTCGCGATCTCATACGCCCCCTCCTCCTCGATGGAGATGCCGAGCGTCCTTGCGGAGCGGTCGACAATGCGCTTGAGCTCCTCTGGGGTGTACATATCCAAGCGGCACATGATGCCGAAGCGGTCGCGGAGGGGCGAGGAGAGCATGCCCGCGCGCGTCGTAGCGCCGATGAGGGTAAAACGCTTGAGTGAAAAGCGGATGTTCCGCGCCGAAGGGCCCTTCCCCACGATGATGTCGAGGGCGTAGTCCTCCATGGCGGAATAGAGGATCTCCTCCACCTGATGGTTGAGGCGGTGGATCTCGTCGATGAAGAGGATATCCCCCTCGTTGAGGTTGGTGAGGATGGCCGCGAGATCGCCCGAACGCTCGATGGCGGGCCCGCTCGTGACCTTGATCTGCGTGCCCATCGTGTTCGCGATGATATGGGCGAGCGTCGTCTTGCCGAGGCCGGGAGGCCCGTATAAAAGAACGTGGTCCAAGGCTTCGCCGCGCGCCTTTGCCGCGGCGATATAGACGGCGAGGTTTTCCTTCACCTTGTCCTGCCCGACGTATTCCTCCATCGTCTTGGGGCGAAGGATATTCTCCTCGATGTCGTATTCGCTCTTTGTGCTCGCAAGAAGCCTTCCCTCTTCAAAAGTATCGTCGTCGTCAAACATACCGCTCTCCTACCTTTTGTTACATTCCGCGAAGGGCGGCAGAGATGATCTCCTCCACCGTCTTTGCGCCGCCGCTCTTTGCGCGGGCGACGGCCTGCGCGCTCTCCTGCTTTGTGAATCCCAGCCCCATGAGGGCGGAAACTGCATCGTCATCTTCAGACATGGTAGGCACGGAGATCCTCCCGCCCACCGTTTCACTGCCCAAGATCTCGTCTGCGGAGATCTTGCCGTGGAGTTCCAGAATGATGCGCTCGGCGAGCTTTTTGCCCACCCCCTTCGCCGCCGCCAGCCGTTTTGCGTCGGCCATGGCGATGGCCTCGGAGACCTCGTAGGGCCGCATGGAGGAGAGGATGGCGATGGCCATCTTCGCGCCCACGCCCTGCACCGAAGTGAGCCGCAAGAAGAGCTCCTTCTCCGCGGGATCGGCAAAGCCGAAGAGGGTGAACCCGTCTTCCTTCACCTGCAAATAGGTGTAGACCTCGCCCTCTTCGCCCGTCTTCACGCCCGAAAGGCGGGAGAAAGCCGCGCCCGAACAGACGACCTCGTATCCCACGCCGCCCACTTCCAAAAGCACATAGTCGGGGGAAATGTATTTAATTTTTCCTTTCAGATAACCTATCATAAATCACCTTTTTTTCACAAATTTCTTTTGATAGAAGCCCCCTGCGGGGCAAAATGCGGGCAAAGAAATTTGCGAGGGTTAAGTATCGACGTCTCAAAGCGTTATCAGCCACGCAAGGCGTGACAGCTTCTCCCTTGCAAAGGGAGAAGCCTTTCCCTTACTTCACGCCGAAGAGGCTCGAAAACCTGCTCGTGAACGCATGGCAGAGGGCGACGGCGAGGGCGTCGGCCGCGTCGTCGGGACGGGGAATGGTTTTCAGGCGCAGATGGGATTGTACGCACCGCATCATCTGCACCTTGTCGGCGCCGCCCCAGCCCGTGAGCGCCTGTTTGATCTGGTTGGGCGTGTATTCAAAAATTTTCCCGCAACGCTTGTTGCAGGTGAGAAGCATCACCCCGCGCGCATGGGCGACGGCGATGCCCGTCGTCACGTTCTTGGAGAAGAAGAGCTCCTCCATCGCCGCCTCTTCGGGCTGAAATCTATCGAAGAGCGCGTTGACCCCCTCCTCTAAAATACAGAGGCGGACGGGAAAATTTTCGCTTGCGGGCGTCTTGACGACGCCATAGTCCACCGCCGAGCAGTTCCCGCGCGCGTCCTTCTCGATGACGCCGTATCCCATCGTACCGTAGCCGGGGTCGAGCCCTAAAATTATCATACTTTTATTTTACTGAAAAGCGGGCGCGCTGTCAAGGGCTTTTTTCGGGCGATTTGCGCCCCTCCTCTTGCACTTCGGAAAAAACTGTGATACACTTACGGGGAAGAATTTTCAAGCGGAGGCAACTATGAGGATCCTCGTTACGGGCGGAGCGGGCTACATCGGCAGCCACACCGCTGTCGAACTGTTGGAGGCGGGGCATGAGGTCGTCGTCATCGACAACCTTTGCAATGCGAGCCGCAAGGCGATCGACCGCGTGGAAGAGATCACGAAAAAGAAGGTCGTCTTCTACGAAAACGACGTGAGAGACCGCGCCGCGCTGGAGCTCATCTTCACCGCGCACGACATCGATTGGGTCATCCACTTCGCGGGGCTCAAGGCCGTGGGCGAGAGTGTGCGCGAACCCCTCAAATATTACGATAATAATCTCTCCTGTACCCTCGTCCTTCTCGAGACCATGCAGAAATTCGGGGTGAAAAAGATCGTCTTCTCCTCTTCGGCGACTGTCTATGGCGACCCTGCCGAACTTCCCCTCAAAGAGACGAGCAAACTCAATCCCACGTCCAACCCCTACGGGACGACCAAACTCATGCAGGAGCGCATCCTTCAGGATCTCTATGCGGCAGACGGAAGTTGGAGCGTGGTCCTCCTCCGCTATTTCAATCCCGTGGGCGCGCATATAAGCGGGCTCATCGGCGAAGATCCCAACGGCATCCCCAACAATCTCATGCCCTATGTGGCGCAGGTCGCGAGCGGGAAGCTCGAAAAGATCAGGGTGTTCGGCGACGACTATCCGACCCCCGACGGGACGGGCGTGCGCGACTATATCCACGTCGTAGACCTCGCGAAGGGACATACCGCCGCCATCGGAAAGTGCAACGCTCCGGGCGTGTATCTCTACAACCTCGGCACGGGAAGGGGATACAGCGTCTTCGAGATGATCCATGCCTTCGAGCAGGCGTGCGGAAAGAAGCTCCCCTATGAGGTGACGAAAAGAAGGGAGGGCGACCTTCCCATCTACTACGGTTCTCCCGAAAAGGCGGAAAAAGAACTCGGCTGGCATGCGGAGCGCGGCGTCTTCGAGATGTGCCGCGACCAATGGAATTGGCAGAGGCGCAACCCGAACGGATACGAAATATAAGCGAGAATGCCGTCATCTATGGCGGCATTTTTTCTTGGCCTTTTTGCGTTTTCCCTTTTTTAGCGCAGACAGGTTGACAAAGGGCGATCTCTATTGTAAAATAAAACGGAATCCAACGGAACGAAGGAACTTATGGAGCAGAAACAAAAGCCACGCGTGCTCGTCGCCTATGTCGAAGCCGGAATGGGGCACATCGTCAGCGCACAGGCGATCTCGGAGGCATTGAAAAAGAATCACGGCGAAGAGATCGAGGTCATCGACCGCTATATTCTGCGCGACAGCGACGATCCCCTTCTCAAAAAGTACGAGAATTATCTCGTGCATAACGTGCAGATGTGTTCCAAATATCCCGCATTCGGCGATATACAGATCTCTTCCATGCACCTCTTCGGCGCGCAGAATACCTTGAAATTCGTGCACGGCACGGTATTTGCCTCGCAGGTACAGGCGACCGTGAAGGAATACCAAAAATTTTCGCCCGACGCCATCGTGTGCACGCATTACTTCCTTCTGCACGCGGCGGTGAAATATAAGATGCAGGTCGATCCCAAAGTCGTCGTCATCGCCTACTGCCCCGATAACAACGTCCACGGCTGGTGGGACAACCGTGCCGACGTGATCTATACCAACAATCCCCTCGCGACCAAGCAGGCCTACGCGCTCAAATTCCCCAACGGGCACGTGCGGGAGGCCTTCTATCCCACCCGCTCGGAGGTGGTGGAATCCAACGAGACAAAGGAATATTACCGCGAAAAATTCGGCATTCCGCGCGAAAAATTTGCCGTCGTGGTGGCGGACGGCGTGTATGCCAAGGCCAAGGCGAAGAGCGTGTGCAATGAGCTCATGAAGTCGGACATGCCCCTCACCGTTTGTCTCCTCGCGGGGAAAAACGACGCGCTCAAAGCGGAATTTGAGGAGAAGGCAAAGCACACGAAACCCAACATCACCCTCCTGTGCTTCGGCTTCCTGCAGAACGCGCCCCAGCTCTACGGCGCATGCGATCTCTTCATCACGAAGGCGGGCCCCAACGCCATTTTAGACAGCGTGATGATGGATACCCCGCTCATCATCGACTACTGCGCCTCCCCCATCGAGCGCGCCACGAAGAAGCTCTTTTCCAAACACTATCAATGCGGCTATTACACCACCCGTCCCCGCCGCATCCGCAAATATGTGGAATCCTTCATCGCCGATCCTTCCTCCCTCGAGAAGATGAGAAGTTCCCTCTCCTATTTCGATAAGAACAAGAACGGCGCGGGAAAGATTGCCGACGACATCGCCGAGATCCTGCAAAACGGCGACGAGCGCATGACCCGCATCCTGCATGAAGAGGAACGGGCGGTCTCAAAGCTCTTCGACAAGGCGAAGGAGAAGAAGCGGGACAGGGCGGACAAAAAGATCCAAGCCCTCGAGGAGGCCGCGGCAACCAAAAAGAGCAGGACGGACGATCCTTCCCTTCAAAAAAAGATCGGCCGCAACGCCCAAAAACGCATCTCGGCCGTGAAAAGGCGCACCGAGCGGGAGATCGCGAAGATCTCCAAAAAGGAAAAGAAGATCGCCGAAAAGATCTACAGCGGCAGGGCGAGCAAATACCTCGCAAAGGCCGTTTCGGATAAGGAATAGTTCATCGAACAAAAAGCCTCCCCGCGGGAGGCTTTTTCGCTTTCGGCAAAATCTCCGCTCTTCATGCAAAATTTGTATCTCTGATCGCGCGGGGAAGGCATACCATAGGGCATAGAGGTGAATATGCAACTTTCAAGTCTTCCCGGAAAAGAAATACTCTCCCCCACGGGCGAGGCGCTGGGCTATATCGTCGCCGCCCGCCCCACAAAGGACCTTTCGAGGCTCGCATGTCTCGTCGCCGCAGACGGCGAAGAGGAGGAATTTTTCATCCCCGCCCGCGCCGTGCTCTCCATGGACGACGCCGTGATTGCGGGCAAGGCGCGCATGAGCGCCCCCACGGGGACGGAATCCCCCATCGGCAAGGCCATCTTCTCCTATTCGGGGGAATATCTCGGCACGGTCTGCGATCTTCTCTTCGGCGACGGATCGGAGGCCATCCTCGTCGTCACGAAGGAGGGCGTGCGGACGACGGCCGCGGCCGAATGCGCCATCTTGGGGGAACACACCGTGCTCTATCTCGATAAACAATCGCGGGACGCCGCGGCAAGGAGCGGCGCGGCGCGAAAATCCGCCGCACCCCGCACCACGCACCGCGAGAAAAGGGAGAGCGCGCCCGTCCCTTCCGCCCCTGCCGCCCCTTCCGAAGCGAAAGGCCCTGCGGAGGAAATTTCTGCCGCACAGACGAAAAACGAGACCCCCATGTCCGCGGAGGTCCCTTCAAAACCGCAATCCGTCCAGCTGATGAGCCGCACCGATCTCTTGGGCAGGATCGTCAAAAAGAGCGTCTTCGACGACCGAGGCGAACCCGTCGCCCTAGCGGGGGAACGCATCACCCCCGCCCATCTCGCCCGCGCCCGCCTCGCGGGGCGTCTGCTCGCCCTCTCGGTCAACACGATCACCCTGCTTCGATAAAAAATCTGCCGCAGAAGGACCTCTTCCCTCTGCGGCAACTTTCTTCTATAATTTATATTTGGCCGTCATCTTCAGAATGGAAGCGAGGCAATCCCCCAGCGCATTCAGCTCCGCCTCGGTGAGCGGCCCTGCGCCGTATGCGGCGAGCGTGCGGGAGAGCGCCTCCACTTCCAAGCGGTCGGCGGGCGTGAGCGCGCATTTTTTGAGCCGCCCGAGCATCTCTTCCGCATATTTCAACTGCATGCCCCTCTCCTTTGCGGAGGCGACGGGCGTATCTTCCTCGAATTTGCAAACCTTGGGCGGAACGGAAGGCCTGTGCGCGGGCGTCTCCTGTGCCGAAGGGGTGCAAAACTTCTGATACATGCGCTCATCGCGCGAGAGCTTTTTTCTCCTTGCGCGCCTGTGCCTCGGGCAGAAATACACAAACCGCAAAAGGGCGGCCAGCGCGGCATAGAGCCCTAAAAAGGCGAAGGCCTCCGAGAGCGCCCCGCGTGCGCATAGCAGGGTGAACGACGCCCCGCCAAGGGCGATCGCGACATAGGGATACGCCCCCCTTCCGCCCAAAAAATAGGTGACGACGGTGAAGGCAACGAGCACTGCGGGATAGAGAAAAAGCGGCGCCCACGCGGGGATGGACGCGAGGGCGGAAAGAATGGCTTGAAATGCTTGCATGGCGAACTCCCACTCAAGGATAGCCAAATTGCAAACGCGAATGAGGGCTTTTCATGCCGAAGCATGGCAAGAAATGTTACATGGCGATCTCTTCGCAACGCGCGATATTGACGATGACCGCGCCGACCCGCTCTTCGGGGACATGGAGGATCTTCGCGACCGCCTTCCGATAGAGTTTGATCTGCGGCGCATAATGCGCGCGGATGCCCTCTTCGCTTCGGGAAGAGAACTTGTAATCGACGACGGTATATCCCCCCTCTTCCTCCACGAGAAGGTCGATCGCGCCCTGAAAAATGACCTCTTCGCCCGCGCCCTCTCCATAGAACCGGGCGGCGGGAAGGGAGACGAGGAATTGCCTCTCCCGCCACACGCGCCGATCCTTCAAGCCCGCAAGGCGGGGAATGGCCAAAATGGCGCAGAGGCGCTCCTCATCGAGAAGGGCAATCTGCTCGACGGAGAGGATATGCTCTTCCCTCATGCGGGCAAGCTCCGCCCTCGCGTCCTCGCCGAAGCGCACATGTTCCAAAAAGGCGTGGTAGGCAAGGCCCGTCTCGGTGGAATATACGGCATCCATGTCGGAAATGAGATCTTCTTTTTCCTCTTCATCGCGGACATGGCATGCCCTCTCCGTCTCTTGGGCCTCGGCGTCGCGGATGAGGCCCGTCGCAGAACTCTTTACGGGAAGGAGGGTGGCGGCCGCATGGGGATAGGGCCGCAGAGCGGCAGAAAGCTCCTCCGGGACGGAGATGGGAGTTGCCCCCTCCTCCTCTCTCCGCACTTCAGGCGCGGCCTCTTCGGCGGGCGGGGCGACGAGGGAGAGCATCTTCTCCCGCGGAATGAAATCGGAGAGCTTCTTGGCGCGGTCGGGCGCATATTGGAAGTTTTCGAGCGCCGAGCCTTCTGTCTCCGTCTCGAAAATGAGGTGAAGGCGGTACATCGCGCGCGTCATGGCCACATAGAGGAGGTTGCGTTCCCCCTCGATCTGCTCCCTGCGCATGCAGATCTCGGCGGCGCGGCGGGTGAGCGTCTCATAGCGGACCTTGCTCGCAAGGTCGAAACTGCGGGGGGCGGGGCCGAGCTCCTCCGTCCACATCAGCTCGTCGTGCTCCGTGCGGTGAAAGGCGCTGTCGAGATCCACCGCGATGACGACGGGGAATTCGAGCCCCTTCGCGGCGTGCATCGTGAGGACGCGCACCGCTCCTTCTCCGCCGCTTTCGGAGAACATGATGCGCTCGTTCGCATCGCGGATGCGGCGCAAAAACGCATGGACGCTCCCCGCGTCACTGCTCTCGGCCATCAGGCGGCGAACGCGGCTCAAGGCGGCTTTTCCCCCACCCATGCCCGCGATCTGGGCTTCAATTCCGTCGGCAAGAAGGATGGCCAGCATTTCGGAAGCCGACTTTATCCGAGCGAGCGCACGGAGCTCTTCCGCCCTCTTGAAGAAGGCGTTCACCTTCTTTGCGAGCGAATCCTGCGCAAAGCGGCGGTCGGATGCGAACCGCTTTGCCGCCGTGCGGAAATTTCCGAAGATGTGCATCTCGTTTGCCGCAAGGCGGATGCGGGCGAGTTCGCTCTCGCAAAATCCCCCGATCGCGGAGAGCATGGCGGAGGCGAGCGGGATGTCCTGTTCGCCGTTATCGAGAAAGGAGAGCCAATCTATGAGAAGGCGCACCTCGAAGAAATCGCAGATATTGACGCCCGCGGACGACGAGACGGGGATACCCCCCTCCGAGAGAGCGCGCACGACCGCGCCCGCCGAACCCGTGTTTCTGCGCACGAGGACGGCGACGTCGCCGAATCCGACCTCGCGCATCGTGCCCGTCTCCACATCGAACCAACGTTTTGCGGGCCTGCCCGAAAGGCCGCACTCCTCTTCGACGATGGCGCGCACCTTCGCGGCGACCGCGCTCTTTTCCACCCGTTCCTCCGCCAAAGCGACGCTGTAGACCGCGCGTTCCCGCCTTTCCGACCGCTCTTTTTCGGCGGTATGGAAGAGCGTCTCCCCGCGGTTTTCGCCGTAACGGTCGCCCCCTTCCATGGGGGTATAGCCCTCCATGGCCGCCGCAAATACGGCGTTCACCGCATCGAGGACGCCCTTCGCCGAGCGGAAATTGCGGTCGAGGGGCAGGGCGCCGCCGCAGGCCTCTTCCATCTTTGTAAAGTAGCTCGTGCGGCTTCCGCGGAAGCCGTAGATCGCCTGTTTCTTATCGCCGACGACGAACAGTTCCTCCCCCGTAAGCGCCTTTAAGATCTCCCCCTGCATGGGGTTGACGTCCTGATATTCGTCTACGAAGATAAAGCGGTAGCTCCCGCGCACGGCCTCGGCGGCCTCGCTGTTTTGCAAAACGGCGAGCGCAAGATGCTCGAGATCGCCATAATCGAGGACGCCCTCCTCCCGCTTGAGACGGGTATATTCCTCATCGTACATGAGGGTGAGTTTCGCCAGAGAGGCGGCGCGGCCGTATGCGTCGGCGAACCGCATGAATTCCTTGGGCGCGTCGATCCCCTCGGAGAGCTCCTTCAGAAGTTCGCGCAGTTGTTTTGCGAGCGCCTGCGCCTGTGAGATGACGTGCAAAGCCTCGGGACCGTCGGAAGTCTTTCTCCCCGGACTGCGCGCAACGGTGAGCCCGCGGGCGGCCGCGCAGAGACCGAAAAGATCCCCCGCCCCCGCGAGGGCTTCCGCCGCCCCCGCGACCGCGCCGATGAATTCCTTCATGCGGGGTGCGAACTCCTCGGCGAGCGCCGAGAGAGCACCCGCCCGCCTCGCGATGGAAGCGGCCAGACGCGCATATTCGTCCGCGATGAGCGCGGTTGCCTTCAGAAGTTCCTCCTTCGCGGGGTCTCCTTCCCCACTTAAGAAGGAAGACGGGGTACCCATGTCCGCAACATCCCACACGGGCGGCTTCCTCTCCGCGATGTTGCGCAGCTTCTCCGCATAGCGGTCTACCGCGCGCATCTTTTCATAGAGATCGAGCACGGTCTTGCGGAGCGTGCCGTCCTTTTTTTTGCGGAAATAGACGGCGAGAAGGTCCGAAAACCAAGCCTCGCCCTCCTCGTAGGCTCTATCGAAGGCGAGTTCCAGAGCGCGTGCAGAGATCGCCCTGCCCTCGGCCTGTTCCCCGTCGAGGATACGGAAGCGGGGATCGACGCCCACGAGGTAGAAATAGGTGCGCACGAGCCTTCCGCAGAAGGAGTGGATGGTGCTGATGTCGGCGAGAGGCAGGTCCTCGAGCTGCCGTTTGAGGCGGGAACGCTCCTCCCCCGAGGAGGCGCGGTAGGCTTCGGCGAGTTTCTTCCTCGCGCGCTCGCGCATCTGGGCGGCCGCCTTATTGGTGAAGGTGACGGCAAGGATCTCCTTGACGCCCGCCTCCCCGCCGCGCAGGATGGAGATGAAACGCTCGATCATGACGTGCGTCTTTCCGCTCCCCGCCGAGGCGGAGACGATGACTTTCCCGCGCGAGCAGACCGCGCGCTGTTGTTGCTCCGTCAGGCTCATCGCTTCTCCTCCTCTCTTTTCGCAATGGCGGCAATCTCTTTACATTTGATCCCCTCTTCCGCGCGGGGAGACCCCGAAAAGGCGCACATGCCCTTGAGTTTACAGAATTTACAGGCCTCGCCGTAGGGAGAGGGGCGCACATTGCCCGCACGCATCTCCCCTTCCGCCCCGCGGGAGACGAGGAGCCCGTAGCGCAGAAAGGCCTCGAAATCCTCGCGCGAGAGCCCCCGCTCGGAGGTCGCCCCGTCGAAGAATTCGCTCTTCTCCTCGCCGCAGGTGGTATCCATGTCTGCGATCACATCGGGATCGTTGCAGAAAAATCCCTTCATACGGAACTTGCCCGCCCGCTCTTTTTCCGCCGTGAATTCATCGGCCGCGGGGAAGTAAAATGCCCCCGCAGGGCGCGCCTCCTCCCCCGCCGCGGCATAGAGATAGAGCTCGAGCTGGAGCTTCTGCCCCGTATAGTAGGCGACGGGCTTCTCGTCGAAAGATCCCGTCTTATAGTCGATGATGCGCACAGAGCCCGCCGAACGGTCGATTCGGTCGGCCTTTCCAAAGAGGGAGAGGGCGGGAATACGGACCTCGGCCTCCGCCGCCATCACGGTAAAATTCGAGCCCGCGAGCTGGCGGAAGGAGGCGCAAGCGACGGTCTTCGCCTCTTCGACGAGCCTCCGCGCCGTGTATCCCCCCGCCTTGGTATCCGCAAGGGAGGAAAATTGCGGCTCCGAAAGAAGCTCCTCGGCGCACGCGGCCGCATAGGCCGCACATGCCGCTTCGTCTGCAAATTCGTTGAACTTCTTCGCCGTGCGCTCCAAAGCCTTATGCACGAACGCGCCCGCATCGCCCGCGTCGAGGACGGTCCTCTCCTCCCGCTCTTCGAGGCGGAGAGCACGCTCGGCGAAACTTTTATAGGGGCATGCGAAGTAATCTTCGAGGAGCGTGGGCGAGATCTCCCCCGAAAAGTAGAGCCGCCCCGCCTCTTCCACCGCCTCTTTTTTGGTAGAAAAACGCATCTTATCAGGGAAAATGGGCATACCATGTCCGAAGTCCCCCCGTTCAAAAGCCTCTTTGAGTGCGAGATACCGCCCAAGCTCTTGCTTCCCCCTTCCGCCCCCGCTGTCGCGCTCGTCGCAGGCGGCGAAGTAGGCGAGAAGGGCGGGCGCCGCCTCGGAACAATCATAGGGGAAGAGCGGCCCGATCCCGCGCGGCCGAAGCGCCCCGCGCACATAGCCGAAGATCTCGCTCGGCGTCGTCTCCGCGCCCCCCTTCCCCGCGGGACAGCTCAAGTAAAGTTCGGAGGAGAAGGAGAGAAGATTGAGCGCAAGCGCCTCCCTTGCCCGTGCGTTGACGACGGCGATCGCGGGTTCGATCTCCACCTTCAGCCTCTTGAGTTTTTCGATCTCGCCGTCGGTGATGACGGCCGTATCCTCCGTGACGAGGGGAAGCCCGTCGGTGAGCCCCGCGCAGAAGAGGTAGGGCGTGCGGCAGATCTTGCTCTCCGATATGTCTCCGACGAAGACGGCGTCTGCCCTGCGGGGGAACATAGAGATCTCGAGCGCCTCCAACCCGCTCTTCAGGAGGGCGGCGAAGGCGCGGGCTGAAAATTTGCGCTCCCCCGCGATCTCCTCCGTCTCGCGAAGGACGTCTTCAAAGCGGGCGGTATTCAGAAATGCCCGCTCTTCGGGGGAGGCCGCCGCGGCAAGTTGCTCCGTTACCCTATCCTCTTCGACGAGGACGCGAAGTTTGCGAAGCCCCTCTGCATAGTGCGAAGCGGTATCCTCCCGCTTGAAAAGATCGAGGACGGCGCACATCTTTTCGCGCGCATCTTCGAGTTTTTTGCGGTCGCTCCCCTTGAGGGCGGCCTCTTTGACAGGCCTTCTCGCCGCCCCGCGGAAGCCGCCGTATTTGGCGAGGTAGTTGCGGTAAGTGCCGTCGTCGCCGAAATAGACGGAGGCGGCCACATCGTCCGCCTCGTCGGGGGCGGGCCCGCCCGAGACGGCGTTCAGAACGGCGATGGCGAACGTGCAGAAGGGATGCTCTGCAAAACTGCGCTTGCGGTCGGCATAGAAGGGGATCCGATAGGCCTCAAATGCCTTCAGCGCGGGGAGGAAATAGCTCTCGTCCCCGATGAGAAGGGCCATGTCGCGGTAGCGCGCCCCTTCGGCAACCTTGCGCCTGATGAGCGCGGCGACGGTCGCGATCTCCTCCGCCTCGTCGGCGGCCGAAAAGCAGAAAACCTGCCGCGAAACTTCGACCTTCCCCGCCGCACCCTCATGCGAAAAGAGGGCGTCTTTGAGAAGGACCGCCTCGCCCGAGAGAGAGCCGGAGAGTTGCCGCTTTTCCGCCGCGCCCCCCTCTTCTTCGGCGACCCGCGCGAAGGCCGCGGCCGCCTCGTTGGTATAGAAAGGCTCCCTTCCCGCGAGAAAGACGCCCGTCGTCTCAAGCCCGCGTCCGATGGCCGCGCGCACCCCTTCAAGCGCCTGCCGCGTAAACGAACGGAAGGCGAAGAACACGACATGGGTGCCCTCTGCGACGTCGGATACGATCTTTTGAGGCAGAAGAGCGAGGTAGCCGTTTTCGTCAAGAAGGGCGTGGGCGCGCAAAAATTTTTGATATTCTTCAAAGATAAGGGCGAGATCGGAAAGTTTATAGAAGAGGACACCCTGCGCCTCCTCCGCGCTCGCCCGAAGCATGGCGGGAGTGACGCGCGAAGCGGAAAGCTGGGCGATGGTCTCATAGACGGCCTGCGCCGCATTCTCTCCGAAGCACTTCAACTGCCCCCTGTGCGCGGAAAGCAGGGCGGAGATCTCGAGCACCGACCCGTGTTTGGAGAGGACGCGCTCCTCCCCCTTCAAAAACCGCGCAAAGGTGGTGACCTCCGTGAGGAAGGTGCCGCCCACCGCCTGAAGCACGGCGCGTTCGGCAAGGAGCGTGAGCCTGTCCTCGCAGAAGACAAGCGTCCTTTCCCCCCTCTTTTCATGTTCTTCGACCTCTGTGCGAAGCGCGCAAAGGGCGTCGTCGAGCGTCGGTGCGCCGATGATTTTCGTCATGATAACATGCTCCTCGCGGATATTATATCATAAACCGCAAAAAAATCCTCGTTGTTTGCGCGTTTTATTTTTACAAATACAAATTTTTATGTTATAATGGGGAAAACGAGGTATCTTTCATGAAACTTAAAAAATTCGCGCCCCTTGCGCTCCTTCTCCCCCTCACCCTTCTTGCGGCGTGCGGCGGGACCCCCGAACTCGACCTGCATGCCAATTGGTATGCGAACGAGATGCACCAGCACATCTCCGATGCGAGCGAGACGCTCGTCTACGACGTGATCTACACTCCCGCGGAAAACGTCACGCCCATCGTGCCTTTCACCTATGAGACTGGCAGGTACACCGCCGTCTTGCAGGAGCACAGTTCGCTCGCGAATGAAGCCGATTGGGCGACGGGCACGGGCTATACCTACGTCACCGAATTTTCCATCAGCGGCTCTTACACCATCGGCGGGAAGGAGACGGACTTCACGGATACCATCCGCTCCGAGGTCTCTTTTACGAACATCGACGACATGCTCCGCCCCGTAAAGAGCTACAAGGAATTCCATGTGACGACGCCCTACGGCGGTTCCGTCATCCAATATGCCTATATCTACAGGGCCGCCTACAACCAAAAACTCACCGAGACGGAGATCTCCGTGAAAGATTTGAGGGAAGATGTGAAGGAGGAGGAAAAGCTCGACTTTACGAAGAAGATGAAGCTCAAGGGAAGCGGGACTTTCTTCGATAACGAGCAGATCCTGTTCGCCCTCCGCGCCCTCGATCTCAAGAGCGCATGCAGTTTCCGCACGGTCAACCCCGTCACGCACGAGCGCGTGGGCGTCACCATGGCCTCCACCCCCAAGGAGGGGACGACGAAGGGTTCCTTCCTCATCAACGGCACGCAGACGGAGGAGCTCACCCTCGCGACGGTCTCCTTCTCCATCGGTTATACCTCGAAGAAATCGGGCCTGACGCAAAAACTCACCTATGCGCTCCCCGGCGAGAAGAGTTTCCGCAACGCCCTCATTTCGATGGAGACGGCGGCCCCCGACGGGTGCGGGAGCTTCGTCTACCGCCTCAAAGAGCTTACCACCTTCGATAAATAACGGATAAAATACGAAATGCCGCCGGCCAAAGAGCCGACGGCATTTTTTTGAGAAAATTTATTCCCCGTTCTCTTCGCAGACGGAGGCCTTGAGGATGCCGATATAGGGAAGGTTGCGATAGTATTCCCTGTAATCGAGGCCGTACCCCACGACGAACTCGTTCTCGATATAGAAGCAGTTATAGTCGGGGGCGATGTCGTAGATCCGCCGCGAAGACTTGTTGAGGAGGGTGACGATCTTGACGGAGGCCGCCCCGCGCTCCGTGAGAAGGGCCTTGAGGTTGGAGAGCGTGAAGCCGCTGTCGATGATGTCCTCCACGATGAGGACGTCGCGCCCCTTCACGTCGTTGTCGAGGTCCTTTTTGATCTTGAGCTTGCCCGAAGAGACGGTGCCCGTCCCATAGGAGGAGACCACCATGAAATCGAGATCGATGGGCATGGAAAGGTGGCGGATGATGTCCGAAAAAAACAGGATCGCCCCCTTCAGAATGCCGACGACAAGGGGGTTCTTCCCCTGATAGTCGCGGTTGACCGCCTCGGCGATCTCCTTCACCCGCGATTTGATCTGTTCCTCCGTGATGAGGATGCGTTCGCAATTGTTGTTGTCCATAATGTTTCCTCCTGTGTTGCCCGAAAATTATGCGAAGATGGTGGCGATGCGCCTCGAAGTTTCGGTCACCTTCACGCTGTCGGCGATCTCCACGCCGACGACGGCGAAGACCTCGCTCCCCTTTGCGATAATGGGGAGTTTGCGCCCGACGCGCGACGGGATCTTTTTATCGCTTAAAAACTTTTTGAGCGTCTTCCGCGGGGCATGGTATGGGGTAATTTCGTCCCCATCCCTCCGCGTGCGCACCACGCAACCTTCGGGGAAGGCGTCGAGATCGACCCGAAGCCCGCCCGCATGCGCCCCTTCCAAAAGGCGGAAGGGAAGCGCTTCTCCCTCCTGCGGGGGGAAGGGAATGGGCGTAAATCCGCCCTCTTCCTCAAGCGTGAAGACGATCTCCCGCCCCTCGCGGACGGCGATGCGTTTTGTCCCGTCCCCGTCTGCGAAACAGACCTTCCTTCCGCTCTGTAAAATGCGAAGGGCGGCCACCTGTTCGAGATCGGCCCGCGTATAGTCGCTCTTTTTCATGCAAGAGAGGCAGGCTCTGCGGAACAGAACTTCCTCGAGATCGACGGGAATGTGCGCTCCGTCCGCCGCATGCACGACCTTCTCTTCGGCCAATTTTTGGAGAAAGGCGTCCTCCTCTGCCGCGAGCGAGGCGAACTCCAGAAGATGTCTCGCCGCCCCCTCATGGATCTTTTCAAAGGCGGGAAGGGCGCATCTTCGGATGTAGTTGCGCGTAAAATTTTCGTCTTCGTTGGTCGAATCGCAGACATGGGGTAGGGCGTTTTCGTCTGCATAGGTCTCGATCTCGGCGCGGGTGCGCCCGAGAAGGGGGCGGATCAGGCCGCCGTATTCCCTGACGGCGCGCATGCCCGTAAGGCCCGTGCCGCGGGCGAGGCGGAAGAGAATGGTCTCGGCAACGTCGTCTGCATGGTGCGCCGTCGCGACAAGGTCGGCTTCATTCCCCCGAAGAAGGGCAAAAAATGCGTCGTAACGCACCCTTCGCGCCGCCTCTTCGAGGCTCTCCCCGCGCTCCTTTGCGAGGCGGACAGCGTCTGCGCGCACGATCTTGAGGGGGACCCCCCACGCGCCGCACAGCTCGCCGCAGAAGGCCATATCGCGCAAACTCTCCTCTCCGCGGATGCCGTGTTCGATGTGGATGGCGGAAAGCGTGATACCCATGTCTGCGGAGCAGACCTTAAAAGCATGCAGAAGGCATACCGAATCGACGCCCCCCGATAGGGCCACGCAAACCCGCTTTCCCCTGTATTTTTCCGCCGAAAAGAGTTCCATCACCGCAATTATACCATTTTTTTATGCAGATTGCAAGAATTCTTCTCCCCTTCGCCCAATTTCCGAAATCTTGTGACATCTTCGCAGAAAAATGGTAGAATATATTTGAAGGTACGCATGGAAGACGAACGCATCATACAACTTTTCTTTGCGCGCGACGAGCTTGCCCTCGCCGAGCTCAAACAAAAATACGGTGAGATATTTAAGAGGATCGCCCTCAATATCACCCGAAGCGCCCCCGATGCGGAAGAGGTGCTCTCCGACGCATATCTCGGCGTGTGGCGGACCATTCCGCCCCAAAGGCCCGATCCGCTCCTTTCGTATGTCGCAAAGATCGTCCGCAATCTCTCCTGCAAAAAGATGCGCTACAATTCCGCAGGAATACGGCGGGGAAACGACCTTCCCCTCTACGAACTCGAGGAATGTCTTCCCTCTTCCGAGGGGACGGAGGCCGACTTCGACGCAAAGGAACTCTCCCGCCTCATCAACCGCTTCCTGTCCGATCTCGATAAAAAGACGCGCATCGCCTTCGTCAGAAGATATTTTTACTGCGACGCCGTAAAGGACATCGCTTCCGCGCTCCGCATGCGGGCGCACACGCTCACCGTCCGCCTTTCCCGCACGCGGGAAAAGCTCGCCGAATTTCTCAAGAAGGAGGGGATAACAATATGACAAGCTCGCTCTTCGACGTCTTTTCCGAAATCGACCCGAAATTTATCGAGGAGGCCGCGGAATTTTCCCCCGTTTCGGGAAGGAGGCCTTCGCGCAAGGCGATCGCCTCGGCCGTCGCGGCGGCCGCGCTGGCCGTCGCCATCGTCCCCACCGCCATCATCGTTTCGCAAAAGTCTCCTTCGCCGCAAGTTCCGCCCGTCGTCGATACGCCCATCGATCCCGATACGCCGCCTATCGACCCCGATACGCCGCCCGCTCCCGGAGATCAAGATCCCCCCTCTGCGGTCGCGCCCATGAGCCTCGGCGAGACGCGCACCCTCGCTTCGGGGACGGAAATTTTCTACCGCGCAAAGACCGACCATTCCGTCACGATCTCCCTGCAGAAGAAGGACGATGCGCCCGTCTATCTCCGCCTCGCGGGAAGAAACGGCCTTAACGCCTACTATGCCTCGAACGATCCCCGCTATGCAGGCGAGGGCGTGTGCGTGGAAGACGGCCTGACATTCACCGTAAACGGCAGGGCGGGCGAATTCCCCTCCGCCGCGGGAGAGTATGAGATCGTCATCGACTACTCCCCCATGCGCGCGCTCTGCACCTCTCTCGGCGAACTCTACACCTCCCTCTGTGCCTTCTTCCTGTAGCCCCCGAACGAACCCGCAAATGTTGAGCGGCGCGTTGCAAATTGCAACGCGCCGCATTTTTTATTTTGTTTTTTGCGAAGACTTGACGCCCATGTCTTCGCCCGAGGCGGTACGCCTCGGGCGGATAGTTTATAACCCTTATTCCGCGCTCATATCGGGCAAGGTCACCGTCTGCCCGCCGTAGGTGAAGACAAAATCTACCGTAGCCCCTTGAGAAACTGTAATCCCATCCATCATATTAACATAAAATTCCGCATGGCCCCCTGCCAGTCTGCCGTCCTTGAATTTTAAGATTGATCTATCGTATCCATAATCTAGATCGTCGTCATATCCATCGTGAAATTCCTCCTCCCACTTATAGCCCTTGTTCTCCTCACTATATTCATATCCATAAAAGGACTTGGGCCTTTCCGTCCCGAAAATCAAGTTCTCTATGATTTCGGTAATAGAATCACTTTTATAAATATCTATGAAATCGTCAATCCCAACATCCGATGTGATCCATTGTCCCTTTTCATTCTTTTCATATTGAAGCTCATTGGTAAAATCAATATAGTATTCTTTTATGGTTGCAGGATAGTTACCATGGATATTATCTTTTGCCTTTCTTTTTTCAGCACAATAAAGTTTTCCATCCTCATAAATGAGCAAAGTGTTCGAAACGCCTGTACCTTTAAGGCCTTGAGTCATGCCCTCCATTAAATCATCTCCCCAATAATCTTCCGTAAATTTAAGGGTATATTCAAGTTTGAAATTTGTAAAATTTTCTTCCGCAAAGGCCGCATCCCACTCTTCCTCGGTGACAATATCCGATACGATATCTTTTGAGCTTACGTCTCCCCATCCATCGCCGCCGCAGGCCGCCATGGGAAGAGCGAGACTTGCCGCCATCAAGGTTGCAACGATTGAAGTAAAAAGTTTTTTCATAATTTTTCTCCTTTTGAAATATAGAAATTTCTATAAATTATTATAATACAGAAATTTCGATATGTCAACAGTAAAAGTTAGAAAATTCTATATAATATTTTTATGGAACAGGGGTTCAAAGAGATCTTACGGGATTTCCTAAAAGAAAACGGCTTAACGCAAATTGATTTTGCACAAAAAGTCGGCGTGAAACAGGGGCAAGTTTCTGAATGGCTCAAAGGTAAGGCAAAGCCGGGATACGATTCCCTGAAAGCAATGTGCCTCGCCTTTTCCGTCCCCGCGGATTACTTTTTGGGAATTACCGAACTTTATCAATAAAAATTACCGCCGACGCGGACATGGTGTCCCCGTCGGCGGTGTTTTTTATGTTTGGTGGCACGGCTATGCCGTGACGGATGAGGGCAAAGCCCTACCCCATCCATGGGGGAGGGTGTCACGGCTATGCCGTGACGAGTGGGGGTCTTGCCCACCCCTTGAAGGGCTTTGACCCCTATCAGTTATCCATAGGGTGACAGCTTCTCACTTGGAAAGGGAGATGCCCCTTTTCTCTCTTTACACGCTCTTCACTGCGCCCGCAAAGAGGGTGTTATCATAACGGTCGGTCACGAGGAAGGCAAACGAGCGGTCTACGGAGAAATCTTCGTAGACGGGCGTCTCTTCGCCGGGGGCGGATGCGCCGGGGGCGGGCATGACGGTGGTCGCCGCGCCCTCGATCCCGCGCAGATCGACCTTAAATTTGGCCACATGCCTTACGCCGCCGCAATGCGCCTCTCCCTCTTGGAGCAGGGCGGAGAAGTCGCATTCCGATCCGAACAGGGCGCGGATGCCCATCTCCTTCAAAATCTCCTCGAAGTCTTCATCGCATCTCGCCTCAAACACGGGAAGGAGAAGGCGGGTCATCACCTGACGTGTGCCGTCCCTGCCGCCGTAGTCCTTCGTCCCGTTGACAAGGGCGATGTTTTGGGGCGTGAAGATCTCTTCGACCTTCTTCCCCTCGTCGGGAAGGAGCACCTTCAGTTTATAGCCGTGGTATGTTTTCGCATAGAAGTAGCTGAAGCCGTCGCCGCGCGCCGCCTTTCCTTCGAGATAATACGTCTGCATGCGCCGCACGCTCTTCGCCGTGCCGTCGGCAAGGAGGAAGGCCTTGGGCGCGCTCTCTTGAAGTTCCGCGCCCATCTCATTCCAGATGTCCTTCATATAGAGGGTGTTGACGAGTGCAAACACGGTGCTTTCGGGGAGCATGAAGCTCTGGTCGATGAGCCCCTTCGTCTCTTCCTTCACAAAGTCGCGCACGGCCTTGTTCGCGGCGGCATTGTCCAACAGGAAATCGGCCGAATAGGCGGTGCAATAGAAGTCCTTCGCAAGATTTTTTAGGCCTTCATCGCGGACATGGGTGGCAGATACGGTATCTATCCACACGGAATTGGCAAGTTGCGCACACCCCATTTCGGTCTCCTCCGCCGCCCCTCCGATGAGCCGATAGAAGGAGGAGAAATTTGCGGCAAGCGTCGCTTCCGTCGTATGGAGCGTCGAAAGAAGTTCCCCCTTCGTCTCCCCCTGCGCACAGGCAGACGCCGTCGCAAGAGCGGTGTAGACGGAGGCGGGCGAGATCACAAAGTTGTCGCCGTCTGCTTCCTTTGCATGCGCGAGAAGGGCGCGGGCGGCAAGATCCTGCGAGAAACGATCTACCGTCGAAAGATAGGCCTCGAAGGCCTCGGAGGTTATGCTGTCAAAGGAGACGGGATCGGCATGCTTCGCCTTGGCAAGCAGTTGGGCGCCCTTTGCCGCATCGCCCGAACCTTGGCCGCCGTCATCGCCCTGTTCGCCGTGGCTTCCGCCGCCCGAAACAGGTTCGCCGTCGAGATCGCAAAGCCCGTCGCCGTTCAGATCGACGTGCGTATGCCCTTCCCCCGCATTTTCGCGGCCGTTCGAACCGCATCCGGCGAGCAAACCCGCCGCCATCACGACCCCGCTCAAGAGGGCGAGAACGCGCAAACTTCTCTTCATTGAGATCACCTCACATCGCAAAATTTACGGGCCGTTATGCCCGCTTCACCCATATTCTACCCGCTTCCGCCCCGAATGTCACAAATTTCCGCATGATTTCTACCATTATGGAGGCGCGCGGGACGCACTTCGCACAAAAAAATTCTCTTGCGCAGGCTTTCGATAAAAAATTTATATTGAAGGGGCAAAAACGATTGACAATTCCCGACGTATCCGTTAAAATGAAAAAGCTATCCAAACGGATAGGACATCGCGGGGTAGAGCAGCCAGGTAGCTCGTCGGGCTCATAACCCGGAGGTCGCAGGTCCGAATCCTGCCCCCGCAACCATTTATGGCGATGTAGCTTAGTTGGTTAGAGCGATCGGTTCATACCCGATAGGTCAGCGGTTCGACTCCACTCATCGCTACCAAAAAAACTTCGGCTGCGGCCGATCGAATATATGGCCCCATGGTCAAGCGGTTAAGACACCACCCTTTCACGGTGGTATCATGGGTTCGAATCCCGTTGGGGTCACCAAAGAAATTGCTCACTCTTTTGAGTGGGTAATTTCTTTTGTGGGAAGCCAATGGATAACAGAAGAACCCATCGGGTTACTTCGCCTTCGGCTCGTGCCGACCTTGGAAAAAATAAGAATGCGGTCGGGACGCCCCGCGCGCAGCTCCTATTTGTAGACTAAGCGCGGCACGAGGCGCTCTGCGCCGATGTGATCGGTTGCGGACATCGAAACTGCAAAAGCGGACCTGATCCCTTGGGAAAACGGTCTTTTATTTTGCAAAACTTCTCATTCGGCAGGAATTACGGTTTGTCAAACGATGGCGGTTGCAATTTGCGGGCGGGCGTGATATAATGGAGGTAAAAGCGCAAAGTGAAAAAAATGCGGTAAAATGCGGCACGGCGGAGATGACGCGGCATAGAAGCGGGCCGCACGAGGAAAACTACTTTCGGAGGACTTGCTTATGTGTACATCGATTTCGTGGACGAAGGGCGCGCACTACTTCGGGCGCAATCTCGATCTCGAGGGTTCGTTCGGCGAAGGCGTGACTGCCGTGCCGAGAAATTACGCATGGAAATTCAAAAAAATGGCGACGCCGCGCATCGGGAGGGCGATGATCGGTATGGCGACCGTGCAGGCGGGCGTACCCCTATTTTACGACGCCGTGAACGAAAACGGGCTATCCATGTCCGGGCTCAACTTCCCGAAAAACGCCGTCTACCTTAAACCCAACTCCAAAAAATACAACCTCGCGCCCTACGAGTTGATTCCCTATGTGCTCCTCACCTGCAAAAATCTTACGGAGGCGAAGGAGCTCGTGCGCGAGGTCAATCTCATAGACGAACCTTTCGGGAAGGGTTTGCCGCTCACCCCGCTTCACTTCATGATCTCGGATAAGACGGGAAGTCTTGTCGCCGAACCCACTGCGGACGGCCTCAAGGTCTACGAAAACCCCGTCGGCGTCCTCACCAACAATCCCCATTTTCCCATGCAACTTCAGCGGCTCAACGATTTTCTCAACCTCACCCCCTACGAACCCGTCAATCGCTTCTCCGAAAACGTCGATCTCGCAAGCTACAGCCGCGGCATGGGCGCCATCGGGCTTCCCGGCGACAGTTCTTCGGCCTCCCGCTTTGTCCGCGCCGTGTTCGCCCGCGCGAATATCGTCTCGGGGGAGAGCGAGGAGGAAAAGGTCGGGGCCTTCTTCCATATGCTCGAGAACGTCGCCATGGTGCGCGGGTGCGTGCGTCTGAAGGAAAATGTGTATGAAGAGACCGTCTATTCCTCCTGTTGCAATACGGATACGGGCGTCTACTATTACACGACCTATCAGGAACGCTCCATCCATGCCGTCGACCTGCATCGGATCGATTTGGAGGGTACCATGCCCGCGTTCTACCCCCTCGCAAGCACACAGACGATCAAATTCGAGAATTGAAAAACGGCGCCCGTCCGGGCGCCGTTCCGTTATAGAAATTTACAGAATATCGTGCATGACGGGATCGTAGAAGAGGGGCTCGATCTCCTCCTCCGCCGCAAAGGGCAAGATCCACATCAATTTGCACACCGTCGCCTCGAGCGTCATGCTGCGGGCCTCCAGAACGCGCCCCAACCCCTTGAGCTTCTGCCCCACCTCATAGGTATCGAGGGCGCTCCCTTCCCGCTCGACCTGCGTCGTGAAGACAACCGTCTTTCCGAGGGAGAGGAAGCACTCGAGGCGTTCCATCCACGCGCCGTAATCGGGCAGGCCGCCCATGCCGAAGGATTCGACGACGAGGGCGCTGCAATGCGCGTCGAGATAATCGAAGATGTCCGCCTTGAGCCCGGGGATGAGTTTTAAGACGAAGACGCCGTCGTCGAGCATGCGATAGAAGCGGGGCGGGCCCGAAGGCCTCGGCTCACGGATATAGTAGAAGGGCTTCCCCTCCTTTATGATGGCGATCTCGGGATAATCGATACTCGTGAAGGCGTTGAAACTGCGCGTGCGGGTCTTCTTTGCGCGGGTACCCAAAATGACCTTCCCGTCGAAGACGACGTGGATTCCGTGCGCTCCGCCGTCCGCGCAATAGGCGAAGGCGTCGATGAGATTCCTCCTCGCGTCGGAATCGCGCAGATAGACCGACTTCTGCGAACCAGTGAGGACGATGGGCTTCGCACTGTTCTGGATAAGATAGGAGAGCGCGGCGGCCGTGTAGGCCATCGTATCGGTGCCGTGGGTCACAACGAACCCGTCGTATTTTTCGTAGTTCTCCTCGACGATGCGCACGATCTCAAGCCAATGCGCGGGGCAGATGTTGGTACTGTCGAGGTTGAACGGGGCGGCCGACTCCACGCGGGCGATGGAGGCGATCTCGGGCACGAACGAGAGAAGTTCGGCGGGCGAGAAGGAGGGCGCGAGCCCCCCCTGCGTAGGTTTGGAGGCGATGGTGCCGCCCGTCGCGATGAGTAAGATCTTCTTCATAAAAATCATTATATCCCCTTTCGGGAAAGTTTGCAAGCGTTTTGCGAAAATCACAAAAAACGGGCGCATGCGACTTATTTCGACAAATATCGAAATAAAGGATAAATCCTTAAAATTTAATGATTTTTTTGCATTTTTCATAAAAAATGCTTAATGCATCCGAAAATAGGATATAATCGGAAGAGACACATGGAGGAGGCCCTATGCCCGCAAGTATCACCCATGAGCTCGTCGCCGAAGAGGCGAAAGATCTCCTGCCCGCGGCGGCGCGGGAGACCGTTCTTGCCGCATTCGACTATTATATCCTCGGTGCGCAGGGCCCCGATCTCTTCTTTTTCTACAGGCCCTTTTCGGGGCGGGAAGAAAATCTCGGGCGGCTCTTACACAGGCGGCAGGTCTACAAGTTTTTCTCCGCGCTCGCGAAGGCTGTGCGCGGCCTTCCCCCCGATGCGGCCGAAAAGGCGCTCGCCTATTCGCTCGGGTTTTGTTCCCACCTCGCCGCCGACGTCGTGTTTCATCCCTTCGTCTACAATTATCTCGCAAAGCACGGGGAGAAGAAGTACGACCATCAGAAGATCGAAAACGATTGGGACGTCTACTTTCTGCGGGAGCTCAAGAGCCGCTCCGCTCTCTCCCACAGCTACCCCTTCGACCTCGGCAAGATCGCGCGGGAAGGCGTCCTCTATGCCTTCCTCGAAGAGGTCTTTTCATGCCTCGGCGTGGATCTTCGGCCTGCCTCCTTCGGGCGCATGCTCCGCCGCTTCGGGCGCTATCTTTCCCACTTTCACAAGGGGGGTGCAAGGCCTTTGCGTCTTCTCGGCTTCGGCGCACTCTACCCCCGCCCCGTGCCCGAACGCGCCTATCTCGGCGGCGAGAATTTTTCGCGCTATGCGGAGGGAGCGGCGGAGAATGCCGACGCGCTCTTTTTGCATGCGGCGGAGGAGAGCGTTTCATGCATGGAGGCCTTTCTTGAAGCCTCATCCTCGGACATGCCCCTGCCGAAATCGCTCTTCTCAAGAAGTATGCACAGCGGAAAGAACATTCCTTCCGACTGAAAAAACGCCATGCGCCCGCCTGCTTGAAAGCAGGCGGGCGCATGGCTTATGATCCCATTATTTGCGGCGGCTATAGATGCAACCGCAGTAATCCTGTCGGTAGAGGCCGTACTCGCGCGAGAGCTCGACGGAGCGCACATAGCCGCCCCGTTTTTTGAAATCGGAGGGAAGGTAGCAAACGCCCAGCTCCCTCTCGAGAGCGAAGCCGATCTCGTTGATCTTTTCGGCATTCTTGAGGGGAGAAACGGTGAGCGTCGTCCCGAAAAAATCGTAGCCGCGCGCCTTCGCCTCCTCTGCCGTACGCCGAAGACGGAGCTCGAAGCAACGCGGACACCGCGCCCCGCCCTCCCGTTCGCCCTCATAGCCGCGGGCGATCTCGCCGAAGAGTTCGGGGCTATAGTCGCAGTCGAGGAAATCGGCATAGCCCGTTTCGGAGAGAAACCGCACCTCCTCGGCCTTCCGCTTCTCGTACTCCTCCCGCGAATCGATGTTGGGATTGAAATAGAAGACGGTCACGCGGAAGACGGGGGAGAGCTGTTCGAGGCAATACGAGGAGCAGGGGGCGCAACAACTGTGAAGGAGGAGGCGCTTTCCCCCCTCCTTTTCCATGATCTCGAGCATGCGGCGATCGAAATTTTCCTTGTTCATTTTATACCACGCACTATATCCAAAAAGTATTCGTGTACGCGCAGATCGGATGAAAGCTCCGGGTGGAAAGAGACCGCGAGCATGTTCTTCTCCCGCGCGGCGACGATATGCCCGTCCACAGACGCGAGGGCGACCGCCTCCCCCTCGACGCGCTCGATATAGGGAGCGCGGATGAACACCATCGGGAAGTTCTTGATGGCACCCATGTCCGAGGTCACGCAGAAAGACCCAAGTTGTCGCCCGTACGCATTTCGGCGTACGATCGCAGACATGGTACCAAGATAAACGTTCTCATCGTTGACAATTTGCTTCGCGAGAAGGATAAGCCCCGCACAAGTACCGAACACGGGCATGCCCCCCTCGATCTCGCCGCGAAGAACCTGCGTGAGCGACTGCTCGGCAAGAAGCCGTCCTTGCACCGTCGATTCCCCGCCGGGGAAAATGAGCGCATCAACACCGCAAAGATCGGAGCGGACGCGCACCTGTTTTGTCTCTATGCCGAGCCGTTCCAAGGCGTGCTGATGTTCTATAAAAGCGCCCTGAAGCGATAAGATGCCGATCTTCATTTTCCGCGTTCCGCCATGAGAAGGGCGATCTCTTGCTCGTTGATGCCGACCATCGCCTCCCCGAGATCCTCGGAAAGTTCGGCAAGATACTTCGCGTCTCCAAAGTGCGTGACTGCGCGCACGATGGCGCGGGCACGCTTTGCGGGGTCGCCCGATTTGAAGATGCCGCTCCCGACGAACACGCCCTCGGCGCCGAGCATCATCATGAGGGCGGCGTCCGCCGGGGTCGCGACACCGCCTGCCGCAAAGTTGACGACGGGAAGTTTTCCGCTCTTTCGCACGGTTTCCAAAAGCTCGACGGGCACTGCCATCTTTTTCGCCTCTTCAAAGAGCTCGTCCTCCCGAAGGGAAGAGATGCGCGCGATCTCGGCGTTCATGGCGCGCATGTGTCGGACTGCCTGCACAATATCCCCCGTGCCCGGCTCGCCCTTCGTTCTGATCATCGAAGCGCCCTCCGCAATGCGGCGGAGCGCCTCCCCGAGATCCCGCGCCCCGCATACGAAGGGAACGGAGAACTTCGTCTTATCGATATGATATTTATCATCGGCGGGAGAGAGCACTTCGCTCTCATCGATGAAGTCGATGTCGATCGCCTCGAGAATGCGCGCCTCGGCGATATGTCCGATGCGGCACTTCGCCATGACGGGAATGGAAACGGCATTCTGAATTCCCTTGATCATGGCGGGATCGGACATGCGGGCGACCCCGCCCGCCGCGCGGATATCGGCGGGAATACGCTCGAGCGCCATCACGGCGCAGGCCCCCGCCTCCTCTGCGATCTTCGCCTGCTCGGGCGTGGTGACGTCCATGATCACGCCGCCCTTGAGCATCTGCGCGAGATTTTTGTTCAGTTCATAGCGTTCGCTCTGCATAAAAGCCTCCGTTTTTTAATTTCGATAAATGTCGAAATAAGTCAAATTTTTGAAAATTATCGCGAAAAAAGCAAAATTATCCAGATTTTTAATCGGGACACTGCCTTTGGAGGACGGCGTTTTTATTCGCCGTCGCCGTCGCCGTCGCCCTCGTCTTCTTCGTCGTAGAGGCGGCAGAATTCGTCGAAGAGCTCGTCGAGAAGGCCCTCGTCTTCGATCGCCTCGAGATTCTCGTCTTCCTCGCTTCCCGTAATATGGAAGATGGCGACGTCCTCGCCCTCGTTGTCTTCCTCGCTCTCTTGGGCGGGCTCGGCGGGGGTCATTGCGCAGTACCACTCGTTCTGATACTCAAACGTCATGAGATGCTCGTAGCGGTATGTCTTGCCCTCTTCGTCGACAAGTTCGACGATGTTATCCTCTTCCTCGTAGTTGTTCGTTTCCTCTTTCATGATCTCACTCCTTTTTTGCAATAGATAATTATCGAGAATGTAGGCCGCCGCATGGGAATCGATGCGCTTCTTCTTTTTATCGCGCTTCGCCGAAACCCCGAGGGCGGCAAGGTCGCCTCTAGCGGCGCGCGTCGAATAGCGCTCGTCCTCCAGCACGACGGGGAGAGCCGACTGCTTCGCAAGCGCCTCGGCAAAGCGGCGCGTCTTTTTGGACTGTTCGCTCTCCGAGCCGTCTTCATGGAGGGGAAGGCCGCAGATGATGCGGCTTGCGCCGTGCGAGCGCGCGATGGACGCGACGGCCTCGACGTCGGCCGAAAAATTTCCCGTGCGGAAGTAGGTATCCGAGGGAATGGCGTACTCCCCGAAGGGATCGGAAAAGGCGACGCCGATGCGCTTGTCCCCGATATCGAAAGCGGCATAGATCTCCATGCCAAGAGTATAACACAGCGCGATAAAAAAGGCAAGCGAAAATAGAAAAGGCGGCGCACGGCTATTACCCATGCACCGCCTCGCCTCTTTCTTGCTAACTTATATATTCAGCAATGCGACCGTGGCACCTACCTCTTCAAGCATATTTCGCAGTGTTTTCGCCTCCGCTTCAGACTCGGCGCCCCAAAGATTCGTGCCAAGTGAAGCATCGACATCTTCTGCCGCCTCTGAAAGGTTCCTCTGGGAGAATTTTGCAAATGCCTGGATGACATCCAATTTTTTCTCTCCGCAATCCACAAGGATAACAATGTAAAATCGGCGATCCCCTTCATTGCACTCGAACGGGATCCCTTCACGCTTCAACAACGCGGTCATGACTTCGGACGCCGCAAAAGAGGACATACCAAAGTTTTCATAATCGCGATCGCTACTATTCTCCCACCTGATCCCTGCCGCATAGAGCCGGAACGTCGGGACCTTCTTTCCATATTTTGTTATCGCTTGCGCGATCGAATAGTGGGGGCCCTGTTCGTATTCCCTGCCAAAGAGTTCATCATATTGCGTCGGGATATACTTCCATATGGCCTCGTGTTGCACCTGCACCGTCTTCATTTCATTGATGACGGTCAGAACGCGTTCCAGATCTCCTCCGTCGATGATCGCCTGTGCGCAATTCAAAAACTCCAAAGACCGCTTTGTGTGCAGAAAGTATGCTTCAAGTTTCCTTCTCTTTCGCAATGCCTTTTGCAGAGGTCTTTGAAGAGGCAGGAATTTTTTGATCATCTCTGTTTCTCGTTCCCTCATGGCGGCCGCCGTAGCGGCGGACTCGGAAAAGCTCAAGGCAACGTTATACTCCAAATCAAGCGCCGCCACGGTCTCCCCGGAGATCTTGTGCGTTTCGGCAAAAGACTGCAGGAAAGCATCAAACCTGTCGCGTCTCTTTTTCTCCTTTCTTGTGACCAAGTTGACAAAAGTTCCCAGGAAAAAATATGCCGCAACGCCGATGATGACCGCAACGATCTTCGACCAGATCCCCTTCAGGGGCAAATACGGACTTAAGAAGAAGAACGATGCGCCCGCCATGATCAAGAATACGAGTACTTTGAGGAGCACCACCCAAACTTTGGCCTTGCCCTTTTGTTGCTTTTGATAGGCAGTCATCTCATAAAAGAAGTCTACCTTTGCGGACACATAATTTTCAAATTCCGCCTTAGCTTCGAGAATTTGCTCTGTGACGGACTGCTCCTCGCGCTCTGCATCTTCGAATTGCTGTTTGGCGTCCTGCGATGTCCTTTGGAGCTCTTCAATGACGCTCTCTTTGCGCGTTGTCATCCATTCTTGAAACTTCTCGATCTCGCCGTCTGTCTCCTCCGATCTGTATTCCAATGCCCTGGAATAGTTTTGATCGTTCGCCAAGCCCGTCAATTCTTCGATGAGCGCATCCTCCGTATCCGCCTTACGGGTCTGAAATACTTGAGGATCCAACTTTTTCGCGGATAGGAAGAGTCCCCACCACGCCTCACCGTTCTCGGGCGAGAGGTCAAGCACGCGAATATAGTATTCCTGCGCGCCTTCGAAATTCCGCGCTACCAGCTCCTGCCGGGCACGTTTCAAAAGACTGTTCTCGGTGGGACCGTTCCCCGCAACGGGGACGTTCATCTGCTGAATGTTTTTGAGCTTGTCTTCAAGATTTTTTTGCGCCTTTTTTTGTTCCTCGATCTGCCGTAAGATCGCCTCTTCTTCCCGACTCTTCGTGCTTTTTCCGAGTTTTCGCTCGATCGCATCCGCAATGCCGACTTCATAGCCGCCCGCTGAATGACGACGCAGGTCCACCCCTTGTGCACGCAAAAACATGGGCAGATCGCAGACATGCCCCCCGTCGAACACGGCGCACGATACACCGCTCAGCCGTTCCGCCTGCATCCTCTCTTCGAAACGCGACCACTCGTTTTTCACCCAAGGCGCCCGGATATACTCTTCCTGCGTCGCCACAAGAATAAAGAATTTGCAACTGTAAAGTGCGCGGAAGATAATGGGCTCGTAGTCGGAAAACAGCATATTGCTCAGCGTTACGTCCGAGAAAAAAACCTTGAAACCGCGCTTTGTCAGCTCGTCATAGATGTTTCGCGCGATCTGTGCATCCTGCGTCGGCTGTCCGTTGGAATCTGTGGATTTGAAGGAAATAAAGATATCGAAATCTTCCGCTTCCTGTGTGCGCTTCAAGATGTTCTTATGGAGAACGTCGAGTTGGATCGCGCGCGCCGAATATTCCGCTCTTTGCGTTTCGGAAGCATTTTCCAAAGCACGCAGATATGTTTTGTTTTCCAAAATATTTGTCTTGGAGAGGCGGTGGCATGTCGGAATATACCGCCCCGTGCGCGGATCCTTGACGTATTCGATCCCGTATTCGCTCAGCAAAAGCCCCCAGAGCGCTTCCGCATCGTCGGGGTTTTCCTTCAGGATGAGTTTGTATTCAAGGATCGCATCCGCGAATCTGCTCTGCGCGCGCATCTCATTCGCGCGGTTGAGCGCCTGTGTGAGCGCATCGCTTTTGGGCTCGCGGTAGATGACCTCATTCCCGCAATAGGGACAGCGGGCATGAAGAGGATCCACGAGCCGCATCGGCGCGCCGCAACAGGCACAGGTGAGCTGTAATGCTTGCATTGTTTTCTCCTTGTTTGTTTCTTCCTATGCCGTATAGAGCTCGCGTTCGGCAAGAGCGGTACGGATCCCCTCCGTTCCCGAAAGCGGCTTTCCCGCCGAGAGCTCCTCTTTGATGCCGTTCAGGGCGGAAAGGATCTGCTCATCGATCTTTTTCACCTCTTCGCTCGTCGAAGGCGTGAGATACTTGATCTTGTCCTGCAATGCCTTCAGTTCTTCGATCTCGTTCGGCACATGCGTGAGCGCAAGAAGCACGCCCACCGTTCTCTCGTTTAGGAAGATGCGTTCCCTGCTTTCGAGAATGCGTTCATCGCGATCGGAATTTGCTCCGACTTTCCGCTTCTTTTTCAGCAAGATGAAAATGACGGACGCCGAAACGGCAAGCAGCAATACCACTGCCGACACTACGATCAAAGCGATCGCCGTTTTATCCATTGTATATACCTCCTCTCCTTTTCTCGGTCAAAGTTTTGTTCCGCATTCGGGACAGAATTTCGTCCCCGCTTGGAGCTCGATCCCGCATTTGGGACAGACGCGCTTTTGCGGAGCCAATTCAAAGCCGCAGTTGACGCAGAATCTACTGCCGGGTTTGTAGCTCTCTCCGCAGTTGGGGCAATACTTTCCGCCCGCCCCGGTGCGCCAGCCGATCTTTTCGCTGACTTCAAGCTCCTTGTTGCGTCGGGCGGCTTCTACATCTAATTTGTATTTTTCCCGCTCCCACTCGCGGCGTGCGATGCGCTCTTCATCTTCAATGCGCTCCGCCCGTGCCTTATCTGCCTGGATCTCGCGGCGCCGGCGCTCTTCCTCCGCTTTCTTCTCCTCGGCGGCATTTTTATGGATATTCTGAATGCGTTCTATGTCCTGCTCATCGACGAGAACGGACAAGAGCGTAAAACTGCACAGCTTCAATCCATAGTCCCGAAGAAGCATTTCCTCGAGCAACGGTGCGATTTCCTGCGAAACAAGATCTTTTCTGATATTGTCATAGGTCATGGCATGCGTATCCATGGAACGCGCAAGCGTGGACTCAACGACGGAGAGAATGCGTCCGCGAAGACGTTCCGAAAGATCGTCCAACGTATAATTTTTATCCGCGGCGATGAGTTCAAGATAAACTTTCCGCGGCTCGCCGATTGCGATTTCGAGTTCCCCGAAGGCGCGCAACGAGAAGCTCTCCCCCGTAGCCTTATCCAAAAAACGGAAGGGCGCAGAAGTCCCCCAAAGCATCTTTAACTTCGCGGTACGCGACATCCATATGACCTCAACGCGGACATGGGTGGGCTTTTTTCCGTCTCTTATTTCAAAAATGGGGTGAGGCCCGCCCGAAAGCGTATCCATCATCCGGCCGTCTTTGATTAGAATCGCCGTATGAGTATCTGGCACAATGACTTTTGCATCCCTTTCAAGATCCGTCACATTAACTCGTTCAAAGAGCAACCTGTTTTCACCTTCATAGATAATATTTTGAGACCTACCCATAGTTCCTCCTATGAAAAAACTACAATAATTATACAGACAAAAAAAATTTGTGTCAACAATTTTACAAAAATTTTGTCTATACTTTTTATGCATGAGGGCGGCATTTTTAAAAAATCTGAAAGAACTGCGAACCATCGCGCATTTGAAACAAATGTGAACTAATTTTTACTTAAAAAGGCGCAGGGGCAATGCCCGTGCGCCTTTTTTTTACTTCTTTTTGGCAGTCTTTTTCTCTTCGCCGCCCTCGCCGCCATCCATGGCCTTGAGGCGTTCGTCCATCATTTCGTTGACCTTATCCATGATCTCCGCCTGACTTTTCTTGACGAGGGAACGCGCCTTGTAGCTGTTGGCAACGAGGAGCGCTCCGCCCACCATGCCGAGAGCGACACCGAGGCAAAATAACTTTTCCATACCGTCCTCCATACCCGCAGTTTGTGAAAAAACATAGGGTATATTCGCAGACATGGTATGGGGATTTTTGGTAAAGGCCAAATAATCGGCCTTATTTTGCCCCGTTTTTGCGAAGCCGTTCGATCTCGGCGCGAAGCCGCTCGTTTTCGCTCCGAAGATCGGCCGCAATGCGTGCGTAGAGGGCGTCGATCTCCCGTTCGAGACGCTTTTGCAGAAAGGCATTTGCGGGCATGCCTGCCTCGCGCGCCGCCTGCTCCACTTTTTCGGGCTCTTTCTTCAAGAGGTTGCGGTACTTGTTCTGCATGCGGAGCATCAGCTTTTCGTCGCCGCCCGAAGCCTCCATGATCGATCTGCGCACGGAGTAGCCCTTGCGCCTGCCCTCCAGAACTTTTCCGAGAAGCTCGCGCGTCTCCTCGTCGGAAAAGGGCTTGATCGAGCTCGCCGAGAGGTTTTTCCCCTCGAGGATCTTCTTGACGCGCGTATCGTCTTGCTTCTTCAGAAGGGCATAGTAGTAGTTGCGCACGCTCCCCTTGGCGCGGCTGTGCTCTTTGCCGTAGGTCTCAAAGAGATAGGAGAGCGTCTTGCCCGCATTTTTCCCGGTGTAGATATACTCGATGAGGCCCGTGGCCTCCTCTTCCGTGTAGCCGTTGATCTTATTCATGAACCACCTCGCAGAAATTCTTGACATAATTTTGTCGCATTATACATTTCATATAGAGATGCGCATTTATTTTTTATCCGAACGCCCCTGCGCCCTCACCGTGAACGGGCTCTTCCTCGGCACGGTAGACGGGTTTGAACGCACCGCCGAGCTCGATCCGAAAGACGGATGTTTTCTCGAATTCAAGCCCGCAGGCGCCTTTCATCCCGTGCGCTTTTGCTTCGACGAGCAATTTCTCCTCGATCCGCCCCCCAATATCGAGCTCTATTTCATCCGCGGGGGCGCGGCCGTCTATTGCAAGAATTTTATGCGGGAGGACGCCGCCATGCGCGTGATAAGGCAGGAGCGGCTCGCGGGGACGCGCCTCACCCTCTATGTGCAGGGCAAGGTCTTGCTCTCTATGGAGAATGAGACGGGATTCCGCCTCATCGGGCTTCCCGACGCCCTCGAAGACGCCGCAATGTCCCTTGCGGGGGAGAACTTCCTCCTCGAGGGAGAGAATGCCTTCTGCCTCCTCTCGCGGACGGGAGAGACGCTGCTCTCCTCCGAGGGAAAGATTTTGGAACGGGGGGAGCGCATTCAGGCGGAGATCCCCCTGCACGACAGCCTCGGGCATACGAAGGTGTGCACTTGGGAGGGGGGAAAGCTCCTCTCCTTTTCCCTCCGCGCGCGGCGGGAACCGACGGCGGCGACCTATGCAGTCGCCCTCTTCGAGAGCGTGCTCGCGGGCGCCGATCCCGCGCCCTATCTTGCGGAAGAACTCCGCGAAAAGGCAGATGCGCTCCAAGAGTTCCTCGGCCCCTTCCTCTACGTCGTCCCCTGCGGGATGGATGGCGAAGTCGGGCTCGTCTACAGGAGGAAGGATCGCGTCTTCGACGTGCGCTACTTCCGCGCCGACGTCGTCGAAGGCAAGATCGCGAATATCGCGGAGATATAAGAAAACGGCCCGCAGACTTCTGCGGGCCGCATGTTCATTCAAATCAATATTTGGTCACTTTGACGGAGCGAAGATAGACGGGCGCGGAGACGGGGGTCTCGAAGGTCGCCTTGATCTTGCTGGTCTTGAGCGAGTCGAAAGGCTCATACTCGTTGAGGTTCTTGGAGACTTCCTGCGTAAAGGTCTCCTCGTCGGCAAGGCCCTCCTTGTACTCCTCGATGGCGGCGAGAAGCCCGTCTTCGAGGGCGGAATAATCCTTGATCATGCCGAACACGCAATATTTGCCGCTATGCCCCGTCGGCGTGCCCGCGGAGAGCTGGGTATAGAAGAGGGAGGTCGCACTGTCCATTACATAGTTCTCGTATTGGAGGGGATGCCCGTCGTTGCCCTTGCCCTTATCGGCGCGCTCGATGGTGACCTGCCCGTTGAAGTTCGTGCCCTTATCCGAATAATACATGACGAGGGCGCCCCGCGTGTGGCCGTTTTCCGTGCCGCCTTCCACCTCGAACTTGGGCGAGATCTCGCCGTAGACGGTGTAGAGGCCGTTGCCCTTCTGCACATTCTCCGCCGTGCCCGCCGTCTCCCAGACGGACTGGGTGAACAGCTTGCCCGTCCTCTTTTCGAGATCTCTCACGGCGGCAAAATAATTCACCTCCACAAGCTCCTTGTGCTCGTCGAGCGTATAGCCGCCCGTCATGAGATATTCGTCGGTAAAGTCGTGGACGACGAAGTTCTGCTCATCGTAATAGCCCGCGTCGGCAAGCTCGATGAAGTGCTTGACCGTCTGCGGAGCGTCGTGACGGGAGAGAACGTATTCTACTTGATACTCCTGCCCATTGAACTCGTAGGTGATGGTGACTTCGGGATGATCGCTCGAACATGCGGCGAGCATTCCGATAGATCCTGCCGCGACCGCCGCAACGGATACGGCGACGGCAATGCGGCGAAGAAGTTTTCCTTTCATAAAACGCCTCCTGTGAAGCCGATGACTCAAATACTATTTTACCCGCAAAACGCCGTTCCGTCAAGCGCTTTTGATGATTTCGGCGTGAAAATTGCGGAAAGAGCCGCAGCGAAAGGGCTGCGGCTCTTAAAAAGGTTGCTTACTTGAGCTCTGCGGTAGCGCCCGCTTCCTTGAGCTTGGCAAGAGCGGCCTCCGCATCGGCCTTGGGAACGGCTTCCTTGATGACGCCGAGAGACTCCACAGCCTTCTTCGCATCGGCAAGGCCGAGGCCCGTGAATTCGCGGACAGCCTTGATGACGGCGATCTTGTTTGCGCCGAAATCCTTGAGGACGATATCGAACTCCGTCTTTTCCTCTTCCTGGGGAGCGGCCTCCTGGGGAGCCGCACCGCCGCCGACGGCAACTGCCGCCGCCGCGGAAACGCCGAATTCCTCTTCGAGCGCCTTCACAAAATCGTTGAGCTCGACGACCGTCATGCCCTTCACTTCTTCGATAAACTTCTGAACATCCATTTTTGAATCCTCCGATATTTTTTAAGATTTTTGGTCTGCGATTGCCTTCAGAACAAACGCAAGATTTGCGATGGGCGACTGCAAGCAGCCGAGCATCTTTGCGATGAGCACCTCTCTCGAAGGGATCGCCGCGAGCTTTTTCACGCCTTCCGCGTCCACATAAGCGCCGCCGACATAGGCGCACTTGGGGACGATCTTCTCTGCCAGCGCGGGGGTCTCCTTCACCGATTTGGCGATGATCGAGCATCCGCTCGTCTCATCGGGGCAGAAGATATAGGCCGTTGCGCCGTTGAGGTCGCCGTCGAAATCGTTGATGCCGAGTTCATCGAACGCCTTGCGAACAAGGGTGTTTTTATAGACCTTGTATTCGCAGGAAGCCGATCTGAACTTATTGCGAAGGTTGGTGACTTCGGCGACGGTGAGCCGATCGTAATGCGCGATCACGACGGACTTCGACGCCGAGATCTTGGCCTTGATCTCTTCGACAACTTCCTTTTTTGCCTCTAAATTTGCCGACATATTGCCTCCTTTTAGGCCTCTCGGCCCGATTTGTGTTCCGGACGCCTCCGTCCGAAAAAATAAGCTCCGTACGCAGACACATACGGAGCGGTTCTTAAAAATTGATTTTTAAGAGGTCACCTCGACGGGATATTGAGCGCGGCGCGCACCCGTTGTCTGCGGTATATTGGTATTGTAGCGCATGAAAAGCGCTTTGTCAAGCATTTTTGCGGTGGAAATTTCAGGGACACATTGAACGACACCCCTTCCGTCACGGCAAGGACAGCCGTGCCACCCACCCCTCAAGGGGTGGGCAAAAGAGTTCGTTACCCCGCCCTACGTTCACCGTTAAATCACATAGCTGCAAGCGAGACAAGGAGAAGGAGCTTCTTCCGCAGGGAGCGTACTTTTGCGTACGTGACCAAGGAAAAATGCTTCTTCGACGCAGTATCGCGTAGCAGATATGGGATTAGCTTATTTAGAGTATGAAGCCTTGACGCCGGGGCCCATCGTCGAAGCCAACGTTATACTCTTGATATACTGCCCTTTGGCGGCGGCGGGTTTGGCCTTGATGATGGCGTCCATGAGCGCGTTGAAGTTCTCGAGGAGCTTCTCCCGCCCGAAACTCTTCTTGCCGATGGGGCAGTGGATGATCGCCGTCTTATCGAGACGGTATTCGACCTTACCTGCCTTGACTTCGGCAACGGCCTTCGCGACGTCCATCGTGACAGTTCCCGACTTGGGGTTGGGCATGAGGCCCTTCGGGCCGAGGATACGGCCGATACGGCCGACGACGCCCATCATATCGGGGGTGGTGATCATGACGTCGAACCCAAACCAATTCTCCGTCTGGATCTTCTGGATCATCTCTTCCGCGCCGACGAAATCCGCGCCTGCGGCCTGTGCCGCGTCTGCCCTCTCGCCCTTGGCGATGACGAGCACGCGCTTCGTCTTGCCCGTACCGTTGGGAAGGACGAGCACGCCGCGGACCTGCTGGTCTGCCTGACGGGGATCGACGCCGAGGCGGATATGGATCTCCACCGTCTCATCGAATTTGGCCTTGGCCGTCTCCAAAACATGGGTGATGGCTTCGCCTGCATCATAAATCTTCGTGCGGTCGTATGCCTTGAGGCTTTCCGCGTACTTTTTACCGTATTTCATATCGCGTACCTCCTCACTCCTCGACCGTGATGCCCATCGAACGGGCGGTGCCCTTGATCATGCTCATCGCGCTCTCGAGCGTGGAGCAGTTGAGGTCGGGCATCTTCGTCTTTGCGATCTCTTCCACCTGCGCCTTGGTGAGCTTGCCCACCTTGGTCTTGTTGGGGGTCGCAGAGGCCGTCTCGATGCCGAGCGCCTTCTTGATGAGGACGGGTGCGGGCGGGGTCTTGAGAACGAACGTGAACGAACGGTCCTGATAGATCGTCATCACGACGGGGATGATGAGCCCCTCCTGATGCGCCGTCTTGGCGTTGAACTCTTTGGTAAAGCCGGGGATGTTGATCCCGTGAGGGCCGAGCGTCGAACCGACGGGCGGACCGGGGGTGGCTTTACCGGCGGGAAGTTGCAGTTTGACGACTGCAGTGATCTTCTTTGCCATGGTAAATTTCTCCTATATTTGTGGTACATGCAAGACGGCATTGCATAGATTTACCGTCTTTCCCACTTCGTCGCCGCATGCTGCGCTTATGCGCCCTTTGCGGCGATGATTTCTATGTTGTTATTCCGCTTTCGCGGATTTTTGAAATGCGGTGATGCTTCGACACGCGCGTACCGCGCGGCTCAGCATGACGCGATTTATTCGTCGTCGTCGCGGGGGATCTCGACGGCGTCTGCGGCGATCTTGGTCATCTGGATATATTCCACCTCGACGTCCTGCTCGCGGCCGAACATCGTGATGGAGACCTTCGCGCGCTGCGTCTCGTCGTTGACCTCTTTGAGCGTGCCGATGAACCCTTCGAGCGGGCCGTTGTCGATGGTGACCCGATCTCCCGGGCGGAAATCGGCGTCTACGACATAGTCCTCGAGGCGCATCTTGCGGATCTCATCCTCCTTCATGGGGATGGGACGGCCCTGCGGGCCGACGAAGCCCGTGACCCCCCTCGTGTTCGTCACGAGATACCAAAGCTGGTTGGAATAGATCATCTTGATGAACACGTAGCAAGGGAGGAGCTTGCGCTCCACGACCTTCTTCTTGCCGTTGGCCTTCTCTTCGATGGTCTGCTCGGTGGGGATCTTGACGTCGACGATCTGGTCGCTTAAGTTATTGTTCTCGATGAGCCTGAAGAGACTCTCCTTCACCATTGCCTCGTAACCCGAGTAAGTATGAAGGATATACCACTTCGGCTCGGTATCCGCGATCGGTACCATTCCTTATGCCCCCGGATTGGTGAGAAGCTTCAAAAGCTCCGTGAAGCCTACGTTCACGCACGTGACGATCACCGTGAATGCAAGCACGATGACGAGGACGACGCCCGTCGCTTTAAGCGCCTTGGGGACCGTGGGCCACGTCACGCGCTTGAGCTCGGAGAACGTCTCCTTGAGCCTTCTGCCCATACGGACGAAGATGTTCGGCTTCTTGTTTTTATCGGCCTTCGCGGCCTTCGCGTTCTTTTCGGCCTTCGGGGGCTTGGAAGCGGGCGCGCCCTTCTTCGCGAGCTCCTTTTCGTTGTCGTTGGACTTTGCCATTTTTCTTTCTCCGTTGCGCTATGCGATTACTTGGATTCCTTGTGGACGGTGTGCTTCTTGCAGGTAGGGCAATACTTCTTGAGCTCGAGACGATCGGGATCGTTGCGCTTGTTCTTGAAGCTATCGTAGTTCCTGTTCTTGCATTCCGTACACTCGAACGTGATCTTCTGCCGCGTGGATTTGACAGCCATGGTGTGAAAACTCCATACAAAAAAATTACACCCCTCAGGTGCGTATCTTGAGTTTACCACACCGTGGAGCGCTTGTCAATCATTTTTGAGCCATTTTTTAATTTTTACAGAAAAAATAAAAGTTTGGCGAGTTTACAACGAAATATATTGGGATAATGCGGGGAGATCGGCGTCCGTCTGGTAGGAGATATACGCCCGCAGAAGGCGCAGGGCGCGCACATATCCATCCGCCTCCGCATGTTCCTCCCCTTCGACCTCCTCTCCCCCGATGCGCAGGATCGTCTCGCGGAGAGCGCGGTAGGTGCTCTCGCTCGCGGGCACGCCCACGGCGCATTCGGCGCAGTTGAAAGAGCCCGTGCGCAGATCGAAAAATCTTCTGCCCGAGATCTTCTTCCCGCAGACGGGGCAATCCCCCGCAGAGAGCGGATAGCCCGCGAGCATGACCGCTTCGGCCAAAAATTTCACGAGGGGCGCATTGGGCGCATCGAGGTTTTGCTCGATGCTTTCGAGGGCGGTCACGGCGCACACGAGGAGGGGCCCCGCCGCCATGTTCTCCATCGCGAAGAGATCGCACGCCTCGGTGACGCATGCGGCCGCATAGTAGGCGCCGACGTTCGTCCTCAAATCGTAAAACCCGTCGTGAAGGGAGGCCTGCGTGACGGTGTTGCGGCCGTTCTTTTCGGCGAAGACATATTCGGCAAAACAAAAAGGCTGGGACGCAAACCGAAGTTTCGCGCCCGCCTTTCTTACCCCCTTCATCGCCGCGCCCAACTTTCCGCGCTCGGCGGTGAGGAGGGTGACCATCCTGTCGTTTTCGCCGTAGTCAGCCGCCCGCAGAAGCAGGGCGTCCATCTTGAGGTCCATTCCTCTCCCCTCACGGCGCCCGAAAGTTCATTTCAGGCGTTTATAGAGCATGTAATAGCTGAAGTTCCCCGTCTTTTCAAAGAGATCCCAAGCTATATCTTTCGCACTTTTTCCGCCGCGTTCTTCCTTCATACCCGCAGTATGCGGAATGGGACGGACTTTATTCCTCGAAGTAGCCGAATTCCTTCATGAGCCGCCCCTCGTCGCGCCAATCCTCGCGCACCTTCACATAGACGGTGAGGAAGACCTTCGCCCCGAGAAACTTCTCCATATCCTTGCGGGCAAAGGAGGCCGTCTCCTTGAGGGCCGCCCCCTGCTTCCCGATGAGAATAGCCTTGTGGTTCTTCTTCTCGCAGACGACGTCGAGGTTCACCTCATACGTCCCGTTCTCGTGTTTTTGGAAGGTATTGACGACGACGGCCACGCCGTGCGGGATCTCCTTGCCGTATTTGAGAAGGATCTTCTCGCGCATGAGTTCGCCGACCATGAACTTTTCACTGCGGTCGGAGACGATATTTTCGGGATAGATCGGCCCGCCCTCGGGGAGCATGTCTGCGATCGCCCGCTCCAACTTTTTGAGATTGACGCCCTTCCTCGCGGACACGGGGTACACGTCTGCCGTCATCCCCCCGTCGAAGAGGGCCTTCACGTCCTCGGGGATGCGCTCCTTGGGCATGATGTCGATCTTGGTATAGGCCACGATCATGGGGACGCCGAGGCCCATGTATTTTTTCATGAGGGCGGCGTCCTCTTGGCGGACGCCCGCATGGCCGTCGTGCACGAAGAGAATGGCGTCTACGTCCTTCGCCGTCCTCTCCGTCGTCTTCATCATGAGGCCCGTGAGCGCGTTGCGCTGTCTGTATATTCCGGGCGTATCGGCGAAGACGATCTGATAGTCTTCCCGCGTGAGGATGCCGAGGATCCGATCGCGCGTCGTCTGCGGTTTGGGGGAGACGATGGCGACCTTCTCGCCGACGAGAACGTTGATGAGCGTGGATTTCCCCGCATTTGCCCTGCCGATGACGGCGACCGTTCCGCTCCTCATGCCTTCCTCTCCAATCCAAGCTTCTTCATGATCTCTTCCTCGCGCGCCCGCATGACGCGCTTATCCTCTTCTTTCATATGGTCGTACCCGAGGCAATGCAAGAACCCGTGCACGATGAGATAGCACACCTCTCTTTCATAGGAATGCCCGTACTCCTCCGCCTGTTCGCGCGCCCGCTTTTCGCAGAGGACGACGCTCCCGAGATACATGTGCGCGGGAAACTGCTTCCCCTCCGCCTCGTAGGCGGGTTCGATGCAATCGGCATGGCGGGAGGAGACGACGGGCTCGCCCGCCGCAAGGTCGGCGGCGGGAAAACTCAAAACGTCGGTCACGGCGTCTACGCCGCGCTCGCGCGCATTGAGGGCGCAGATCTCTTCCTCGGAGACAAAAAGAAGCTCCAGCGTGAGGGGCATGTCGGCGTCCGCCACCCCCGAAAGGACCTCTTCGAGCCTCCCCTTTCCCTCGAATTCTTCGCCGTCAATGAAAAGGTCAGGCATCGGTATCCTCCCGCTCCGTCTTGACGGCCTGTTTCTCGCGGTTGAAGCGGATGTCGGGGTATTGCACCCTGTGATGATGGACGCCCGAGAGCGCCTCGACGAGGGTCATCTTGATGGTGGAAAGTTCCTTGATGGTGATGTCGCATTCGTCGAACTGCTTGAGATCCATGCGCTCCTCGATGATGGAGCGGCAGAGCTTTTCGACGTTCTCGGGCGAACGGTCGGCATTCGCGCGGGTGGCCGCCTCGGCCGCGTCCGCGATCATGATGATGGCCGCGATCTTGGTCTGCGGGGTGGGCCCGAGATAGCTGAAATCTTTAAGGTCGGCGTCGCCCGAATAGCGCACCGCCTTGTCGTAGAAGAATTTGATGGGCAAAGTCCCGTGGTGTTCGCGGGCGACGTCGGCGATCTCCTTGGGAAGATGGTTCTGCACGAGAAGGTCGTAGCCGTCGCGGGTGTGGGAGCGGATGATGTCGGCCGAGAGCTCGGGCGTGATCTCGTTATGCACATTGTAATCGGAGGTCTGGTTCTCGGTGAAGCAATCGGGCTGTTTGAGCTTGCCCACGTCGTGATAGTAGGCCGCGGCGCGGGCGAGCTCGGCATTTTCGCCGATGGCCACCGCACAGCTCTCGGCGAGCTGGGCGACGATGAGGGAGTGGTTGAAGGTGCCGGGGGCCTCTTTCTTTAGGCGGACGAGGAGCGAGGCGTTGGTGCTCGTCAGCTCGCGCAGACGGAAGGAGGTGAGGCGGTTGAAGACCACCTCGAAGAGGGGCATGAAGGCGATCGCCCCCACCGACGAGACGATGCAACCCAAAATCTGGTAGCCGACGGAAGAGACGTAGTCGATCCAATTATAACTGCCGTTGGGGATCTGGAAGAAAAAGATGATGAGCGCCGTCGGCACGGCAAAGAGAAATCCCGTGAGCAGGAGCATGATGCGCGTCTTGACCTTGTTCGCGACGAACACGGCGAAAGTTCCCGAGACGAAGCCGAGAAGCATGGTCGTATAGACGAGTTCGGCCTGCCTCTCCCCGCCGACGACGAGCGCGGCGTTGTTGCCGAACAGATCGACGGAGAACATGAGGAAGACGAAGAGGAAGTTCAAAAAGAGCGCCTGCCGCCTGTTCTTCAAGAAGAGCCACAAAAGGGCGAACATCGCATAGGGACGGGCGTAGATGGAGACGAACCTGCCGAAGATATAGCAGAGGATGGCCGAGAAGATGATGACGGAAAAGAAGAGGGCGACGTTGGAGAGCTTATAGAGAAACTCCCTGTCCTCGAAATAGAAATAGAAATATCCGATGCCGAAGAGGAAGAAGAGGGAGACGACGATGGAGAATACATCGGAGAAGTGTGCGGAAAAGTATGTCTTCCACCCCGAGGGATCGTTGACGACCATCATCAGGAAGACGACGACGAGCACCATCGCATAGCAGGCCAAAAAGACGAACGCGCTCGCGACGAGCCGCCTCTTATCCCGTTCGTTCTTCCTGCCGAGTTCGGTCACTGCTTTCATGATCTGTCCTCCTTCTTTCGTTTGTTTTCGTCCCGCTCATAGGCCTTGACGATGCGGGAGACGAGCGGATGGCGCACGACGTCGCGCTCGGTGAGCTTGCACACGGCGATGTCCTCGACGCCGTCCAGAATTTTGACGGCGTGCGAAAGGCCGCTCTTCTTGCCGTCGGGAAGGTCGGTCTGCGTGAGATCGCCCGTGACGACCATCCTGCTCCCCTCGCCGAGGCGGGTCAAAAACATCTTCATCTGCTCGCGGGTGGCGTTCTGCGCCTCGTCGAGAATGACGAATGCGTCGGTGAGCGTCCTTCCGCGCATATAGGCGAGGGGCGCGACTTCGATCGTGCCCTTCTCCATGAGCTTTGCATATGTCTCGGGGCCGAAGAGCTCCTGAAGCGCATCGTAGAGGGGGCGGAGGTAGGGATCTACTTTGGTCTGCAGATCCCCGGGAAGGAAGCCGAGCTTTTCGCCCGCCTCCACCGCGGGGCGCGTGAGAATGATCCGATCCACCTGTTTGCCCTTATAGGCGGCGACGGCGAGGCAGACGGCGAGATAGGTCTTGCCCGTGCCCGCAGGTCCGACGCCGAAGGTGACGGTATGGCTTCCGACGGCTTCGACATATTTCTTCTGCCCCACCGTCTTGCACTTGACGGGCTTGCCCTTGGCCGTGATCGCGACGACGCCCTTCATCACCCCCTCGATCTCGGCGGCGTTTCCGTCCCGTGCGAGTTCGATGCAATAGGTAAGGCGGGTGCGGTCGATCTCCTCACCCGCGTCGATCACTTTCAGAAGGCTCTCGGCGACGGCCGCGGCCACTTCGGCCCCCTCTCCGTCGAAGGAGAGGACGGTGCCGTCGACATGGACGAGGACGCCGAGCTCCTGCGTGATGATCTTGATATTTTCGTCGAATGTGCCGAGCACCTTTTGCAGCTTGTCCAGCGTGCCCGTATCGATGGATGCCAAAATTCCTCCCTATGCGAGGCCCAAGGCGGCCGTGGAACGTGCGATCCCCCCGACGCGGTAGCCCCGCTCTGTTTTTCCGATCTGAAGATTTTCAAGTTCCCCGAAATCGAGGTAGGCCTGTGCGAGCGCCTCTTTCTCGGAGAGCGCATATTCCCGCTCCGCCCGATAGCGCACCGTGACGCGCGCAATGACGCAGACCTCCCGCCGTTCCTCTCCGAAGAGGGCATAGCCTTCGACGACGACCTCGCCCGCCTTCACGGCGTCCCCCTCGCAAAAGAGCGGAGCGCCCCGCAGGACGACAAGTTCCTCGATCGTCCCGCTCGCGGGCGCGAGAAGGGGAAGGCTCGGGCGCTTTTGCGCCCCGTCGCCCACCTCTACGTCTATGGTGAGCACGCCGCCCCGCCGTTTGAAGGAACAGAATTCCACGCGGTCCAGCCCGAGGATCTTCGCCGTGAGCGGGCCCGTATCCGCGGGAAAGGCGGAGAAGGTGCGCACGCCCTCTTCGCTTAAGATCTGCAAGATCTCCCGCTCGTAGTATGCGCCGCTTCCCGAAATTTCCACCTTGAGGACGCGGCTCTCCAAAAAGAGCGTTGCGCCCAGAAACACGGCCGCGCCGAGGATGAGCCCCGCCGCGCGCCCCGCCAGCTCGAGAAGACGGGCTCCGCCGCGATTGGAGATATTTTTTACATTATAACACGAACCGCGTAAAATTGCAAAGGCTTTTTTGCGGTCTTTCGCCGCAATGCGGATGCGGACGGAAGTTTTCCCCAAACATTTCGCCGAGAGCACGCAGACGCCCGCCCGCGCGAGTTTATCGACGGCGCGATGGGCGGAAAGGCTCTCCACCGTAAATTCCACAAAAGAGAGCATGGCTATTCCTCCCGCGCGACGCAATAGATCTCGCCGAGGACGGCGGCGTCGCCCGCATAATATTTGCCGAGGGTAAGTTCCCGCCCCTCGACGCGCACTCCCCCGCTTCGGCCGAGAAAGACGATGCGCTCCGCGGAAAATTCCTTGATCCGTTTCACGTTCTGGAAGTATCCCCCTCTGCCGTCTACGACGCTGTATTGCACGCGGGCGGCGTCCCCCTCCCCGCCGAGCAGTTTGAAAATTTCCTCTCTGAGTCTCATCAAGTATGTATATGCTTCAAAAATTTCTTTTCGACAAGCAAAAAGAAATTTTTGAGGAAATAATCGTCTGCGCCTTCATATATGCCCTCGGGATGACGCGGACGACACGACGCCTATTGCGCTTATACGCATTTCGCGTAGGATAAGCAAAAATTGCATACGCAAAAAAGCACGCCAACGAGGCGTGCTTTTCCCTTAAACAATTCTTATTTAAGTTCGGCGAAATACTTGATGGTGCGGACCATCTGCGAGGTGTAGCTGTTCTCGTTATCGTACCATGCGACGACCTGCACCTGATAGGTATCGTCGTCGATCTTGGCGACCATGGTCTGCGTGGCGTCGAAGATAGAGCCGTGGGTCTCGCCGATAATATCGGAGGAGACGAGCTGTTCCTCGGTGTAGCCGAAGGAATCGGAGGCGGCGGCCTTCATGGCGGCGTTGATGCTCTCCTTGGTCACGTCGTTGCCCTTGACGACGGCGACGAGGATGGTCGTCGAACCGGTGGGCACGGGGACGCGCTGGGCGGAGCCGATGAGCTTGCCGTTGAGGGCGGGAATGACGAGGCCGATGGCCTTGGCCGCGCCCGTCGAGTTGGGAACGATGTTGACGGCGGCCGCTCTCGCACGGCGGAGATCGCCCTTTCTATGCGGGCCGTCGAGCACCATCTGGTCGCCCGTGAAGGCGTGGACGGTGGTCATGATCCCCGAGACGATGGGATAGGTGTTGTTCAGCGCGTTCGCCATGGGGGCGAGGCAGTTGGTGGTGCAACTTGCGGCGGAGATGATGGTATCCGTCGTTTTGAGCGTGCCCTCGTTGACGCCGAAGACGATGGTGGGAAGATCGTTTCCCGCAGGGGCGGAGATGATGACCTTCTTTGCGCCCGCATCGATGTGGGCCTGCGACTTCGCCTTGGAGGTATAGAAGCCCGTGCACTCCAACACGACGTCGACGTCGAGTTCCTTCCAGGGAAGGTTCACGGCATCCTTTTCCTTATAGATACGGATGGTGGTGCCGTCGACGGTGAGCGTCCCCTCTTCGTCGTTTGCGGAGACTTTATCCGCGAGGGCGTATCTGCCCTGCGCGCTGTCGTACTTCAAAAGATGTGCGAGCATGGTGGGGCTCGTAAGGTCGTTGATCGCGACGATCTCATACCCTTTTGCACGGAACATCTGACGGAATGCGAGACGGCCGATCCTGCCGAAACCGTTGATCGCAACTTTTACGTTTGCCATTGGTGTTTATCCTCCGAAATGAATTTTTTCGTCCTCATTATAGCACGCTTTTTTTGCCCCGTCAACGCTTTTTTTCCGAATTTTTCCAAGCGGTGACATTTTCGGGAAAAGATAAAAAGGAGCGGACCGAAGCCCGCCCCTTTGTGCGCTGTTTGCTTTTACATGGCCTTGAAATCGGTGACGTTGAGCCCGTAGCCGATCCTGAAACGGAAGATCCTGTCGCCGTACTTTTCGGTGGGAACGGTGAAGGTGACGTTGTAGGGATAGGCGTTTTCGTAGATGGCCTTGCCCTCGAGCGTCGTCGTGACGCCGCCCACCGTCTCGTCGATCTGCACGAAGAACCATGTGTCCGATTTGAAGTTATCGACGGACGCATACACCCAGACGGTGTAGGTATCGTTTATCACAGTCTTTACTGCCTTGCCCGCCCGTTCGCAGGTATATTCAAACGTACCTTCCAGAAGGTCCACGCTGATACGGATCCTGTAGTAAGCCGTCTCGTCTATGCTCTTATCGGTATATACGGCGAAGACGGAACCCGAAAGGTATTCCGCACGGCGCGCAATTGTCGCGCGGAAGGTCTGCCCTTCGACATCTTTGAACTCGCCCTCGACGGTGACGACGAAGTTGCCGCCCGCATCCTTTTGGGAGACGATATGCACCGTACTGCCGTCTGAGGCCTCGCCCTCGAAGTCCACTTCGAGGATATAATCCTCGATCGTGACGGAGGTGATGTTGCCGCCCGCGTCCTTGGAGGGCTTGATGCGGAAGGTGAGCCCTTCGGCGGGGTCGTAACCGTCTACGACGAAGAAGAGGTAATCTTCGCCCTCTTCATGCCAATCCCCCTTGGCGAAATAGGTGCGCACGCCCGCCGCGGAGCCGGGCGCCGTGAAGCGGATCCACATATCCTGAAGCGTTCCCTTATCGTCGTAACCGAAGAAGACGGTACGGTCTGTATCCTGCGAGGGGGCTTCCTTGAGGGTGAGGTATCTCTCCCCCTCATAGGTGAAGGAATAGCGGTACGCGAGCGCCTCTTCGTCGAGCTCGGCCGAAATACTGATGCTGACGCGCCAGATCTCGCCCGGGATCGTCCCGATGGCCGTATCGAAATAATAGACGTTCTCGCCGAGCCAGCCGCATTCGGCCGTATCGAAGAGGATGTTCTGCCCGTTGACGCCGACGAAAGAGCCGTTCCTCATGGAGACGTTTCCATTCTCATCCTGCGTGATGCGCACGGAACTCCCGTTTGCGCCCTCGATGAATTCGTCGAAGCGTACGGGGGCTTCTTCGACCTCGTACGTCCCCTCCCCGAGGGTGAGGAGATAGCGGCGCAGGCCGACCGTGAGTTCTGCCCTGCCGCCTTCCGTGCGCACGAGCCCCTTCTCACCCTTGTAAGTACCGAGGAGAGGGAACTGTCTGCCGAGGACGACGGAGAATGTGCCTTGTTCGCCGTTCTCATAGGTGAGCGTTTCGCCCTCATGCCTGAAGGTCCGCTCCGTGCCGCCGAACGCGCCCGAAAGGGTCTCGTCCGCAAGCGTCGCCGCAGAGGTGGTGAAATTGCCTTCGTGCCCTTCGGAGGGGTCGGTGTAGCTGTAGACGGTGATCGCGCCGTTTTTGCATTCATATGCGCCGAAGTAACGCCCGTTCACGGAGACGAGGCCGTCGAGGAAGATGCGCTCGAGGGTATCTGCCGCATACCATGCGCCTCCCTCTTCGCCCGCTTCCGCAAAGTAGACGTTGCGGTTGAAGGTATCGCCCACGGGGATGTTTGTCAGTCCCGTATAGCCCTTACTGCCGTTGATCCAAGCCTTATGGACATAGAAGGCCTTGAGGGCCGCGAGGCTCTGTACGCGCACGGTGAAATCGATGTCCGAGCGGAACGTCCCGCCCGAATAGTAGATCCCGAACACGCCTATGCCGCCGAGGTCGGGAGCGGAGGTCTTGTTGCCGAGAATGAGGCGGAAAGTGCCCGCGGGAGCCGTCTCGAGCGGATCGGTAAAGCAGCTCTCGAAGGCGCGGTCGCCGATCTCCGTCACCTCGCCCAGCGTGAGCTCGGCGAGCGAGTAACAGAATGCGAAGGCCTGCCTTCCCACATAGGTCGCCTTGGGGAAGGATGCGGCCGTAAGATTGTCGCAATAGAGGAAGGCCTGATCGCCGATCCTCCCGACATTCTCCCCTCCCGTGACGGAGGAGAGGGTGGAACCGTCGAAGGCGCGGTCGCCGATCTCGGTGACGCCGCCCAAATCGATGCTCGCGATCTGCGCGTCGATGAATGCGCCCCTGCCGATCTTCTTGACGTCGGGGTCGGAGATGACGACGTTGACCGAACTGCCCGCATAGGCGAGGAGCACGTCCCCTTCGACGACGAAATCTTCCTCATAGCGGGAGAAAGTCCCCGCCGCCCTATCCGCGAGGAAGTAGACGGTCTCGCCCCCCGCGGTGAGGCGGACGACGTTCTGCCCGAGCGATGCAAACTCCCCTTCCCTGCGGCGGCCGCGGGCGTCGATCCAGACGGCGGTGTCGTACCCGTTGAGGGAGAGCACCGACCAATCGCTGTTGACGAACACCCCGTCGCGCCGCTCGAGATAGGCATAGTAGACCGCATAGGAGACGTTCTGCCTGCTCGAACTCTCGGTATATTCACTGCACGTAAAGGTGAAGGTGGGATATTCTGCCGCGTTTTCGTGAGTGGGATCGGGCGTGAAACGGAAGATGCCGTCCTCCGTCTCTTCATAGCTCCCCGTCACGAGAATGGTCCCCGTCTCGGGGCGGTCGGGCGTGACGGCGTTGGGCACGAACAGGGTCGCCCCGCCGTAGCCGTCGAGCGCGAGGCGGAGGGCGGTGTTGACCTCCCGCTTAAGCGCGTCGATCTGATAATAGTTGCCCACTTCCGCGCCCTGAATGAGGAAAGTCCCCGTCGCATCGTCTACGCGGAAGGTAAATTCATACAGGCCGCCGTCCGTGCCTGTATATTCAAAGATCACGGTATCGGCGATGTGGTTGCCGAAGAAATCGAGATCCTCCGAACGCTGTGCGTCGCCCGTCCAGCGCCTTCCCGCCGCATCGGTGAACTGCGCCGTGCGCACGCCCGTGACGATCAAGATCTCGCCGTTGGGGCCGCGGTACTCGGCCTCGTCGTTCTCGTCGTAGATGCGGAAGACGGGCCAGCCGACGATCTCGTCGAGCACAAATTGGAAGGTGACGCTATCGGGCCGCGTCGCGGGAGTGCCGACAAATTCGATGTCGTCGCGCCATGTCTTGCCGTTGAACTGCCATACGATGCCGTAATATTCTTCTTTCGCCTTGAAATACACGCCGTCGAGGACGTATGCGCCGCCCGCGGCGCTTCCGCTCTCCGTGCCGAAGCAAGCATAGCCCTCGTCGTCCCCAGCAAAGCCGCTCAAGCGGATCCACATGCCGTACGTCTCGTTGTTGCCCCCTTCATAAGTGCCCGCTTCGTCCCCCATCGGGTAGAAGAGGCCGCCGTCTCCGAGGCCGTCGGGAAGGTAGAAGTTGAATACTACGCCCTGTCCTGAAGAACGGTCGGTAAAGGTGAGAACGGCGTCCTTATCTTCGTCGGCGTTCTCAAAGGGAGGAAGATCGTCGTAATCGGAGAGGGCGAACGTGCCGACATAGGTCGCCCCGTCCGCCATGGCATAGGTGGCGATGCCGAATCCGTCGATCTTGATCGTGGAGCGGTTGCCCGTCTCGGCGGAGGAAAGGGTGGCCTCGTTCTTCGTCTCTTCGGCGACGAACGCGGAGACGGAGGTCCCGTTCACGGAGAGCCCCAAGAACATGACGCTCACCGTATTATTCTGGAAGGGCGCGGGCGCGGCCTCGTCGGCGTTGCCCGTGCGCGTGAGGATGATGTCGCCGTTCTCCTCCCGATAGACGCCGCCCGCGAGCGGAGAGGCGTCGATATTGCCGTGCTCATCCTCCGCAAAGGAATAGAGGGTCCAGCTCCCCATGGAATCTTCCTTCTCCACGCCGTCGAGCGTGAGGAAGCAGAGCCCCATCGAGGAGGATATGAGGTCGAATTGGAAGTACTGCCCCGCCTCCGGGCCCACCTCTTCATAGGTGCTGTCGTCATAGACGCGGAAGGTGCGCAGGATCTGGCCCGTGTATTCGTCGATGCAACGCAGATAGCGCACGAGCGTCTCCGTTCCGCCTGCGCGGAAGCCGAAGACGTCCCAATATTTGGCATAGGTCCTGCTCCCGCCGTCCTCTCGGACGGTCGCATAGCCGAGGTCGCCGTAGGCGTCTATATGGATGGAACTCTTCCCGTCCTTCGAGGTAAGATCGGTCTCAAGGGAGATGTCGGCGCGAAGGAATGCCGCCGTGCCGTCTTCGAGCAAGACGAGCAGACACTTGAAGGAATTGCCGCCAAGCTCGAGGGCGCATTCGCCGTTTTCGAGCGCACTGTAGCGGCCCGATTGCGTCGTCCATTCTTCGGAATACACTTCATAGAGGGCATTGCCGAACCCGTCGAGCACGAGCACATAATAGTCGTCTACGCCCGCGTCGGTAAGGAGGGCATATTCGCCCGCCTCGGGCCCTTGGATATAAAAGTCATCCTCCCGCTCCCCGAGCTTGAAGAGGAAAGAACCGCTCTTTGAGAGGAAGGCATAGAGCGCCTCGCCGCCGATCGTCCCGTAGAGGGAATAGACGCCCTCCACGCGGCCCTGTACGCCCTGAAAGAGTTTCCCCTCGGGATCGGTGAAGACGGCGCCGTCGAAGGTATCGAGGACGAGGGTGATCTCCCCGTCTTTCTCGCCGCTGTATGCGTCGCAGTAGCCGTAGGAGACCTGCCCGCCCGTCTGTTCATAGGTGAAAGTGTATCTGTCCCAATCCGTGATGCGGCCCGTAAGGGTGTCCCCGTCGGGGAGCTCGAAGGTGAAGATGTGCGTCGCTTCGTGGAAAGTCCCCTCCTTCTCGCCGAGACCTTCGCGCACAAGCAGGGCGACACCCTCCCGCGCACTCGGCAAGAAGATGACGTCGCTCCCGCCCCCGAGGTCTCTGTAGCCGCGGTCCCAATTCGCGAAGAGGGAGAAACTTTCCGTCACATTTTCAATGGTATCGCCCTCGAAGTAGCGCTTCTCCCCGCCGCTTTGGCCCACCGTCCAACCTGCGAAACGGACGTTATCGGGCATATCGAAGGCGGGTGCGGGCACGGTGAAAGATTTGCCGTATCCGACGGCCTGCGAGGGCATGTTCCCGCCGATCTCCACGCCGTCGGGGGCGTTGGAGCGGAAGGAGACGGAAAAGTCGCGGAGCGTAAGATAGAGCTTGAAGGTGAAGCCGGGCACGAGCTTATCCGTAGAGGAGACGCTTTCGGGGTCTTCGACGAGTTCATAGCCGTTGGGAACTTGAAATCCTTCGAGGATGCTCATGGGTTCCTGCCAGATGCCCCTGCCTTCCGCCGAATACTCTGTGCTCAAAACGGCCTCGGCCTCCGCGTATTCGCGGGTGTAGACGTCGATGCGGTAGGGCGCAGAGTACTTCGCCGTGAGCGAGAGCCCTTCCGCGGGCATGGTATCGCCCTCTTCGATCAGATCGGCGCCATCGTACCAACCTGCGAAGGCGACGCCCCCCTTTGCGAGCTCTTCATTTACCGCGGGCTGCTTGTCCGCGAGAAAATCATAGAGATCGCTCCCCGTCTTCACGGAATATTCCGTCTCGGAGAGGGCGCCGCCCCCGCCCGCATCGAGCGTGAGGCTTGCCTTCTTTCCCCCTCCGCACGCCCCCGCCAAAACGAGGGATGCGGCGAGCGCCGCCCCGATCGCAGGGATGAGAATTTTCTTTTCGAGCTTCTTCATGAAACTCCTCCTCATTCGGTCTTCTGCATACAGCGTGCGCATTTATACCGAAAAAATATTATTTACACTTTTATCATATACAATTATTACTTTCATGTCAACCAATTCGGCGGCATCTCGGCGATTTTTCATTTTCTTTCACGCAGGTGGCGCATATAAATTTTTTTTATGCACGGGCCGCTTTTCCTTGCAATTTTCTTGCAAAGGACGTATAATTGAGAAAAAAGCTTCGGAGGAATTTTATGCCCCTTGTAACTACGACGGAAATGTTCAAAAAGGCGTATGCGGGCGGCTATGCCGTCGGCGCGTTCAACGTCAACAATATGGAAATGATACAGGCCATCGTCGAGGCCGCCTCGGAGTGCCGCTCCCCCGTCATCCTGCAAGTCTCCGCAGGCGCGAGGAAGTATGCGAACCCCGTGTATTTGCGCCATCTCGTCGCGGCCGCCGCAGAGACGACGGATATTCCCATCGCGATGCACCTCGACCACGGCGCAGACTTCGAGATCTGCAAGGCCTCCATCGACGACGGGTTCACCTCCGTCATGATCGACGCCTCTTCCAAACCTTGGGAAGAGAACATCGCCCTCACGAAAAAGGTCGTCGAATATGCCCATGCGCACGGCGTGGTCGTCGAAGCGGAGCTCGGAAAACTCGCAGGCATTGAGGACGACGTGAACGTCGCCGCAAACGACGCCATGTTCACATCCCCCGACGAAGTGCAGGAATTCACCGAGAGGACGGACATTGATTCCCTCGCCATCGCGATCGGCACTTCGCACGGGGCTTATAAATTCAAACCCGGTCAAGACCCCAAACTTCGCATCGACATTCTGGAAGAAGTGGGCCGCCGCCTTCCGGGCTTCCCCATCGTGTTGCACGGCGCATCCAGCGTCCCGCAGGATCAGGTCGCCATCGTCAATGAATTCGGCGGGAACATGCCCAACGCCATCGGCATTCCCGAGAGCGAGCTCAAAAAGGCCGCCGCGCTCGCCGTCTGCAAGATCAATATCGACTCGGACCTTCGCGTCGCCTTCACCGCCGCCATCCGCAAGCACTTTGCCGAGCACCCCGATCATTTCGACCCGCGCCAATACCTCACCGACGCCCGCGCGAACATGAAGGCGCTCATCAAGCACAAGATCTGCGACGTTTTAGGCTCCGCCAACAAGGCGTAAATCAAAAAATGAAGTCCCCGCTCCCGCGGGGATTTTTTGTTGAAAAAGCCTTCCCCCCGTCGGGGGGAGTCAAGAGGGCAGTTCAACCCCAAAAGAAAAGGAAGGAGCGGGGCTCCTTCCTTTTTGTGTTGGGTTTTTGTATACTGCCGATTGTGAATGAAAGTCAAATCTCTTCCATCTGAACGGTTACCGCGTAAACCGTCTCGCCGCCCTCCACAGATGTGGTGATCTCAACGGTGTATTTTTCATATTCCGTCGAGAAGACGAAGGTCACTTTGTTTCCGTCTTCCGTTTTGGTCACATTATTCGCGTCATAGGTCATCTCGTCGTTATACCACCAACCATTATATTCCCTATGCGTTTTAATGGACTGTAAACCGATGACCTTGCCGTCTTGGTCGACGAGGAAATTGACATCGTAGTAGTTTTCGCCTTCGTCATGCTCGGTCTCGACGGTCATCGAAGCCTGCGAGGCAACGGTGACTACGATGTGTGCCTTCACACCGTCTGCCGCCGGCACATACTTCACGGTGTAGCTGGTCGTGCCGCTGTTTTTGGGAACCGTCACGATAAACGTGTTCTCTTCCAAACCTTTTTCGACCTTCGGCCCAAAGTACCCTTCTCCGTAGATGGTTTGGAAGGACTTGCTTTCCTCATCGTAGATGGCAAACTCGAAGAGCTGTTCCATCTCCGTCGCGTCCTTTTGGGAATTGAGGAAGGTCGCGCGGAACTGATTGGACGTCTCCGTTTCAACATAGACGGTATACATCTCCACCGACGTCGATGTGACGGTGAAGGAAGGCGTATCGCCGTCCTTGTAGGTGACGGTGTAGGTAGTCGTCGTGCGGATGCCCTCTTCTGTCGTGATAACATCGAAAGTGAAGATGCCGGCCTGACCGTATACGGAACTTGAAATCATGTTCCTATAAAGCAAGCCCTTCAGCCCGAAGGAAGTCAGTCTTGCGGGAGTGCCGTCGGCAGCAAATTGCTCGAATACTGCGCGGTAAGTCTCGTCTTCGCTAAAGAGGATGCGTTCCCCGAGTTTCTTTTCGGAGGTCTTTTCCGCCATATTCACATCGACCCGATAGGTATCCGTGGCGTTCTCGCGAATGTCGAACGAGAATATCCCGTCTGTAAATGCCGACCAACCGTAGATGTAGCTACTCGGATGTCCGCCATATGTCGCAAAGGCAATGTTAGTCGTGATGTCGGTAAAGAACCCGAATCCCGTAACCTCTGCCGCGAACGCGAATGTGAATTCGACGGCGGTCTGCTTATCGCCCTCTTTGACGGTGAGGGTGTGCGCCGCATAAGTGCGGTAGTAGGTCGTGCCGCCAAGCTCAAATACGGAGGCGTTTGCGGCGATCGTCACTTCCTGTCCACCTTCGCTTGCCGCGATTTTCACGTTTGTGCCTTCCAAAGTCCAGGTGTAGGCATTCTCCGCCGTATTCCAGCCATATTCGTATGTGTACTTCGTGGCGCCCTCTTTGTTGAACACGATATAAGCCGTGGCGTCGGCGCTCATGAACTCCGCGACCTGCGACCAATCTTGGAAGTCCTGCTTCCAGCCTTCAATCTTGGTAAGATCGATAAAGCCAAGCAGGATCTTGACGGGAGCCTCTCCGTTTTCGTTGTAAGCTCCCTTCTCGATGTCGTCGAATGCCGTATCGGCGATCGTGAGCTTGGAAAGGTCTTTCACGGCAGTGAGGTCGAGCGCCATCGTCCCGGATCCGGGGTTGACGATGTGCATGAACGCCTGCTCGCCGATGGACTCGATGTCTCGCAAGGTGACCGTACCCGTGCGCATCTGGTTGCAATTGTAGAAGGCGCGTGCGCCGATCTTCTTCAATGCGGGGAAGTTCAAATTCGAGATCGCATTCATCGCGCCATTCGAGATAAACGTTGTGTAGAAAGCCTCATCACCGATCTCGGTCACCTTCTCCGAAGAGAGCGTTTGGTCGTTATCCGTACTGATATTGCTCTCGTAGAAGGCGCGGGCGCCGATGATTTCAACCTCGTTAAAGTCGATCTTGCCCCGGATGGTCATGTAGGCGAACACGCCTTCGGCGATCTCAGTCACGCGGTCGGGGATCTTAAGCCCGTTCGTGCGGATCGTCGGCCCTTGGTATGCGTAGAGCACGCCGTCCTCGATGACGAATTCGCTATCGTCGCGGATGAAGGTGCCCTTCTCATTCACTTTGAAGTAGAAGAGCTCATGGTCGTTTGCGAATACGACGAGGGTCTCCGTGAGGAACTCGTAGTTGCCGTAGTGGGTATCGCCGTAGCGGTCGGTATAGACGCCGCTGTAGATGGTATCCCCCTCCATGTGATAGCCGAGGGTGTAGAGCGAGAGCACCGACCAATCTTCGTTGACATAGAGGTGCTCTTCCTTGACGTTCACGAAGACATACCACATCTCGCCGTCTCTTCCGACGGTGTAGATGCGAAGATCGATCACATCGCCTTCGTCGGGCGTGAAGCGGCCTGATTGCGTATCTTCATCATAGGTATATACGCCCTGCACGTCCTCTTTGCCCTTCTCTTTGAGGGTGGCGTTGCCGTGTCCGTCGAAGTAGAGGAGGACGTCCTCGTTGATGGCCGCCTTCTCGAAGAGCGCGAAAGTGCCCGAGGAATTATCGCGGCGGGAGACATTGATCACGTTGCCTTCGGCGTCTGTGATCACGTCGAAGAGGAAGTGCCGCTCTTGGACAAGTTGGTAAACATCGCCGCCTGCGATCATGTATTCGGCATAGAAGAAGAGCTGTTTGCCGTCTTTGGAGTGGTCGCCCGGCTCCACGCCGTACTCGCTCTGCTTGGGCGAATTGTCGATGAGGTTCTCCCTGCCGAACGAGCCGAGCCAAATTACCCCGTTCGCATCTTTGTAGCTGGAGATCGAATAGCCGTCGCCGGAAATCGTACCGCCCTCTTTTACGTCGTATTCGCCCATGGGCATGATGCGCTCGACGAAGAGGCCCATCGTCCCGAGGTCATTTCCTTCGGCGTCCTTGATCGCGCTCACCCCTGCGGCGATATAGCTGACCTGTTCGTCGCCCATTTCGTCCTCGTAGGTGAGCTCATATTCCGTGAAGGGCTCTTCGTCGCCGAGATCGATCGTCTCGCCCGTCGCCTTGTAATATCCGAGGACTTGAACGGTAGCTCCATCCTCATCGTAATACGCCTCGGCGAAGATGCCCTCTTCTTGCTCTGCGCCGAAGAAGACGATGTAGATGTTATAGTAGACCCTTCCCGTCTCGAGCGACATGTAGGCGTAGTAGCCCGCCTCGGGCGCGGTGACGAGCGTGAAATCTATCGCCGCATCGCCATCTTGGTCGAGCGTGAGGAGAAAGAGCTTTTCCTCTCCGTTTGTGCCCTTTATTCGGACCAAATAGTTATTATTGTACTTTGCCAATAAATCGTAAGCGCCCGTGAACGCAACTGCCCCTTCTTCTGCGGGGGTGTAAGTCGCGCCGCCGAAGCCGTCGAATTTGAGCGAAGAACCGTCTTCCGCCGCTACATCCCAGTGATAGGCTTGGTCATCGACCACCGCGGCAGTCTTGCCGTTGAAGGTTTTGATCGAGAAGAACATCCCCTCCTCTCCGCCATAGACATGATAGAATTCTTCGAGGTCTTCGTCTTGCGGATCGTCGAGCGTGAGCGTATAGGTTTCACCGTCATAAACAAGGTCGCCATGCAAGAGCACCTCCTCCCCGTCTCCGACGGCGAGCAGGATGCCCGCGCGCTTCGGCGTCACTTCATCCGTGGGCAGCCCCTCGATGAAGTAGATGCGGTCGAAGTAGTCGTCCTGCCCGGGATACTGCTTCAAGACGATGTCGAGAAGTTCGTTCTCGCCAACAATGGTATCGAACACAAAATCGGAATCGCTTGCGCGGAGGCAAACGGAGGTGTCGCCGAAGACGTATTCGCGGAGCATGTAGCCGTCGTCATTCTCGTCGTAGTAATCGTAGTCGTAAATGTCGTGGGATTGGTATTCGCCATAGGCGTAAGTCTTGCCGCCGTAGGTGAGCGCGCCCCACTTATCCACTTTGAGCGTCTTCTCCCCCTCGCCCACTGTGAGCGTTTCCATATAGGGAAGGGTCATCTCGATCCTGCCGTCCTCCGCAAAGCGGAACTCGAAGAGAATCTTGTCGCCTGCAAGCCGGCTTTGGAAGGTAAAGACGCCCGCCTCGTCCGTCTTCGCCGTAGCGTTGCCATAGTCGATCCCGGCGCTGTATTGGGTCTCGCCGTCGAAGGTATCGATGAAATAGGAGTAGACCCCGACGACAACGTCGTTGAAGAAATAGAGGAAACCGCCGTCGTACAGGTTTTTAAGCCCGCCTTCGCCGCCCTCATAGATCCCGTACGTCTTTTTGAGGGAATGGGCAATATCCACGACCTTGGGCTGGGCATCCGAAGTCAAATAGTAGGGAAGACCGTTGAAATCGTCGAACTGGACATAGAACGTCTTTTCCGACGTCTTCATCGCGAGATACTCGATGCTGATGCCGTGCTCCACGATCTTCCCGATGGTATATGTCGCTTCGACGAGCCGCGACTCGCCGTCGGCCCCTTCCGCAGGCTTTTCGAGGTAGTTCGCGCCGCCGAAGCCGTCGAGGGTGAGCGAAGTGGTCCCCGCCATAATATCGGCGTAAGCGGGGAAAGACCCCCTGAAGCCGTCTTCGAGGCGGAAGATGCCGTCGAAAGCCCTGCCGTTGGCGGTGAAGCTCTTCTTCTCGAGGCGGAAGAGCACATAGCCTTCCTCCGAAGTCTCCGTCGCGGGACGGACGAGCGCATAGTTGACGGGAGCGTCTGCCGTGGCAGAGATCCCCTCCTCGCCGCTCTCTACGATGACGCTCTCGAGGCCGTAGTAGGTGGTCACGGCGCGCTTATACTCGCCGTTCAGAAGCTGATACATGCCCGCGGAAGCGAAGCCCTGCCCGTCGTACATGCCGTCGAGCTGAAGGGCCGTCGTCGCATCGTAGCCTTCGCCGCCCTCGGTGTAGAACGCATAGAAGCCGCGCTCCCCGCCTACATTCTCAACCGTGCGCGTGAAGCGGTTCTCCTTCGTTGTGCCGTCTACAAAGAGGGTGAAGAAGAAGGATTGGTCGCCCTCGAAGAAATAGTCGCCCGTCACGGGATCGACGGAATAGGAGCCTTCCTTCGAGACGGGATCGCCCTCATCGGGCGTCACGGTGTAGGTCACAGCGCCCTTCGCGCCGAACTTCAGTTCTTCCTTTTGCCCGCCGTCGAAGACGAAGGTCTTGCCCTCGAGATCGCGGAAATAGTAGTAGTAATCCTCGCCCACGAGCTTGCCCTCGAGGACGGTCTTGCCCTCGGCCTCAAAGGTGAAGACGTTAAGGTTGGGATCGTAGACCCCCCTCTTTTCGGGAAGCCCCGCGCGGTGGAGATAGGCGTCGCCCGTCTCTTCGGAGACGAAGATATAGTCGCCGCCGTCGAAGACGTCCGTCCTGCCCGTGATCCAATGCGCATAGAGATCGAAACTCTCGGCCACGGTGACGCTGTCGCCCGCGGTGAATTCGATCGGGCCGTTTTCCGTCTTCGACCAGCCGATCAGGCAATAGTTATCGGGCGCGGTAAACTCAGTCGCGGGAATGGTGTATGATAGGCCGCGGCCGACGGTCGCAGTGGGCATCACCCCGCCGATCTCGACGCCTGCGGGGGCGTTGGGACGGAAGGAGATGTAGCACGGATCGAACACCAGATAGAGCTTAAAGGTGAAGCCGACCTCGAGTTTGTTTGTAGAAACCACGTTCAAAGTGTCCTTATCATCGAAAGCGTAGCCCCCGGGAAGTTCGAGGGAGGCGGGATCGAGGGTGACCTTCTCGTGCCAGAAGCCCGTGCCTTCCGTCGAATATTCGGCGGAGAGAACGGCCTCGGACTGCGCCGATTCGCGCGTGTAGACCTCTATGTGATAGGGCGCCGAATACTTCGCCGTGAGGGTGAGGGGCTCGGCGGGCATCTCCGTTCCCTCTGCGACAAGTTCGGTACCGTTGTACCAGCCTGCAAAGGTAATGCCCTGCGCCGAGAGGACGGGCGACTTATCCTTCAGGAAGTCGGAAAGATCGGCCCCTGCCTTCACGGAGTATGCCGTCTTGGAAAGGGTGCCGCCCTCGCCCGCATCGAGCGTGAGCTTGACCTTCTTCCCGCCTCCGCATGCCGTAAGAAGCGCCAAAGACGCCGAAACGGCAAACACTACGGAGACGCCCGCAAGTAAAATGCGACGGGTTTTTTTCTTCATAGCTTGCTCCTTTTGCAAATATCTGCATAAAAATTAAATTATACGAATATTTACGAGAAAATGTGTAAACAAATATATCATCTCCTCAATATATTTGTCACGGAACGGGTCTGATGACCCGCGTTGTGACTTTAGACCCGAATTTGAGTATCATAAGAGTATGTATCCCTTCCAAGACGTGATCAAGGAGATCATGCAGCTCAATAATTTGAGCAGACAAAAGTTTGCCGATATTCTCGGGGTGGACCAGACGACGGTCGGCCAGTGGCTCCACGGCAAGAAAAAGCCCGGATACGATAGTATCGCGGCCCTGTATGAGAAGTTCGGCGTCGAGCCCAACCTCCTCTTCGGCATCGAAAAATGACCTGAAAACGGGAGCATGCAAGAGCCCCGCGCTATTTTGCGCGGGGCTCTTGGTTTTGAGAAATTTCTTTACTTCTGTTTGTTGGTGAAGGAGAGGATGAGCTCGGTGTTGCCGAACACGACGAATTGATCCCCTTCCTCAAACACATAGTCGCCGTCGAGGGAGTTGATGACCTCGCCCGTCGGCTTCTTGACGGTGAGGATATTCATGCCGAGCTTCTTCCTCGGGTTGATGTCGATCAGCTTCTTCTTGATCCATTTCTTGGGGCAGGCGAGCTCGAAGATGGAATACTCGCTGTCGAGGTCGATATAATTGATGACGTTTGAGGAGTTGAGGCGCACGGCGAGCTTTTCCGCAATATCCTTATCGGGGTAGATGACCTCGTCCGCCCCGACGCGGAGGAGGAATTTGCTCTGGATCTCGGTGGAAGCCTTGGAGATGATGCGCTTCGCCCCGAGGTCTTTAAGGTTGGCCGTGACCTCCAGAGAGGCCTGAAAATCATCGCTGATGGCGACGATGCAGGCGTCGTAAGAGGGAACGTCCATCGACCTCAGGTTCTCGAGGTTCATGCAGTTTGCGATGAGCGCATTGGTATATTTGGGGGCGAGAGCGTCGATGGTGTCTTCGCTCTTATCGACGATGGTCACTTCGTCGTGCATCGCGAGCATCCTCTCGCCGAGCGTCCGCCCGAATTTTCCCATTCCGATGAGAAGAAATGATTTCATATAAACTCCTTGCTTATTTCGCAAATTTCTTTCTATCAGACCCCCCCTGCGGGACATACTGCGGGCAAAGAAATTTGCGAGGGGTTAATTTTTCTTATCTCTAAACCGTTTTCTGAAAGAGCCGACCGCAACAAGCGAATGTGAAACGGTCTGCCCATTCGTCTCGCGCGTATTTGTTTTCAAAGAAAAGAAATCGCGCGAAAAATTTTTACCCGATAAAGAAACTGTCGGCGGGGCGGCGGACTTGCGGGGTCTCGCGCTTTCTGCCCAAAGCATAGGCGAGGGTAAACACGCCCGCCCTGCCCGCATACATCAAAATCATGAGGACGAGTTTCGTCCCCCACGAAACAGACGCGGTGTACCCCATCGAGAGCCCCACCGTGCCGATCGCCGAGACGCTCTCGAAGAGCGCCCGCTGGAAGGAGGTCGCCGTATCGGGCTCGATCGCGCAGATGATGATGGTCGCCGCAAAGATGAGGAAGAGGTAGGCCGCAAAGATGGCGAGCGCCCTTCCCACGAGTTGCATATCGATCCTGCGTTTGCCCATATTGATGTCGCGCTTGGCGCGGAAGGCGGATACCATGCCCATGACGATGACGGTGATCGTCCCCACCTTGATGCCGCCCGCCGTCGAACCCGAACTTCCTCCGATGAACATCAGAATGATCATGAGGAGCGAGCCGCTGCTCGAGAGCGTCGAGGGGTCGGTCGTATAGAACCCCGCAGTACGCGCCGTGGTGGCGTTGAAGAAGGAACACAGAAGTTTCTGCCCGAAGTTGGATCCCGCATAGGAGGGATTGTTGCGTTCAAAGAGCAAAAAGAGCATCGTCGAGACGAAGAGGAGCGCGCTGTTGACGACGATGATGACTTTCGTATAGAACTGATATTTTTTGAAGTTGAACTTGCAGGCAAGGACGTCCCCCCAGATACAGAAGCCGATGCCGCCCACGATGATGAGGCCGCAGAGGGTGAGCGAGACGAGCGGATCGGCCGCATATTCCGCAAAGGACACTTCGCCCATAATATCGAACCCTGCATTGCAGAAGGCGGAGACGGCGTGGAAGACTGCATACCATATCCCTTTGGCCGTGCCGAATTGGGGGATAAAACGGATGCAGAGAAGGCCTGCGCCCATGAGCTCGAACACGAGCGTGCCGAGAACGATGCGCCGCACGAGCTTCTTCACGCCCGAAAGGTCGTCTCCCCCCACCGCCTGCAAGACGGCGCGCCTCTCATACTGCCCGAGATTGCGCTTGATGGCGAGGAGGAGAATGGAGATAAAGGTCATAAAGCCCAGCCCGCCGAGCTGGATCAGCAGTAGGATGACGATCTTGCCGTAGAGCGTCCAGTGCGTCGCCGTCGTCACCGTCACGAGCCCCGTGACGCATGCGGCCGAAAAGGAGGTGAAGAGGGCGTCTACATAGTAGGTGCTCCCCGTCGTCGAAGCGAAGGGCAAAACAAGAAGAATGCTCCCCACGAGCACCACGGTAAGGTAGCCGATGGCGAGGTACATCCACACGTTCAACCTGTTTTTGAGCTTCATGCGTTTCATAAGTATGCGCGAATTATAGCATTTCCCGATTTTTTTGTCAAATGTTTTTACGGGGGTGGGCGATCGAGCGTTTCAATATAAAAAACGAGCGTTTCAATATAAAAAAATAAGAATGGAAGGTAATGAGGGAGGAAGGTGCGGTGGAGATGAGGACGTTGGAGGGCGAGCGTGAAAAGGAGAAAGATGACGTCGAGATGAAGAAGAAAAGTACCCGCTTGGGCGGGGAAAAGGGTCAACCCCTCTGTCACTTGCGTGACATCTCCCCTTTCAGGGGCGACAAGAGCTCCCCCACCCGTCGCCCGAGAGTGACACCCTCCCCCTCAAAGAGGGGTAGGGCTTCCCCCTTTTCCAAGGGGGAGGCTCCGCCGCAGGCGGTGGTGGGGGTTCCCGTCACCGTTAAAACGCGGAGAAGCAAGCGAGACAAGGAGAAGGAGCTTTTTCCGAAGGGAGCGTACTATAGTCGTACGTGACCAAGGAAAAATGCTTCTTCGACGAAGTATCGCGCAGCTTATACGCGGTTCGTAAATTTAAGCGAGAGTAATTCTGTCGGAGACGGAGCGGACGAAGATCCCCTTCTCCTCGCCATAGGAGATGCAATCGCGGAGGAATACGAGGGCCCGTTCGGTGGGGCGGATCTCATGGAAGACGCCCGAGACGACGGCCGCAACTTCGTCCATATAGAGCGCCACCCGATCCTCGAGCGCGCCCTTCACGAGAGAGACGACCTCATATACGGTGAAATCTTCCTCGCTCTTTCTCACGGAAGGGGCTTCCCCTTCGACGCGGAATCTTCCCAGCCCGATGGCGCGCGGGGTGCGGTAGAAATAGTCCACCCCCATCGCGCGGTCGCGGTTGAACCCGCAGGCGTCGATGAGCGAATCGAGGTGGGCCTCCACCTTGGAACCGCTCTTTGCGATGCCGAAGCTCTGGAGACAGCGTTTCTTGAGGAAGGCGCGGGAGATGGGTTCTTCGCTCGCGACGATCTCTTTCAGGCGGGCGACGATCGCGCCGTCGTGTTCCCCGCAGGTGACGAAGGCGGCCGTCTCGCTCGCCGTCGCCTTGACGTATTTATAGGGCCGCTTGTATTTCGCAAGCCAAGCGTCCCCCCGTTTTTCGCCGCCCGTGAGGCGGTCCAGCACGTCTTTGATACGCTTGAGTTCGCGCTTGGGGTTGTTGTAATAGTTGACGGTATTCAAACGGAGGATGTTCCAATTGCCCCGCTTGAGCGTCTGCACCTGCAAAATGTTGCGGTCCTTCACGGAGAAGGCGCTCGGCCCGTCGCACAAGATCCCGAGCACGAAGCGGCGCTTGTTGCGGGGATCGATGACGGCGACGTCCAGCTTGAAATCGGAGGCGCCCACGTCGTAGCGGCAATCGTAGCCGTAGGCGGAAAGTTCGGCGGCGATGAACTTGCCGATGCCCGTTCCCGCGCGCACCGTATCCGACCTGACCGCGAGCATGGTACGGCCCTTTTCTGCGAACTCGAGGAAGGCCTTCAGCCCCGCAACGCCCTTCGACGTGGTCTTTCCGAGGTCGATCATGGCGGCCGTCATGGTGGAGAAGACGAGCATCTCCTCCCGCGCACGCGAGACGGCGACGTTGAGCCGCCGCCAGCCCCCCGCCTGATTGAGAGGGCCGAAGTTGAGCGAGACACGGCCGAGGCGGTCGGGCCCGTAGCATACGGAGAAGAGGATCACGTCGCGCTCGTCCCCCTGTACGTTCTCGAGGTTCTTCACGAAGAGGGGCTCTTCGCGCTCATACGCGACGCCGTCGAGCTTGAGGCGGACGATCTCCTTGGAGAGGAACTTTTCGATGTCCTCCTGCTGTGCGCTCGAGAAGGTGACGATCCCCATGCTCGAGCGGGAGAGGATGGGATCTTGCAGCCGCCTTACGACTTCGGCGACGAGGGCTTCCGTCTCGGCATGGTTGCGCTTGGTAAACCCGCGGTCATATACGCCGTCCACATGGATGAGCTTCACCTTGCTCTCGAGCCCGTCGGGCGAAGGGAAGGTGCACAGGCGGTTATCGTAATACATGCCGTTGGAGAAGGCGATCAGGCTCTCGTGCTTGCTCCTGTAGTGCCACAAAAGATGGCGTTCGGGCATGCCGAGGGCGAGGCAATCGTCGAGCACGCTCTCGAGGTCTTCATTCTCGAGGTCGTCTTCGTCGGTATTCGTCGCATGGAAGAAGGTGGTCGGCGGAAGCTGTTTGGGGTCGCCCACGACGACGGCGGCCTTGGCCCGCGCGATCGCCCCCACCGCCTCGGCCGTAGACATCTGGGAGGCCTCGTCGAAGATCACGAGGTCGAAGGTGTCGGCGACGGGCTGGAGATACTGCGCCACCGTGATGGGGCTCATAAGAAGGCAGGGGCAGACAGCGGCGGCGAGCGTCGGGATCTCGGCGAGCATGGTGCGGATCCCCGATCCGCGCAGGTTGCTCCGCGCAAAGCGGGTGAAGGCGGAGAGCTCCAAAGCGAGGCTCCCCTCTTCGTCTTCGGCGGGAAGACGGGAGATGAGCGTATCGCGGATGACGGCGCGCGTCAGTTTGCCGTATTCCTCCCACGCGAGGCGGAATTTTTCCACCGTATCCTCCAAAGTCCCCACCGTCATGCGGGAGAGGGCGGCGTCCTGCGGGATGGTGATCTCGAGAAAGTTCTTATAGACGTTCTTCTCAAAGCCCGCAAGCACGTTCTCCACCTTGAGACGTCCGCTCTCGAGGGAATCGGAGATGAAGTTCAATCCGAGCGCGCCGAGCTTTTTTGCCGTCGCTCGGTACATGCACCAGTTGGGGAGCATGTCGATATTATCGATGAGGGAGGAGGCCTTGGTATAGAAGTGGTCGAGTGCGTCTTCCCCCTTCACCTTGTCGCGGCTTCCCCGCGTGATCCTCATGAAGCTCTCTTCCGCCGCAAAGTAGGCGTCCGAGGCCTTCAGGAAGCCCTCGAGCACGGGCATGGTATAGCCGTTTGCCGCACGGATGCACATCGCGTTGAATGCGTCTGCGTTGAAATCGAGGAAGGCCTCGCCCGCGAGCGCATGCAGTTTGTAGAGCGAATCGAGAAATTCTCCCCGCTTCTTGAAGACGATATGCCCCGAACGGTCGGTGAAGTTCTCGGCGAGCTTCGTGTTCCCGCGGATCCGCCTGATCGCGCCGTCGATGTCGGCGAGGGTCTGCAAGAATTTGGGGACGTCCTCCTCCTTCAGCTCATACAAAGAGACCTTGGAAAGCCGCTTGGCCGCCGCCCGCGCCGCCTTCGAGAGCTTCCAATCCCCGCCGTTTTCGAGGAGTTTCGCGATCTCGGCCGCGCCGTCCATATCCACGAGGGAACGGAAATTTTTGAAGTAGTACGAAAGGCAGGTATCCAACCTGCGGTTGGCGTTGTAGAAGAGATAGAAAGCTCCCTCGTCCTGCCCCGCAAAGTACTTCCTGCACTCGCCCGAGGAGAGGATCTTTGCGATCTCCGCGAGGGAGTTCAGTTTCTTGCGCGTGAGCGTGGAGACGCGCTGGCGGTAGAATTCGAGGAAGAGCGCGAGGTAGGAGCGCAGGTGCTTGATCTCGGTGAGGACGACCTCCGAAGCGCAGAGGATGCGGTCGCGCACCTCCTGCGAATACTCGGTGAGGTTGACGTTCTCGAAGGGAGAATTCACCACCCCGCCGCACTCTTTGGCCGCCGCCGCGGCCGAGAGGATCATGCTCTTACAGCGGGAGAGTTTCTCCTCGGTGAGGGTATCGTAGAAGGCCGTCTCGATATCGAGAATATCGGGGGCGGACTTGTTTTCGAGATAGCCGATCGCCGCCTCATAGACGGAGATGCCGAGGCGGCGCTTCCTGTGGAGCGCCTCCATGGGCTCTTTGAGCTCGTCGCGGAGGGCGGCAAGCTCCTTGGAGCGTTCGCCGAAGGCCGCGCCCCGCTCCTTCCCCGCAAGGGCAAGGGTCTCCTCCATGCGGCGCAAAACGTCCCCTTTGTCCGTCTTGTTGGAGTGGAGCTCGAGGCAGAAATCGCCGATGCCGATGGAATCGAGCCGCTTTTTCACGACGTCGAGCGCCGCCTTCTTCTCGGCGACGAAGATGACCCGCTTGCCCCGCATGAGGGCGTTCGCGATGATATTTGTGATGGTCTGGCTCTTGCCCGTCCCGGGAGGGCCGTGGAGCACGAACGAAGCCCCCGTGTTCGCGAGGGCGATGGCCGAAAACTGCGAACTGTCGGCGGGGAGGGGCAGAAGGACCTCCTCGGGGTCGGCCTGATCTTCTTCCGCCGCGGCGGGCGTCTTGCGCCGTTCCGCCTTGCCCGCGAGAAGGGCCGCGACGTTCTCGTTCTTCTTCAGCCCGCCGATGTGGGTGCGGATGTCGTTCCAAAGGAGGAATCTCTGGAAGGAGAAGGCCGCAACATAGGCGTCTTCCACGACCTCCCAGCCCCGCATGCCCGCCGTCTCCGCGCGCACCATGGCCACGATCTCGGAGATCTTGAGGGCGGAGACGTCGCCGCCGAGGCCGCGGATGTCGATATTGAATTCCTGCTTCAAAAATTCGAGAAGGGTGGCGTTGACGATGAAGCCCTCCTCCCCCACCGTGAGGGAGAACTCTTCGTTCCCCTTCGCCCGCACGAGCCCGACGGGCACGAGCACGAGGGGAGCATATTTGGGCATTCCGTCTTCACGGCTCACATATTTGAGGAAGCCGAGGGCGAGATACAAGATCTTCGCGCCCGCCTCTTCGCCCGCTTCGCGGTTGCGGCGGATGAGTTTTACCGCCGTCTCCGCCGCCGACTTTAAGGGTTCGAGGACGCGCAAGATCCCCTTCTGCTGTTCGAGGGCGATCAGGGCCTTCTTCTGCGGGGAGAGCGAGGCGCCCATCTTGGTCTCCTCTCCGCCCGCCTTGAGCTTCATGCTCCCCTCCCCCATGAGGCGGGAATAGAGCATATCGCACCCCGCCGAAGAGAGATGGAGGGCGTTCTTGCCCGTAAATACGAGGAGGGCGTTCTTGCCCGTGAGGTCCAAAAGCCTGCGCTCCCACTGTTTGTTCTTGGGCTGTTTCCCGTCGAGCTTCAGCCCCTTGAATACGGGAAGAGGGGCGGGAGAACCGTCCTCCTGTTCATCCTCGAAGACCTCATAGCCCTTGATCCCCTTGCCGCGCATCGGGCAGACGGGGATCCCCCCCATGCGGCAACGCTTCACATCGACGAAGCAATCGAAATAGTTCTCCTTGAGCTTGGCGCGGAAGTGGTGTTCGGAGGGGGTGAAGAGGGCGTTGCTCTCCGCGAAGAGATCGGCCGCGTCGAAAAAGGCGAGGTTGTTGATGCCGTCTGCGACATATTTGGAGACGATGTCGCCGTCGTCGGTGACGGGGTCGAGAAAACAGGTATCGTAGAGCCATACGCCCACGCCCACGCTCTTTTTGCCGAGGGCGAGAACGGGATGGAGGCCCGCCCCTTCGAGACAGCCCGCCGCAAGCAGGGCGAGCCGGAAGAGCGACGCGCTCCCCCCTTTGAGGACGGAACCCTCCTTGGCCGCCGCGACGGGGCCCGAGAGGTCGCAGGGCTCTTCTGTGACGCCGTGCGCCTTGATGGAGGCATAGACGGCGGCGATGATCTGCCGCACCGCATTCTTATCCGTGCCCGTGTAGCCGTAGAACTCGGCGTCCGCCTTCCAGCGCTTCAGCCTCCTTCCCGCATCCGCCAGAATGACGGAACAATCGGAAAGGCGGGGGCGCACGAAGCAGGCGACGCGCTCGGCGTTGCCCGAAAGCCCCTCCCATACGTCGAAGGGAAGGACGGTGACCTCCGTCTCGGCGGAGGCGACGATTTTATTTTCGTGGCGGGCGGAGACGCTTACCGCGACCTTCTTCATCTCGCAATTTTCGGCGAGATAGAGGGGCGAAAAGATCCCGCCGCTCTCGACGCGCACCGCGCTCTCAAAGGGCACTTCCACCTCCCTTTCAAAGGGCAGAAGAAGCCCCTCGGAAGAGGTCGCCGAAATGGTGAGGGGAAGCGCCTCCTCGAAGGTGCTCCTGATGCGTACGGACGCGGGCGTTGCGAGGAGATAGTCCAGATACCCAACGTACTTCGGGAAGCGAAGGTCGAGGGTCACTTTTTCTTCGATATGGATCTTCTTTTTCACAGCCATAGTTTTTTCCTCCCGCTTTTCGCGGGTTGATTATGCGGAACGTTTTGGATTATTATACCATTTCCGCGCGCGAAATGCAACCCTCCCGCCCCCGCCCGAAAAAATTTTCTCCGCGTTTTCATGGGAAGAGAGAAAAGCCTTCCCCCATCGGCGGGGAAGGTGTCGCCTTCGGCTCGGGATGAAAGCAAAAGCCAACTCTCGAGAGGATAGCTCTATATTTGTCACCCTGAGCGTAGTCGAAGGGTCACATTATTTTTATGCTGCGGTGATGCTTCGACTTCGCTCAGCATGACGTTATCAGAACATGCAACCAGCGCAGGAAAACACAGTTCAGAAACAGTTCCCTCTCACGCGGGTAGAGGGCGCGCAAGCGATCGTGTCGCCGTAAAGTGCCCCGCGGTCCTTGACAAAGAAAAAAATTTTTCCTATGATAAGATCGCTCCGCGGGCGTTCCCATTGAGATACCGTCTGCAGGGCGGAGGAGACGACATGGAATTTTCCGAAAAACTCAAACTCATGCGAAAGGAAGCCAACCTCACGCAGGAGGAACTCGCCCAAAAACTGCACGTCACGCGGCAGGCGGTCTCCAACTACGAACAGGGACGGGGATACCCTTCCATCGATATTCTCGTGTCGATCGCGGAGCTGTTCAAAGTCTCTCTCGACGAACTTCTATCCGCAAATGCCGTGCGAAGGCAAGCGCGGCTCGTGTTTGCCCTTCTCGCCGAAGCATGCGTTTGCATCTTTGTTGCGGCGCTCGCGATATTTTTCCGCACCCAACGGCAGGAGGTGGATGTTCTCTTTCTCATGGCGATCGCGTATGCCTTTTTCTTCCCCGTGCTCGCCGCCCTGATTGGCGCGGGGATGCAGATCTTCCCGCCCAAGCGGAACAAATTCTTCGGCTACCGCACGCGGCGTTCGATGCAGAGCGACACGGCTTGGAGTTTTGCGCAGGCGGCGACGGCGGAGATGTTCTGCAAGGTCGCGCTCATAATGTTTGCCATAGGCGCCGTATATGCAATCATAGCGGTTTTCCTGCATAGCATCGCGGACATGGTAGTCCTTATTTTGCTCACAGCGATATTTATCGTAGCCCTCATCGCCACGGTTTGCATCGTCGAACACAAGCTCAAAAAACTGTTCGGTTGAGCGTCATTCTGATGAAGGTTGCGCGTCATTTCTGAGGCGAAATCGTTCATAAGAATTTCCGCGAGAGCAACTCTCCGAAGAATCCCCTATAACGTAAGTCCGCGTTTTCATTCAGGAGATTCTCTCGCCTGCGGCTCGGAATGACACGTTTACCCATTACAGTATTTCGTAGCTTATACGCGTTTCGCAACATGAAAACAAGAAAAAAGCCGCCTGCAAGGGCGGCTTTTTTCAACGCTATTCAAATGAAGGCGTTCTCGAAATATTCGATCTCGCCCTCTAAAATCGAGGCGACGTCGAAGCGGACGGGCACTTCGCGGCGGAGAGCGTTGCACCAGAAGTTTGCGATCATGCGGTACCGCCGCTGTTTTTCGCGCGTGACGGCCTCGGCGGGAAGCCCGAACGCATCTGTCTCCCGCGTCTTCACCTCCACAAAGCAGGTGTAGCCGTCGCGGCTCTCCGCGACGATGTCCGCCTCCCCGAATGGGGTGGTATAGTTGCGTTTCAAAATCTTATAGCCGTGTTTTTTGAGGTACTTGCAGGTCAGGGCCTCTCCTTGCCGTCCCAGAAGTTTTTTACGAAAGTCCTTCTGTGAATTTTGCATATCCCCACCTTCCTGATGGCCGCGATGTGTTCGGCCGTCCCGTAGCCCGCGTTCCGCTCGAAGCCGTACTCGGGGTACTCTGCCGCCCGCTCCGCCATGAGCTTGTCGCGGTAAACTTTTGCGAGAATACTCGCCGCGCCGATGCTGTAGACGAGGGCGTCGCCCTTTACAATGCTCCTCTGCGGGGCGGCAATATCGAGGGTCATGTTGCCGTCTGTGAGTACCATGTCCGCGGGGAGCGCGAGCGATTCGACGGCGCGCTTCATCCCGAGGCGGGTCGCCTGCAAGATATTCACGGCGTCGATCGTCTCCTCGTCGATCTCCACGACGGAGTAGGAGAGCGCCGTCTTTTTGATCTCTTCTGCGAGCCTTTCCCGCTTGCGTTTGGAGAGCTTTTTGCTGTCGTCCACCCCTTCGATTCGCTTCTCCTCCTCGAGGGGCATGATGACGGCGGCGCACACGACGGGCCCCGCCAGAGGGCCGCGCCCCACTTCATCTACCCCCGCGACGGCCGAAAAGCCCTTCGCGGCATATTCTCTTTCGTATGTCGGAATGTCCATCTCTTCCCCTTATATGAGCCCCGCGGCGCGAAGATCTTCCTCGCCGTCGAAGGAGACCGCGCCGAGCTTCCCCTTGCGCAGATCGTCTATAACCGCCCTCTCGCCGCGCTCGAAGTCGCATTCTCCCCCGCGCACGACGAAGCCCCGCTTCTTGCACACCGCATCGAGCATTTCGAGGGAAGTTATCCCCGCTCCGATGCCATACCGTTCCGAGAGTGCGGCGGGATATTTTGCGGAAAGTTCCTCCAAGAGAGCGAGGGCGATCTCGTCCATGGCGAGAATGTCGTCGTTGATGCTCCCGACGAAGGCGAGCCGCCGCGCTAAAGTTTGGTTTTCGCACGAAGGGGGCATGGTCCCGGGGGTATCCATGAGTTCAAATGCCCCGCATTTCACCCATTGTTTGCCCCGCGTGACGCCCGCCTTATCCCCCGTCTGCGCCTTCTTCCCGCCCGCGAGCAGATTGATGAGGGTGCTCTTGCCCGTGTTGGGAATTCCCGCGACGAGGAAGCGGATGGGGCGTGCGTTCCCCCGCTCCTTGAGCCGCGCCGCCTTCGCGGAGGCAACTTCTTCCATCGCCTCCCGCAGGATGCGTGCGGAGGAGGGCGCCGCCGCGTTGAGTTTGATCGCCCGCTTCCCCCCTTTTTTGAGAAGGGAGAGCGCCCTATCGGTGGCGGAAGGGTCGGCAAGGTCGGCCTTGTTGAGGATATAGAGGACGGGACGCTCGCCCGCATACATCAAAAGCCGCGCATTGAAGCTCGCGGCAGGGCATCGCGCGTCGAGCACGAGGGCAACGGCGTCGCATAGTTTGATGTTTTCCTCCATCATCCGCATGGCCTTCGCCATGTGGCCCGGAAACCACGAAATGGTCTTCACAGATCGCCTTCCTTGGGAAGATTTTTCAAATCAAGAGCAAAAACGCGGCATCCATGTCCGCGCTTGAAGCCTATTTTAAGAGGTCGGGACGATTTTTCTTTGTGATCGCGATCGCCTGCTCGCGCCGCCATTTGTCGATCTCTGCGTGGTTGCCGCCGCGCAGGACTTCGGGGACGGTGAGCCCCTTGTATTCGACGGGGCGGGTGTAATGCGGATATTCGAGAAGCCCCTCCGAGAAGCTCTCATCTACGAGCGAGGCGGGCGATAAAACTCCGTCTATATAGCGCGAAACGCCGTCGACGAGCACCATCGCGGGCAGTTCCCCGCCCGTCAAGACATAGTCGCCGATGGAGATCTCTTCGTCGATATAAAGATCGATCGCCCGCTGGTCGACTCCCTCGTAGTGGCCGCAGAGGAGCACGAGGTGTTCCTCCTCCGCGAGGCGGAAGATGTGCTCCTGCTTCAAGGTCCTTCCCTTGGGGGAGAGATAAATTCTGCGGGCGCCATGTCCGGGGTCTACGGCCTCAATCGCGCTTCCGATGGGCTGTGCCATCATCACCATGCCCGCGCCGCCGCCGAAGGGATAATCGTCGCACTTTTTATGTTTATCCTCGGTGTAATCGCGGATATCGACCACCTCGAGTTCGAGTTTGCCCTCCTTCTGCGCGCGGCCGAGGATGCTCGCTTCAAGGGCGGAGAACATCTCGGGGAAGAGGGTCAGGATGGTGATCTTCATAACACGGCGACCTCGAGAAATCTCTTCTTCGAGAGGGTGATGGCCTTGTTTTCGAGGTCCACCTCCAAGACGACGCCCTTCGCCGCGGGGAACAGGATCTCCCTTCCCTCCGCCGTCTCAAGGGTATAGATATCCGTCGCCGCCTGCGTCACGGCCTTCAGCGTCCCGAGCCGTTCCCCCTCTTCCGTTATGAGGGCGCTCCCCAAAATATCGTCGATGTAATAACTCCCCTCGGGAAGGGCGGGGGCTTCTTCGCGGGGGATCACGACGTCCTTTCCCCGCAGAAGTTCGGCCGCATTGCGGTCGGCAACGCCGCGAAGGCCCAAATAGACGAACCCGTCGCCCGTGCGGACGGAGAGGATCTTATATTCCGTCCCCGAAAGGAAGATGCGCCCGATCTCGCGGAAGGCCTCCGCACTGTCGGTATAGGGTTTGATCTTCACTTCCCCGCGGATCCCCTGCGGTTTCAAGACCGTTCCGATGACAAGTTCCCTCATGACTTTCCTCCGAAAAGCCCGTCGACGACCTCGCGGATGGCGGCCTGCGTCGCCTCCTTGGCAGGTTCGCTCTTCACGATGGCGATATGTTCCGTCGCTTTGAAACGGTCGAATACCTCAAAGTAGTTCTTGCGGGTGAGGATCTGCCGTTCCACATTCTCGTAGCGCTCGCGCGCCGTGCGGCGGAGGACACGGTTCATCGTCTCCTCCACGTTTACATCCAAAAATACGGTGAGGTCGGCGCGAAGGAGCTCCATGGCGGGGCGGTTGAGCTCGATGACCCATTCGAGGGGCACGAGGCCGCCGTTATAGGCGAAGGAAGAGAAGTAGTACCTGTCACAAAGGACGGTAAATCCCTCTTCGAGCTTTTGTTTGATAGAGGCGATATGGTCGATCCTGTCGGCGGCGAAAAGAAGGGCGATGGCGCGTTCGTCGGTATCGACGCTCCCGCTCATACAGGCGCGCACCACCTCCCCGATGGGCGAAGCGGTGGGCTCGTGCGTCTCGAATACGGGGACGCCCTTTTCCTGAAGATATTGGGAAAGAAGACGGATCTGCGTGGATTTTCCGCTCCCATCCGTCCCTTCAAATACGATAAATTTTCCCTTTGTATCCATAGCTTTTCTATTATAACAAACCCCCGCCGCGTTGTCAACGGTGTCTGAAGGGGAATTTTGAAAGTACGCCTCATCCCGACGAATTGCAAGCAGATCCACGCGGACTACAACGAAAATGATCGGGAGATAATTCCCGATCACTTTACCCATTCGGTGAATGCCTTGAAGGCGGATGGGATGGCGTAGCCGCTTTTCAGCTCTTCCGCCGTCGCCCAGACATATTGCGGGTCGCGCTCCGCCGTTTCGATCAGATACCCCGTCATATGCCATTCAACATGGGTAAAGATGTGCTTTGCGCTCTTTACCGCGAGGATGGGGCCGAAGGGCGAAGGGCCCACCCCCCTACCCCCCTCCACGGAGGGGGCACGGGAAAAATACACGGAGGGGGCACGGTCGGGAGACGACACGGAGGGGGCGTTGGGGAATTCCACGGGGGAAGTATTGCGAATTCCCACGGACGAGGAATGGTCGGGAGACGACGCGGAGGGGGCGTTGGGGAACTCCCAAAGACCCGCCAAAAGCCCCGCGCCGCGCCTTCTTACGGCGTAGCGGCCTTCAAAGCGGAGCACGAATACATCGAGCGTCTCCACTCTGCGCGCCCTCTTTTTCTCGCGGACGGGGAATTCCCCTTCTCTGCCCGCAAGATGGGCTTTGCAGAGCCCCGACCACGGACATGCCCCGCACATCGGCGGTCCGTTGGGTACGCATACGATCGCGCCAAGCTCCATAAGGGCCTCGCAGAATTGGGCCGTCTCGGGCGGATAGACCTTCTTCAAGAGGTCGGAAAAGTACTTTTTCGTGCGATTATCGTCGATATTCCGCCCGTCGGCGAGAAGACGGGTCAAAATCCGAAGCACGTTCCCGTCCACTGCAGGCTCTTTGAGCCCCAAAGCGATGGAAGAGATCGCGCCCGCGGTGTAGTCTCCCACGCCCGGAAGCGCTCTTACCCCCACCCATGTCTGAGGTTCGCCCTTTTCGGCGATGATCTTTGCGGCCTTATGTAAATTTCGGGCGCGGCTGTAATAGCCGAGCCCCTCCCAATTTTTCAGCACTTCGTCTTCGGAGGCGGAGGCGAGCGCTTCGGCAGTCGGAAACCGCTCTAAAAACAGGATATACCGCTCCTTCACGGCCTCTACGCGCGTCTGTTGGAGCATGAGTTCAGAGAGAAGCACAGAGTAGAAGGAGCGTTCCCTCCGCCACGGAAGGTCACGCTTGTTTTCCCGATACCAAACAAGAAGGGGCTCTACCGCCCCCCTTAAAAGTTCCTCTTCCATCAGAACAACCCCACGATCTTGCCGTCATCGGAAAGGTCGATGCGCTCTGCGGCGGGTTCTTTGGGAAGGCCCGGCATCGTCATGATGTTCCCCGTCAGGGCGACGACGAACCCCGCCCCCGCCGAAATCTTACAACTTCTCACCGTGACGAAGAAATCCTCGGGCGCGCCGAGCTTTGCCGCGTCGTCCGAGAAGGAATACTGCGTCTTGGCGATGCACACGGGGGTCTTGCCGAAGCCGAGCGCCTCGAGCCGCGCGATCTCCTCCTCCGCTTCGGGGGTATAGACGACCCCCTTCCCGCCGTAAACTTTGGTGACGACGGCCCCGATCTTCTCTTTGATGGGAAGGGCTTCATCGTAGGCAAAGCGGAAATCGCCCTTCTCCTCCGTGAGGCGGACGACCTCCTTTGCGAGCGCCTCACCCCCCTTGCCGCCCTCCGCCCACACGGTGGAAAGGACGGCGTTCACGCCGAGCGCCCTGCATTTTTCGATGACGAGGGCGATCTCCGCATCGGTATCCGTCGGGAAACGGTTGACCGCGACGACGGCGGGAAGCCCATAGACATTTTTGATATTGGAGACATGGCGCAAAAGGTTGGGAAGCCCCTTTTCGAGAGCGGGAAGATCTTCGCGGGAAAGGTCGCCCTTCGCAAGTCCGCCGTGCATCTTGAGGGCGCGCACGGTGGCGACGACGACGGCCGCAGAGGGCACAAGCCCCGCCATGCGGCATTTGATGTCGAAGAATTTCTCCGCGCCGAGATCTGCGCCGAATCCCGCCTCGGTGACCACATAGTCGCCGAGCTTCAAAGCGGCATCGGTCGCCGCGACGGAATTGCACCCGTGGGCGATATTGGCGAAGGGTCCGCCGTGCACGAGGGCGGGCGTGCCCTCCAAAGTCTGCACGAGGTTGGGCTTCATGGCTTCCTTCAGAAGGACGGCCATCGCGCCCGCCGCTTTGAGATCGCCCGCCGTGACGGGCTTCCCCTCCCGATCGTAGGCGACGACGATGCGGGAGAGCCTCTTTTTCAAATCTTCCAAAGAAGTCGCAAGGCACAAGATCGCCATCACTTCGGAAGCGACGGTGATATCGAATCCGTCCTTCCTCGGAACTCCCGACTTGGGCCCGCCGAGGCCGTCTTCCAGATAGCGGAGCTGGCGGTCGTTCATGTCCACGCACCGCTTCCAGACGACCTTCTCTGTGTCTATTCCGAGGGCATTCCCTTGGAAAATGTGGTTGTCGAGCATGGCGGCGAGGAGGTTATTTGCGGCTCCCACGGCGTGAATATCCCCCGTAAAGTGCAAATTGATATCCTCCATGGGCACGATCTGCGCATAGCCGCCCCCTGCCGCTCCCCCCTTGACGCCGAATACGGGCCCGAGCGAGGGCTCGCGGAGGGCGACGACCGTCTTCTTCCCGAGGCGGGAAAGCCCGTCTGCAAGGCCGACGGTGGTCGTCGTCTTTCCCTCCCCCGCGGGCGTGGGGGTGATGGCGGTGACGAGGATGAGCTTCCCTCTCCTCCCTTTCCCTTCGAGGGCGGAGGGCTCGATTTTGGCCTTATATTTCCCGTAGAGCTCGATGTCCTCTTCCCGAAGGCCGAGCTTTTCGGCGATCTTGCCGATGGGTTGCATATGCGCTTCCTGCGCGATCTCAATATCAGTCTTCATGCGAAAAATTATAGCAAAAACTCCCCTCTTCCGTCAAGGGAATGAGGGGAGAAAATGTGCCTTTCAAAGATTATTCCTCGGGCATGGGGATCGCGTCCTCGGGGATCGTGACCTTGGTCTTGCCGTAGTCGAAATAGAAATATTCCTCCGGATCCTCCGGATTCCCGCTGACCTCCACCTTGGCATAGGCGAGTTTTCCACCGACGATCTTTACGATTGCAGAAGTGAGAATATACCCTTCTTCTCTCATCGCTTCCATGGGCGTATAGGGTACGACAAGGCTCTCCCCCTCATAGGTATAGGCGTGTAGCGTCTCGTCGTAGCTGAATTTTTCGAACTGTCCCGAAAAATCATAGGCGATCAGGTTGCGGAAGGTGTATGCCCATTCACGCCGCACCTTGCTATCTTTGTCTTCGCCGCCGATGTTAGACGTAATATATTCGTAGGTATCTGTCAGTTCCCCCGTTTCGGAGTCGGGAACATTCGAGTATTCCGTGGCATTCGTTCCCGCAACGTGTACGATCATTTCCTGTATCCTCTCCCAATTCCCCTCAAGGAGAAGTTGCGTATCATAGCGAACATCATAGCTTGAATCCGCCTTTTGATAGCCAAATTTGGTCTTGACCTCTTCCCGTTCGCACTTGAGATAAGAAGTGCAGCCCGCAAACGCATCATTTGTAAAGGCCGCGTCCCATACCTTATCCGTCACCTTGTCCGAAACGAGTGCCTGAAAGTCCGTGCTTTCCGTAAGAACGACTTCCTGTCCCTGCGTTCCGCCGTTCCCTCCATTCCCGCCATTCCCGCCATTCCCGCTGGACGTCCCGCAGGCACAGAGCGAAAGGAACATCACTGCCGCCAGGGCAGCCGCAAAAAGTTTTTTCATCCGAAATTCCTCCTTTGATTTGTTCAGAACATTTCGTTCTGTCTTTTAATATGATATAGGAACATTCTGTTCCTTGTCAAGTATTTTAGAACATTTTGTTCTAAAATATTTTTATGAGTGATTTTAACCTTCGTCTCCACGAACTACGCACCGAAATGGGACTTACGAGGAAACAGGTAGCCGAAAAACTCAATGTAACGCCCCGTCTCGTCTCCTATTGGGAGACGGGCGACAGGGAATGCTCCTTCGATACTCTCATCGCCATTGCCAATCTTTTGAACACGAGTACCGATTATCTTCTCGGCCGTACAAAAGATTAAAATCCACCCGAACGGGTGGATTTTTCTTGACCTGAATTTCCCAACGTGAAAGATCTCAAAATCTCATTTGCGGAAGTATTTGACCGCACTCTCGAAGAGCTTCATATTGAATGCTCCCGGGATATTGCGGTAGAGCCCGCCGACAGCGGCGGAAGAGCGTCCCATTCTCCCGAAGATCTTGCCGTCCGTGGATAGAAGGCCCTCGACGGCGAAGGGGTTCAAGGCGGGATCGGAGCGCATATCCGCCATGGCGTTGCCCTCGCGGTCGGCAAACTGCGTCATGATCTGCCCGCGTTCGGCGAGGGTGCGCGCCCTCTCCGCGGAGCAGAAAAACCTTCCCCCGCCGCATACGGGAATTCGGAAACTATCGCCCGCGTTCACGCCCGCAAGCCAAGGCGAATCGGCGGAAGCGACGCGGACAGTCGCGATGCGGAAGGCGCTCTCCCCCGAGGAAAATGCGGGGGCGTCGTCTGCGGGAAGGGAGACCTTTCCGCCCGGAAGGAGGCCGAGGCCGAGGAGCGCGCCGAACCCGACGCCCTCTCCCCCGATGAGCCCGCCGCGGCCCGAAGTGAGATCAAAAAGGGCCTCCGCGATCGCATCATCTTGCATGAATTTTACGATAAATCGGCTCAAACCGCAGACATGATCCCCCTCGATGCCGTCTGCGAGGAAGAAGATCCCGCTCTCGCGGATGCGCTGTGCGAGCGCGGCGCGGCATTGCGCCAAATCTTCCGCGCGGCGGATTTCGACGGGGAACCGCTCCACCTTCGCCCCCGCTCTTTCAAAGGCCGCGGCGGCGTCTTCCGCGCCCGTCTGCCCTTGGAATACGGGCACGAGCGCAAGCGGCTTTTCGCACCGAGAGGGGCATATGTGCGCGTTCTTTTTCAAATATGTAACGTTTTCCGCCGAGGCGTTCCTCTCTCCCGAACGGTCGGGATCGGAGGCGGGCCTTCCCTCGAAGAGATCTTTGAGAACGACGAGCGGGCATAGATCGAGCCCGCGCGCGACCGTCTCCGAAAGGGTGGTGCGGCCGATCTCAACACCCACATCGGTCTCGTCGTTGAGCTCGAGGATAAACGCACCGAATTGGTAGCCGAAGACGCTCTCCATGGATACCATGTCCGAGAAACGGAAGCCGATTTCATTGCCGAGGCAACACTTCAGCACCCCTTCGGCGACGCCTCCGCTTCCCAAGGCATACACGGCGAGCGCCTTATCCGCCCGCTTGAGCGCGGTGACGATCTTGCAATTTTTGATGAGAGAATGGGGAACGGGCAGACCGTTTTCGTCGTAAGAGGGGGCGAGCAGAACCACCCTGTGCCCCGCGCCCTTGAATTCGGGCGACGAAGCGTCCCGCTCGAGCCCGCTCGCGGCGGCGAAGGAACAGACGAGCGCGGAGCCCTTCCCCGAGAGGACGGTGTGTTCCGTTCCGAGCGCGGGCACGCCGAGATCGAGCTGGGCCTTGCATGCGCCGAGAAGGGCTTCGCACATCTTTTTTCCGAAATCTCCCTCCCCGCCGCGCGCAAACATGCCGTGCAGAAGGAGACGGATATCTTCCAACGCCGCGCCCGCGGCGATGAGTTTGGTGACGCTCTCGACGACGGCGAGATATGCCCCGTGGAAGGGGCTCTCCTCCGTAAGAATGCGATCCCCGTCCCATGCGAGATAGGCGGCCTCGCCCTCCGAGAGGCGCATGATCGAAGCCTGCGCGGGAGAAGCGAAGTATTTTCCGCCGAAGGGCGCGAGCGTTGCGCGGCAGGAGAGGGCGTGGTCGTACCGCTCAAAGACCCCCTTGGGCGAACGGTTTGCGCCGGAGGCGACGGCGCGCATGCCCGCCGCAAAATCGGCGGGACAGGGCTTTGCGGGCATGGCGGGAGCTCTTTCGCCAATCGTAATATGCCCCTTCGCGCCTCCATCTCTCAAGAATGCGGCGGAGAGGTTCGCGGCGATCTTTCCCCCCTCCCGCATGATGAAACGGGGAACTTCGGCGACGGTGGCGACGATGGCGGCAAAGAGCCCTTCCTCCTCCAGAAGGCGGACGAACCCCTCCACCTCGCGCGCTCCGACGACGACGGCCGCCCCATCCCGCGGGGAAAAGAGGGCTTGCAAAGCCTCCTTTCCGCTCCACATTGCGACGGCTGCGAGGTCGAGATCGACGCCCTCCGCGAGCATGGCCGCAGAGACGGCGATCCCCGCATAAAGCGTGCTTCCGCATTTTATCGAACGCCCCGCCTCCCTGCGGAGAAGGGGATAGAGCGCACTTTCCGCCCGAAGCCCTCTTCCGCCGACGAGGACGATCTTATCGCCGGGGACGGGGCTCTGCGGCGTCTCTTCAAGGCAGGGGGTGAGATATGCGCCGAGTTCGGTCTTGCCGCCCTGCGCCGCGCCGATCCCTGCGACCTCGCCGACGGCGACCTTGTCCATCGCAAGCCGCGCCGCCTCCCGCCTGTCGAGAAGGGCCTGTTCCCTCCTCTGCGCGGGCGTCTTTTCAGCTTCCGAAACGGCGTGAAGGCGTATCGCGCCATAGGAAGGCTTCCAAAGCGGCCTCCTCGCAGAAAGGGAGAAGGGAGGGTCGATGGATGTGCGCGATGCGGCAGGGGAACGGCTCTTTATGAGCTGTGCGGGAAGCGTCTCGAGCGCGCCCGCCGTGAGCGGCCCCTCCCGCCCGAGTTCTCCGCGGGCAGAAAGAAGCGCGCCGATCGCCTCTCCGATCGCGCCGCCGCCCCGCACCTCTATCTCGGACGAAAGGACAACGGGGCGCAACCGAAAGAAGGCGTCGAAAAAGGTAAGTTCCATCTCGGTCGGGTCGCGGTATTCCGATCGGAAATAGTCCTGCACGAGGGCGATCTCCGAGCCGCCCATGTCGAGGCCCAACTTCTTCAAGAGCGCATCGAGGCCACCCATGTCTAAATCACGGAAGCCAAAAACGACTTCGCTCTCCCAAGAGACGGGCTCCTCTTTCTGGGCGGGAAGAATGCGGGATAAACTCCCCTCGCGCATCCTTCCCCCGCAAAAGACGAGTTCTTTTATGGCGGAAAGGTCCTCTTCGGAAATGTCCCCGTAGAGGGCGTAGAGCTTGGCGGAACGAACTTCGCCCACCACCTTCCCTTCCGCAAGAAGAAGGCAGCGCAGGGCCTCGGCCGCCTCGTCGGGCTCGCCCTCGGCGGGCTCTGCGGCAAAGATGCGCGCCCCAGAAAGATCGGCCCGCTCCATTGCGGCCGTCGTGTTGTCCGAAAGGGCCGCGGCCACGGCAGAGGGATCGTCGGCGTCGAAGTCGTAGCGATAGAGGATGCGGATATTTTTCACAGAAGAGATCTTTCCTCCCGCGGAGATCTCCCTGAAAAGTTCGGCGGCTTCACAGGCGTACGGCGGCTTTTTTTCTGCATAGATGCGGCGGATCATCCTTCCCTCCCCGAGGCGCACCGCGCCCCTTCCGATCGAACGTAAATTTCAGTCATATTATAATATAAAAGCGGCAAGACCGTCAAGCGGCACATCAATTTTTTTATGAATTTTCGCCCCTTTCGGATCATTTGGGGCAAGGTGTTTTTTCTTCGGGAATGAACAGGCGGCCCGATGCTTTTTCATCGCGTCATGCCGCCATATAAAAATCCCCCAAGCGGGGGATCTTCAAATTCGGTCGGATCTCAAAGGTCAAAGCATCGACTTCATAAGAGCGATCATGCTCTTTTGTTGTTCGCGGCTCAAGCGATTCCAAATGCCGATGAGTTCTTTATGTTCTGAAACGTCATTCTCATCCATGAGAAAATTGATGAGGTTCGTCCCCAATGCGGAGCAAAGCGCGTCTAATACGGAGAGCGTCGGCGACGATCGCCTCTCGCGCCAATGGTAAAGCGCCATTGCGGATATTCCCGCCTCTTGCGCAAGTCCGTGGATCGAAAGCCCCTTCTCTTTCCGCAGGGCGTCTATCTTATCGTAGAGAGCTTTGCTATCGTAAATATCGATCATAATCTCACCTATTTAATTTCATTATATAGACAGTTGGTGCAAAAATTCTAACCTGATGGGAAAATAATTTAACCTATAGGTTTATTTATAATAAAAAGTTGGTTGAAAAATAAGGTGATTCCTCGACAAGCTCGGAATGACGAATCAGAATGCATGCGGGGCGCAGTGACAAATCAGAATGCACGCGGGGCGCAGTGACAAATCAGAATGCGCCCCACCTCAGTCACGCTCACGCGCGACAGCTCCTCCCCACGGAGGAGCCTTATCGCGTTCCATATTCGAGGTCTTGCCTCATCTTTGGTTGAATTTTTTTCTGACGAACCAATCGGTGACGCGCTCGGGGAGCATCTTATTCACATAGCGGAGGAAGTTGTATTTCCCGCTCACCGCCGAGACGGGGGGCGGATTGCGCTTTGAAGCGAGCTTCAAGACGGCCTCCGCGACGAGCGAGGGACTCATGCCGCCCTGTTCCATATTGGCGAGCGCGGCGGAGGCCTTCTTCACCGAAGGGGAATAGGAAAGGCTCTCTTCCTCGCTATAGACCCTCCTGTTGTAGGTAAAATCGGTGGCCGTTCCCGCGGGGAGAAGAGCGCTCACCCGCACGCCGTGGGGGCGGAGCTCCATATCCGCCTCGCGTGCCAGCATCGAGAGAGCGGCCTTGGAGGAGGAATAGAAACTATCGTAGGGAATGGGCATGTCGCCGCCCAGAGAACCGACGAGGATCGCCCTTCCGCCCCTCCGTTTCAGGAAGGGGGCCGCCGCGCGGAGCGCTTCCACCGCGCCGAAGTAATTGACCTCGAAGAGATACCGATAGTCTCCGCTCCTCGCGTATTCGATGGGCGCGGCCATGGAAAAACCCGCCGAATAGACGAAGAGGTCGATCGCCCCCGCCTCCTCGCCGACGCTCTTCACTGCCCGCGCGATCTCTCCCTCGAGGGCGGCGTCTGCCGAAAAACTCTTGATACGGTCTCCCTTGAAGGGCGTGCGCGAGACGTTGAAGACGCGATACCCCTTCGAGAGGAGCTTTAAGGCCGTCTCCCGCCCGATGCCTGAGGAGCCGCCGACGACGACTGCGGTGCGTCTTGCAGACATGGTATGCTCGGAATGCGCCGTGGCGGGCAAACTCTCCCGCCCCTCTTCTTGCTTTTTTTGTTCGCTTTCCTCTTTGGTCGGCACCGATCTTTCCTGTTTCATGCCATGAGTATGTCTCATCTTTTGGGAAGTATGCGCGCGCCGCCCGCACTTTTTTTGCGGGCGGCGCGCGTTCATAATCACAAGAATTCGGCGCAAACTTACGGTATGCTGAAAAGAAATAAATTCCTCATCCTTGCGGCGTTCACGGCCGTTCTGATGCTCCTTGCCCATCTCGGCGGGCGGGCGGCTTCGGCCGCGCCCGCCTTCACCTTTGCGGAAGAGGCGCGGGAGGTCTATCTCACCTTCGACGACGGGCCGAGCACCGTTGTGACGGGCAAGATCCTCGACACCTTGAAGCGGGAGGGCGTGAATGCCACCTTCTTCATCGTCGGCGACAGGATCGGCGGACGGGAGGAAGTGTTGAAACGGTTGGCGGCAGAGGGCCACAGCATCGGCGTGCATTCCCAGACGCATTGTTACGGTGCGATCTATTCTTCGCCCGAGGCCCTGATCGAAGACGTGAAGGCATGTGCGGCGCTCATCGAGAAGACGACGGGCGTCCGCCCCCGTCTCTACCGCTTCCCCGGGGGCGGGAGGCATCCGCGGGAGGAGGCCCTGCTCGGGGAGATGGGCTACCGCATCATTTGGTGGAATGCGGTGAACGGCGATTCGGAGATCGCCCATGCGGATGCGAAGACGCTCGCCGAGACGGCGGTCAGGACGGCCGAGGGGAAAAAGCGGGTCGTCCTCCTCATGCACGACCGCGCCGATTGCCGCGCTACCGCAGAGGCCCTTCCCGCAATCATCTCTGCCTTTCGCGAACAGGGATGCGTCTTTCGCGCCTTTTGAGGGGCTTCGCCCTCCGCCCGAGGCGGCAAACCGCCCTGTAGAGCCCCCCGATGGGGACGATGGCCGCGGAGAGCCCGAGAGAGAGCGCCCATTGCAGGGGGGTGAGCGCCGTGAGATCGAAGAGAACGCGGACGGGCGGAAGGACGACGAGGAGGACGGAGAGCAGGACGCCGATCCCCACCGTAAGGAGCAAGATCTTGTTGGAAAAGGGCTTCGGGCGGGAGAGCCCGTCTTCCCTGCGCACGTTGAAGGCGTGCATGAGCTCGAGCCCCGAGAGCGTGACGAAGGCCATGGTGCTTGCAACGGCGTTCCCCCACGCCCCGACCGCGCAGACGTACATCGCAACGAGGATGGCCGTCTGGGCCGCGCCGAAGAAGGCGATGCGGAAGAGGGACTGCCGCGAAAAGATCTCCCTGTCGGAGACGGGGGGCATCCGCATTGCGCCCTCCGTCCTTTCCACGCCCAAGGCGAGGACGGGCAGGGAATCGGTGATGAGATTGACCCATAAAAGCTGTGTAGAGGTGAGAAAATCGTACTTCCACAAAAAGAGGGAGACGATGAGCACGCTCAAGACTTCGGCGAGGTTGGTCGCGAGGAAGAAGGAGATGGTCTTCTTGATGTTATAGAAGACGTTCCGCCCCTCCTCGACGGCCTTCACGACGGTGGAAAAATCGTCGTCGGCGATCACGACGTCGGCGGCATTTTTGGTGACGTCGGTGCCCGATCCCATCGCGACGCCGATGTCGGCGGCCTTCAGCGCGGGGGCGTCGTTCACCCCGTCCCCCGTCATGGCGACGATCTCACCGCCCGCCTTGAGCGCGCGGACGATCTCCGATTTATGCCCCGGGGAGACGCGCGCATACACGCTGTACCGATTGGCCCGCCGCGTGAATTCCTCCTCGCCCATCGCGTCGAGCTCCTCCCCCGTGACCACCTCAGAGAAGGAAGATGCGATCCCGAGGCGGGAGGCGATTGCAAAAGCCGTCTCGGGGCTGTCGCCCGTGATCATCACCGTCTTCACGCCCGCCTGCCCGCATGAGGCGACGGCCTCGCGCGCCCCCTCCTTGGGGGGATCGAACATGGCGGCAAGCCCGATGAACGTAAGCCCCTCTTCGCGCGCATCTTTCCCGTAGGCGAAGCCTAAAACGCGCATGGCCTCCCCCGCATATTCGGCCGCCTTTTTCTTGATTTCCGAGCGATATACCTCGGACATGGGTATCTCGCCGCTCTCCGTGAGAAGTTTTACACACCGCCTGAGGAGGACGTCCGCCCCGCCCTTCACATATAGCCTCGTCCCGCCCGCGCTCTCGCAAAGAACGCTCATCATCTTGCGTTCGGAGGAAAAGGGCGTGCCGCCCGATGCGCGGCAGGGGAAGGAGAAATTCTCGCGGTCGGCATACTCGAGGAGGGCGATCTCGGTGGGGTCGCCGATGTAGCTCCCCGCACTCCCCTTGACGGAGTGGCAGGCGCGGATACAGCGCAGAAGTTCCCGTCTGCACCCCTCTCCGCCCGCCGCGCCGAAGCCGACGGCGACGCTCTCCACCGTCATGCGGTTCTTTGTGAGCGTGCCCGTCTTATCCGAACAGATGACGGTGCAACTTCCGAGCGCCTCCACCGCGGAGAGTTTGCGCATGACGGCGCGGCTCTTCGCCATCCGCTGGACGCCCATCGCCAGAATGACGGTGACGACCGCCCCCATTCCCTCGGGAATGGCCGCGACGGCGACGGCGACGGCCGCCATGAGATTTTGCAAAAGAGAGAGCCTTCTCGCGAGCATGCCCCCCGCAAAGAGGATGAGGGCGACGATGAGGACGGCTATCGTGATGATCTTGCCGAGCTTGGCGATCGTCTTATCGAGCGGGGAAGGGGCGGGGGCTTTTTCGTGCAGAAGGGCGGCGATACGGCCCATTTCGGTATCCATTCCGCACGCAACGGCGACGCACCGCGCCCTGCCCTTCACGCAGAACGTGGAAAAGAAGGCGGTGTTCCTGCGGTCGGAGAGGGAATTCTTTTCGACGACGCAATCATATTTTTTGACGGGAACGCTCTCGCCCGTGAGCGCAGATTCGTCGCAACGGAAGTTTTCGCTCGAGAGGATGCGGCAGTCGGCGGGGATGCGGTCGCCCTCCTCGACCTCCACGACGTCCCCCACGACGAGTTCCTCCGCGTCGATCTTGATGAGCTTTCCGTCGCGGACCACCTTTGCCTCGCACTTGGAGAGCTTTTTCAGGTGTGCGATGGCGGCGTCCGCGCGGTACTGTTGCAGAAAGCCGACGACTGCGTTGAGGAGGATCACGAGGAGGAGGATGGCGGTATCGGCGAGCTCGCTCCTCTCCCCCGTGAAGAAGGCGAGCGCACCGGAGAGGGCGGCCGCCGCGATGAGGATCAGCGTCATGAGATCTTTGAACTGCGCAAAAAAGAGCATGAGTTTGCTCTTTTTCTTCCCCTCTTTCAAGGCATTCCTGCCGTTTTGTTGCAGGCGAAGGGCGGCCTCCGCGGCGCTCAATCCCCCCTCCCCGCCTCCGACGCGCTTCAACGCCTCCTCTTTCGGCAATCTGTATTGTTCCATACGGATAGCGTATGAAGAGCGGGGCGCATTTATGATAGAAAAGGGCGGGGCAAAATTGCCCCGCCCGCTACGGCTCTTTTACAGGATCTCCGTGAGCGAAAATTTCGTCTTATCGCAGGAAGTGAGGAAGTAGCCGATGCCCGCCTTCTCGCTCTTCAAGGGGAAAAATCCCGCCCCGTGCAAGTGCCCGAAGACCACCATGTCGGCGTTGTTCGCCTCGAAAAGCTCGGTAAAGAGGGTATCTTCCCGCTTCGCGTTGAAGGGAGGGAAGTGGATCAGCACGATGAGTTTATCCCCCTCCGCGCGCACCTTCTCCGCCTCTTTGAAGGCAAGTTTGAACCGCTCTGCCTCCCGCAGATAGAGTTTGGTATCGTGCTCGGTGAAATCGGCGCTCCCCGGGACCGTCCACCCCCGCGACCCCGCGACGACGAGCCTGCCGATCTTCACGCAGTCGTTTTGCAGAAAATGAAAGCGGGGCGGAGCGGCCGCACGGACGCGCGAGATGCCGTTCCACCAGAAGTCGTGATTGCCGCGGACGAAGACCTTCTCCCCGGGGAGATCGGCAAGGGATAACACGTCGAACATGCCTTCCTCGAACTTCATCCCCCACGACGTATCGCCGCCGAGAAGCACGACGTCCTCCTCCTTCACCTTCTCCAGCCAATCGCGCCTGATCTTTTCAAAGTGCCCCTCCCATTCGGGCCCGAAGACGTCCATCGGCTTATCCGACATGCCCGAGAGGTGCAGATCGCTGATTGCAAACACTTTCATAACAGCTCTCATTATACCACGCCCGCCTCGGGATTGCAAGCAAAAGAATGTAAGCGCAAGCCTTCCCCTTCCCAATGGGGGAAGCTGTCACCGCAGGTGACTGATGAGGGTCGGAGCTTCCAACGGCCAAAAATAGAAGGTGCCCATCCCGAAGTCTAGGCTACATGTTTTATCATCAATGGCGCGCTTCACGTCCGTGCTTGCATACTTGTATGAAACATGGAATACCTTGTTTGTATAAAAAAGATAGTATCCGTTTTCATCGAATTTTATTTCGGAACCGGTTTCGTCGAAATAATCAAATTGCTCGCTGTTTCTTAAACTGATAGAGTCATAGGTGAATGTAAAATGAAATCTATGGCAACTATCCGTATCCTGCTCGGAGATGTTGAAGTTTATTATAAATTGTTCTTGCACTTCGTCATGTTCGACCTTCACTTTTACAGCGCCGAAAGTATGCTCTTCCCCGATGCCATAAGCTATCTGGGGCGTTTCGTGATTGATACACCCTGTACATAAACAACAAATTATAAATAACATTGCAAAAATAGCAGTGATATGTAATCTTATCTTCTTTCTAATCATAATGACTCCAAACTTATTATAGCACGAAATCCGACATGCCCGAGAGGTGCAGATCGCTGATCGCAAACACTTTCATAACAGCTCTCATTATACCACGCCCGCCTCGGGATTGCAAGCAAAAGAATGTAAGCGCAAGCCTTCCCCCTTCCCAAGGGGGAAGCCGTCCCTTGCTGTCCCTTTTAGGGTCGCAAAACGCAGTTCTGCACATCGGCACAGTGTGCCGTGTGCGGCGTTTTGCGGTGAGTGAGCGCATATGCCCGCGCGAACGGTGACCGAATGCAGGTTTCTACCTGCATGAGAAAGTACCCGCAAAGCGGGGGAAAGGGTTAAAAACCCCTCTGTCGCTCGCATTCTGATTTTGTCATGCTGAACGCAGTTGAAGCATCACCTTATTTTATACTGCGGTGATGTTTCGACAGGCTCAACATGACGTTATTAAAACCCCTCTGTCGCTCGCTTTCTAATTTCGTCATGCTGAACGCAGTTGAAGCATCACCTTATTTTATACTGCGGTGATGTTTCGACAGGCTCAACATGACGTTATTGGAAACCCCTCTGTCGCTCGCATTCTGATTTCGTCATGCTGAACGCAGTTGAAGCATCACCTTATTTTATAATGCGGTGATGTTTCGACAGGCTCAACATGACGTTATTAGAACCCCTCTGTCGCTCGCGGGGCTCGCGACATCTCCCCTATAAGGGGCGACAAGGGATAAACCTTGTCATCCCGAGCCGAAGGCGAGAGGATCCCCTTCATGAAAACTCGGACTTCGTATCGGGGGTTTCACTCGGGCTTCGCCCTCGGAATGACACGGCACACGGAGCATGCCATTCTGATTTCGTCATGCTGAACGCAGTTGAAGCATCACCTTATTTTATACTGCGGTGATGTTTCGACAGGCTCAACATGACGTTATTAAAACCCCTCTGTCGCTCGCGGGGCTCGCGACATCTCCCCCTGCGGGGGCGACAAGGAGAAGGCACAAAAAAGGACCGCCGAAGCGGTCCTTGAACTTATTTGCGTGTTAACCGCGAATCCAAGTGTAGTTGGCAAGGAACTTGAGAAAATCGGAGTCGTGGTCCTCTGCCCATTTGACGATGATCGCGTTGGTGGGCGGATAATCCTCCTGGAATTTTGCATAGAAGAACATGAGCGCGTTCTTCTCCGTGTTCGAGACATCCACATCTTCGCTCTCTTCGCTGAAGGGTCGGTTGCATACCTTCCAGCCCGACGTCACCTCGAAGGTGACCTTATCGAGCTTCTTCGTGCGGAAGGCGAATGCGCCGATCTCCACAAGATTCTTCCCCACCGTGAACGCGGTGATGGAGGTGTTCTCGAAGGCGCTCACGCCGAGTTTTGTAAGGCTTGCGGGGAAGACGATCTCGGCGAGCGCGGAGCAATTCTCAAACGCCGCCATGCCGATCTCCTGCACGCCGCCGCCGAGGCTCACGCCCGTAAGATATGCGCACCCGCAGAAGGAATAAATATCGATACAAGTGACGCTGTCGGGAATGATGACCGAGTGGATCTTCTCACATCCCATGAACGCCTTGTTCGTGATCTTGGTAACCGACTTATGGTTGTACTCCGCGGGGATACGGACTTCAGACGTGATCTCGTCGTTGTCATACCCGATGACGAAGTAGGAATCGGTCGCCTTATCGTATTGGTATTTCAAAGCCCCCGAAACGGCGACGTCGTAGCCGCAAATGTCGCAAGGCACTCCGCTGTGAGCCGCTTCCGTCTCGGGCAGTTTCTGGCCGCAGAGAGTGCAGTTCTTCCAATGCGAAGAAGCGTTATTTACCCATTCACCCGCGACATGGGGGTGGCCTTTTATGTATCCGCAGACGGAACAGACGTAACTGCCGTTTTCAAAGCTGTGTTCCGCTTCCTCCTTTTTGAGGCCCGTATGCTCGCAGATGGAGGGATGCCAATGGGTGTTTTGATCGCTCTCCCATGCCGTCGAATAGCTGTGCTCATGGGGGCCCGATACGCCGTTCTCCGCCTCCAAAGCCGCCTTCTGCGTGGGGTAGGGCTGCTCGTCCTTGGAGATCCACGACTGCCCGCCGTAGACCTTTCCCGTGAGATTGATATCGCCCGTCTGCGTCTTACTGCCGCCGCCCGCGCCGGCGTTATTGAAGATGATCCAAAGGTCCTTTGCGGACTGCCCTGCGGGAACCTGATAGGTGATCGACCACCAATTTGCGCCGTCGTTCGTCGCGGGCTTTCCCGACCATTCGCCGAGATACTTGGTGACTTTCGCCTTATCCCATGAATACGCGTTCACCGAGGTCCAGCCGTTCATGTTGTGGTAGTGAACGGTGATCGTGCCGTTGTCGCCGGGGGTTGCGGGAGGATCGTCTTCCTCGTCGCCGCCGCCCTGATCTTCCACCGCGACGGGCGCGCCGCATACGTCGCACTTGCCGTTTTTATCGTCGTCGCAGTGCAGGCCGCGGCTGTCTTGATTTACGACTTGGTCTTTAACGCATTCCTGCCAATGATAGTCCCCTTCGTCGTATTTCCATTCCCATTCGTGGATGTGCCCTTCTTCCATATAATATCCGCACACGTCGCACATCTTGTTTCCGTTTTCATCGACATGCGCCTCGCGGCTACCCGCCTTCTCATCTCCGCAAAGGCATTTTTGCCAATGCTCCTTATCGTCGTAACGGTAGCTGTAGCTGTGAACGTGTTCTTCGCCGCCCTGCTCGCCGGGGGTGAAGGGATCGCCGCAGAGATCGCAGATATTGTCGCCGTTTTGGTCGACATGGTTGCAAGTATCGCCGCTGTTGTTTCCGCCGCAGGCCGCAAGTCCGAAACTCGCCGACATCACGAGCGCGGCGGCGATCGCACAGGCAAACTTACCCAACTTCATGTATCTTCCTCCAAAGATGATCTGATTTTATTTTACCAATAGCACCCCCCCCCGTCAAGTTATTTCAATATATAAATAATTCTAACATTTTTTTGGCTGTTTTTTGAACGTACTTGACATTTTTTCATGAAATCCTATAATTGGGGTGAGTAATCGGGAAACAATGCCCGTCTTATAAAATGAGAGGTGCGATTTGGAGGAAGGCATAGCGCTCTACCGCCGCTATCTGCAGGGCGACGGGGCCGCGCTCGAGGCGCTCGTCGCAAGATACAGCGATGCGCTCGTGCGGTTCGCCTACTGTTTGTTGAAGGACGCATACGCCGCGGAGGACGCCGCGGAGGACGCCTTTGTCGCGCTCATCGTAAAGAAGCGCACCTTCTCCGATGATACCAACCTCCGCGCCTATCTCTATAAGACGGTAAGAAACAGGTGCATCGACCTCATCCGCAGGGAGCGGAAGCGGATACCTTCGCCCGAATTTTCGGAAGATCCCGTCCTTCTCGCAGAGCGCAGGGAGCGGAACGCCATCCTCTATGCCGCCATGCAGAAACTTCCCGCACAATACGGCGACGTGCTCTATCTCGTCTTTCTCGAGGGCTTCCGCCCCGAGGAGGCCGCAAGGATCTTGCGGCGGACCAAAAAACAGACCTACAACCTCATCGCCCGCGCAAAGGCCGCGCTCAAAGAAATTCTGGCAGGCCAAGGAGTGAACTATGAAAACTTATAAGGAACGCACGGAGGATATTCTCGCCAAGGCAAAAGAGCAGAAGCGGGCGCGCGCCTCGCGCAACAAAAAGCTCGCCGCGGGCCTTTCCTGCTCCCTCGCCGCCGTGCTCGTCTTGAATCTCGCCCTCTTTCTGCCCCGCTGGAACGATAGGCTAACCTTCGGCGGCAATTTCGGCGATAAGCTCGCGACGGCGGAGAGCCTTCAAGAGGTCGAAGAGCGGCTTTCCTCCCTCCTCAAAGATCCCCCCGACCAATATTGGACGAATACGCCCGGCAGTGAAGAAGACCGCCCCGGCTTTGAGGAGACAGGCCCCGAAGGAGGCCGCATCAGGCTCGAAGATGCGCAGGCCGAGGGCTTCACCCGCGGGGATCTCCTCGTGCGCGGCAACAAGACGGCCTTCTACCTCACATCCGATCTCCGCTTGCAGGCCTATTCCGTCGCGACGGCCTCCCTCATCGGCCAGATCGCCATCGAGCCGGAGGGCGGATACACCTTCCGCGGCAATGTGCGGGAGATGTATCTTCGCGACGACCTCTCCGCCGCCCTCGTGTTCACCACGGCCTACGATCCCGCAACACGCCTCACCTATACCGCCGTGATCGGTGTTGAGACGAAAGATCCCGCTACCATGTCTGTGACGGGAGTGCAATATATCTCGGGAGACTACATCTCCTCCCGCATGGCGGACGGCAAGTTTTTGGTGGTCTCGGAGCTCGCCCTGCCCTACGATAGCGGCCTTCCCGAGGAGGCTCTCCTCCCCAAGACGGGCGTCTTTGGGAACATGAAGCCCCTTCCCGCCTCCCGCATCTTCCTGCCCGAAGAGGCGAGAGCGCCCCTCTTCACCGTCGTCACCACCCTCTCGGAGGAGGGAGAATTCCTCGATACGCGCGCCCTTTTCTCCTTTTCGGGCGATCTGTATGTCTCGGAAACCGCCCTCTATGCGACCTGCGCCTATCTCGCCCCTTCGGATGGGGAGGGCGAAAACCTCTTCACGGCCGCAACGGACGTGGTGCGCATCGCCTATAACGGGACGGGAAACCTTGCCCTCACGGCAAAGACCACCGTCGGCGGCCTGATCGCAGACCCCCTCTCGATGGACGAATACGGCGGGATGTTGCGCGTATTTGCGACGACCAGAACGCTCTCCGACCCGAACGGCGACGCGGCAGAGGGGGATGCGAACGCCTCCCTCTTCGTCTACGACGCCGACACCCTCGCCGAGATCGCGGCCGCGGAGCATTTCGCCCCCGCAGGAGAGGGCGTGCGCGCCGCCCGCTTCGAGGGCGACGCCGCCTATGCGTGCACCGCCGCCGACCTCTCCCGCCCCCTCTTTGCCTTCGACCTTTCCGATCTTCCCGCCATCTCCTGCAACACGGGCGGCACGCCCCCCGCATATTCCCTCTTTTTGACGAAGTTTTCGGGCGGCTTCATCGGCTTGGAGAATGAAAATGGCTCGAGCGTCGGGATCACATTCTACGATGACAGTGCAAATCCCCTCTTCTCCGTAAAAGAGGAATATGTTACGGGCGCTCCCGCAAGCGATCGGGCGTACTTCATCGAGGGAGCGCGCGGGCTCTTCGGGTTTGCGGCCACCGACCTTCGGGAGAGCGCAAAAAATTTCTACTATCTCTTTTCCCTCAAAGATGCGTCGTTTCAGAGGCTCGCCCGCGTCGCCCTCTCCTGTTCCCCCGAGAATGCCCGCGCCTTCGCAGAAAACGGCATGCTCTACGTCTTCGACGGCTCTCTCACCGCATATCTCCTTCCTTAGGTTTCATAAATGTTCCGAGAAAAAAGAACGCCCCGCGCGTTCTTTTTTCTTTTTGCCATATCGCTTCTATAGATCAAGCGGTCGGCGTTAAAATGTTTTTATGAGAAAAGGCGCCCTTTTGGGCGCCTTTGCGCGGGCCGCGTTCAGCCCAGAATGAGGACGGAGAGGCCGCAAAAGATCATGAGCGAGACGGCGTCGACGATGGTCGTGATAAAGGGCGAGGCGACGGCGGCGGGGTCGAGCTTGCACTTCTTCACGAGGAGGGGCAGAAAGCTTCCCACGATCTTCGCAACGAGCACGGTGCAGAAGAGCGCCAGCGAGACGATCGCACATTTATCCCATGTATATTCTCTGTTGCCGGGCATGAACGTCCCGAAGAGGAGATTGTCGATGAGCATGAGCTTGGCAAAACAGGCGACGGCGAGCGTGACCGCGAGGAGCGCGCCCGCGCCAAGTTCCTTGAGGAGCACCTTTCCCGTATCCCGCGTGGAGAGCTCCCCGAGGGCGAGCGATCGGATGATGGTGACGGAGGCCTGCGAACCCGAATTCCCGCCCGTATCCATGAGCATGGGGATACAGGCGAAGAGGACGGGGCTGATCTTGTTGAGCCTTCCCTCGAAAGTGTTGATGATGAGGCCCGTGAAGGTCGCGCTGATCATGAGGATCAAGAGCCACGGGACGCGCTTCTTCCAAATGGAAAAGACGCTCGTCTTCAAATAGGGCTTATTGTCGTGCAAGACGCCCGCCATGGCCTCAATATCTTCGGTGTTCTCTTCCTCGATGACGTCGATCGCGTCGTCGACGGTGACGATGCCCACGAGCCTCCTCTCGTCGTCTACGACGGGAATGGCGAGGAAACCGTAATCGGAGATCTTGCGGGCGACCTCCTCCTTGTCGTCGCGGGTGTTCACATAGATGACGTTCTCCTCCATGATCTCGCTGATGAGCGCACCCTTCTTGGCGAGCATGAGGTCCTTCGCCGTGACGAGCCCGATGAGCTTATTCTCGGGGTCGGTGACGTAACAGGTGTAGATGGTCTCCTTGTCGATGGCCGTCTCGCGAATGATGTCGAAGGCCCTCTCCACGGACATGGTGGGCAGGAAACGCACGAACTCGATGGTCATGATGGAGCCCGCGCTATCCTTCGGATACTTCAGAAGCTCGTTGATATAGGCGCGCGTCTCGCTGTCGGAGAGAGCCAAAAGCCTTCTTACGACGCTCGAGGGCATCTCTTCGACGAGGTCGACGGTATCGTCGAGGAAGAGTTCATCCATGACCTCTTTGAGCTCTTTATCGCTCAATTTTTTGATGAGCTTTTGCTGGGTATCCGTATCGATCTCGACGAACATCTGCGCCGCGAGATCCTTGGGAAGGATGCGGAAGAGGACGGGCAGGTCCTCTTCCTTCGCGCTCTCGAACACCTCCGCGAGGTCGATCTCGTTCATGCCCGAAAGGAGGGGCTTCAAGACGGCGAAATTGCGCTCCTCGAGGAGGGCGAGAATTTCATCCTCCTCGGCGATGAGGCGGGCGACTTTGGGCAGTTCCTCGATGATGTCTACCGTATCGTCGACGGAGACATCCTCCATGACCTCCTGAAGTTCGTCGTCGCGGAGGCCCTCGATGATCTTTTCCTTGAGGGCGGCGTCGAGCAGGACGAGGACGTCGGCGAGCTGTTCGGGGGAAAGGGCGCGGGCAAGGGGAAGAAGATCCCCCTCCTCGACCTCGGATAAAAGATGCGCCACCGCTTCGGGGGGAAATTTCCTCACCGAATCGGCAGCGCCATCATAGTTTTTTTGCGTCAATAATTGCTTGATCTCTTCTTCCATATCTTCACCTCGCAAAATAAAATGAAAAGCGATGCGCGCAGAGAGAAAGAAGCCGCGGAAAAAGTTTACGCGGGATGGCCGACCGCGAACCACGGCTTTTGTATTCGGTCTGCAGTTTTGCTACTTCGCCCTTTCACGGTCTGCCTCCTTGTCGTTTTTCTTATATTATATCCGCCGTAAAGAAAAAAGTCAACCGCCGCGGCGGGTATCCCGTATGTTTTTTTGCAAAAAAATCGGGCCCGCAACGGCGGACCCGTTCAAAAGAGCTTTTTAGAAGAGCGGGACGGGCAGGACGTCTTTATATTTGAGGCCCTTTTGCTCGTCGCTCTTTTGCTTGGCGTAGTTGTTCGCACTGTCCTTCCCGTACATATAGAAGTTGAAATCGTGCGTGCCCGCCGCACGGGGAAGGAGTTCGCCCTGCCGTTGCATCTCGGGAGTGTTGCCGTTTGCGAGCATCCCAATATTGACATTCACATGGGAAAGATCGTTCAAAGAGCTATCCAGCTTTTCGGTATCGAGGCAGGAATAGTTTCTGCCGCCGCCGTAGTAGGCGATGCCGCCGTGGACGAACTTCTTCCCGTCGGAAGTCGTCTCGATGAGCCCGTTGTAAGATGTGTCCGTCCCCGTGACATATTCGAGCATGCTCGCAATGTTGAGTTTGAGCCAGCCCGAGAGCACGCCTGTGGGCGATTCGATGAGGGTGGAGGAATCGACGAGGGCGATGTCCTTCCAATCGTAGAGGCGGACGTCTCCCTCGAGACGCAAAACGCTCGCGAACGAAGTGCCGCCCGATCTCTCCCACTCCTTGGTGAAGGCCCGCCACTGGTGGTCGCTCGCGCCCGGATAGAGGAATTCGCCCGCAAAGTTGCTCTCGACGCCGACGGTGAAGAGCCCGCTCGTCTCGAGGACGGAATCCTTGAGAGTGACGTCCGTCATCACATATTGTTTGTAGAACCAAGGATCTTCGTAGAGCTTGCCGCCGCTGTAGACATTGTTGTCCTTCACGTCGTTATATGCCCTGCCGCTCTGATCGACGAGGGCGGGCTGTTGGCTTGCGAGGCTGGCGCGGAGGGCCCTGTTCGCGCCCACCTTGAGGATGAATTCCCTCCCCTGTGCGAGGATGCACCCCTCGATCCTGACGTGGATGCGCTCGCCGTCTACCCCCGCATTGTTCTCGGAAAGGCTGTCGATGAAGTACTTGTTCCCGTTGCGGTTGCCGCCGTATGTGCGGACGACGTTCCTGCCGTTGCGAATGCGGCAGTTGACGATGTCGACCGAGGCGTTGACCTCGAGCGTAGTGCCCGTGAGGTTGAGCTGTGTAAGGTCGTATGCGCCCTTTTCGTTGACGAGGAGCTCGTCGCTGCAACCGAGAAGATTCACGCCGTAGAGCTTCACGCCGTCGGTGCGGATGAGGAAGGCGCAGTTATCCTGCCCCGCCACGCTCGCCATCTGTTTATAGTTGACGAAGTAGAGCGGCCCTCTGTAGAGAGAGAACTTCGGCACTCCGGAGCCGTCGAGAACGTGGGTATAGTTGCTCGCATCGATGTTTTTCCCGTTGCCATAGACGTCCTCTTTGAATTCCATGACATAGGAGATATACGCGTTGTCCTCGTTGAATTTGGATTCCGCGGTGTTTTTATACCATTCGATGTTGTAGGTGGACTTCATGCGGTGGTTCTTCAGAACATTCTCCCGCTCCTCGATAGAGAGATCTTCTCCCGCCGCATCCGTGCCGAGCTTAATATCGTCCGTGAGGACGACGGGAAGAGAGGCGTCCGTCGCGGCGACGAGCTCGGGCGCGTTTTTCACCGCCACGGCCTCCGCAACGACGTTGAGCTTCAGCGTGCCCTGCACGTTTTTCCCGAAGGCATCGTTCCCCTTCCATGCGGCGGTAACGGTGACCGTCCCCGTCGCTTTGGGAATGAGGACGGGTTTACCGTCGCGCATCTCGACTGCGGCGATCGTATTGTCGGAGAGGGTATAGGAAATGTCTTCGCCCGCGAGGCCGAAGCCCGAAGAGCTGTAGGTATAGACGAGAAGCGGATAGACGTTCTTCTCCGTCTTGAACCCATTGCCATATACCATGCCCGCGACCGTATAGCACTCTGCGAGGTCGCACTTCACGTCGTTGTTGATCTTGACGGCGCTCACTTTGTTGATGATGGAAACCACGATCGTCTCGGTGAGGACGGTATCCCGATAGGACGCTTCGACGGTGAGCGTGAAAGAACCGCTCTCCGAAGAGGTGACAACCGCCACATTCCCCTCCGCCTTGAAGGACTGCGCAGGGCCCGTGAAGCTCCACCTGTATTCGACGCCCGTCGCGCCGCCCGCGGCCACCGCATAGAAGGTGACGGGCGTGTCTGCGAGAATGGAGACCTGCTTTGTCCCGTCTTCCAGCGTCTTCACCGTACTGTCGGAAAAGACGCTGAAGGCGAAGTCCGTAAAGGTGATGAGGACGGGATATTCCTTGCCGCCCGCGGTGAGCGAGGCCTCGATAGAGTCGCCCGCCTCCTCGTCGAAGGCGATCTCGATGGTATATCGCCCGCCCGAGCCTTTGACCTCTGCCTTGGCATGGTCTGCCTTGAAAATGGGCCTTCCGCCCGTACATTCAACATATAACTTGGTATCCTGCGTCCCCTTTGCGAGCTTCAGCCCGCCGAAGGGCGCGCCTTCATCCACGACCTCGCCGTTGACAATGACCGAGGAAGAAGAGGGTTTTGTGACGTCGAGGGTCACCTTCTTTTCGATGGGCCCGCTGATGCCCTCCTCGACGGTGACATCAAATTCTGTCTTCCCCGTAAAGGGCAAAAAGAGGCTCTGCGTCTCCTGAATGAGCTCGCCGCCGCCCGTCGGATCGCTTATGGAATACTTATATCCCGCGCCGTGGATATTCACACCGTAGATATATCTGCCCGTGGGAATGACGGCAGTGTAGCCCTCGTCCGTCTTGGTGAGCACATCGGCCTCCCCGGCCTCCCCGTCTACGTCCTTCTTGAGCGTGAAGTCGAAATCGTAGGGCCTCGACGAGCTGACGAGGACGGAGATGCTGTCGGTAAAGCCTTTGTCGTTGCTCGTCGCGACGATGTCGGCACTCCCCTCCTTTTTGGGGACGATGAGCCCATCCTTCGTGACTTCGGCGACATCGGGATCGCTCGAAGTGAGGGTATAGCCCTTCTCCGCCGCGTTGCTCGGCAAGACCTCGGCCGCGACGGAATATTCCAATTCCTTCGCCATATCGAGCGAGAGGATCTTGTCGTCCCCGTCGCCGTCGTCGGGCCCCTCCAACTTGATCTCGATGCCGCTCACGGGGGGCGGCATGACGAGGCTTATGGCGTTCACCGAGGAAAAGATGACGATGACGAAGACCATGGGAATGACAAGGATAAGCGCGAGAAGTGTTTTTCTCATCAGATACCGCCTCCCGAAAATTCATAATATTTCTTCCGAAGACGGAAGAGGAGATAGAAGAGTGCGAGCCCCACGGCGAGGACGGCGATCCCGCCCGAAAGCACATAGGTGAGATAGCCGATCTCAAAGCCCTTCAACTGCGCAAGCACCTTAAGGACGAAGACGAGGCCGCCCACGATAAAGGAGAACAAAAGCCCCACCACGATGACGATCGATACCGTGCCCGAGGATTCTTTGATCTCGCCGTCGTCCTCCGTCGAGAATTTGGCGTGGTTGAAGTCGTACCGCGTCGCGACGGCGATGTAGGCAAAGCTGAACAAGAGCCCGATCCCGCCCACGAAGAGCCCGTCTTTGAGCCCGATCATGCCCGTTGCGCACAGCGTGATCGCCGAGGCGACCTGCGAGATGGCCGTCACGATGAGGCACAGAACGATCTTGGAGAAGAACACCGTCTTATAGCTGATGGGCATCGCTTTGAGGGTGTAGAACATCTCGCCGTCGCGGCTGATATTGGTCGCGCAGAACACGTTGGTAAGCGCGCCGAAGAGCACCGTCAGAAAGATCGCAAGCTCGAGATTGCAGTCGAGCCCGACGAGGTTGACGACGAGCGATGCGCCCACGTCCATACAGAAATAGACCATGAGCGGCATGATGAACGCCACCGAGAAATAGGAGAACATGTACGAGGGCGTTCGGAAGATGTGCAAAAACTCCTTCTTGAGGAGGGCGACGAACTTCGGGCTCTTCTCCTTTACCACGCTGTTTTGGAAGGAGACCGAAAGGGCGCTCTGGTTGCGCGCCTGAAGGGCCTTCGTCAGGATGCTTTTTATGATGAGCATGGAGACGGTGATGCCGACCGCGGCGACGGCGATGATCCCCACCCAGCTCCAGACGAATTCCGTCCCCGAAAAGAGGTTGGCGAGCCAGCGCGCGGGATAGAGGAAGGAACACACCTTGGCGATCATGTTCATCACCCTCTCGCTGAAGAAGTATTTGAGGCTGTCGCCGAGGAGGAGCTGTTTCACGCCGCCCAGAACAATGGAATAGATCCAGATGGCGAGCCCCAAAAGGGCGGTGACCACGATGAACATGAGCAAATAGCGCTCTTTAAGGAAGCGCTTGATAACTTGAAAGATGGGTACGATGAGCGCCGCGATCCCGATCGTTAAAAGCGGGAGAAGGAAACAGCACCCCGCGGAGAGGATCCAGAATGCCGCCGTCACCCCCACCTTCCACGCGAACGTCGCATTCACCGTGACGACGGCGACGAACGCGATCGTGAGTTGCCCCCTGTAGATGGAGATCAGTTTCGCGACGAAGAGCGTCCGCGCGTTGATGGGCATGGCGGAATAGAGCTTCATATCGTCGGCCGAGAAGAGTTCCCTTCCGAGCTGGCCCACGCCGCCGATCACCATGCCGAACATGACGGCGGAATACAAAATGGTGAGAAGCTCGTTGCTGCGGGCGGCAATATCCGTCTTCCCCGCAGTCTTCACGCCGACATATACCTCGACGAACCGCCCGAAGAAGATGACAAAGAGGGCCACGATGGCGGCCGCGAGCGCAAGGCGCAACAAAAAGCCGAGGACGTCGAAGTGCCCGGCCTTGAACATCGAGCGCCGCTCCTCCCTTCCCTTGCGGAGGAGGGCCCTCACCGTGCGGAAATTGACTCCGCCCGTCTTATGTTTTCCCGCAGAAGACCCGTTTCGGCCGCGGAGAGTTTCAGTCGTCATTTCTTTCATTGCGCAAGAAATACTCCTCGAAGTCGAAATTGGGGTTCTGCCCGTAGATCTTCCTCATATCGAGCTCGTTCACCTGCTTGCCCTTCCTGATGAGGACGACGCGGTCGCAAAGTTTGGCGACGGTGTTGAGCGCGTGCGAGGAAAAGATGATCGCATTGCCCGCGGCGGCGTAGCTGTGCATGAAATCCTGCACGGCGCGCATGGTGCGGGGGTCGAGGCCCGTCATGGGCTCGTCGAGGATCCAGAGTTTGGGGTGATGGATCAGCGACCCCATCATGCAGATCTTCTGCCGCATGCCGTGCGAATAGGAGGAGATGAGGTTCGCGATGGGCTTCCCGAGCTGGAAGACGGCGTCGAGCTCCTTCAGCCTCTTCAGGCGCAACGCGGTGGGAACTTCATAGACGTCTGCAAGAAAGTTGAGGTACTGCATGCCCGTCATCTTGACGAACGCCGCATGGTTATCGGTGACGAACCCCATGCACTTCTTGGCCTTCTCGGCCTGTTTGCGGACGTCGTATCCCATGATCGAGATCTCCCCCTTCTCGAAGGGGATCATGCCTTCAAGGCACTTGAGCGTCGTCGATTTCCCCGCGCCGTTATGGCCGAGGAGGCCGACGATCTCCCCCTCCTTGCAGGTGAATGAGACGTCGGTGACCGCCCAATCGGCCTTGCGGGAATATCTCTTACAGAGCCCGCTGACCTTTACGACCTCCTTGGCGTCGGGGTCGATGGGATGGGTCTTCGGCAAGGCGGCGCCCTGCGGGCGTACCGCGGAACTGGGTTGCGCCGCAAGGGGGATCTGCACGACGGTCATGGCGGGCGCGGGGGGTACAGGTGCGCCGCCCGCCCCGGCCGCGCCGTTCGCAGGGAACGGGACGGTCGCGAAGCGGCAACGCGGGCAGGTGTTCACGCCGTCCCCGTAGGCAACGCCGCAGTGTTTACAGTATCTCATAGTCTTCTCCTTGCGCCGAAATAATTCGGATGTGTTATTCAGTCGATAGGTCTCAATAGGTGAAGAGGAGCATGATGCCGACGGTGGAGGAAGCGGAGGTATATTCGATGGCGATGCCCGTGACATGCTCGTTCTTTGTGGTGACGGTGAGCTCCATCCCGTGCGGCGCGGCGGGCAGATGTTCGCCGAGACCGAGCAGGCTCTCCACGCTCTGGTCGCGCACCTTCCCCGTCAGGACGCCGTCCTTGTAGGAAGGCGCGGGGGAGAAGTAGATCTCGTTTAGATCCAACTGCACGCTGTACTTCCCTATCGTGAGCGTGTCGCTGATCGCCGTCTCCGTATAGGCGTCTTCTCCGCCCACCCCGAGTTCGTTCAGCTGTTTCTCCTTGCCCGTCACGGTGTAGCTGTCCGTGCCCTTCACAAAGGTCTTCTCGCTCTCATATTGCAAGATGTTTGTTCCGCCCGCCGCTCTGATCTCGATCGTCTGCACGATCTTTTTCGCTTCGGGAAGTTTTTCGCACATCTCTCCGACGAGTTCCAGCCCCGTCTTCCCGCCCGGCGTGGGCGTATCTGTTTCCTCGCCCGGGCGGATCATCGTGCACCCCGTCAGTACGGCAAGGCACATGCCCAGCGTTACGATCCCGATCATCATCTTCTTCATTACAGGATCCCTCCTTTTCCGATGATATATGCCGCCGCGGCCAGCGCCGTCAGCGCCGTTATGCCCGCGAACAGCGTTGAAATGGGCGCGTCTGCTATCGTCTTCGCCGTCTTCACCACGTCTTCCACGTCTGCAAGATCGTTCCATGCGTCCACCAATTCCCGGTAGGCCGCGAGGTCCGCCTCGCCCATCTCCCGTTCTTCTTCGCTCAAGGACTTCAACGCCTCATCGATCTTCACGAGCGTCCCGTAGTCCTCCGCCTTCAGGCTGTCCGCCTTCAGGTCTTTCGCCAATTCTTCGAGTTTTGCCAGCGTCTCCGTCAGGTGCAACGTATATCCGCGCGCATCCGTCGCGTGCACCGTGACCGTCGCCTCCCCGCTATAGTTCTCATCATCCACGGTCAGCGTCACCTCGAGGTCGCCCACCGCCTCGATCTTATCGGGCTTCACAATCACGTTGAGCGTCTTCGTGTCTTCCCCTTCAAAGATGGCCGCATGGCCCTTCAGGGTGAGCGTCGTCCCCTCGTACTTCACATACAAGACGTCGCCCTCTGTGTTGCTCTCGTCAGAGCCTTCCACCTCGATGACGAAGATCGCTTCCTCCGAGACGTCCTGCTTTTCCACCGTGAACTTGCCCTTCGTCTCCTTCGAGCCCTCGAACGTCACCGCGTAATTCCCGTTGTCCCATGCGCCCGTGATCTCATACTCGCCCGCGTGGGTAAGTTCCTCCGTCGTGAGGGTGACATTGAGGACGTCTTTCCCCTCGCCTTCCGCGAGGCCGTCTCCCTCGTTCTCCTTCACGCTCCACAAGGTATCGTCGAAATCATAGTCATGCTCGAAGCTATAGGTGTCCGTCTGGTCTTCGATCACCACCGTAACCGTACGCGCCTCGATCTTAAATTTGCCGTCCTTCACTTCGATGATATAGTTGCCGTTGTCGCCCGTTTCAAGCGCCGTGCCCGTGATGGCGTACTCGCCCGCCTTGTTCTGCACGGCGTCAAAGTTGAGCGTGAGGGAGATGCTCTCCCCTTCAACAATGCCCTCGGGGGTCTTCTCGTAGCCGTCGGCCTTCTTGTGCGCGTCTACGCTCTCGCCGTACTTCATCGTCACATCCGCGATCTGCACGGTGACCGACTTCCGGTTGATGGTGTAGAGCGTACTGTCGTTGTTCGTGAAGGTGACCGTATAGTTCTTATGCACAACTTCGTCTGCGTGAATGGCATAGCTGCCCGCATTCTTGTTGGCGTTTACGACGGAAAGCGCAATGCCGAGATCTTCCGCCTTGTCGCTTCCGCACATCTTCGAGCCGTTTGCGAACTTCCAGCCCACGTTCTCCGCATTGCCGATGGCCGTGGGTGCGGCGCCGTCGTACTCCTTCTCCTGCGGAAGAAGTTCTACCTGCAGGTTGCACTTGTTGATGGTGAGCGTCGCCGTGTGTTCGTAAGGCGCATATGAACCCACCGTGATCTTGACCCTGACCTCTTTGCTCCCCGCATCCGTGAGGGAAAGAAGGGCTTCGAGATCTTCGTCTCTACCCGTATAGTCTACATCATTATACAAAATTGTATAACTTTCGTCAAGCGAATCGAGACCTTCCACCTTGAGAGAATGGGCTTCGCCGTCATAAGTTTCGGTTACATTTTCAAATTTTACCTTCGCAAACACCGCTTCGGCGATCGTGTAGGACCCTTTTTCACCATAAGAGACATCGTAGTTCTGCAGTGCTTCGCCGATATATTCGACTTCAATGTCATAATTGCCCGGCGTACTCTCCTTGGAAGCAGAGCAGGTGAAGGTGAAATACGGCGTAAGGTCGCTCTCGTTCTCGTGAAGAAGGTTGCTCTCGCCCTCCACATAGCCCTCGACCGTGACCGTGAAAGGTTGCAATGCTTCGCCCTTCGGGGATTGCTTATCGTCGGCCGTCACCGTAAGGTTGACCTTGTTGATGATGAAGATCGAGTGGTCCTCATGCGTATAAACGAAATTGATGGCGTAGTTCTTGTTGGCGAACTGCGTGCCCTCGGTCTTTTCCGCCGTGAGGTTATAGCCGCCCTCTTTCACGTCCTTTGTCAAACCTTCCGCGGTGATGGTGATGCCGAGCCCGTCGTTACCGAAAAGCCCTTCCACGGTGTAGCCCTTGCCCTTGTCTTGCGACACGGTAGGCGTCTTACCCGAGTAGGGCGCCTTTTGGTCGAGGATCTTGACGTCGATCTCCTTCTGATGGATCGTGAAGGAGAAGGTCGCCGTCTGCGAGAAGGCATCGTCTATAAGGAAGTAGCCGTATTCTTCGGGAATGGTGACGGTGATGGAATAGCTGTCCGCATCCTTGAGCGTCTTGTTATCGGCAATGGAGAATTCCCATCCGAGATCTCCTACCGTCAAACCATCATAGAGCTTTTCAAAGAGTTCCTTCCCGGTATAAGCCTCACCCTTATAGGTCTCGTTGGTAAACTCTCCGACGTTCTTAAGGAGCTTCTTCTCGCCCTCATGGTTGCAACCGAGCTCTTGGCAGGTACGGGTGATCGGCTTGAAGTTCCCGTCAAACGCCTCTTTATCCTTCTCGGTGATCGTCCAATCATAGGTATGATTTTCGCCGTGCTCGATCATCCACGAACCCACCATGTCCGAATTGAGCTCTAATTTTTGATCTTCCTTGCCGCCCTCTGCATTCGTATAGTTGAGTTCGGTAAGGGTGAACCCTTCGCCCGAGGTCGCGGTGTAAGTGTGCCCCGCTTTGAGGTCGCCGAAGCAGTTGTGCACCTTATCCCACACGCGTGCGGTCGTGGTGTATGCGAAGTAGTTCGCATTATTCAGGCCCATCCAAACTTTTCCGCTTAAACCACTATCATTGGGGATTTCAATTCTACCCGTCGTTCCATTCGTTTGAATGATACCGAGGAAATTCGCGGGGCGCGGCGACGTGTCATCAGATCCTCCCGACGCACTTGAGCCACCGAAACTGATTTCAAATTTCACCGGTGTCTTCATCCCGATCTTGAGCGTACCGTTGACGATTAAGTTGCCGCTCTTGGAATAGCCTACATTTTCAAGGTCAGTCGAAGCCGGATAGGACTTGCCCGCTTGTGCGCCCGCTTTCATACCGTCGAGAACCCATGTGTCGGCGTTGAGCGTGAGCGTTGTGTTCTCGCCAACCTTTACGGTTGCACCCGGCATGATCATGAAGTCCGTCTTGGTCTCATACTGATTATAAGTTTCGTCGATCTCATCTCCCGTCTTCATCCCCGCATTCAATTCGACTTGGAAATTATAGGGAATGGAGAACATGACGGGACTGGTAGGCACGGTAAGGCTCATGGCCGAGAACTGCATGTAGCTGAACGACGCCCCACCCTCGAAGATCATCGTTGTTTCGCCGATGCCCTCTGTCCCGTTCGCGGCTTTTCCTTCCGCGATTTTTTCGCGATTATAGGTAATTGTTACACTTGCGCCTTTATGGAGCATGACGAACGTGTCGTTCCCGTTGCCATCACCGCCAAGTTTCCCACCCATATCATAAGAAATGAAAGGTTGATCGAGAGAAGCAAGCAAATTAAACGACGGGATCCAAAGGCTCGCATGACCATAGAGCTGTGCGCCGTAATTGATGGTGAGCGGCACCTCGATGTTGATCATCGCATACCGCTTAAAGGGCGTTGTCTGAGCCGTAAAACTGTTCAGAGCATTCGTGCCGCCCGCGTAGTCAAGAATGAGGAAGGGCTCATAGAGCTTGCCGCCCTCGGCAACGTCAATCGTACCCATATTTTCGCCCGTTGCGCCTTCGCCGCCCCAAACGCGGCCGTAGACGTCCATCACGCCGCCCTTTGCAACTTGAATTTTACTGCCCGTTTCAAGGATGAGTTCGGCATATGCGCCCGAGGTGTGCCCTTGGTAGCCATTTTCTACGGAAATATCATTGACGATGCCGCCCACGCGCAAGATGCCTTCCACGGTGATTTTTGCATTGTTTTTTACGATAACCGTGATATATGCCACGTTATATTTCGTGCCATACCACGAAATTTGATTTGCCGCAGTCGCAGAGGTGCCTGTTTCCATAAATCCGCCCGCCGCGTTGTAGGGAAGGAGAAGCGTAACATCTTTTGGAACCAAAAGAGATTGTGTGATCTCGAGATGTTTTTCAACGATTGTTACCGTTTGGTTTGCTTCTACCTTATCGAGCGCTGTTTGCAACTCTTTGTAGTACACACCCTCAATACGCGCCTTGTATGTGCCGTCCACTGCCATATAGGCTGTGATAGTGCAATCCTTTTCGGCAAAGTAAGAGAGGCTCTGTTCGGTCGAAAGCGCGCTTCCGTCGTCCAACGCCCAGCCATAGAATTTTTCGCCAACACCGAGAATCGCCTCCAAGTCAATCGCAGTCCCAACCGCAACGGTGAAACTATCTTCTTGTTCCCTGCCGTCAACCGTAGCCTTGACAGACCCGCTACTATCTTCGCACGTTGCAAGTTTAATTGTCGCCGTGCCCGTATTCAGACGAAGATTGCGGATACTAAACCATGTTTCATCTGTTGCAGGCGAAAATACTCCAGAGCCCATGAAATAGGCGAGATAAATCGTTTGACCTTTTTTGATGGGAATGCTGACGCGGTACCAACCGTTGTCCTGCTTGATAACTCCGCCGCCTGTTTTAACATCGCCGCCCTTATCAAGAACACCGGCAAGGAAGGTCGCGTCGCCCTTATACTCACCTCGTAAAATCAAGTTACCGTCCTCAGACCCACTTGCCTGCTGACCGAATGTAAATTCTTTATCGGCCTGATAGTAAAGTTGTCCGCTATACGAAGGATACAACAAACCGTCCAACACATAGCTCTTTAATTGAAATTCAAAAGAAATGCTACCACTCTCAGCGCCTACTCCCTCTCCCATAGAGAAGTTGAGGAATAGATCCCTTTGAATATCGTAGCTTGTCGTCGAGGGCAAATAGCCCCAATAGGCATAGTTCGCTTCTTCAGAACGGTAGGGATCGAACTGCCATTCCATAACGCCTTTGTTGCTTGTATCCCCTGTTTTCACAACAAGCTCATCTGTCTTTACAATATCCTTGAGCGTGCTTTCCTCTAAGGTTTCATGCGCGGAAAACGATATTGTTTTCCCATTGAATTTATAATTATTATTCGAGGCATAAGCTACCGTTACGCTGAGATTGGTGACATCAGTAATGACAAATATATAGCTGTCTCCGGCTAATTCCATGTTACTCGTATCATAGGTTTTGCCGTTTACAGTAATAAGAAAATTATCCAAGGTCAGGGCATTCGTAAATGCCTTGATATTCACGATTAAGGAATTCTCTTGTGCCCACGGAAATTCAAGCATTTCGTCGCCCAAAATCGGCTGTGCCTCCGTCGTGTCGCCATTGATCGACTGAACAACTTCGACCTCAGGCGATAGACTGTTTACTTCCCAATAATTTTGATAGATTTTAAGTTCATTGCTACCGTCCGTGATGCTTACAGGTTGGCCACTCTCTAAATTACATGTGGGGACATTGGTTTTCCAGAAACTGAGCGTCTCCGGCTCATCCTCCGACCAATGATTATAGTCTGTATTACTCGTTGTATTGTTGTATTCCACTGATACGGATGTCGTTCCGTCAACCGTAGAAATAACATTGCTACGTTTTTGGAAAAAATAAGTGATTTCTTCCAGATATTTTACTGAAACTGCATAATCTACTGTACAGAACTTATCTTCTTGCGCCACCTTTTTTCCGTTGACTGTGAGTTCAGCTAAGTGTGGATTGTAATAGAAATGGATCGTGGGCGCCTCTTCGGTCACTTCATCCATCTGCGCAAAATCTTTGAACAAAACGGAGCAACCTTCATGGACTTCACTGATCGGATAGGATTGATTGTCGTCGGGGTTTTTCCTGGATGAATTAGAAAGTTGCACCTCGATCTCGATAATATGCGCTTGCCCCTCAGGAAGCGCAACATAGCAAGTCGTCTCAACGGACTCGGAACCGATGTCATAAGTTTTTTCTAACCTATTCCACCTTGTGCCATCCACGTATGCTGTAATTGAGGGGGAGCCTGAATAGTGGTCTTCCCTAAACTCATTTGCTGGAGTACCGCCGGCAAACGTATACGTGAACTTAAAATACTTACTCGTCGTAAGAACTCGCAAATTGACTTCTTCGCCACGTTGGAGAGCTGTCAGTTGATTGATCGTATACTCCTGGTCGTTCTTTTGCCATTGCGCTCCTTTGCTGCTGGGCGCGCCAAAAGTGATTTCGGGTTCACCGCCCTTTTTAATAAACCTCACAACAAATTGAAGATTGTTGTGACGCCCGGCGAGCTTACTTAAAGACACAGACCCGTCGCCCGCGAATTCACGATCTTCGCCGGTAACTTTATACCAAACTGCGGCATAGCCTTCTTGCGGCTCGGCCGTAAAAGTTACACTTTCGCCCCAACCACGCTTCGCGGTCAAGACGCCGTCCTCGCCTACCACTTCGTCTTCTATTTCGGTCTTGATTGTCCCATGCTCCTCATCCCCTTCTTGGATTTGAGCCCTCATGGTAATATCTTTCCCTGGTCTGTTTAAACCTTGAATTGTAAAAGTTGCCTGGTTGGCTTTCTGAAATTCGATAGTGACTTTGTCGCCAAAGATGAGGTTTTCAACTTTAATCAATTTATATTGCTCAACGTTTGCTTCAGTCACCGCTTCCGCATTGATAACAGGCTCATCGCCCTTTTTTACTGTGATGGACATCGGAGAGCCACTGATAAGTTTGCTGACTTTCCACTGAAAAGCAATTACGCCCGTTCCAGCTTCGGGGACGTTTGTGACCGTCAATTCCAAGCGAAAACTTCCGCTATAATTTGTTGGACTAATCCACTCATTTTTATCGGAATTATAAGTGAAGTCATATAACCCATAAGACTTATTCCAATATTCAGAAGGGTTTCGTTCTTCGCCGTCAACATCACGGAATGTATATTCTGCCGTGTTTTCCGAAAGAACTTTGTCATCCGCCCTTGCAGGCACAAGTTCGCCCAAGGCGACGCCCGTACAGCACATGAAGATTGCCATAAGGAGAGCCGCGAGGGTAAGTTTTACCTTCTTCGTTTTACTCATAGAATCCTCCCTATTTTGCGCTTTTTTCGCAAAATTTACTTCACCATATAATATATGGTGATGATTCGCCGTGATTTTAACACGGAACGTTCCAAAAATCAACGAAAATATTTGCCAAAAGGCACGCCCCCCCCCGTTGTTATTTCTTATCGTTTTTTGAATAAACTTGTCGGAAATTCATCGAAATCTTTGAAATGTATTTACAAATTCCATGAAAATTGTGAATTTCACTTTTTTTAGTTTAAGAAAAGGCCCTCCCGCCCTTCTTCCAGAAGGGCCTCCCCCTTTGGAAGGGGGAGGCTGTCGCCGCAGGCGACTGATGGGGGTTGAGGCTTCTAATTCGTCATTCCGAGCAACGCCGAGGAATCACCTTATTATAATATGGTAATGCTTCGACTTCGCTCAGCATGACGAAATTCAGAAGCAAGTGGGCTTCTAATTCGTCATTCCGAGCAACGCCGAGGAATCACCTTATTATAATATGGTAATGCTTCGACTTCGCTAGCATGACGAAATTCAGAAGCAAGTGGGCTTCTAATTGTCATTCCGAGCAACGCCGAGGAATCACCTTATATTATAATATGGTAATGCTTCGGCTTCGTATCAGGGGATACACTCGCCCGCTTTGCGGGCTCGGTATGACGTATTGGAAAAGCGCGGGGCTCGCGGCTTCTCCCCCTACGTGGGCGACAAGGGACATTCCTCCCTTTCATTGCTCTACATTTCTTTCTGTTCATCGGCTAAGCCTCTTTTGAGCCACGCGACTGACTATCGCGTGGTTTTCGTTTACCAAAAAAGAGCGAGATTATTCAAATCTCGCTTTTTTATGCAATTTAACGTATAAAACATACTATTTATGCAGATTTCATGGAATTATCGGAGTCGGTGGCTGTAAGACTTTCCGTTTCGGTTTTCAGGATCTCCGAGACCACGGCGTCCTTGCTTTGTGGCGAGAGCGAAGAACTCAGCATGAGTGCGGAATACAGTTGCTCTTGGCGTCCCGCTCCATCGCTGAGTTTAGAGACTTGTTTAAGCGTCGTGCGGTGGACGGATAATATGATCCCGCTGAACATTTCCACGATTGCCGCGCTGATTGCGGGGATCAACGACACTATCAGATTTTCCTGAAACGCCAACGCAACGCACACCGTGATCGCAAACAGCAACAGCCCAAAGACCGCGCTCATAAGCGCTAACGCAAAGGTCAGTTTGAGTTGCTTTGTGATCATCAAAAAGTATTCGTCATTCTCCCGACGTTTTGAAAGCCATATCTGCGCCAGCGAGGGCGTGACGGTATCTGCGGGGATCTGTCCCACTGCGTCCTGCAAAGCCGCCATCCGCGCATCCGCGTTCGCTCTCGTCGTCTTGCTCTCGTATTTTACATAGATGATAAACCCCAAGACCAAAGAAAACAACACCCCGAGCGCGACCAGTGCGACTGTTATGATGAAGGTGATCGTTGCCGAATCCGTATTCATATTTCCCTCCGAAACCGCGATTTTTCGCGTCTTTTTTCTTTATATTTTAACGGGCTTTTCCTTTTTGTCAAGACTTCCCCATAAAAATTGCCCTCTCTTCTGTCGAAAAATGGAAAAAATCGTCGCTCCGGCGCGAAAAATATCCCCTTGGGTACGGAACTTCCGATGTATTTTTGCTTGCATTAGGATTGAAGAGCTCTCCTCCCTCCGGTAGAAAGTGGATCAGTTTGATCTATAATATTTCGTTGCCCTTCCTGCGCCTTCGCGCCGAAGTACGTTCATATCCACGAGTTTACGAAGCGCACCCTCTACGGAGCTGACGGAGAGCGACGGACAGAGTTCCATAATGTCCTGCTTGGTGAATCTTCCTATCCTCTGTTTCGTTGCACGTCTCACCGTTTCCAATGCAGAAATATGATCTTGCACCAATTCAAACCTGTCCTCAAAGTCTTTATATGCGGAAAGCAACGTGCCGAGCAAGTATTTGATGAATGGCGTTGCGTCATCCGCGCCCTCGTGCCAACCCACTTGGCTCGCCTGCAAAGCTTCATAGTACAAATCTTTACTTTTGGCGATCTTGGCTTCGAGCGAGATGTATTTTCCCACATAAAAACCGCTCTGATACAATAAAAGAGTAGTGAGAAGCCGGCTCATTCTTCCGTTGCCGTCGTTGAAGGGATGGATGCAGAGGAAGTCGTGGATGAACACGGGTATGGCGATCAGCGGCTCTATCTCATGATTGCCGATAACTCTATTGTATTCTTCACAAATACGGTCAAGGGCTTCGGGCGTTTCAAACGGGGCAAGCGGCGTAAACAGTGTTTCCGTATGCCCGTCGGGATAGGTAGCGGCAATATAATTCTGAACATTCTTCGTGCGCCCCGCATACGGATTATTCAGGTGTCCGTACATTACTTTATGGAGCTGCAGAATATAATTTTGTGTGATGGGAATGACGTCAAAATTTTCGTGAATGAGTTTGAGCGCATCCCGATACCCTGCAATTTCTTCTTCATCACGGTTTTTGGGCGTCGTCTTTTCAAGCGCAAGCTGTCTTATTCTTGTGCTTGTTGTCACAATGCCCTCGATGGCGTTGGAGGATTCGGTGCTCTGTATCTTCGCTATTTCGACCAGTTTGTTGAGTTTTTCAGGCTGTTGTTTCAAATATAATTCCTGTTTCCCGGCCTCTTTATAGATAGCGGCAATGAGACCCAATACGTCGCTATCCCATTTCTGAACTTTGATCGCAGAGTAATTAAAATTACGCATTTACCCTTATTTCCTTATGTTTTCCCTTATATTATAGCCAAATTTAAGGGAAAAGTCAATCGCTTTCCGAGAAAAACTCTTTAAGATTGGATGGGGGTTGAGGCTACTAATTCGTCATTCCGAGCAACGCCGAGGAATCACCTTATTATAATACGGTAATGCTTCGACTTCGTATCAGGGGATACGCTCGCCCGCTTTGCGGGCTCGGTATGACGTATTGGAAAAGCGCGGGGCTCGCGACATCTCCCCCTACGGGGGCGACAAGGCGTCTTCCCCATTCGTCGCGGCAAAAAAAGCCGAGCTCTCGGCTCGGCAATGTGTGACTTCCATAAAAATCTTTATCAATGAAAGGATGCGACGGGGAATGTTCGCCTTGGCGTGATGCCCATATCAATTCTTTGCGTCCCATTCCGTATTGATGTCTTTATAATTGAAACAGCCCGACGGATATTCATAAATCGCGCCGCTGATCTTAAACTTTCTTCCGCAATTCGGGCAGAAATCCTCATAAGCGACATGGTGCGCCGTCTCCGCCCCCATTCCCCTTTCGGTCACGGTTTTATCTTCCTCGTAATCGATCAGATTGACGGTGATATAATGCCCGCATTTGCAGGCCAGATGTTCATAAAACTTGCTCATTGCAGAAAGGTCCAATGGAAAACGGTCTTTAAGGGTAGCGCGATCGAGAACAAGCCGCCGTTGCAAGAGCGGCTTTATCGTTTTCCGACCGATCCGCTCATTTTCTATTTCGCAGACGACCTTCGCCAAAAATGCGATTTCGTGCTTTTCGATGATATGCCCGCAGGCCTTATAGAGATAATCTTGTTCTTCTGCGTCCCAAGCGGAATTTTTCTCATCGAAGTATGAACATGCAACTTCGATCTCGGCCTTCACGTTCAGCGACATGAAGAGCGCTTTTCCGTCATGATAGTCTATGCTGTGGATATCCGAACGGACGATGATATTCAATATTTCAAAGTCATCATATTCTACGCCTTCGCAGACCCCGTGCTTTGTGCGGATCTGCCCATCGACGGTAACGGGCTTGCTCCAAAGGACATTTTCGATACAACTATTTAGCTCCGCTTGCGCATCCTTAAAATATTTTATCATAGGTATCGCGTCACTTCTCGGGGTGCCGATCGTGCTTTCACGATCTTCCTCTGAATATCTTTTTCCTTTTTTTATTGGATAGGACGTGTTGAGCGGGAAAAAATGTTACAAATTATTTTCATAAGGCCTTGCATGGCGATCTTTTCCCCCGCTTTGGATTGTTCATTTTATGGAAAGTCTTGACCGCATTTTTTATTTATGATATAATTACTTCCCGGTTTTGTTTGCGCGTGAGGGGGAAAAATTTCCGCAGGGGTCGCCCTTGACAAAATTGCAAACACAAACTTGCGCAAAAGAAGAATGCCCTCAAAAGAACAATGGAACCACAGAAGTTTAACAATTTGCTCCTTAAAATCAAATCCGATAAGCGGGCGCTCATTCCGATATATCAGGAGTACTATGCAAAGATCATCCTGCACCTCCGTGTTCGTTTCGGAAAATGTATTTGTCCCGAAGATGTCGCGCAAGAGGTTTTTGTTACGATCCTGCACATGGAGCATACAGAATATATCAAGGCGCCGCAGAAATGGATCTTTTCCGTGGCGGATAATAAGGCCATTGACCTTTTGAGAAGGCGGCACGAAGAAGTCCCCCTCTCCGACAATATGAAGGCCTCGCCCATCTTCGAGGTCTCCACCCAAAACGTTGCGATCCAGCTCGCCTTCGAGCACCTCGATCCCGTCTCCCAAAAGATCCTCATCATGCACTTCTGGGAGGGATACAGCCACAAGGAGATCGCCTCCATGCTGAACATGACCTGCGGCAACGTCCGCCTGAAGGCCAGCCGCGCATATAAGACCCTCGAAAAATATTTGTAACATTTTTGTCTCCGCCCGTGACTTATATATAAGGTATAGAGAATACCACATAGGAGGAAACAAAAATGATACAATTTGCAACCATCGGCTTGAGCTGTCTTTTGATGCTCGGCACACTGGGCGCGGCGCCCTGCGCCACCCTCAAAAAGCAGGATGAAGAACCGCATTATTGCGATACGATCGTCTACAACGGAACAAACGACGATACGCATTCGACGGAGATCGTAAGAAGAGACTTCATCTCCAGAGAGAAAAGCGTTTACGACCTCGCCATCATAGCTCCGGCCTTTACCTATGCCCCCGCCGTCTCCTGTTGCGCCGCAGTTGCGGGCGCCAATCTCATAGGCTTTTACGACCGCTACGACGAAGACCTCATCCCCAACCACAAGTCGGGTTCCTTGATCGGAGGGGTGGCATACTCCTATTCGGTACAAGACTCGGCGACCTTTGCTTTGACCGAAACGCTCTATGACTACATGGGCATAGACGAGACGGGCGCGACGGAGGCACAGTTTGTGGACGGCATCAAGAAATTCTGCAAGGAGAAAGACAAGTCCGTCACCATAACCTCCTGCATGTCCTCGGGCTCCTTCAGCTTCTCCAAGGCAAAGACATACATAGAAGCCAACCAGCCCATCGTGTTCTTTGTGAGCGGGTATAACGTCGGATACTTATCCGAGGACGAAAACTACGATTCCATCGGCTATTATCTCTCGACCGCCAACCATGTCATGGTGGGCTTCGGATATAGCGTATATAACTATGTCACAACGAAGGGCAATTTGACCGACTACTACTTCAACGTAGCCTCGGGGGTCGCTATTAAACCCGCCGGGTTCTATAATATCAACTATAAGACAAGGATCATCGACGCCTTGGCTATCAACATCTATTGAACATGAATGTAAAAAGGTATCTGAAAAAACAGGCAAAACAAGATCGGCAGGCGATTTTGGAGGAGGACGGCGGGAGGACGCTCCGCGCCTTGGGGATCGAATACCCCGAAAAGAAGAAGTCCTACCGCCGCGCATGGATCGCGGGGGCGGCGAGCCTCGCCGCCTCCCTCGCCGTCGTACTTATATGCGTCTTCACGCTCTATCCCTTCGGCGCGCAAGCGGAGAAGTATTTGGAAGAGAACTTCGTCACCGAAGACAGTACGGTCGAAAAGATGAATTCCGAGTTGCATGATTTTTCACTTACCTTCGATGCTGATGACTATCAGATTTCCATTACAAGAACATATGATAGCGTGAGCAACGAACCTTTATATTATCAGTTATCGGTAAATTGCTTTGATGATTCGCTCAACGGTGAATTTTATATCACCTGTAACGCAAATTATCAATATACGAATTTTACTTTTCCTAAGCCCCCCGTCTTCGAGAAGTTGCCAGAGTACTCAATAGCGTATCAATTAGACTCCACCCTCAACCCGCAATTCGGTCTTGAAAAAATCTCTTGTATGGCGAAAATCAAGGGAAAGACGGACGTCATTTATATCACAAGGTACGAAGAATTCATCCTCGATAACCACACCTTCCTCGACAGTGTGCAGACGTTCATCCACGCGTCCGAAAAATAATTCCCTTCCCACCGCACCGTTTACGAAAAGATTGGCTACAAAAGGCCTGCGCCCTTGAAAGGAGCGCAGGCCTTTCCTTCTTCTGCAAAAACCTATTGCGGCGGTACGGTCTATCATAGGATTTGATTAGAAAATTCTTGCTTGATGAGCGATATATCGACGTTCTTTGAATGACTGCTTTTTTCAATGTTGCCGAGAATCGGTGTCGAAACCAAACCTCCATGGGGGTTACCGACTTCCCTCCTCGAAAATTTTCGTATCACTCCTTTCACGATCTCCCGCCTATCCCTATCCAACCCGCAAGCTACATCTTTCAGGCATCTTTCTTCTTGGTCGGTGAGATACTTCATCCCCAACTGATAACCTTCCATGATGAACACCCCGCCGCCGCACCCGGGGACCGTATAAATCGGAAATGCGCGCGAAAGGATCTCTATATCCGTTCGGATCGTGCGATCGGACACGCCAAATTCAAATGCGAGATTGCGGATAATGTCTCGACGGCGTTTACACAGCAACGTCAGTAGTGCGACCCTGCGCTCGGCTGTACCTCTCATTTCTCCTCCTCTTTTGGAAAATCATAATTCCCTTTCGCATGTGATAAACCACTTGTTTTATACTCCGCCATTTTAATACCTTCCGATTTTGTGTATATCTTATACCGACAGGTCACTTAATTCTACACCGAACGGAGCTGTTTTGTCTACCTCACCGCCAAAGCCTCTTTTGGCCACGCGACTATCGCGTGGTTTTCTTATAAACCCAAAAACAGAGCGAATCGACCTGATTCGCTCTGTTTTGGCTGCTCCTGTCAGACTCGAACTGACGACACCGCGGTTAACAGCCGCGTGCTCTACCGACTGAGCTAAGGAGCAATGAAATCCGGCAGCTACCTATCCTCCCGGGCCGTTAGGCCAAGTACTTTCGGCGTAAGAGAGCTTAACTTCTGTGTTCGGGATGGGAACAGGTGGATCCTCTCTGCTATCGCCACCGGAATGGTATATATAACGCCTCATGGCGCGATATATCTTTGTATTGTCGTTAAAAGTTTCCCCCTTTAACGACACGGGATAACGTCTGAATTGCTTCAAGCGGTATCTTTCTCGGGGTCACGTTTGCGATGTTCGGACTTCGTACTTCGGGATCCTTCGAGGATAAACCCTCATAGACTTCGTAATACTTGGTCGGCTCAGGATGACGCGTACCTTTGCTTCCAAATCACTTGCCTTAGGCGGAATTGACTTCCGCCGTGGGCGCCCCCATTTGCTACGCCACCGCACGCTTATTGTCTTTGAGGACATATAGGCACAGCGGGCGACGGAGCTTTGAGATGAAGGAAGCTAACCCCTCACGAAATTTCTTTTTGCTTGCCAAAAAGAAATTTGTGAACTCGCAAACTGACAACTGCACAGCGAAGTACGTTTTCATACTGGGTACGCTAGGCGACTCGTAGAAATCATAGCATTTCTCGTAATTCAAGATCCGTAAGTTCGCTCTCAACTTTTGTTGAGATCAAGC